>CAMFHP010000074.1 GCA_945952225.1 uncultured Myxococcaceae bacterium
CGCCGCAGTGGGCGCGGTCGCTCTGCGTGTCGCGGCACGACCCCGCGCAGCTCGTCTGCCCCATCGCGCACGACAGCACGCAGCTCCCCATGGAGCACACCTGGCCCGGATCGCACGCGCGTCCGCACGCGCCGCAGTGGGCGCGGTCGCTCGTGAGGTCGCGGCACGATCCCGCGCAGCTCGTCTGGCCCGCGGCGCACGAGAGCACGCAGCGTCCGCCGGAGCACACCTCGCCGTCACCGCACGCGTTGTTGCACGCGCCGCAGTGGGCGCGGTCGCTCTGCGTGTCGCGGCACGACCCCGCGCAGCTCGTGGTGCCCGCGGCGCACGAGAGCACGCAGCGCGCGCCGTCGCACACCTGGCCCGCCGCACACGCGTTGCCGCACGCGCCGCAGTTGTTCCGGTCGACCTGGAGGTCGGCGCAGTAGCCCGCGGAGCCTCCGTCGGCGGTGGCGTCCATGGAGCCGCCGTCGACGCCCGCGTCGGCGCCGCTCACACACGGCGTGAAGCCCACCGCGCAGGTGGTGACGCAGCGTCCGCCCTCGCAGGTCTGGCCCGCGCCGCAGGCGTTGTTGCACGCGCCGCAGTGGCGCGCGTCGCGTCGCGTGTCGGCGCACACCGTGGCCCCGCTCGTGTCACGGCACGTCACCAGGAGCTCGGAGCACGTCGTCGTGCACGCGCCCATGGAGCACACCTCGCCCGCGGCGCACGCGCGCCCGCAGCCGCCGCAGTGCGATCGGTCGGTGGAGGTGAGCACGCACGTGAGTCCGCCGTCGGCGCCGGGGCAGGTGACCTGTCCGCCGGGGCAGGCCACGCGGCACGCGCCGTCGACGCAGCGCTCGGCGTCGGAGCAGCGCACGCCGCACGCGCCACAGTGCAGCGGGTCGGTGGAGGGCGACACGCACACCTCGCCGCAGAGGATCTGTCCGGTGCCGCAGCGCGGCCCCGTGTCGACGGACGCATCGCTCACGTCGGTGACGTCGCCCGCGTCGGTGACGTCGCCCGCGTCGGGGTTCGTGGGGAGGTCGAGGGCGAGGTCGTTGCTCGCATCGGCGACGTAGCCGCCCACGACGGGGTTGCTGCCGCAGCCTGCGAGCGCCACGGCCAGCGCCATCGCACACAAGAAGAAGGGGGAACGCATGGGGCGCGAGTCTAGCGACGCACGCGCGTCACCGTCAGCCCGCGAGCGTCGGAACACCCCAGTCGCGCACGGGCCATCGCCGCCGCGCCGCCTCGCGACGGAGCCGCGGGTCGGGGTCGATCACCACGGGCTCGCCCACCGCGAGCAGCATCGGCAGGTCGCTGTAGCTGTCGGTGTAGAACACGCACTCCGCGAGGGAGACCCCCTCGCGCGCCGCGAGGGCCTGCGCGTGCGCCACCTTGCCGTCGCCAAAGCACAGCGGCGCGTGCGCGCGTCCCGTGAGCCGCCCGTCGTGCTCTTCGAGCGTGTTGCAGAGGTAGCCGTCGAAGCCCAGGTCGTCGGCGAGACGCTGCGAGAGCCACGACGACGACGTGGTGAGCAACCAAAGCCCGTCGCCCGCCGCGCGGTGTGCTTCGACCACGGCGCGCACGCCCGGACGGATCCGCGCCCGCAGCTCGGCGACGTAGAAGTCATGGGTGCGCGCTTCGAGGTCGGCGGCGCGGTGGCCCTCGACCACGCGGAGCGCATCGGCGAGCACGCGCTCCATCCGCGCGAGGCCGAGGGCGTAGAGCGCGAGCCACGCGGCGCCACGGAGCGCGTGCCACCACGAGAGGTGCCCGGCGCGCAGCTCGCGGCGCATCCAGAGCGACGCGGAGTTCACCGAGAGGATCGTCTTGTCGACGTCAAAGAAGGCGATCCTTCGCATCGCGGGCGACGCTATCATGCGCCCTCTTCGAATCGGGGGCGCGCGGTCGGGAGCCGCGCTCCGTGATGCCCGCAGCACTCCTCCCGCGGAGACCTCATGCACGCCGAGACGAACCTGCTCGAACGCTTCTTTCTGCGCGCCGCCGAGCGGCCCGACGACCTGCTCTACACCTTCGTTGACGACACGGGCGCCGACCGCGAGACGCTCACCGCGGGGCAGCTCCGTGCGCAGTCCACCGCCCTCGCCGCGCACCTCACCGACGCGTACGCGCTGCGCCCCGGCGACCGCGTCGCGCTGCTCTACGCCCCGTCGCTCGATTTCGTCCGCGCCCTCGTCGCGTGCCTCGTGGCGCGCGTGGTGCCCGTGCCCGTCACGCCGCCCAATCCGTACAACCTCGAACGCGAGCTCCCCGCCCTCGCGCGGGTGATCGAGAGCAGCCGCGCCCGCGCCGTGCTCACCGACCACGATTTCGGGAGCCTCCCGTCCTTCGTCGCCGACAACCCCTCGCTGCGCCTCCCGCCCGTCGCGTGGCACATCACGAGCGGCCTCGACCTCGCGCCCCGCGCCGCGCCCCCCGCGCCGCCCGTCGCTGCGGATGACGTGGCCTTCGTGCAGTACACCTCGGGCTCGACCTCGTCGCCGCGCGGCGTGCTGCTCACCTTCGGCAACCTCGCGCACCAGCTCACCTGCAACGCGCGCGACCTCGAGCTCGGCCCCGACGCGCGCATGGCGATGTGGGTGCCCCACTTCCACGACTTCGGGCTCGTGAGCGGAATCTTGAGCGCGCTCTGGGGCAACGGCGCGCTGTGGTGGATGTCTCCGCTCGCCTTCGTGCAGCGCCCCGCGGTGTGGTTCGACGTGATGTCGCGCGTGGGCGCCACGCACACCGCCGCGCCCAATTTCGCCTACGACCTCGCCGTGCGAAAGACCACCGACGCGCAGCGCCGCGCGTGGAACCTCCGCGCGCTCCGCGTGGTGATGAGCGCCGCCGAGCCCGTGCGCGCCGAGACCGTGCACGCCTTCGTCACGGCCTTCGCCGCGAGCGGCCTCGACCCCGAAGCCTTCTGCCCGGCCTACGGCCTCGCGGAGCACACCGTGGGCGTCTCCGTGCGGGGCCGCGCGCGGATGCGCCTCGACCGCGAGACCCTCGAACGCGACGGGCGCGCGAAGGCCGTCTCCGCCGACGATCCGGGCCTCGATTTTGTGGGCTGCGGAAGGCCCTCCGAGGGGGTGACCGTGCGCGTCGTCGACCCCGAGACCCTCGCGCTCCGCGCGCCCGGCGAGGTCGGTGAGATCTGGGTCGACTCGCCGAGCCGCGGACTCGGCTACGACGGCCTCGAACAGGAGACGCGCGAGCTCTTCTACGCCGAGCTCCCCGACGATGCGCGGCGCTACCTGCGCACGGGCGACCTGGGCTTCGTGCACGAGGGCGAGCTCTTCATCACCGGCCGCCGCAAGGACCTGCTCATCCTCCGCGGCCGCAACCTCTACCCGCAGGACCTCGAAGAGACTGCGCGCAACGCGCATCCCGCGGTGCGTCCCGGCGGCGTGGTGGCCTTCGCGCTCCGTGGTGATGCAGAGACCGGCGACCGCCTCGCGCTGCTCGTCGAGCTGAAAGACGGCGACGCGCCCGACGACGTGTGCGCCTCCGTGGCCGAGGCCGTGCGCGCGCAGGTGCTCCGCACGCATGGAGCGTCGTGTGCGGTGGTGGCCCTCGGGCGCCCCGGCGCGGCGCTCAAGACCACGAGCGGCAAGCTCCGTCGTCGCGAGTGTCGCGCGGCCTTCGAACGCGGCGAGCTCCCGCTGCGCGCCGTGGTGCGTGCGGTCGACGAGGGAACGCCCGAGACCCTCGACGCGCTCCTCGACGGTGCCGACGCGTCGCTGCGCCGTGTGGCCGCCGACGTGGCGCGGTGGTTCGCGCGGGCCAGCGTCGAGCGACGGGCGCGGATGTTCCATCGCAGGGCCACGACGCTCCGCGGATGGATCGAGGTCGACGGCGCGCAGCTCCCCTCGCACCCGTTCTTCGCCACGGGACGGCGCATGCCCGTGCTCGTGCGCCACGCCAACGGCGTGCTCGACGACGACGCCGCCTGGGACAACCGCGGCGCCACCGTGCGCGTGCTCGACCCCGCGCGCCCCGACGATCTCGGCGCCGCCGCGCTCGACCTTCTGCTCACCACGGGCCGCGCGTTTCTCGCGCCCACGGCCAACACCTTCGCGCGCTGGATGGCCGCCACGCCCGCGCAGCGCGACGAGATCGCCCGCGCCGAGCCGCACCGCGCGTCGGCCGCGTGGGAGATGTTCCGCGCGCCCGACTCGTACACGGCGGTGCACTACCACTCGAAGACGGCGTTTCAGTTTCGCGCCGACGACGGGGTCGAGCGCCTCGTGCGCTACCGACTGCGACGCGTCGACGTGACCGACGACGGAGCCTTCGTGCGCGGCGACACCCTGCTCCCGCCCGACGCCATGCCCCGTCGCGACGACGACCCCCGCGCGCCCGATTTTCTCCACCAGGAACTCCGCGCGCGCCTCGCCGCGGGCGCCATCACCTACGCCCTCGAGGTGCAGCTCCGCGAGGCCTCGCCCGAGGCCCTCGACTGCACCCGTCCGTGGAACACCGACGCCCACCCCTGGCGCCACGCGGCCACGCTGCGCCTCGACGCGCTCGTCGACGATGCGCTCGTCGAAGGGCTGCGCTTCAACAGCGCCCACGCGCCCGCCTCGCTGGGCCCCGTGCGCGCCGCGAGCGCCGACGATCCCGCCTCGCTCGAAGTGCTCCGCGCGCTGGTCTACGAGGTCTCTGCGTGCGCCCGTCTCGGCCGCCCGCTGCCCGCCTCGCTCGCCGCGCTCGTCGCCGTCGCACCCGCGGGAACCACCCCCGCCACCACGCCCTCGGCCGCACCGTCTCCGTCGTCTTCGAAGGCCCCTGCGCCGCTGCGCGTGTGCGTGCTCGGCGCGGGCGCCTCGGGGCTCACGGCGGCGTGGAAGCTCCACCAGCTCGGCCACGCGGTGACCGTGCTCGAACGCGCGCCCGCGGTGGCGGGCAAGTGCGCGACGGTCACGGTCGACGGCCTGCCCATCGACCTCGGCGGACACCTCGCGACGCCCCAGTACCGCGGCCTCGCGCGCCTCTGCGACGAGGTCGGCGCCGCGCGCACGCTCGCCACGCCCACGAAGGTGTGGAGCCTCGACGAGAAGCGGGTGATTCCCTGGGACGAGGGCCCCGCGCTGCGCGAGACCTTCCTGCGCTACCGCGCGCTCCGCGATCGGGAGTTTCCGACCTTCGGCGAGGCGGGCTTCGCGGGCGTGGCGAAGGTGCTCTCGACGCCGACGCGCGCGTGGCTCGAAGCCCATGACCTCGCGGCCCTCGGCGACGCCATCGGGGCCAGCTACACGTCGACGGGCTACGGCTTTCTCGCCGACCCGTCGCTGCCTGCGATGTACTTCCTCAAGGCCGCCGAGACCGCGGGCCTCCTCGCGAAGGATGGCGACCCCGCGCTGCCGCAGTACTGGACCGTCGACGGCGGGCTCCAGTCGCTCTGGGAGCGCGTGGCTTCGAAGCTCCCCGACGTGCGCACCGGCGCCTCCGTCGAGGCCATCGAGCGCCGCGACGGCCTCGTGCGCGTGCTCGTGAACGGACGCATCGAGACCTTCGACCGCCTCGTGGTCGCGACGCCCCTCGACGAGTCGCTCTCGCTCCTCGACGCCACCCTCGACGAGCGCGCGCTGTTCTCTCGCGTGCGCTACTTCGACTACTACACCGTGGTGGCGCGGGCGACGGGGCTGCCCACCGAGGGCTTCTACATCCTGCGTCCCAACGCCGACGACCCCGCGCGCCTCGGGCACTGCGTGGCCGTGCACCATCGGCATCCGGGCTCCGACGTGCACACGTTCTATGCGTACGGCGACGCGCGCATCGACGAGTCGGTGGTGCTCGAACGGCTCCGCGACGACCTCGCGCGCATGGGCGGCGCCCTCGGCGAGGTCTCCCTCGTGCGCCGCTGGAAGTACTTCCCCCACGTCACCGCCGACGACGCGCGCGAGGGCTACTACGACCGCCTCGACGCGCTCCAGGGCCGCCAGCAGACCGTGTTCGTGGGCAGCCTCTTCAACTTCGAACTCATCGAGTGCAACGTCGCGTGGGCCGAGTCCGTCGTGGCCCGCCACTTCGCCGGTGCGACCGCCGCAGCCTCCGCGAAGTCCGCGCGGGTGACCGCGCCGCGCAGCGCTGACGAGCTCCTCGCGTGGCTCACGGCGCGCGTGGCCGTGCTCGCGAAGATCGCCCCCGAGCGCGTGGATCCCGACGCCGCGCTCGACGTGTTCGCGCTCGACTCGCTCGCGGTCACGGGCCTCGTCACCGAGCTCTCGGATTTCGTCGGCCGCGTGGTGCCCACCTCGCTGGTCTACGAGCAGCGCACGCTCGCGCGCATCGCCCGTCGCCTCGCCGACGAGTCGTCGCCCGCGCCCTCGCTGCCCGTCGCGCCCGTCGCCTCCGTGGCGCCCGTCACGGCCGCGGCGATGCCCACGGTGGAGCCCTCCCATGGGGGCGCCGTGGTGTACCGCGGCTCGTCGCAGATGGGCGAGGTGCGCGCGTTCTGGCGCGACTACTTCGGCGTGGGCGCGTGGCCCTTCGAAGACATCACCTTCGCGCTCACCGACGCCTTCGTGGAGCGCCTCGTGGTGACCGATCCCGCGGGCCTGGCGCGCGTGCGCGACCGGGGATGCCTCTACCTCGCGAACCACCAGGTTGCGAGCGAGCCCGCGCTCATCGCGACCTACGTCTCGGGACTCACCGCGAAGCGCGTGGTGGGCCTCGCGAAGATCGAGGGCCGCGACAGCTACCTCGGGTGGTTCATGGAGCACATGTTCGCGTACCCCGGGGTGAAGCACCCGGAGATGTACACGTACCTCGACCGCTCGAAACCCGACGAGCTCGCGATGCGCATTCAGGAGCTCGCCGAGGCCCTCGCCGCGAGCACGCGCAACGTGCTGGTGCACGTGCAGGGGACGCGCTCCACGACGTGCCGCGAGCCCGTGACCCTGCTCAACCCGATGTTCATCGAGATGGCCCTCGCGACGGGCGCGCCCATCGTGCCCGTGCGCTTCACCGGCGGCCTCCCGGTGGAGCCCCTCGAAGAGAAGGTCGACTTCCCGCACAACTGGGGCAAGCAGACCTTCTGGATCGGCTCGCCCCTCATGCCCGAGACCCTCGAACCCCTGGGCTTCGTCGAGCGCAGCCAGGCCGTCATGGCCGCCATCAACGAGCTCGGCGTCTCCAACGAAGACGAACTCCCCGCCGCGCCCGACGAGGCCCTCGGATCCGCCGTCGCCGCGTGGAAGGCCCGCACCGGCGTCAACGATTTCTTCGCCGCCGTGGCCGTGCTCCTCCAGCGCGTGGAGCGTCCCTCCGAGGGCACCGCGCGCCTCGTCGAGGCCATGCGCACCGGCGAGCTCCGACTCACCGACACGCCCGTCGACCGCTGGCTCGGCGACCTCGCCGCGAAGCTCTACGGCGACGGCGGCCCGCGCATCGTCACGCGCTGATCCCCTCTACTCGGGACACTCGTTGAGCACGGCGTAGTTCGCGGAGGCGGCCTCCTGGCACACCGGGAGGTCGCTTCCGTGCTGCTCGCCGAGTCGTCGCGTGAGCACGCCCGCCTCGCGCTGGTCTCCCTCGCCGAGCGCGATGACCGCCTGTCGCGCGTACGAGAGGGCCACCGCGGTCTCGCCGGGCAGCGCCACGTCGAGCGCGTTCGCACCGGGCGCGCGGGCGCGTGCCTCGCGGGCCGCCGTCACCCCTTCGAGCGCGCGCACACACAGCGGGAGCGTGCGGGCGCGGGTGACCCTTCCCTCGGCGCACACGGTCTCCGGGGCCTTGATGATGAAGTGCGTGTAGCGCAGCGCGACGCCGAAGAGGGCGGCCACGGCGTTGCCTGCGAGCACGGCGGCGATCACGGCGCCGGCGCCGCGCGGGGCGAAGCGCAGGGGCGGTCGCGCGGGGCGCGCATCGTGGCGGGCGTCGAAGCGCGCGGCGAAGAGGGCGAGGTAGGCCGCGAGGTTGTTGAACGCGAGAAAGAGCGACGCGACCTGCCACGCGAAGCCGCGCGTGCGCGGGAGCGTGAAGAGAAACACCTGCCCGAAGAGCAGCAGCACCGAGAGGCCGATGTACGAGTTCAGTCGGTTCGAGGTGCCGTCCCAGAAGAACTCGCCGCCGAGCGCGCCGAAGTGGTCGAAGGGCAGCGCGGGCATCACGAAGGGCGCCGCGAGCACGGCCATCGCCACGTACGGGACGCGCCACGACGGAGGCGCGGTGGAGGGTGCCGTCTCCTGCGCTTCGAGGTCGTGGAGCTTCGCGAAGAAGAGCGGCGCGGTGACGAGCGGCGCGACGAGCATCGCGGTGACGGTGCGCGCGGGGGAGGGGAGCGCGAAGCGTCGCGACTCCTGCCACGCGATCATGGCGAGGATCACCACCACGCAGAGGTAGTCGTAGAAGAAGGCCCAGCTCGACGCGTTGGGCACGAGGTCGAAGGCCACGCCGCAGGCCGCGCAGCGCGTGTAGTGGGTGACGAGGTGCCACGCGAGGCGCGCCGTGAGCCCGGCGCCCGCGGCGGCCATGAGGCCGTGGGCGAGGCGCGCGCGACCGCGTGCTTGCAGCGCGAGACACAGGGCCATGAGCCCCAGGAGCGCCGCCCAGAGGACCCCGATTTCGGAGTACGTCCAGGGGCGGAGAGCGAGCGTGAGGCGATCCCCCATGAGGTCGTGCACTCTATCCGAAAAGGGCTTCGTGGCGGACCATTCGCGCGGCGCGCGGATCCCAGAAGACGTGGGTGAAGCAGCGCGCGAAGTCGGCGCGGGTGAGCGGCGCCACGGCGGCGAGCGGGGCGAGGGCCGCGCGGGCCTCTTCGAGGCGGTAGTTGGGCACGCGGGCGTTGAGGTGGTGCACGTGGTGGAGCCCGATGTCGGCGCTCAGCCACGCGAAGGGACGCGCCAGCGCGAGGTAGCTCGACCCGCGGAGCCCCGCGTCGACGAAGCGCCAGTCGCCCTCGTCGGCGTGGTGCGTGTGTTCGAAGTTGTGCTGCACCCAGAAGAGCAGCGCGCCGCACGCGGAGCCCACCACGATGCCCGCGACGAGCACCGAGGCCCACGCCGCAGGGCCGATCCACGCGAGCACGGCGAGGTGCCAGAGCGCGTGCGCGGTGTTGCTGAGCCACAGGCCCCGACGGCTGGCCTCGCGGTCGCCGCAGCGGCCCGTGAAGCCCGGGCGGTTGAAGAAGAATCCCTCGAAGCGCTTGCGCTTCACCTGGAGGCTCACGAAGCCCAGCAGGGCCACGGTGAGCACGGAGATGTACCGCCGACGCTGGAGCGCGCCCGCGGGGTCACGGCGCGCCTCCTCGACGGTCATGGGGCTGTTGACCCGGTCGATGCCGCGGCGGTGGAGCATCCCCTGGTGCGTGTGGTGCCAGCCGTGCTCCTGACGCCAGGGCTCGTAGGCGATGCCCGTGAAGAACGAGCAGAGCGTGCCCACGCGGTCGTTGGTGCGGTGCGAACGAAAGAGGCTGTGGTGCCCGCAGTCGTGCTGGAGCACGAAGAGGCGCAGCCCGAGGGCGCCGTAGGCCAGCGCGAGGAGGGGATACGTCCACCAGGGCGCGACGCGCGCGAGGGCGACGGAGCCCACGAGGAGCGCGAGCGTCACGACGATCTGGCGCGCGGCGAGGCCGTCGTCGGGACGCGCGAAGCGGTTGAGCGCGGTGAGAAGTGTGCGGGCCGACCCGCCATCGAGGCGGCCACTCTCGAAAACCCCCGCAGGTGCGTTCACCCACCGGGTCGTACACGACACGACGGGCAGCGGGCAATCCGGGGCTTCGCCCTCGCACGCTGTGAAGGAGCTTCGTGCAGGGGGAGTTCGGTGCGGTGCGCATCAGCTCGGGTCGCAGGGGCCGTCGCAGCGGTTGCGCGTCGCGCCCGTCGCGAGCCAGTCGAGCACCATCGGGAACACGGGCATCGACTCGCCGATGCGCGAGTGCGGATCGGGCGTGCCCGCGGGCGGCACGTTTTCGAGGGGCTCACTGAGGCCGAAGGAGAACTCAAGGAGAGACGAGCCCGTGTGCATGCCCGTCACCGAGGGGATGCCGTAGAGCTCGCGGTTCACCGGCGCGAGGTTGGGCACGTCGCCGAGCGTGCGGGCCATGAGGTGCGCGGCCAGCGTCGGAACCTGACGGTCGCCGATGGCGCTCAGGAGCAGCACCTCGTGGGCGACGGTGCCGGGCACGCGGTCGTTGCGAACGTAGGGCGTCCAGCCCGAGGGCTCGGTGCGATCCCAGAGCATCTGGATCACCGCGAGCACGCGCTGCACGTCGAGCCCGTTGGGAAAGCGCGCGCGAAGGAGAAGGTCGAAGGTCGAGAAGTTCACGCTCCGCGCGAGCATGAGGCTGTACGACTGGCCCGGCACCGCGAGCACGCCGCGCGCGACGTCGGGCGTGAGGGCCATGTACGTGCCGCCGAAGATGCCGCCCTGGCTCGCGCCGTAGTAGTAGCGCCGCGTGGGGTCGACGAGGCTGCGTCCGTTGGCCTGGAGCATGGGCTCGTCGCGCATGCGTCCCATCATCGTGCGCATGAGGAGCAGCGCATTCACGAGGCCCTGATGCTGCCGGTCGATGACCTGACGGAACGACCCGATGTCGTCGCCCGAGATGGCCGTCGAGATGCGTCCCGTGTCGTCTTCGGCCATGCCCTGAAGGTCCATCGCGAACACGATCACGTTGGCGCCCGTGGCGAGCGCGCGTGCCGACGGGTCGTCGAACACGTCGGAGCCCGAGCCGAGGAGGCCATGGCCGTAGCCCGCGAGGCCCGCAGGCGTGGTCATCGCCGTCGTGGGCACGAGCACCCAGAAGGGGTACGTCGCCGTGCCGTTCGCGCGGAGCGCCCCGTCGGGGCCCACGTTGAGCGCGCCCTCGGGCCCTGCGGCGGTGAGAAAGAGCGGCACCGTGAGCTCGCCGCGGAGGTGCATCGCCACGCCCTCCTCGGGGTTCCGCTGCACGTCGGTGATGCGGTACGCGGGGCCCATCGGCCCTGCGGCGGCGAGGGCGGCGTCGCGGAGCTCGAGGAGCCTGCGCGTGGTGTTCTGCCGTGAGGCCACGGTGAAATCCCACGCGAGCTGGAGGCCCGCACGCGGCACCCGCGCCCGCGTGAGGTCGTCGAAGATCCGTCGGTAGCGCGCGCGCATCGCGGCGTCGACGGAGGGGCTCTGCGTGTCATCGCGCAGGGCCGCGAAGGCGGGCGACGGGGCGACCACGGCGCCCGCGGCGTCTCGCACGTCGCGCACGGCGACCACGTAGCGGTGACCGGGCACGAGGCCCGCGGCGGGGCGGAGCATGAGGGCGCGCTCGGCGGGGTCGCGCGCGGTCACGTCGATCTCGGCGAAGTGGGCGATGCGCGCGCCGGTGGTGGCGTCGACGACGATCGTGGGCGAGGTGTCGGTGAGCGAGCGGGCCATCTCGCGGTGCGTGACGAGCCCCGTGGCGACGGCGTTGGGGAGGTGCGCGAGCAGCGTCGCGCCGGGTGAGAAGCCGTCGAAGTCGTCGAACCAGCGGGGCGTCGCGCGCGGGAGCATCTCCTCGCGAAAGCGCACGCGCAGACCCGTCGGGGTGGTGCCGTCGGGCACGGTCCAGAAGTCGTTGGGAAAGGGCAATCCGCAGCGCGTGGGCGCCACGGGATCGCAGGCTCCGTCGACGGTCGCGCCGTCGCTCACCGCGGGCGCATCGGGGGAGAGGGCCGCGTCGGCGGCATCGACGGCCGCGTCGGTGGCGGGCGCGGCGGGCGTGGAGGTGCCGCACGCGGCGAGCGCGGCGACGGTCACGAAGAGCAGACGGCGCATGGCGGTCACGCTCGCATCGCGGGTCGGCGATGACAACGGGCTGCGCGCGCGGTGGAGGGTGGTGCTGCGAGGGGCTGCGCTCAGCGCGGGTCGTAGACGCAGCGGAAGCCCACGACGATGCCGTCGTAGCTGACGCCGCGCCATTCGCGCACGGTGACGCGGGCGGCGGTGAGGGCGCCGCGGCTCCATCCGCCGCCACGGATCACGCGGCGGTTGGGATCGGGGCCCTGGTAGCCGTGGCCGTCGGAGTAGAGGGTCCACGGGGTGCGGGTCCATTCCCAGACGTTGCCCGCCATGCCCGCGAGGCCCTCGGGGGTGTTGCCCGCCGCGGGGAGCGCGGTGACCGGCGCGGTGCCCGGCCACGGATCGCGCCAGGTGCGCATGCCTTCGGTCCACACGAGCCCGAGCTGACGGGCCTGCGTTCCGCATTCGGTGCCGCAGAGGTTCGCGTGGCCCGGCGTGGGCGGTGCGTTGCCCCACGGAAAGCGCCGCGACGAGTGTCCCCGCGCGGCGAACTCCCACTGCTCCTCGCTCGGGAGGTTTCCCCCGCGCCACGCGCAGTACGCCATGGCCTGCGCGGCGTTCACGCAGTTCACCGGGTGGTCGTCGAAGCCCGGGCGTCCCCAGTTGCAGAGCGCGTGGTCATCGCCGCGCATGGGCCGATGCTGGCCCGGCGGGAGGCACCGTCCCGCGTCGACGCAGGCGCGGTACGCGGCCACGGTGACCTCCGTGCGCTCGATGCAGAAGGGCGCCACGAAGGCGTTGTGCTGCGGACGCTCCTCGGGTTCGCCGTCGCCGTCGCGGGCGCCCATGGTGAACGTTCCGCCCTGGAGGGTGACGCAGGCGGGCGGTGTCGGCGCGGGTTCCACCGTGGTCGCCGGGGGCGTCGCGGTCGGCGCCGCCGCCGTGGTGATCGCAGGGGTGGGAGAGGTCTGGGCGTGCACGATCGACACAGCGCCGAGTGCGCACAGCACCGCCAACGGGGTGGTACGGGTCCTCACGACCGCGAGGATACACGATTGCACCCCGGGTCAACGGAACCGCCGGGATTGTGGCCTGGGCGCCGCGGGGAATCGCACCTCCGTGGCGGAAACGGCGGGGGCGAGGCGAAGGAGGCGAGGGGCGAGGGGCGGGAAACGACCTCGGAGGTCACCGGGTCGATGGTCGAGCATCGGGAAATGAGCTCGGAGGTCAGCGGGTCGATGGTCGAGCATCGGGAAATGAGCTCGGAGGTCACCGGGTCGATGGTCGAGCATCGAAAAACGACGAGATTGGTCAACCGGGTGATGGTCGAGCATCGCGGGGAGACCTCGGAGGTCATCGGGTGATGGTCGAGCATCGCGGAATGCGCCGAATCCCCGAGGAATGAACGGTCGAGCGTCGGTGCGTCGGGTCGGCGGGCTCGGGGGTGACGGTCGAGCGTCGATGGGGTCGGGTCGGCGGGCTCCTGGGTGACGGTTGAGCGTTGGCGCGTCGGGTCGGCGGGCTCCAGGGCGACGGTCGAGCGTCGACCGGGTCGGGTCGGCGGGCTCCGGGGAACGGTTGACCGTCGGTGTGTCGGGTCGGAGGGGATCGGGGGAACGGTCGAGCGTTGGCGTTCGGGTCGGCGGGCTCGGGGAACGGTCGAGCGTTCATTGCGCTGGAGCGACGACACGGGCGCCTGGCAGCCTGGCGCGCATGACCACGCCGCCGTCACCGCCGCACGTGCTCAACCTCCCGCGCACCGGGACCATGGCCGATGCGCTCCGCGCCGCGATCCGCGAGGCCGACGAGATCGCCGTGTCGGTCTCGTTCGTGTTGATGAGCGGGCTCCAACTGCTGCTACCCGCGCTCGCGACGGCGCGGTTGCGCGGTGCGACGGTGCGCATTCTCACGTCGACGTACATGACCACGACGGAGCCGCAGGCCCTCCGCGCGCTCCTCCATCTGTCTGGGATCACGCTGCGGGTGCAGTCGGGCGAGGCGGGCTTTCACGCGAAGGCCCATCTCTTCGTGCGCGGCGCGACGAAGGTCGCGTGGGTGGGCTCGACGAACTGGTCGCGCGGCGGGCTCCGCGACAACGTCGAATGGAACACTCGCATCGACGACCCGCACGCCTTCGACGAGGCGTGGTCGCACTTCGAGGCGTTGTGGGCGCGCCCTGACGTGCGCACGCCCGACGACCTCTTTCTCGCGGCCTACAGCGCCCAGTGGAAGGCCGCGCAGCGCCGCGCGCTCGCCACGCCCGTCACGCAGGTCGCCGACGGCGCGAGTGCCTACGGCGCGGCACCGACGCCGACGGTGATTCAGCGCGAGGCGCTGCAACGGTTGAAGGCGCAGCGCGACGAGGGCGTGCGGCGCGCGCTCGTGGTGGCCGCGACGGGTGTGGGCAAGACGCTGCTCGCGGCCTTCGACGCGCAGGCGATGGGGGCGACGCGGATCCTCTTCGTGGCGCACCGCAAAGACATCGTGCAGCAGGCGGCGCGGGCCTTCGCGTGGGTCTTCGGAGGAGCCTTCGCGTGCGACGTGCTCACCGACGGCGCGCAGCCCACGGGCAAGCCCGCGGTGTTCGTGACGATCCAGGCGCTGTTCGCGAAGGCGGGGGCGTCGTTGCTGGCGGCGTCGTGGGACTACGCGGTGATCGACGAGTTTCACCACGCCGAGGCCGAGGGGTGGAAGCGCGTGCTCCACACGCTGAAGGCGACGTTTCTGCTCGGGCTCACGGCCACACCCGAGCGCGCCGACGGACGCAACGTGATGGACCTCTGCGACGGCAACGTCGCCTACGAGGTGCGCCTCCCCGAGGCGATTCGACAGCGCGCGCTGGTGCCCTTTCACTACTTCGGCATCGCCGACGAGACCGTGGACTACGGCGCGCTTCCGAAGCACCCGAGCGACGACGAACTCGGCGCCGCGCTGAGCGTCACCACCCGCGCGGAGCTCGTGCTGAAGCACGCCGTGGAGAAGGGGTACGACGGGCTCAAGCGCGTGGCCGTGGGCTTCTGCGCGGGCGTCGCGCACGCCGAGTTCATGGCCGCGGAGTTCACGAAGCGCGGCGAGGTCGCGGCGGTGGTGCATGGCGGCACAGAGACCGACGCGCGCCGCGCGATCTACGACCGCCTCGCCGATGGGGACGATCCGCTCAGCTGGCTCTTCGTGGCCGACGTGCTCAACGAGGGCGTCGACATTCCCGCGATCAACACGGTGCTGTTTCTGCGGCCTACGGAGTCACCCGTGGTGTTTCTCCAACAGCTCGGACGTGGGCTGCGAAAGCACCCCGGCACCGAGGTGCTGACGGTGATCGACCTCGTGGGGCATCACCGCGCGTCGTTCGAGGCGCTCCACGCGCTCCACGACGAACAGGGGGTTCCGACGCCCGAGAGCCACCGCATCGCCCGCGCGTTGCAGACGGCGATCACGCCGCCCGAGGGCTGCGAGTTTCTGCTCGAAGACCGCACCATCGAGATGCTGGAGCGCGTGCGTCGCATCGCCCTCTCCCGCCGCGACCGCGTCGAGGCCGCGTACCGCCAGCTCCGCACGGACCTCGGCCGCGCCCCGGAGCCCCTCGACGGGATGCGCGTCGCGGAACTCTCGCTCGCGAACGTGCGCGCCTCGCACACGAGCTGGCGCGCGCTGCGCATCGCACTGAACGACGCTGCTCCGTGGGAGCGCGCCGTGGCCGACGGCGACGCGACGGACCGGCTGCTCTCGCTCGCCGAGCGCAACTTTCAAGAGCAGCGCGTGGAGCGCTACGCGGCGCTCTGGGCCTCGCTCGACGACGACCTTGCGGCGTCGTACGCGCGCTTCTTCGTCGAGCACCCGCGGTGGGAGTCGGAGCGTGTCGCGCGCACCGTCGACGACCTGCGAGCCGCGGTGGCAGGGCTGCTGGAGAAGGCGAAGTGCGCGGACCTCTACGGCCCCGCGGGGTGGGCGATGCCGGTGAGCGACGCGCTGCGCGAGGCCGTGCGCGCGCGGTTGCGGGCGACGTTGGAGGGCGACTACCAGCTCCGTCACGGCGGCGTGTTGCGCGCGCCGCACGAGCTCGTTCGCTTCGCGGCGTACGCGCGGCAGGCGGTGATGCACCACTTCGGCACGCAGTACGACCCGACGCGGCACAACCGCGGGGTGATCGAGGCGCGTGCGCACGAGGGCCACTGGATCCTGCTGGCGCGCGTCGACACGAGCCACGCGAAGGCCGAACACCAGTACGAGAACCGCGTGCTCGACCGGAGCACCGTGCGCTGGTCGAGTCAGAACCAGATGACCGCCGACAACAAGGCAGGCGAGATCATCACGAAGCAGAAGGAGCGCGGTGTGCGGCTCCATCTCTTCGTCGCGCCGGGCTCCCACGCGCCGTACCGCTACCTCGGCGAGGTCACGGTGAAGCATCACGAGGGGAGCGGCCCGATGCGCGTGACCTTCACACTTCCAGAGCCCATGCCCGACGCGGTGTTCGACGAGCTCACCGCGGGCGCGCCCGACGAGGCGTAGCTCTCCCCGGATCCCACCCGGGCGCGTCGCGCCCTGCACGTCCGTGGCGCCCTTCGCGGATGGTTGAAACCCACCGATGCCGCGTCGTGGGGATGCGCTTCTCGCACGGACCGTCGAGACGCTGTGGCAGGCTCCGTGCGCTCGCGGTTCGTGGTGACGGGACAGACCTCGCGGGCGGAGGCGTTCATGAAGCGACTGGATGACCTCGTGCGCTCCGAGCGCCACTTCACCTCGGGGCTGCTGCTCCACCTTCTGCTCCATGACGACCTCCGCGGCGTCGATGCGCTCCTCGACCTGCTCGTGGCGCGGGGCGTCCTTGCGGCGCGTCCTGTCGCCGACGCGGCGCGCGACCCGCGCACGCAGGTGATCGCGGAGTTCGCGGTACGGCGCGACCTCGTCGCGATGGCGGGCGTCGTCGATGACACGATCCCCGGCGACGTCATCGACGTGGTGCTCGTCGCGGGCGACACGCTCGTCGCTATCGAAGCGAAGTTCTTCACGCGCCCCACGGTTCGTGAGGTGCGCGATCAGCTCGCCGCGCAGCGGAGCGCGCTCGGCGCCGTGCTCCGCGACCCCGTGTGGGGCGTGTCGCGGGTGGTGCAGGTGTTTCTCGAACACGGGCGACGGCTGGCTCCCGACGCGCTCGGCTGCGACGGCGTGCTCACCTGGGACGAGGTGCACGGGCTCGCCTGCGAACTGCTCGGTGCGCAGTCGTACGTGGCGGGGCAGATCGCGCGGGCCTGCGCGCGCTGCGAGGCGGAACTCACGCCCGGCGCCCCCGGTGACGTGGTGTGGGCGGGGGAGCTCGACTTCCAGGCGACGGTGGAACTCTGCCTCCGGGAGGGCGACGCGGTGTGCGTGGGCTTCGCGGGCGGCGAGCGCGACCTCGCGCAGGCCGACGTGGCGCGGCTGCGCGCGCGGCGATGGAAGTGGGATCACACCGAGGGACCGCACGGCGCGCGACGGGTGCGGGCGAACTGGATTCCCGGGGTCCGGTTCGTGGCGATCGTGCGCGCGCTCGGGGCCCTCGGCCCGCGCTGAGCGGTCACGGCGCCGGGGATCCGACGGCGTGCAGGGTCACGCGAAACACCGCGCGGTGAAGCCTCCGGGCGCCTCACACGTCGCAGGGGAACGTGACCGTTGGTGGTCGCGCAGCGTGCGGTATAGTCCGCGCCCCCCACGACGGAACCGACATCGCCATGAAGAAGTTTGCGCTCATCGCCCTCGCGACGTTCACCACCACGGTCTTCGCCGTGTCGGGCCTCACGCAGCCGCGGCGCCCGCCGGCCCGGGGCCCGCGCCGTCCCGCTGTCACGGCGCCCGCGGAGCCTCCGATGTCCGAGCGCATCGCGCAGGAGCTCGGGGCCTTTCGCTGGGGCATGACCCACGAGCAGGTGCTCGAGGTCTTTCGCACGCAGATTCGCAACGCCTACGCGCCGCGGATGAAGAACCTCGGGCAGGTGGAGCAGTACCGGCTCATCGACGAGCGCCAGCGCGAGATCCGCACCCTCGAACGCTCGTACGTGGTCTTCGACGGCGCGCAGGAGCACCGCCAGTGGGACTCGTCGTTCATCGCCAACGAGTTCACCCACAACAACAACGAGTCGATGCTCGTGTACCAGGACGAGCGCGGCAACCGCGAGTTCTTCCTCTTCATCAACGACCGTCTGTGGAAGCGCGTGCAGGCGCGCAACACCAACGGCGCGCGCATCCAGTACGACGACTTCGCCGCGCAGCTCGAAGCCCTCTTCGGCCCGGGGCGCCGCATCCAGAACGGCACGCGCCTCGACACCGTCGAGTGGCGCGACGCGACGACGAAGCTCCACACCTCGGACCAGACCACGTTCTTCAGCGCCTTCTGTCTCATCTACGAAGAGACCGCGACGCTGGCCCAGATCGCCACGCTCCGCGTGAACGCGCCCACCAAGGTGGTGCGCCGCTCGGCGGTGAACCTCGACCTCCCGCAGGCCACCGCGGGCAGCGTCGAGGGCGCGCCGTCGACCAACGTGGTCGATCGCATCACGGGCAAGATCCGCGTGGTCGAGAACGCCGACGCGGGCGCGGCGGCCTCGGCCAGCGCGTCGGCGGCGGGGGCGCGCAACGGCAACGGCGCGCGCAACGGCGCCGACGCGGGCGCGGGGAGCATTCCCGGCGGGGGAACCCCCGAGGATCCGCTGGGCCTCGGCGGCCTCGGTCTCTGACCCTCCGCGCGCGCCGAAGGGGCTTCTCGCGCAGGGCCGCGACGGGGTAATACCTCGTCCCCCACCGTCCATCCGTCACCGAGAGATCACATGGCAATCCAGCAGTTTCGCGGCGGCATCAACGAGCTCATGAAGCAGGCCGCCTGGCTCCAGCGCCGGGTCGAAGAGACGCAGAAGTCCAACAAGGACCGCACGCTCGACGTCACGGGCGCCAACGACAAGGTGAAGGTCACGGTCACCTACGGACGTGAGATCACGCGCATCGAGGTCGACCCCGAGCTCCTCACCAGCGACCGTGAGCTCGCCCTCGACGCCGTGGCCGCCACGGTGAACTCCGCGCTCAAGGCCGCGTCCGAGGCCATGGACAAGGAGATCGCCAAGGCCACCGGCGGACTCAAGATCCCCGGCATCACCTGACCTTCGTTCCCCACCGATCGCGCGGGCGCTGCACCCCGTGGCAGCCTCCGCGCATCGCAGCGTGACCGTCGCCGTGATGCCTCCCGCACGCGGCGCACACGCACCCTCGAAGCGTTCCCCTGCACCTCCCTTCGCGACGGTCCGTCGACGCCCTCCCATGCACGACAGCGGTGACCCCCTCGGCGACCTCGTGAAGCTCCTCGTGCGCCTGCCCGGCGTCGGGGAGAAATCCGCGCGTCGCATCGCGTTCCATATGCTCTCGGCGGACCGTGACTATGCGCAGACGCTCGGCGAGGCGCTGGCCACGCTGGGGGAACGGGTGCGCCGCTGCGCCTCGTGCGGCAACTACACGGCGCGGGAGCTCTGCGCGCTCTGCGCGGATCCGCGGCGCGCGGGCGATGTGCTCTGCGTGGTGGCGCGGCCCGCGGATGCCGACGCCATCGAGCGCGCGCGGGTCTTCGGCGGGCGCTACCACGTGCTCCACGCGCTGCTCGACCCGCTCGGGGGCGTCGGTCCCGCGGAGTTTCCGCTCGTGCCGTTGATGGAGCGCATCGCGCGCGAGGGGATCCGCGAGGTGATCCTCGCGACGCCGCCGACCGTGGAGGGCGAGGCCACGTCGCTGTACCTCGCCGAGGCCCTGCGCAGCGCGGGTGTGTCGACCTCGCGCATCGCGAGCGGGGTGCCTCACGGAGGCGACCTGGAGTTCGTCGATCCCATCACGCTGGGCCGCGCGCTCGAAGGCCGCCGCTCACTCTGAACTGGTCTTCGGGGTGGGCTTTCGGCGAGAATGCGCGCGCGCCCGAGTTCTCAGGGGTGCTGCCTCGCGGATGTGCGGGCGCGTGTGAACGCGCGCGGCCCGCAGTCGGCTGGTGCCACTCACGACACGTTCGGAGATGATGGATCCCATGGCGGAAGAGACGAAGAAGGATCAGCGCGTGAAGGCCCCGGTGCTCCGCGCCAAGTACAAGAGCCGCACGCTCGATGAGTTCATCGAGAAGTACTCGCGCGACATCTCCCGCAGCGGCATGTTCATCAAGAGCGCCAAGCCGCCGGCCCTCGGAACGCTGCTCAAGGTCGAGATCCTGCTCGAAGACGGCACGCCGGTGATCGCCGCCGTGGGCCGCGTCGTGAAGCGCCGCGAAGACACCGAGGCCACGCCGACGGATCCCGCGGGCATGGGCATCCGCTTCCTCAAGGTCGAAGACGCCTCGCAGCCCGTGATCGACCGCATCGTCGCGCTCAAGGGCGAAGACGCGGGACCGCACTTCGAGAACATCCGCACGGGCCAGACCGTGCCGCCGCCGCCCATGTCGACGGGCGAGCACCACAGCGCCTTCTTCGGCACCACGAACCCCGCGAAGGAGATGCCCGCCGAGGCCGACCGCACGATGATGCGGCAGATGAACGCCCTCCTCGGCGAGGCGCTCCGTCAGGTGAACGAGGCCCCGCGCAAGGATCCCGCGGCCGTTCCCACGCAGAAGGCCACGATCATGGGCGTGGCCGCGCCCGCGGGGATGCTCGAACAGGCCCTCGCCGCCGCCCGCGAAGAGGCCGCGCAGAAGAAGACCGACGACGGCCCCACGAAGGTCGCCACGCGCGGCGAGATCGACGACGCGCTCCAGAAGCTCAAGGCCGTCGAAGAGCCCGCCGCCGCGGCCAACGCCGAAGCGACGCGCGCCGAAGCCGCGAAGCCCGAGGCCGCGAAGGCCGAAGCGCCGAAGACCGAGGAGAAGCCCGCGGAGCCCGCGAAGGCCGAAGCCCCGAAGGCCGAGGAGCCCGCGAAGGCCGAAGCCCCGAAGGCCGAGGAGAAGCCCGCCGAGCCCGCGAAGAGCGAGGAGTCGGCGGTGCGCTCGGTGCCGCCGCGCGCGCTCACCACGGTGGCCGCGTCCGTTCCTCCGCCGCCCGCGCAGACCCCCGAGGAGAAGCCCGCGGAGCCCGTGAAGGCCGAAGCGCCGAAGGCCGAGGAGAAGCCCGCGGAGCCCGCGAAGGCCGAGGCCCCCGCGGAGCCCGCGAAGGTCGAGGAGAAGCCCGCGGAGCCCGCGAAGGCCGAGGAGCCTGCGGCGAAGGCCGCGGAGCCCGCCGCCGAGGTGAAGGCCGAGGAGAAGCCCGCCGAGCCCGCGCCGAAGGCCGAGGAGCCCGCGAAGGCCGACGCCCCGAAGGCCGAGGAGAAGCCCGCCGAGCCCGCGAAGGCCGAGGCCCCCGCCGCCGAGGTGAAGGCCGAGGAGAAGCCCGCCGAGCCCGCGCCGAAGGCCGAGGAGAAGGCGCCGGCCGCCGAGCCCGCGAAGGTCGAGGCGAAGAAGTCGGACTCGAAGAAGCCCGAGAAGAAGGGCGACGAGAAGAAGTCCGAGGCGAAGAAGTCCGACGAGAAGAAGTCCGACGAGAAGAAGTCCGACGAGAAGAAGCCCGAGGCGAAGAAGTCCGACGAGAAGAAGTCGGACGAGAAGAAGCCCGAGCTCAAGAAGGACGACGAGAAGAAGCCCGAAGCCGCGGGCGGCATGAACATGGTGACCACCCTCGGGGCGATCGCCGTGGTGGCCTTCCTCGTGTGGTTCTTCCTGCTGCGCAACCCCTGAGCGGGCGCTGACGCGCGTGCGCGACCCGCATCCTGCGGGGCTCGCGACGACCTCCTGACGATTTCCTGTCACATCCTGGCGACTCGTGGGCACCTGCGCGGTGATGCCAGGCGCCATGCCCACACCACTGCCCGCGCCCGACCCGATCGCCGAGGCGATCGCCCGGGGTGACCACCGCGCGGCCCTCGCCGACTGCGCCCGCGCCCACGGGTCCGCCCTGGGCCGTCTCTGCATGACCTGGCTCGGCTCCCAGGCCGAAGCCGACGAGGCCGTGCAGGAGATCCTTCTCGCCGCCTACGACGCCATGGCCACGTACCGCGGCGACGCGAGCGTGCGCGCGTGGCTCTACGGCATCGCGCGACACCACTGCGCGCGGCGCGCCGAGACCCGTCAGCGCCGCGACGCGAAGCTGCGACTCGTGCACTCCGAGGGAGACACCGCGCCGGGGGCCGACAGCCTCCTCGCCGTGCGCCGCCGGGCCGAGCGGCTGCGCTACGCCCTCGACGCGCTCAAGCCCTCGGAGCGCGACGCCCTCGTGCTGCGCTTCGAAGCCGAGCTCTCGTTCCGCGAGGTGGCCGACGCCTGCGGCATCGACGAGGCCGCCGCCCGCAAGCGCGTGGGCCGCGCCCTCGAACACCTGCGCGCCGCGCTCCCCGAAGACCTGTGACTGCGTGAGGACTGCGATGACCGAACGACCGCATGACTGCGCGCGCTTCCGCGAAGACCTCGCCGCCTGGATCGACGGCGACGTGAGCCCCGAAGCCGCCCACCACCTCGCCTCCTGCGACGAGTGCCGCGACCTGCGCCACGAGGCCCGCCTCGCCGCCCGCGCCGTGCGCCGCGCCGCCGATGACTACGTGCCCACCGACCCCGACGCCCTCGCCGCCCGCGTGCTCGCCGCCCTCGACGCGCGGGGCCCTGCGGTGACGTCCGCGGTGAGCGTCGCGGAGAGCACCGCGCGCGCGCCCGTGGTGACCCCCGTGGTCGCCGTGGTGGAGCCGCCCGCGACGGTCGCCTCGGCGGTGACCTCTCCCGATGGCTCGCGGCACGCCTCGTACAGCAGCGCTTCTCCAGCGGGTGTTTCGCGCGACGAGACTCCGGTGGCGACCGCGGGCTCTCCAAACGGAGAGGCGACGGAGACGCCCCCGAACGTGACCCCGAACGTGCCCGCGAAGGCCACGGTGCAGGCGCTCCCCGCCCGACGCGGAGGACGCGGCGCGACGGTGCTGATGCTCCTCGGCGCGGCGGCTGCGGCGGCGGGTGTGGTGATGGTGCGCGCGAAGGAGTCCACGACCGCGCCCTCGGAGCCCACGGTGGTGACCGGCGGCGCGCCGTGGCGTGCGCGGGTGGAGCGCGTGCTGCGCGCGGGCGATGGCGGCGAGGGGCTCGCGGTGATGGCACCGGGAAGCACCGCGTGGGTGGCGCTCACCGACCGCGCCGAGGTGCCCACCGGGGCCCGCGTGCGCACCGACGGGCGGACCCGCGCGCGGCTCTCGCTCGACGACGGGACCACGCTGGTGCTCGACCGCGACACCGAGCTCGCGCTCGATCGCACGAAGTCGCGGCGGGCCACGCTCGTGCGCGGCAACGTGGTGGCCGACGTCGCACACCTCGACGACCGCAGCACCGCGCGCATCGACACGCCCGCGGGACCCGTCGAGGTGCTCGGGACGCGCTTCGCCCTCACGGCCACCGACGACCACACGAACGTGCGGGTCACGCGCGGCGTGGTGAAGCTCGGCGCGGTCGAGGTGAAGACCGGGCAGGAGGGCGTGCTCGCGCGCGGCGAAGATCCGTCGGTGGCGCCCGCGGTGAACCTCGCGGGGGCCGTGGCGTGGTCCGAGCTCGACGCGCGCGGTGACGACGCGCAGGTCGTGGGGCTCGGAGAGCTCCGGGCGCGCAGGCCGGGGAGCACGACGGACCGCGAGGAGGCCGTGCACCTCGCGAGTCACACGGTGAAGGTGCGCATCGCGGGCAACGTGGCGCGCACCGAGGTCGAAGAGGTCTTTCGCAACGACACGGGCCAGGCGCTCGAAGGCATCTACCGCTTTCCGCTGCCGCCCGAGGCGCAGGTCGAGACCCTCGCGCTCGACGTGAACGGACAGATGGAGCCCGGCAGCTTCGTCGACCGCGACCGCGCGGCGGCCATCTGGCGCGGAGTGATCCAGCACGCGGCGCCGCACCCGACGCCGGTGACCGACGACATCGTGTGGGTGCCCGGTCCGTGGCGCGATCCGGCGCTGCTCGAATGGCAGCGGGGCGGACGCTTCGAACTCCGGGTGTTCCCCATTCCGCCGCACGGCACCCGTCGCGTGAGCCTCTCGTACACGCAGACCGTGGCGCCCTCGGGCGGGCTCCGTCGCTACGTGTATCCCCTCGCGCACAACCCCGACGGGAGCACCCGCGTCGACCAGTTCTCCCTCGACGTGCGCGTGGTCGGTCACGACACGCACCGCCCGGTGAACGTGTCGGGCTACACCCTCGCGAAGGTCGAGGAGCCCGGCGCCGCGGGCGAGCGCCGCACGCTCACGCAGACGGGCTTCGTGCCCGCGGGCGACCTCGTGGTGGAGTACGCGCTCCCCGACGCGCGCGCGCCCCTCACGGCGTGGACGTACCGCGCCCCCGACACGACGGTGCCCGCCGCCGTCGACAGCTCCGCGGAGCCCGGCTGGGTGGCCCTGGCGCTGCGTCCGAGGCTTCCGCGCGAGGGCGACGCGCGTCCGCGGGACTACGTCTTCGTGGTCGACGCGAGCCGCTCGATGGTGGGCGAGCGCCTCGAACGCGCGGCCCGCCTCGTGGGCGCCTCGGTCTCCGAAATGGACCGCCGCGACCGCGCCGCCGTGCTCGCCTGCGACACGCGCTGCCGCACGCTCACGTCGATGGAGCCCTCCAGCGAGCAGCTCGCCGCGCGGGTGCAGTCTGCCGTGCGCGCGGTGCCCGCGGCCGGTGCGAGCGACCTCGTGGCGCAGGTGCGCGCGGCCCTCGCGGTGGCGAACGAGCGCGCCGACGCGGGACGCGACGTGCGGGTGGTCTACGTGGGCGACGGCGCGGCCACCGTGGGCTGGCGACGCTCCGATCGGGTGGCCGCCGAGGTGTCGGAGCTCGTGGGTCGCAACCCCCGCGCGACGGTGACCGCGGTGGCCATCGGGTCCGACGCCGACACGCTTCTTCTCGGCGCGATGGCGCGCGGCGGCGGCGGCGCGGTGGTGCCGTACGTGCCTGGCGAGCGCGTGCACGCGGCGGCGCTCTCGACGCTCGAAGCGACGTACGGCGTGGCCCTGCGCGACCCCGAGGTGGTGCTCCCCGCGGGGCTCACCGCGCAGGCGCCCGCGAAGCTCGCGACGGTGCGCGCGGGCTCGGAGACCCTGGTGCTCGCGCGCATGACCGCGCCCTCGGTGAGCGGCGACGTGGTGCTCCGCGGAACGGTGGCGGGCGCGCCCTTCGAAGCGCGCTACCCCGTGAACCTCGCGCTCACGGCCGACGCGGGCAACGCCTTCGTGCCGAGGCTCTACGCGGCCGCGCGCATCGCCGACCTCGACGCCTCGGGGGCGCCCGGCGCGCGCGCCGAGATGGTCGAACTCTCGCAGCGGTTCCGCGTGGCGAGCCGGTACACGTCGCTCCTGGTGCTGGAGAGCCCCGCGATGTTCCGCGCGTTCGGTGTGGCGCAGAACACGTCGTCGGTCGCGTGGACGGGCGAGTCGCAGGCGCAGGCGACGGTGCTCGCGCAGACGGCATCGACGGAGCCCGCGCAGGGCGAGAGCGAGGCGCGCGAAGACCCCGGCGCCGACGCGCCCGCCGACCTCGCCAGCGTGGGCGACGCGGACGCGCTCAACAGCGCCCTCGGCAACGTCGGATCCCTCGGTCACGGTCGCGCCTCGGCGGGTGCTGCTCCGACGGTCGCGCGCCGTCCTGCGATGGGCGGCGGCGGCGTGGGCGCGGGCTTCATGCGCGACCGTGTGGCGCCGGCTGCGCCGGTCGCGGCGACGCGGGAGAGCGCGGGCTCCGTGGTGCAGGGCGTGATGCCCGACAGCATCGAGCGCTCGCGCTTCGACCGACGCGCCCGCGGCCAGTGGATGCGCCGCGTGTGGGTGCGCCGCGCCACGCTCGCGACGCTGCCCGACCGCGACGCGCCCGACACGGCCTTCGATGCGCGCGTGCAGCGGGCCCGCGATGAGCTCGCGCTGAACCCCGACAGCCGCGCGAAGACCCGCGAGCTGGTGCGCTGGCTCGCGCTCTCGGGCGACCTCGATGGGGCGGGCGAGGTGACCACGCGCTGGTCGTCGCGCGATCCCCTCGACGTCGACGCGATCACCCGCGCCGCCGACGTGGCCGCGCGCCGTGGCGACCGCGACGGGTCGATCCGCGTGCTCGCGGGCGTGGTCGACGTGCACCCCGACGACGTGGCCGCGCACGAGCGCATGGCGACGCTCCACGAGCGCATGGGCGACCGCGAGGCGGCCTGCGCGTACCGCGTCACGCTCGCGGAGCTCCGGCCCCGCGATGCGAGCGTGGTGGCCCGCGCGGTGCGCTGCGAGCGGCTCCTCGGGCGCGAGACCTCGGCGTCGCGGCTGCTCTCCGACGTGACCGATCCGGCGGTGCGGGCGCGCGTCGAATCGGAGGCGCGCACCACGGCGGCGACCGTCGACGGCGAGCTCCGCGGCGAGATGACCGTGACGGCCACCTGGGACGCCGACGAAGACCTCGACCTCTCGGTCATCGACCCCCGCGGCGTGCGCCTCTCGTGGCAGGGCGGACGCGCGTCGATCACCGCCCGCGACGTGACCGACACGCGCCGCGAGTCCCTCGGTCTGCCGCGCCTCGCGACGGGCGAGCACCGCATCGAGATCACCCGCACGGCGCCCTCGCAGCGCGTGATCCGCGGCCGCGTCACGGTGCGCGTGCTCGGCGAAGAGCGCAGCTACAGCTTCGTGCTCGGCGACGACCGCGCGCAGGTGGGCCGCGTGACGCTCACCCGCGAGTCGCAGCTCGTGCCCGTCGACGTCGAGTTCTGATCAGCCATTCCCCACCGCGACGCCCAGCGAGGAGAGCACCTCGCGGGCGGCGCGCTCGCCTGACTCCACCGCGCCGTTCATGTAGCCGCCGAAGCGCGCGCTGGTGTGTTCGCCCGCGAAGAAGATCCCGCCCACGGGCTCGGCCTCGCTCTCGCCGAAGCGCACGCGGTCGCCGGGCGCATAGCACGCATAGCTCCCTTCGAAGTGTCGCGCGCTGGGCCAGTGCATGCGCGCGGCGCGTCCGGTGAAGGCCGCGGCGGTGCCGGGAAACACGGCGTCGAGGGCCTCGGCGAAGCGGCGCCCCTGGGCCTCGGGGTTGCTCTCGCCGACGCTCACGCCGAGGCGTCCGCCCGTGTACGAGGTCATCACCGCGACCTCGCCGGGATAGCCCCGCGAAGACTCCCAGCTCTCGTGGTAGACGCCGCCGTCGCTGAACGAGGTGCCCGTCGCGCGCGCGCCGCTTCGCCACGGACGCGACTGCGTGGAGATCATCACCTTCGCGTTGGTGCCGTAGGGGAGCTCGGCGATCGCGCGCCGCTTCGCCGTGGGCATTTCGAACGCGAGCTCGGCGCGTCGGAGCTGGTTGAAGGGCAGCGCGAGCACGAGGCGGTCGCACACCACGTCGCGGGTGCCGAGGCCCGCTTCGAACGCGCAGGTGATGGCGTCGTCGTCGCCCACGCGCACCGAGGCGAGTCGGTGGCTCAGCACCACGGCGGCGCCGAGTCGATCGGCGAGGCGGTCGGTGACGGCGCCCGATCCCTCACGGAGGGTGTAGCGCTCGTCGCTGTCGCCGAAGAGGGTGAGCCGGTCGGTGCCCTGGCCGATGACCGCGAGGAAGGTCAGCGCCGGGAGCTCGTAGCACTCGCGTCCGAGCTCGCTCACGAAGGCCGCGTCGAGGAGCGCGCGGAGCGTGCCGCGCACCCCGTTGCGTTCGAACCACGCGCCGAGGCTCATGGCGTCGAGCGACTCGGCGCCCGGGGTGTGATGGCGATGGTTCACGGGGCCGTCGCCGACGGCGCCGAGGTCGCGACGGATCACGGGCACGAGGGGGCGAAAGAGGTCGAGGATCTGCGCTTCGGTGTAGCGCACGGCGCCGATCACGTAGCGCTCGCGTTCGAGGTCGCCCGCACCTTCCGCGGAGTCGACGAGGGTGAGCCCGAGCTCGTTCGCGAGGGCGCGGAGGTGACGGTGCCCCGAGTCGATGAGCTCGCCGCCGAGCTCGCACTTCACGGGAAAGTGCTCGCGGAGTGTGAAGGCCCGACCGCCGGTGCGTCCCGAGGCGTCGTACACGACGGGAACGACCCCCGCCTGCTTGAGGCGCCACGCGGCGGTGAGGCCCGCGAGTCCGGCGCCCACGACGACCACGCGCGGTGCACCCGACACGCGCCGCGCCGCGGGCACGTGCGCGCGCGACGTGAGCAGCGGACCGGAGCACGCCGCGAGGGCCGAGGCGCCCGCGAGGAGCACGCGACGGCGTTCGTGGCGGAGCGCGTCGCGGCGTTCGAGTCCCTCGGCGTTGGAGACCCCGAGGCGGTCGAAGGTCAGGGCCGTGCGGAGGGTCGCGAAGAGTCGCGTGGCGAGGAGCGTGCGGGCCATCGTGGCGCGTACGCTACGTGCGCGGTGTGTGCGAGGGGAAGCGCTACGCGCAGGCGGGTTCGAGGGGCTGGACGTAGCGCACCTCGATGGGCCCCGCGTCGGTCTCGACGGTCTGTCGCGTGACGATGGGCGAGGCGTGGGCGACGTCCCAGAGCGAGCGGTTGGGCTTCGCGCGCGTGCGGCGTGGGCGCTGCGGTTCGACCTTCGCGGTGGAGAGCTCGGCGGCGATCGAGGTGGCGAGGCGCATGCGCACCTCCGAGGCCGTGCCCGCCGACACGTCGAGGTCGAGGTCGAGGCAGTGACCGCTCCAACGTCGCGCGCGCCCGCTCTCGTTCACGGGCGGGCGGAGGATCACGGTGAAGGTTGTGAGCTTCGGGTTGTTCATCAACGGGACCACCACTCCATCGCCGGCGTCGTCGCGTCGAAGAGCCTCTGCGAAGCCCCGCACGACCGCCGTGGAGCGCGTCGGATATCACAACGATTCCGCGAAGAACAGACCCCCACCCCCGCCTTGACAGCGCGCGAATCCTCGTGAAAACAAGAGCGTTTCGCGCGGCCCGCCGTTCAGCGGCGGTGCTTCTTCTTCGAACCGTGGTGGCGCTGCGCGACGTTGACCGCAGGCGTCGACGCGCCATGCGCAGGCGCGCTCACGGTCTCCGCGACGGTCTCACTCGCGCCCTCCGCGACGGTCTCGCTCACGGTCTCTGCGACGGTCTCACTCACGGTCTCTGCGACGGTCTCGCTCGCGGCTTCGGCGATGGTCTCCCTCGCAGGTTGCGCATCGTCGGAGGCGGGCGCGTCGTCGCTCGCCGCGGCGTGCTGCGCGTCACCCGAGGGGGTCTCCGCGGGCGCGTCGGCGCTCGCCTCGACGGGCGCGTCGGTGCTCACGTCGGCGGGCGCTTCGGAGAAGCGATCGGCCATGCGGTCGAGGCGCTTCGCGGTCTCGCTGAACACGTTGGCGGAGCCACGGAGCGCGGCCTCGCCGAGCGTGCGTCCCTGCTTCGCCACGAGGTTCGTCACGGTGCGCCCGCGCTCGGCCACGAGGCCGGTCACGCGGAGCGCGTTCTCACGGATCTGCACCATCGGACGGGTCACGGTTTCGAAGTTCATCGCGGTGTCTCCTTCGTCGTTCGTCGTGGATCGTTCGTCGACGCCGCGGGCACACCGCGGCCTCCGCGCGAAGGCCCCATCGCCCTCCGCGTCCGTCGCCACAGCGCCCTCGCGCCGATGGTCCCGAAGGTGCGTTGTCTGACGCCGTGCGTCAAGACGGGAAGCGCTTGAAAATCAACCTTCCCGTGCGGTCGGGGGCGCACGGTTGACGCACGCGGCGCATCTGTGGTGCGCGGGGCAAACCGTGTAAGGTCGCGCGCCTATGGATTCGGTGCAGACCCTCATCGTGGGTGCTGGTGTGAGCGGGCTCGCGACGGCCGCGGCGCTCGAAGGCGGCGACTACCTGGTGCTCGAAGCCGACGGCGAGATCGGCGGCTACTGCAAGACCATCAAGCAGGACGGCTTCGTCTGGGACTACTCGGGGCACTTCTTTCACTTCAAGCGCCCGGAGATCGAGGCGTGGCTTCGCGCGCGGATGCCCGGCCAGCGGATCCTCACGGTCGAGAAGAAGTCGTTCATCGCCTACAAGGGCCGCAGCGTCGATTTCCCCTTCCAGAAGAACATCCATCAGCTCCCGCAGGAGGAGTTCATCGACTGCCTCCACGACCTGTATTTCGCGCAGGTGCGTGAGGGGATGCCCGGCGCCGACGTGCCCCCGCCCGAGGCCGCGAGCTTCAAGGAG
The DNA here is from genome assembly GCA_945952225.1 of uncultured Myxococcaceae bacterium. Lineage (GTDB taxonomy): Bacteria > Myxococcota_A > Polyangia > Polyangiales > CAISKJ01. Next base: position 29,786 of record CAMFHP010000074.1, read on the forward strand.
ATGCTCTACAACCGCTTCGGTCGGAGCATCGCCGAGAAGTTTCTCATCCCCTACAACGAGAAGCTCTACGCGTGCGACCTGGGCACGCTCGACCGCGACGCGATGGGGCGGTTCTTTCCGCACGCGAACCTCACCGACATCGTTCGCAACATGAAGAACCCCGACAACGGGAGCTACAACGCCTCGTTCACGTACCCCGAGGGCGGCGCGATCGAGTACGTGAACGCGCTCGCACGGGCCGTGCGCCCCGACCGCATCGCGCTCGGCGAGTCGCTGGTCTCGCTCGACCTCGAAGCCCGCGTGGCGCGCACCACGAAGCGCGAGATCCGCTACGAGCGACTGGTCTCGTCGGCGCCCTTCAACCGACTGGTCTCGCTCGCGAAGCTCGCCCACGACCCGTCGGTCTTCACCTGGAACAAGGTGCTGGTCTTCAACCTCGGCTTCGACCGCAAGGGCCCGCGCAACGTCCACTGGACGTACTTTCCCGACCGCGCGACGAGCTTCTACCGCGTGGGCTTCTACGACAACATCTTCGACACCGACCGCCTGAGCCTCTACGTCGAGCTGGGCTATCCCGCCGACGCGAAGGTCGACGCCGACGCGATGCTCCCGCGCGTGCTCGCCGACCTCGAACGCGAGGGCGTGACCGACGGCCACGCGCTGGTCTCGAAGCACTCCGTGGTGATGGACCCCGCGTACGTGCACATCACCCGCGCGTCGATGGCCGCGCACCGCACGCTCAGCGATCAGCTCCGCGCGCACGGCGTCTACTCCATCGGGCGTTACGGCGGATGGACCTACTGCTCCATCGAAGACAACATCGTCGAGGCGCGCGCGCTGGTGGAGTCGTGGACGTGAGCCGCAACTTCGCCATCACCGGCGTCGGGGGATACATCGCGCCGCGGCACCTCCGCGCGATCCGCGACACGGGCAACCGACTCGTCGCGGCCGTCGACACGAAGGACTCGGTGGGACTGCTCGATCAGTACTCGTTCGACGTGCGCTTCTTCACCGAGGTCGAGCGCTTCGACCGTCACCTCGAGAAGCTCCGTCGCGAGGGCGAGAGCGACCGCGTGCACTACCTCACGGTGTGCTCGCCGAACTACCTCCACGACGCGCACTGTCGCCTCGGGCTCCGCGTCGGCGCCGACGTGATCTGCGAGAAGCCCCTGGTGATCAACCCCTGGAACCTCGACCTGCTCCAGGAGCTCGAACACGAGACCGGGCGGCGCATCTGGACGGTGCTCCAGCTCCGCACGCACGCGAAGCTCATCGCGCTGCGCGACAAGCTCCGCGCCGAGTCGCCGGGGCGACCGCACGACGTGGTGCTCACGTACATCACCGCGCGCGGCGCCTGGTACGACGTGTCGTGGAAGGGCTCCATCGAGAAGTCCGGCGGCGTGCCCACGAACATCGGCATCCACTTCTTCGACCTGCTCGTGTGGCTCTTCGGCGACGTGGAGTCGCAGACCGTTCACCTCGCGCAGCCGCGGCGCATGGCGGGCACCATCGCGCTGGAGCGCGCCCGCGTGCGGTGGTTCCTCTCCGTCGAGTCGAAGGACCTCCCGTTCACGCCGCAGCCCGGCGGTCGCACCACGTTCCGCTCGATCACCGTCGACGGCGAAGAGATCGAGTTCAGCGAGGGCTTCACCGACCTGCACACCGTGGTCTACCGCGACGTGCTCGAAGGCCGGGGCTACGGCATCGACGCCGTGCGTCCCTCCATCGCACTTGCCCACGACATCCGCACGACGGCTGCGACCACCCCGGGCGACGACGCGCACCCGAAGCTCCTCGCGCGCTGAGCGCTGCGGTAGAACCTCCGAGCGATCACCGTGGCCGACCTGCTCTTCGATCACATCACCGCGCTGCAGGGCGACCTCCCCTGGGGCTCGGTGCTCGACGCGGGCACCGGGCGTCACTCCCTCGCGTGGGTGCGCTCGCTCTCGACCACACGCTGGACCGCCGTCACCGCCGACCCCGACATGGAAGACGCCGTGCGCGGCGACCCCAACGCCCGCATGCGCCCCCGCGATCGCATCGTGCTCGGCGACTGGAGCGACCCGGGGCTCCTCCGCGGCGAGGTCTACGACACGGTCATCGCCGACTACCTCCTCGGCGCCATGGACGGCTTCGCGCCCTACTTTCAGGGCCGCCTCTTCGCGCGCCTCGCGCCGCACGTGGGCCGACGGATCTACGTCGTCGGACTCGAACCGCTGCCCGACCGTCCGGCCACCGACGCCGAGCGCGTGGTGTGCGACATCGCGCGGCTCCGCGACGCGACGCTGCTCCTCTGCCGCGAGCGCCCGTACCGGGAGTTTCCGATGTGGTGGGTGAGCGACCGGCTCGAACAGGCGGGCTTCTCGGTGATCTCGCAGCAGCGCTTCTCGAACGTGTTCAGCCACGGCTGGGTCGACCGCCAGCTCGGGATGTGCGAGCGCCGCCTCGCGCGCCTCCCCGCGGAGTCGCTCGAAGGCGCCATGGGTCAGTACATCGAAGCCCTGCGCGAGCGCGCCCACGCCGTCTGCGACGCGCACCGCGGACTCCGCTGCGGGTGGGACCACGTCGTGGCCGCCGAGCCCCGCGGCGCCGCTACGCTCCCCCGGTGACGCGCTCCAGCAGCACCGAGAGCGCTTCGAACTCGAAGGGCTTCTCGATCCATCGACCGGGCGTGCGATCGAGCACGCGCGTCGCGCGGTCGGTGAACGCGCCGCCGGTCATGAACACCACGCGCGGACACAGCGCGGCGTGGTTCGCTTCGAGCCATTCGTAGAGGTCCATGCCCGTGACCTCGGGCATGAGCAGATCGCAGAGGATCACATCCCACGCGCGGTCTTCGACGAGCACGGCCATGGCCTCGCGCCCCGTGGCGACGGCCTTCACCTGGTAGTGCGTCGAGAGCAGCGACGAGAGCACCGTGCGCATGTTCCGCTCGTCGTCGACCACGAGGATGCGCTTGCGGAACGCGGGCGGCTGCGACGGTCTGCGCCCGTGCTCGCTCACGGTCACCGCGGGCGACGACCCCGCCGAGGGGAGCACCACGGTGAACGCGCTCCCCGCGCCGGGCGTGCTGTCGACCTCGATGCGCCCGCCGAAGGAGCTCACGATCGAGTGGCAGATCGAGAGGCCGAGGCCCGTTCCCTTGCCCGGCGCGCGCGTGGTGAAGAAGGGATCGAAGAGCCGCGCGAGGTGCTCCCGCGCGATGCCCGCGCCGTCGTCGCGCACGGTGACCCGCACCTCGTCGCCGACGGCCCGCACCGTCGTCGAGACCTCGTGACGGTCGGCCTCGCCCTCGGGAATCGCGTGCGCCGCGTTCATCAACAGGTTGAGGAACACCTGCGTGAGCCGCGCCTCGTTGGCCAGCACCGGCGGCACCTCGCCGAGCGAGCGCGTCACCCGCGCGCGGAACCGCAGCTCGTTCGAAGCGAGCTTGAGCGCAGACTCCACCGCGGCGCGCACGTCGATGCGCGAGACCTCGTCCTGCAGCGATCCCGCGAAGGTGCGGAGGTCGCGCACGATGCGCTGCACCCGTCGGGCGCCGTCGGCCGCGTCGTCGACGAGGCGCGCGAGGTCGGTCTCATCGGGCCTGCCCTGGAGCGAGGTCGAGAGCCGTTCGAGGTTGAGCAGCGTGTAGGCCAGCGGGTTGTTGATCTCGTGGGCCACGCCCGCCGCGAGGAGCCCGATGCTCGCGAGCCGTTCGCTCTGGGCGAGTCGGGCCTGCATGCGGTCCTGCTCGGTGACGTCGCGCGCGATGGCGAGGTGCGAGGGCCTGCCGTCAAAGCGCAGCGGCAGCGCCACCACCTCGGCGACGAAGGAGCTCCCGTCGCGCCGCACGAAGCGCTCGCGCTGGAGCGACACCGCCGCGCCCGTCGCGCTCATCACACGGATGCGGTCGATCACCAGCGCGTGGTCGTCGGGATGCACGAAGTCGATGACCCGCGTGCCCACGAGGTCTTCGGGCCCCGACACGCCGATGTACCGCACCGCCGTGGCGTTCACGTACACGACGATCCCCTGGTGGTGCACCACGACGGCGTCGGGCAGCACGTCGAGCAGCGCGCGGAAGCTCTGCTCCGCACGCCGCGCGGCATCGGCGGCCTCACGGCGCGCGGTGATGTCGCGCACGATGGCGAGAAAGCGTCCGTCGCGGGTGCGCGTGGTGGAGATCTCGGCGACGAAGGTGCTCCCGTCGCCCCGCACCATGCGCCGCTCGGAGATGAACGCGCGGCCCTCTTCGACCGCCGAGAGCGCGACCGGTCGCGCCGCGAGGTCGTCGGGCGCGATCACGTCGCCCACGGTGAGCGAGAGGAGCTCGGCGCGCGTGCGGCCCACCATCTCGCAGCCGCGTCGGTTCACGTCGAGGTATCGGCCCGTGGCGTCGGCGACAAAAATGCCGTCCGACGCCTGGTCCATCCACGATCGGATGAGGTCCCAGTGCGTGTCGTCCATGGTCGAACCGTCCCGTGTTCGCGGGGCGATCCTAGACGCAGCGGGGCCGTCGTCGCCCCCACAATCGTCGCGCGAACGTCACACCGTGCGGACGTAGAGGGCCGTGAACTCGGGCACCACGCGGTCGCGCACCCGCGCCGCCGTGCGCTCGCCGAAGAAAAAACGCACGCGGGCCTCGGCCTCGTCGCGGCTCGCGAAGCGGTAGTCCGTGCGCACCACGTGGCGCGTGAATTTCAGCGCGTCACGCACGAACGCATCGAAGGGTTCGAGCGTGTGGCCGCCCGCGAAGGGAGCCTCCACCGCCGTGCCCAGCGTCTCGATGAGCGCGACGTGTCCGCCTTCGCCCACGGATCGTTCGAGGGCGCGCACCCACGCGGTCACCTCGTCGCGCCAGCCCGAGGGGTTCCACGACACGGCGTGCCCGAAGGCCCAGCCCTCCAGGGCCACGGTGTACGCGCCGGGTTCGAAGACGATCTCGCCGTGCGCCGCGACCCCGTAGCGCAGGTGCCCATGGCCCGCGGCGAGGGCCCGCGCGCGGGCGACGTCGATCATGGCCGGGGCGCGGTCCCACCCGTCGAGGGAACGCACCCACGGGGCCACGAGGCGCGAGACGCGGCCGGTGCCCGCGCCCGCTTCGAGCACCGTCGCGCCGTCGAGGGGGAGGTGCTCGCGGAGCGCGCGCGGGAGGTTCGCCTCGTGGTCTTCGCAGGCCACGAGGGCGTCGTAGGCGTCGGCGTGCTCGTCGTAGATGCGCTGGTAGTCGCCCATCGCGCGGTGACCCTGAAGGGCCCTCAGCGGCCCGCGGCGGGGCGCGCGGGGGCCTCGGCGTGCGAGAGGGCCTGGAGCGCGGGCGCCGAGAGCTCCTCGCAGCGCGCGTGCACCGGGGGCGGGGCGGGATGATCCGCGGCGGCGAGCTCCTCGCGGAGGGAGCCGTCGAGGTTGAGCACACGCACGGGACCGAACTCGCGGAGCACGGTCTTGAGCGCCGCGTGCGAGCGCGCGGGGGCCGCGGGCGCGCCCTCGGCGGAGCGGGTCACGCAGGCCTGGATCTGCTGGCCCAGCGTGGCGTCCGCGGGGAGCGCCGCAGCGGCGGGGCAGGGGGCGCCGGTCTCGACCTCGGCGTCGGCGTCACCGACCACCACGACGAGCGCGCGGTCGGGGTGCACGTAGCGCTGCGCGGTGGCGAGCGCGGCGGCGCCGTCGACGCCCTGCACGCGCGTGCGGAAGTTGTCGTACCAGTCGTCGGCGAGGCCGAAGAGGCGCATGCCCACGATGAGGTCGGCGATGTTGCCGGGGGTCTCGATCGAGAGGGGAAAGCTGTCGACGAGGTACGACCGCGTCTGGGCCATCTCGGCGTCGGGCGCGGCCGTGGTGGTGGCGCACTCGAGGTGGCGGAAGAACGCGTACATCGCGTCGCCGGTGGCGGGCGTGCGCACCTGACCCGAGGCCGACCAGGTGCCCACGTCGACGGCTTCACCGACGCGCGCATAGGCGCCGTAGGTGAGCGACCGGAGCTCGCGGAGGTCCATGAAGAGGCGGGCCGAGGCGCCGCCGCCGAGGTAGTGCGTGGCGACGCTGAGGGGCACGTAGTCGTCGTCGCGGCGACGGAGTCCGAGGTTGCCGATGCGCACCACGCTCTGCGGCGAGTTCGGGCGGTGCACGAGCACCACCTGGCGCGCGGTCGCGGCGGCGGGCGCGGCGGGGTACGTGAGGGCGGGCGAGGTTCCCGCGCGCACGCGGCCGAGGGTGCGGTTCACGAGCGCGTCGACCTGCGCGGGCGCGAGGTCACCGACGATGACCGCCGTCATGTTGCCGCCCACGTAGAGCGTGCGGTGAAAGCCCACGATGTCGTTGCGCGTGAGCCGACGGAGCACGTCGGGCGTCGTGTCGAAGCGGCCGTAGGGGTGCTGCGCGCCGTAGAGGGCGCCCGCGAACGCGCGGCGCGAGAGCCACGAGGGGTCGTTCTGGCTGCGCTCCAGGCGGTCGTTCTCGCGGCGCTTGAGCTTGTCGAGCTCGCCCTGCGGAAAGGTCGGCTGCGTGAGCACCTCGGCGAGGAGGTTGAGCGCGGTCTCCGCGTGGTCTTTGAGCACCGAGACCGAGATCACCGTCGCGTCGGAGCTCGTCGACACGTCGAGGCTGCCGCCCACGAACTCGATGGCCTCGGCGAGCTGCGCGCTCGTGTGGGCGCGCGTGCCTTCCTTCAGCATGTCGCCGGTGATCGACGCGAGGCCCGGGAGGTTCGCCGGGTCGTGCGCCGAGCCCGCCCGCACCGTGAGCCGCACGTGCAGCACCGGGAGCGTGTGGTACTCGACGGCGTTGAGCTCGATGCCGTTGGCGAGGCGACGGCGGCGCACCGCGGGGAGGTGCACATCGCGGGCGGGGCCGTTGGCGGGCGGATCCATGCGCACGGCGGGGGCGTGCGGGGTCTCGGGTTCGGGCGTCGGCGTGGCGGCCGCGTGGGCGTTGCCGTCGGCGGGCGCGGGGCTCTGCACGGCGGGCGTGTTCGAGCTCTTGCAGTGCACCGCCAGGAGCGCGGCGAGGAGGACAGCGGACGTGCGGTTCATGGGTCGTCGGCTCCGGGTCATCGTGCGGGCTGCGCGGGGGCGTTGGCGGGGCGTGCGGGCGGTGCGGGCGTGGGCGCAGGCGCGGTGGTGTTGGCCGCCGGGGCCCGCGCGGGGAGCACGTCGAGCACCGTGCGATTGGCCGCGGTGAAGTACTGCCGCGCGACGCGCTGCACGTCGTCGGCGGTGACGGCGAGGTAGCGATCGAGCTCGCTGCGGAGCAGGGCCGCGTTGCCGTCGTAGAGCTCGAACTCGGCGAGCTGACGGGCGCGCGCGAGGTTGCTCTGGAGCCCGAACACGAACTGGCGACGAACGAGGTTCTTCACCTTGTCGAGCTCCTGCGCCGAGATGCCCTCGCGGGCGATGCGGTCGAGGTTCTCGTAGATCACCGTGCGGGCCTCTTCGCCGGTGTGTCCCTGCGCGAGCACGCACCACACGCCGAACACGTCGGGGCCGCGGCGGTCTTCGGTGTAGACGTTGATCTCGCCGGCGATCTCGCGGTCCTTCACGAGCTGCTGGTGGAGCCGCGAGCTCTCGCCCATGCCGAGCACGGCGCCGAGCACTTCGAGGGGGTAGTGATCGGGCGTGCGCCGCGGGGGGATGTGCCACACCACATGGAACGCCGGGATGCGCGCGAGCGGATCGCGCATGGAGTCCGTGCGCTCGGCGGTCTGCGCTTCGAACGCGGGCTCCTGCCACGCGGGGGCGCGGCGCGCGGGGATCATGCCGAAGTGCCGGCGCACCATCTCGATGGCCTGCGCGGGTTCGAAGTCTCCGGCGATGGAGAGCACCGCGTTGTCGGGCGCGTAGTAGCGGTCGTGAAAGGCGCGCACGTCGGCGAGCGAGGCGGCCTGCAGGTCGCGCATGTCGCCGATGACGCTGTGCTCGTAGGGGAAGTAGCCCTGGTACGCGAGCTCGTCGCGCCGAAGGAACGACTGCATGTACGGGCGGTTCTCGTACGACTGGCGCCGCTCCTCCATCACGGTCTGGCGCTGGTTCTCGAAGTTCTCCGCGGTGATCGCGAGGGATCGCATGCGGTCGGCTTCGAGAAAGAGACCGAGCTCCAGCGCGTTGCCGGGGAGCGTCTCGAAGTAGTTCGTGCGGTCTTCGCTCGTGGTGCCGTTGAACGACCCGCCGCGCGCCGAGATGAGCCGGAAGTGCTCCCCTTTGCCCACGTTCGCGCTGCCCTCGAACATCATGTGTTCGAAGAGGTGCGCGAAGCCCGAGCGACCGCGCTCTTCGACCCGCGCGCCGACGTCGTAGTACACCGCGACGGCCACCGTGGGCGCGCTGTGGTCGGGGCTCATCACCACGCGCAGGCCGTTGTCGAGGCGTTCGACCGTGACGGGCACGGGCAGCTCGTCGCACCGCGCCGTCGCCGCGTGCGTGAGCGTCGCAGCCGCGAGCGCACCCGCCGCGATGCCCGCGCGAACCAGGTTCGTGAAGCGGTACTTCATCATCGTGGCCCGTGGGGGTAACACCGCTCGAAGGTGTGATTCAAGCGTCGAAGGGGTTGTGCGAGGGAGCCCCGGTGGCGATGCTTGAGATGTTCCTGTTTCCCCATCTTTCACGGAGGAGAAGACCCATGAAGAAGACCGAGAAGACGCCCCGCTTCGAGACCCTGCGCGTGGCCGACCGTCGCCGTGGCGACGCCCTCCGCGCGCCGCGCTTCGAGCAGACCCCCGCCTGCCGCTTCTGCGGCGAGGACTGCGACGGCCTCCACTGATCCTCCGTCGCCCTTCCGTCTGATCACCGCGCGGCCGTAGCGTCGCGCGCGTGACCCCCTCGCTCCACCACCTCGCCCTGCGCACCCGCGACGTCGCGGCGCTCGCTGCGTTCTACCGCGCGGTGCTCGACCTCTCCGTCGCGCGCGAGACGCCCGGATACTCCGTCTGGCTCGCCCTCGACGGCGCCGTGCTCATGGTCGAAATGCGCGACGCCGACGAGCCCTCCGTGGCCGCCGACACCCGCGAGCTCGTGGCCTTCCGCGTGACGCCCGAGGAGCGCGACGCCGTGCGCGCGCGCCTCGCCGCGCGGGGTGTCTCCCTCGACGGAGAGACCGCGCACACGACCTACTTTCGCGACCCCGACGGGCGCCGCGTGGCCGTGTCGACGTACCCGCTGTGAGCCTCCGGTTGCGGTGCGCGATCAGGCGAGGGCGCGCGGCGGCGCGACCGCTTCGGCGCCGTCGACCTTCACGTCACATTCGAACACGTCTTCCATCAGGTCGGCCTTGCGGAGCGCCGTCCAGCGTTCGAGGGAGAGCGCGTTCTCGCCCGCGGTCTTGGGGTTGGCCACGGCGCGGAGGGCGATGCGTCCGGGCGTGAGCCGCACGGCCACTTCGAGCACCTTGCCCTGGTGCTCGCGGTCGAACGCATCGGCCACGCGGAGCAGCGCCGCGAGCTTGCGCACGGTGGTTCGCTCGCGCCGATCGAGCTTGCGGTAGCCCGGATGCGAGAGGTCGGGCATCGACTTGCGGTGGTACCGGGCCACGTTCGCGACGACCTCTTTGTGCGAGGGCGAGAGGCCCATGAGGTCCGCGTGCTGAATGAGGTAGTACGAGTGCTTGTGGTGCGACTCGAAGCCCACGAAGTCTCCGATGTCGTGGAGCAGCGCCGCGAGGCGGAGCAGCGTGCGCTCCTCGGCGCCCATGCGGTGCAGGTCGGCGAGCTGATCGAAGAGCGAGACCGAGAGCTCGGCGACGTGGCGCGCGTGGGCCTCGTCGAAGCGGTATTTCTTCCCGAGCTCGATGGCCTCGGCCTCGACCTCGGCCTGCTCGCCGCGCTCGTCCCACACACGAAACGATCGGTCGATGAGCTCCGCGAGGATGCCGTCTTTGAGCCCCACGCCCGGCGCCACGATGGCCTCGCAGCCCACGCGCGCGGCCACGGAGGCCAGCACGAAGCTCGCGGGCACGATCACGTCGGCGCGGTCTCCGCGCAGGCCCCAGCGCTCGCGTCGCTCGCTCGCCGACACCGCCGCGAGCTGGTCGCGCAGCACGCGCATGGCCGCCACGTCGATGCCCACGCCGTCGTCGGTGGCCGCGGGCGCGAGGGCCGCGATCGCGTCGACGTTGCCGCCCGTCGCGATCACCACGTCGGGCTTGAACCCGTGGAGCACCTGGGCCTCGTCGAGGAGGCGCGTGAGGTACTCCTCCAACAGCTCGCGGCGCTCGGGCGTGACGGCCTGGTCGCCCGCGAGAAAGGCCTCCTGAAGGCGCACGGTGCCGAGGGGCAGTGACACCGACGCGCGGGGGGTGTCGCCCGAGAGCGCGGTGAACTCCACGGAGCCGCCGCCGATGTCGATGAGCAGCGCGCGGCGGGCGCCGACCTCCACCGCGTGGAGCACGGCCACGAGCACGAGGCGGGCCTCTTCGACCCCTTCGATCACGTCGAGCTTCACGCCGGCCTCGCGGGTCGCGCGCTCGACGAGCACCTCGGCGTTCTGCGACTCGCGCACGGCGCTGGTGGCCACCGCGCGGTACGCATCGACGCCGGCCGCGCGCATCACCTCGCGAAAGTGCTTCAGCGCGTCGACCGCTTCGAGCAGCGCCGCGGGCGCGAGCCGCCCCGTGAGGAACACATCCCGCCCGAGCCGGATGGGCGCGCGCTCCGACGCGACCTCGCGGATGTCTCTCGGGCCGTTGGCCTCCACGACGCGCAGGCGCATCGCGTTGGACCCCACATCGATCGCTGCGAACCTGGGCATCGCTGTCGCTCCGCGAGCGCGTCTCTACGCCACTCCGAC
>CAMFHP010000075.1 GCA_945952225.1 uncultured Myxococcaceae bacterium
GGCGGCGACTCTACGCAACTCCGACGCTCGGATCGGGCCGGTTGGAACGGTCCCGGTTCCGGCGACAACCTGAACGCGGTGAGCGCAGGGCTGTTCACCACGGGCGACGGTGCCAACGGGACACCCTTCGCGGTGCCGCGCTTCGTGCAGCCGATGCCCATTCCGCCGGTGAAGCAGCCGCTCTCGATCGGCACGCCCCCGTGGCCCGTGGGGTCGGTCTACCACGGCGTCGCGCCCGAATGGACGAACCGCACCGTCGCCGAGCTGCCGGGCGTTCGGTACTTCGAAGACCGGGTGCCGAAGTTCTACGAGATGGACATCCGTGTCGGGTCGGAAGAGATCGTGCCGGGATACCGCACGCCGATCATCGGCTATGACGGCCGCGCGCCGGGCCCGGCCTTTCGCTTTCGCATCGGCGAGCCCGCGGTGGTTCGCATGACGAACCGCCTCGCCGACCTGGAGCTCAGCACCCACCTGCACGGCGGACACAACCCTGCGCACTCCGATGGATATCCAAACTTCTTCATGCTGCCCGGTCGTGCGAGGGATTATTACTATTCCAACACGGTGCCGATGCTGAACGGGGCCCCCGACTTCAGCGAGTCGCAGTCGACGATGTGGTACCACGACCATGGGATGGACGTGACCGCGATGACCACGCTCGCGGGCCTCGCGGGCTTCGCCATCTGCATGGACGAACGCGAGGAGTCGCTCGTCGCGCGGAACGTGCTGCCCGCCGCGGAGCACGACCTCCCGGTGCTCCTTCAAGACAAGACCTTCAACAGTGACGGGTCGATCTTCTATGACCCGCTCGACCACGACGGCTACCTCGGTGACGTGTACGTGGTGAACGGAAAGGCCTTTCCGTACCTCGAAGTCGAGCGACGGAAGTATCGCCTGCGATTTCTCAACGGGTGCAACGCGCGCTTTCTCGAGCTGCCACTGAGCACGGGTCAGGGCTTTCTGCAGATCGGCAAGGACTCGTGGCTCTACCCCGAAGCCGTGCCCGTCGACCGGCTGCTTCTCGGCATGGCCACACGCGCCGACGTGATCGTCGACTTCACCGACGCGCCCGACGAGGTGCTGCTGGAGAACATCCTCGTGCAGCCCGACGGACGCGGCCCCGGCGGTCGTGTCGAAGACCACCAGGTGCAGGTGCCCGGTGTGCCGATGATGCAGTTTCGTGTGCGCGGACCGCGTCGCACCGACAGCGCGACGGTGGCGCCCGGCACGCCGCTGCGACCGCACGTGCCCATTCGCGCGGCCGAGGTGGTGCGCACGCGCATCTTCGAGTTCTCGCGCAGCCGCGGCGCGTGGGTGATCAACGGGAAGTTCTTCGACGAGGGTCGCGCCGACGCCGTGCCGCGCCTCGGCACCGCGGAGCGTTGGGTGCTGCGCAACAGCTCGGGCGGCTGGTGGCATCCGGTGCACATCCACCTCGAATCGCACCAGGAGATCCGGCGCAACGGCGGGCCGCCGCTGCCCGCGAACCGATGGAAGAGCGACACGTGCATCCTCGGCGGCGGCAGCGAGGTCGAGATCCTCATGCGCTTCCGCACCTTCCGCGGGCCCTTCGTCTTCCACTGTCACAACCTGGAGCACGAAGACATGCGGATGATGTTCGTCTTCGATCCGCGCACGGGTCAGGTCTCCTACGCCGAACCCTCGCCGCCGCAGGCGCTCTTCCCGTGAACCGTCGCCTCCCGATGCGCGCGCTCGTCGGCGCGCTCGCGCTCGCCTGCGCCGCGGCGCTGCTTCAGCCCCACCGGCTCGACGCGGCCTCGCGGCGCCTCGCGGCGTTCACGGCCTCGCGCTTCCCCACGGCGGCGCGCCGACGCGCGGTGCCCGACGTCGCGCTGGTCACCCACGAGGGCCGACGCGTGCGGTTCGCGCGCGATGTGATCCGCGACCGCGCGAGCGTGATCGTGTTCTTCTACACGCGCTGCACGGGGAGCTGTCCCCTCACGACGCAGACGATGAAGCGGCTCCGTACGCGTCTCGGCGAGCGCCTCGGACGCGACGGCGTGCAGCTCGTGTCGGTGACCCTCGACGCCGACCTCGACTCGCCCGCGCGCCTCCGCGAGTACATGCGCAGCTACCACGTCGACGACGACGCGACGCTGCCCCCGTGGACCTTTCTCACCGGCGCGCCGCACGACCTCGAACGGGTGCGCCGCGCCATGGGACTCACGGACCCCGACCCCGTCGTCGACGCCGACCGCACGCAGCACGCGGGCGTGGTGACCTTCGGCAACGACCGCACGAACCGCTGGGCCGCCCTCCCGCTCCGCATGGACGAAGCGCGCCTCGTCGACGCCATCGTGCGCATCGTGGGCGACACCGACACGCGCTACGCCGCGCGCTGAGCGCGCTCCCCCGACCGCTACGAGAGCCAGCCGCCGCCGCTGCGGGAATCGACCCCCGCGTCGGCGTCGGCGCGCGTGATCGACGTGAGCGCATCGAGGTCACGGATCACAAAGCCGTCGCGCTCGCGCGAGAGCACACCCGACTCACGCCACGTCAGCAGCGTGCGCGACACGGTCTCGGGCGTGGTGCCGATGTACTGCGCGAGGTGCTCGCGCGTGAGGCGCAGCGGCACCCGCACGGCGCCCCCTTCGCGCGTGCCCGCGGTGGCCCCGAGCAGCAGGAGAAAATGCGCGAGCCGCACCGGCGCCGCCGCCGCGCAGAGGGCCACGCGCTGCGCGAGCCGATCGGACTCCTCGGCCATCACCTCACAGAGCGTGCGCATCGCCTCGGGCGACGCCTGCATCGCCGACCACCAGCGCTCGCGGGGCACCTTGATCACCCGCGCCTCGTCGGTGAAGGCCACGGCCTCACGCTCGCGACGCCCCGCGCGGATCGCGCACGACAGGTCGAGCGCATCGCCGGGCACCGACAGCGAGACCAGCAGCGCGCGCTCGGTCACGCCCGCCACGAACTCGGCCACGATCCCATCGGCCACGAGCGAGAAGCCGTCGGCGCGCTCGCCGCGATGCCACACCGACTCGCCGCGCTGATACGTCACCGTCGAACCCGCCGACGCGAGCGCGTCGCGAACGGTCGGAGGGAGCCGGTTCATCAATCGGTGACGCGAAATGTACTCGTTGGCGATGCGCACAGCGGCATCTCTACGCGGTGTGCGGATGCGCGGATGAGCGCTCTCCGACGAATGAGCGATCGCTCACGATGGCCGCCGTGCGCGGCCCTGACATTTGTCAGTACGCCTCGTCGGACGTGGGCTCGGGCAGCGCATGGGCCTGCGCAAATCGATCGAGTCCGTGCAGCACGATGCCCTCACCCGACACCGTGACGAGCCCCGCGCGCGACCATCGCGTGAGCGTGCGCACCGCGGAGTCGACGGTGGTCGCCGCCATGGCCGCGATCTGCGCGCGCGAGAGCCGCAGCGTGACGATCGTCGCGCCGTCTTCGAGCTCGTCGCCGAAGCGCGCCGCGAGGTCGAGCAGCACGCGGGCGAGGCGCTCTTCGACGGGACGCTGCGCGCGGGCGGCGGAGCGTTCGAGCGCGCGCAACCGATCGGCGACGAGAGACGCCCACGCCATCGCGGCCACGCCATCGCGTGCGAGCGCGGCGCGCGTGGCGTCGATGGGGAGCGCGGCCACGAGCACCGACGAGGTCACCGCGAAGGCGTCGTGGGCGTGCGTGTCGCCGACGAGCAGCGCGGCCTCGTCGACGGCCTCTCCCTGCGTGCGGAGCGCGAGGATCTGCGCGCGGTCTCCGGTGCCGCCGGTCGCAAGGGCGACCACGCCGCGCAGCACGAGCCGCACGTCGCTGACGGGCTCTCCGCTGCGCCAGAGCGGCTGCGCGCCGCGCACGGTGAAGGTCACGCTCATGGCCGCGAGGCCCACGCGGGTCTCGTCGGAGAGCTTCGACAGCGCGGGATGCCGCTGCAACGCGCGCAGCACGTCGTGCGGGTGCAGGGAGTCAGACGGAGGGCGAGACATCGGTCGCGTCGCGGGCGTGTAGGGGCGCGCGACGAAGGCCGTCAAGGCGTGGCAAGGACTCGCCGCGCAATGGCGCACAGCGTCTCGTTGCAGGGCTCACATCCGCCGCCGCAGCAGCGCGGCCAGCGCGAAGCCGGTGCGCGGAGGATGGGCCAGAGGCAGTCGCGGTAGCAGGGGTCGAGGCCGTGGGCGTCGCACGCTTCGGCGACGCGGGCTTCGAGCTCGGGCGTGCGTTCGATGGGGGTCTCGTCGCGCATCGCGCGGTGCACTACCGCAGGGCGATGCGCGGTGGCAAACGTCACGCGCGACGGGTGGCCGTGAGCTCCGCGCGGTAGCGGTACGCGAGCGCGAGCAGCAGCACGCCGTGGAGCGACGCCGCGAGCGCGAGGTGCCACGTCGAGCGCAGCGTGTCGTCGAGGGAGCGGCCGCGGGTGCCGACGATCCACGCGCCCGTCGAGGCGTTGAGGGCCACGAGGCCGTGGAGCGCCACCGAGGCGAGGGCCGTGGCGCGCGTGCGTTCGAACACCCGCCGCGGATCGCGCACGAGGAGGTCGGTGCTCGCACGCATCACGAGGGCCGCGATGATCATGGCGACCACCGCACCGACGCCGCCGCCCGCCGCGAAGTAGCCCACCATCACGTGAAGCGTGGGCACCGCGAGGGCCTCGGTGTGCGCACCCGCGAGGTAGGCCGCCGTGGCGAGCAGCGCGAAGGTCACCGCGCGCCCGTACGCGATGCACAGGAACACCACCGCGCGCAGCGGCGCAGGCGCTTCGGCGAGGTTGCCCGCGGCGATGGCGCCCTCGCGGTACGCGCCGACGCCCGCGGTGATGCGCGGCTGCTCGACGAGCTGCCAGCGGCGGCGGTGACGACGCTCGCGCGCCACGTACGAGACCGCCGTGCTGCCGACCACGAGCGCGAAGAAGGTGAGCCAGGCCATCGCGGTCCGCGAGGTTCGCATGGTCTGTGTCGGTGCGCACCGGCGCGGTGAGACCTTCCGCGCGCGGGCCGTTCCACTATGCTCCGCGGCCCTCATGAAGCCGCGTCGTTCGATCGTTGGTGTGCTCTGCGCCCTCGCCGCGCCCGGATGCGGGCTCGTCGGCGGCGCGTCGTCGTCGGTGGCGCCGCAGACCGCGGCCTCGGCGGGCGCTGCGCAGACGGCTCCGTCACCGCAGCCCTCGCCCACGTCACAGACGTCGCAGAACACCGACGACGAGGTGCGCGCGCTCGTCACGCAGGCGCTCACGCCGCAGATGTGCCCGCGGCTCCTGGGCTCGTTCATCGGGCTCCCCGGCGAGGGAACGGCCACGGGACCGGCGGCGGGCACCCTTCCCTCGGCGGGCCGCTGGTGGATCCGTACGTGCGAGGCCCACGTCGAGGGCGACCGGCTCGTGCTCTCGATGGGCGGGCCGGGATGGACCTGGATCGACCGTGAGACCAGCGGGTTTCGCGTGCGTCAGTACCTGCTCTTCGAAGCGCAGGCGCAGCTCGGCGCCGACGTGGCCGTGGGCTACGACCGCACGCGCCGCGTGGCCTCGCTCTGGATGCGTCCGGCCGAGGGCGTGCGCGCCACCATCACTCCGCGCGGCGTGGTGAGCGCCGAGGCGACGGGCTTCTTCTCGACGATCCTCGGCGGCGTGGCGGCGGCCACGGGCAACAGCGTGAGCGACCGCGCGCGGCAGCAGGCCGGAGAGCTCGGGTCGACGATGCTCCGCGACCGCCTCGGCGCGGGCTTCACCATGACCTTCTCGCTCGCGACGCAGCAGGTGGATTTCATGGTCGGCGCGCTGCAACGCGGCGAGGTTCCCGAGCGGCCCTACGCCGAGTCTGCGGGCGCGCCGTGGGTGGTGAACCAGCGGTCGACGGTGTGGCCCGGCGGGCTCGACGTGGTGGGTCCCATCGAGACGCAGCCCGGTCGGCGCATGGGCCTCGACATCGAGGTCGAAGAGGGCGACGGAGTCACCGTGCGCGCCACCTGCGCCGAGCCCATGGTGCGCTACTTCGACGCGCGCTTTCGCACGCCCGACGTGGCCCCGCCCGCGCCGCCGCCGGCCACCACGGTCATCGACCTCGCGGGTGGAAGCGGCCCGCAGCACATCACCCTCCCCGACACGCTCCCGGGCTCGCCGTGCCCGATGCTGCTCACGCTCTCGCCGCGCGGCGCGAACCTCCCGGCGCGCGCGCGCTACCGCGTCGCCCCCGAGGCGCAGACGACGCCCGTGAACACCACGCGGCGCGTGCGGGTGATGATCCTCTCGACCACGGTGACCGCGCAGAACGCCAACGGGCGCGACTGGGATCTCATCGGCGGCGAGGCCGACCAGGTAGTGGTCACCGCGTCGGTGCCCATGGGCCGCGAGATCGACCGCACGAACGTCGCCTCGGACCACAACTCCGTCGTGTGGAACCGCGCGCTCCCGAGCGTGTACGAGCTCTCGCGCGACCTTCCGCTGCGCATCAGCGTGTTCGACGACGACGCGACGACGCGCGAGCTCATCGGCGTGGCCGACCTCGACGCCGCGCGCGTTCCCACGGCCACGGGAGACCTCACGCTGCCGCTGCGCACCGAAGGGGCCGTGCCCCGGCAGATGGGCTCCGTGCGCCTGCGCATCGAAGTGGTTCCGTAAGCGCCCCGCCGAAAAGTTGGGGACTGCGACGGGCCGCGGTAGGCCGATCGCGGTCATGGACGTCGGATCTGTCGCCGGTCGATACGTCATCGAGCACGTTGCGGGCTCGGGTGGCATGGCGCGCGTGTGGCGCGCGACCGACCTGCGCGGTCATGTGCCTGTCGCCATCAAGCGCATCCTCGATCCGTTGCGCGGAGACCCCGAGCTCTGCGCGATGTTCGAAGACGAGGGCGCGGTGACCGGGTCGATCCTGCACCCCAACGTGGTCGGGCTCCTCGACCGCGGCGTCGACGACGAGGGCGCGTGGCTCTGCCTCGAATGGGTCGAGGGGCTCAACGTGCATGAGCTCATCGCGACGCGACGGGCGCCTCTCGGCGTGCGCGCGGGCCTCTCGCTCGGCGTCGATCTGCTCCACGCGCTCGCGGCCACGCACGGACCCGGCGTCGGGGTGATCCATCGCGACGTGGCCCCGGCCAACGTGCTCGTGGGCCTCGACGGCGTGGCGCGCCTCGCGGACTACGGCCTGGCGCGCTCCATCGCGCGGGCGAGGGTGAACGCCGCGGGCACGGCCAAGGGCAAGATCGGGTACATGCCCCCCGAGGTGCTGCGCGGCGCGCTCCACGGCACGCGCGGCGATCTCTACGGCGCGGGCGCGGTGCTCTGGGAGGTGCTCGCCGGGCGCCGACTCTTTCAGGGCATCACGCAGAAGAACGCCCTCGTGCACGCCTACCTCCACGCGCCGCGGCCCAGGCTCACGAGCGTGAACCCCGCCGTGCCCGATCGTGTGGCCGCGGTGATCGACAGCGCGCTCTCGCTCGACCCCGCGAAGCGCCCGCCCAACGCGCTCGCCATGGCCGAACGGCTGCTCAACGCGGCCGAGAGCGAGGCGGTCTCCCCCTCGCCCGGCGAGCTCTCCGTGGCCATCTGGGGCGCGCGCAGGGCCATCGCCGCCACGCGCCGCGCCGAGCCCGTGCGCGCCGTGCCCGCGCACCCGACGGCCGTCGCCGCCGCGGGCTGATCTCCGCCCGAAACCCCGCACAATCCCCTTTGCGCACGGGCGGGAACACCACTAGGGTCCGCGCGCCATGCAGAGTTCTCTGGGCGACCTCCTGACGTCTCGACGGGTCGTGATCACGGTCGGTTGTGGTGGCGTCGGCAAGACCACGGTGGCTGCGTCCCTCGCCCTCGCGGCGGCGCGCGCCGGACGCCGCGTGCTGTGCCTCACCATCGACCCCGCGAAGCGCCTCGCGACCTCGCTGGGCCTGCGCGAGATGCGCTCCGAGGAGCAGCTCGTCGACCGCGCGCTCTGGGCCACGGAGACGACCCCCGCGACGGGCGCGCTCACGGCGATGATGCTCGACGTGCGGCACACCTTCGATGAGCTCGTGGGGCGCTACGCGCAGAGCCCCGCCGCGCGCGATCGCATTCTGCAGAACCGCATCTACCGCGAGGTCGCGGGCTCGCTGGCAGGCACGCCCGAGTACATGGCGATGGAGAAGCTCTACGCGCTCAAAGACGACGGGCGCTACGACCTCATCATCCTCGACACGCCGCCGACCTCGAACGCCCTCGATTTTCTCGACGCGCCCGACAAGATGATCGGCGCCATGGATTCGCCCGCGATCCGGGCCTTCGTGTCGGCCTTCGAGCGCACGGGCAAGCTGTCGTTCAGCCTGGTCTCCAAGGCCATGGAGAAGGTGCTCTCGGGCCTCGGCACCTTCACGGGCATCGAGTTCCTCACGCAGGTGGCGGAGTTTCTCAGCGACATTCAGGGCCTCTTCGGCGGCTTCAAAGATCGCGCGACGCGGGTGCGCGAGACGATGATGGGCCGCGACGTGGCCTTCGTGCTCGTGACCTCGCCCGACCCCATGGCCGTGGGCGAGGCGATGTTCTTTCTGGAGCGCCTCCAGACGAGCGGCATGAACGCCGAGGGGCTCGTGGTGAACCGCGTCCGGATGGCCGACGACGTGGCGCCGCCCTCCGTCGACCGCGTGGCCTCGCTCCTCGCCGACGCGAAGGTCGAGCCCTCGACGGACCTCGCCGCCGCGTTCACCCGCGCGTGGCGCGACGCGAGCGTGTGGGCCCGCCGCGACGCCGCGGAGGTGAGCCGCGCGCGCCGCGAGATGGCCTCGATTCCCCGGCACATCGTGGTGCCCGCCTACGAGAACGACGTGCTCGATGTGAGCGCCCTGGAGCGCGTCGCGAACGTGCTCGTGCCCGCCCGCTGACGCACCCTCCGACGCGCCTTCACGGCTGCACGAGGCGCCCGCTGCGGTAGTCGTCCCAGGCCTGACGGATCTCGTCGTCGGTGTTCATCACGAAGGGTCCGCCGCGGGCCACGGGCTCGCCGAGGGGACGCGCCGACACGAGCAGAAAGCGCCCGCGCTCGCCGTCGGTCTTCGCCACCACGCGCCCGCCGCGCGAGAGCACGCCGAGCTGCCCCGCGCGCATCGGCGCCTCGTCGGCGCCCACCTTCACGCGCCCTTCGATCACGTACACGAACGCCGTGTGATCGGGCGCCACGGCGACGCTCGTGCGACCGCGCGCGTCGAGGGAGAGGTCCATCATCTGCGGGGCCGTGGCGATGCCCTGCACGGGGCCCGTGCGTCCGTCGAGCGTGCCCGCCACGAGGCGCACGCGGGCGTCTTCGCGGTGGGTCTCGACGATGCGCTCGGGGGCGATGTCCTGGTAGCGCGGCGCCACCCACTTGTTCGCGCGCGGGAGGTTCACCCAGAACTGAAAGAGCCACATGCCGCCCGCGGTGTTCTCGGGCATCTCCGAGTGCACGAGGCCGCGGCCCGCGGTCATCCACTGGGCCGAGCCCGCGGAGAGCACGCCGTGGTTGCCCATGCTGTCGCGGTGGTGCGCGGCGCCCTGAAGCACGTAGGTGACCGTTTCGAATCCGCGGTGCGGGTGCGTGGGAAAGCCCGCCATGAAGTCGTCGGGCCGCTCGGAGTGCACCTCGTCGAGCAGCAGAAACGGATCGAGCATGGGCAGCGCCGCCGAGCCCAGCGAGCGACGGAGGTGCACCCCCGCGCCCTCGATGGTGGGCCGCGCGTCGACGAGGTGCGTGACCGTGCGCGTGCGTACGGGGGCGGCGCTCGCGGTCGACGCGGCGGGCCGGTCGGCGAGGCATCCGAGCTGCGAGAGGGGCGCGGTGAGGGCCGCGGCCGTGGTGGTGAGAAAGCTCCGTCGCGTGGTCATGGGGTCACCGTGTGGAGCGCGATCATGGACGACCGCCCCCGTCGGGCGCCACGGGCGCGCGGTGCAAGACACCGTTGCGCCCACGTGCGGAGTGTCAGCGCACGACGGGGTTCAAAAACGCGATGGGCGCGCGAATGAGCAGGCTCGTGCGCCCGAAGCTCGCGGGAAGGGGTGGCATCGTCGCGCCCGTGAGCGCGCGGCGCACGTTGGCGTCGTACCGGGAGACGCCGCTGGCGCGCACCACGGTGACGTCGCGCACGCGCCCCGACGACTCGATGGTGAAGGTCACGATCACCGTGCCCTGCCGCAGTTGCAGCGCCTCGTCGTAGGGGAACGCGTCGGCCGTGAGCGACGCGATGCGCCGCCGCACGAGCCCGAAGTAGCGCACGTAGCGTCCGTCGCCCGTGTCGAGCGACAGCGCACCGTCACCGTCGCCCGAAGGACGCGCCACACCGCCGCGACCGAGGCCGCCGCCGCTGCCCGGAGCTCCACCGCCGCCGACGCCGCCGACGCCGTCTGCGCGCACGGGGCCCTGCTGCGACGAGGCGTTGACGTGGGCGCGCATGAGCGTGGCCGCGAGCATCGCCGCGTCGTCGTCGTCGGAGGGACGCTCGCTGGCCTGATCCGCCGTGGTCGACGCGTGGCCCTGCGCGATCGCCGCGCGCTGCGTCTGCATGGGCCCTGCGGTGTTCGGTGACGCGCCCGTCGCGCGACGCACGCCCGCGGCGGTCTGCGCGAGGGCGCCCGCGTGGTGCGCGGAGATCGCGGCGGGCGTCGGATCGGTGGGGGTGATCACCGCCTCGCGGGCGTCACCTGCGGCGGTGCGCGTGTGCGTGGGCGCGCGCGGTCCCTCGGCGGGCATCGCGGGCGAAGGCGTGAGGCGCACGAGCAGGATGCCATCCCCCGTCGCGACCCACGGATCATCCGCGGGGTTGGGCGTGCGGCGATCGTCTTGCGGCGAGGCGCGCGTGCGGGCGGTGCGAATGCGCTGCTCCTGCGTGCGATCGAAGCTGTCCATCTGACGCGCGTCGAGGTTCACGCCCTCGGCCCGCGCGGCCATCATGCGGGCGCGCTCGGCGCTGCGTGCGTCGCCGCCCTCGCCGCGGTTGTCGCTGTCGACGTTCTGTCCGTCGCGCGCGCCGCCGAGGCGTTCGTGGCGCGCGTCGGGCGTGCGCTGCGGGCCGCGTCCGTCGCCCGCGCCGTCGGGGGTGGGCATCGCAGGCGCGTCGAACTCCACCGACACGGGCGCGCGCACGTCGACGGAGGCACCGCGCGGAGGCGCCGCGCGCACGGCCACGGCCACCAGCGCGCCGTGCACGACGATCGAGAGCGCGCACCAGCGTTGCCAACGGGTCTGCATCGTGGGTCTCTGCTCCTGCGCGGCGGAGGCACCATCCTCGCGCCCTGCGATCACCTATGGACGCGCAGCACGTTCGAGTGTGCTCCGCAACGAAGCGGCGGGCACGCTCCGCTTTCTTGGCGCGCCCTGCGGCCTGCACGACGCTCGGCCCATGCGCCTCGCCGCCCTGAGTGTTGTGACCGTGCTCACGGTCAGCGCCCCGTGCCTCGCCCACGATGCCCCGTCGACGCCGCGCGTTCCCGCCGCCGTGCTCCACGCGGGAATCGCCACGCCCGGCGCGTCTCCCTCGCCCCTTGCGTGGGGCGCCCTCGCCGTGTTCGGTTCGCTCGTGGCGACGCTCCGCGCGCGCCGCGACGACCGATGCGAACCGACCGACGAACGCTCCTCGCGCTGCTGATCTTCGCAGCGTCACCCGCGGCACGCGCCGACGACACCGTCACGTACCCGTACCCCTGCGTGGAGCACCTCCACCGCGTCGCGCCGCGCGTCGACGCGCACGTCGTGACCATCGACCTCGCGTGCTCGGGGGTCGAAGTGTTCTCCACGCGTCCCCGGATGCGGGCCATGACCGTGAGCCGCTTCGCGCGCGAGAGCGACGCGCAGATCGCCATCAACGCCAACTTCTTCGAGTCGAGCGCGTGCGGTCTCGTCGTGGGCGAGCGCACCACCTGGCGCGACACCTACTTCGACCGCTGCCGCTCGTCGTACGCCTTCGGGCCCACGGTGTACGGCACGCGCGCGCAGCTCTTCGACAGCCTCGACCGCACGCGCATCAACCCCTTTCCTTGGGCGTGGAACGCGGTCACCGGCTGGCCCACGCTGCTCCGCGAAGGGGCCGTGGTCTTCGAGCCCGAGGAGCCCCTCGGCATGTACCGCTACCACCCCCGCACGGCCCTCGGCACCACGCACGGCGGCACACACCTCGTGATCGCCGTGATCGACGGACGGCGCGCGGGCCTCCCCGGCATGAGCTCGCTGGAGATGGTTCCGCTGCTCGAAGAGTTCGCGGTCTCCGACGCGGTGAACCTCGACGGCGGTGGCTCGTCGGCGCTCTACATCGCCCGCGAAGGCGGCATCGTGAACCGGCCCTCCGACGGCGTGGAGCGCCCTGTTTCGAACCACCTGGGCATCCGCATCTTTCCCGCGGCGGGCCCGTAGCGCAGCGCCCGTCAGTTGCTCTTCTTCAGCTTGCGCTTGAGCGCGGCGAGCTCGTCGTCTTCCGCGGGCGGCGTGGTTCCTTCCGACGGCGGCGTGGGCTCCGCGGGCTTCGGCGGATCACGGCGGCCCACCTTGCGCTTGAGCGCGGCGAGCTCGTCGTCGACCGCATCGCCCGTGGGCGCGGGCTCGACGGGCGCGGTCTCTGCGGGGGCGTCCTTCGCGGTCGATGCGTCGGTCTCCGCGGGCGCGTCGGGCTTCACCTCGGCGGACTCCTGCGCGGCCTTCTTCTGCGCGGCCTTCTCACGGAGCGCCGCGAGCTCGTCGTCGATCTTCTGCTCCGCGGGATCGCGCGGCGGCGCCGCAGGAAGCTCGCCCCCGAGTCGCTCGATTTCGAGGCGCAGCGCGTGGGCCTCGTTCTCGAAGCGCACGGCCATGCGCCGGGCCTCGTCGGCGAGGGAGAGCTCGCCACCGCGGGCCGCGAGCGCGCTGCGGTTGCGCCATCGGGCCTCCTCGCGCTGGGCCACCGTGTAGCGCGCGCGGAGCCCCGCGAGCTTGAGGTTGCGCTCGCGCTCCTCGGGCTTCTCGTTCCACGCGGGCAGGCCCGCCTCGGGGAGGTCGAAGCACGCGCCGCACTTCTCGCAACGGAGCACGGAGCGCTCCGCCGCACGCCGCTGCCACGGGAGCGTCGGGCCTTCGACCGCGCGCATCACCGCGTGCTCCACGAGCCGCGCGCGACGGCCGCACTTCGGGCACGCGTCGACCACACGGCGACCGTGTTCGACGGGTTCGAGGGAGGTTCCTTCGGGCAGCGCGACGACGTCCCACATAGGGCCGCGACGATATCACCGACGAGGAGCGTTACCGCGCCCCGTCGTTCGCCATCGCATCGAGCACCGCGATCGACACGGCCGTCTCCTCGCGCAGCAGGGCGTGCGAGAGCCGCGAGAGCACCGCCGCCGTCGCCGGATCGTCGCCGAGTCCCGCCGCCCGCGAGGCCCGGCGCCACTGGGCGAGCTGCGCGACGCGCGTGGTGGCGCGGCACATCGCACAGGGCGTCGGCGCGACGGTGCGAAGCCAGCGCGCGGGTCCGTCGAAGCGCTCCGTCGAAGGCGCGGCCGTCACGATCCACGGCGGGAGCGCGGTGTGCTCGGTCTCGAAGAGCGCCGCGGAGAGCGCCGCATCGTCGCCGTGCGCGCGCAGCGTCGCGCCTCCACGGAGCCGTGCGATCGCCGCACGCAACCCATCGAGGCCCGCGCGCGACGAAGCGACCCAGGGCGCATCGTCGGTGGAGAGCGCGTCGGCGACCTCGGCGAGGTGTCGGTCGGCCGTGTCGTCGTCGCCCACGAGGGCCGCGAAGGCCGCACGGTTGCAGCGCGCATCGACGTCGGCCCCGCGCTCGGCGGCCGTGGTGAACGAAGGGTGCCTCGCCGCGCGCGCCGCATCGTACGCGGGCAGCATCGCGCCGAGCAGCGCAGCGGGCGCGTCGACGAGCTGCGACCAGTTCGCGCCGCAGGGTGCGGCGGTGGCGCGGCCGTGCGTGCGGAGCGTCTGCACGGCGCCCCGAAGCGATCCATCGCGGACGGCGCGCGCGTCGGCGAGGAGCAGCGCGCAGGCGTCGGCGGCGTGTCCGGTGCGTGCGGCTTCGGCGAGGCGTTCGAAGGCCCGCGCATCCCCCTGCGCGGCGCCGTGGCGGTCGGCGATGCACGCGAGCGTGTCGGCGCGGCGGCGGTCGTCGTCGGTGGGCGCGCGACGCTGGAGGATGTACCGCGCGCGCAGCCCCGCGATGCGCGCCGCGAGCCCTTCATCGCCCGCGAGAAGGTGGGCGCGCACGTCGAACGCCGGGTGGTCGAGGTAGCTCGCGTAGAGGTCGCTGAAGGGCGTGTTCTGCGGTGACAGCGCGGCGCTCGCGCGGGCGAACTCTCCGAGCACGTACCAGCCCTGCGAGGCGAGCCACGCGGGCGGCTGCGGCGACGTGCACTCGCGCCACGCGAGGTCGTCGCGCACATCGTCGAAC
This sequence comes from uncultured Myxococcaceae bacterium, assembly GCA_945952225.1. Classification (GTDB taxonomy): domain Bacteria; phylum Myxococcota_A; class Polyangia; order Polyangiales; genus CAISKJ01. The sequence goes on from CAMFHP010000075.1 coordinate 14,326, forward strand.
CACTGGCGCTCCACGGCGAGCGAGAGGGCCTCGTCGCACGCGCCGACGCGCCGCAACGCCTCGTGGGCCTCGCGCAGGTCCGCTTCCGTGGGACGCGCCTGAAAGCGCCGCACCTCGGCGATCGCGAGCCACATGCGCCGCCGTTCGAAGGGCGACACACCCGCCACACGCGCCGCCGTCTCGCGCACCGTCGACCGCCACACGACACGCGCGCCGTCGCGGTCGAGCGCGCGCCGCCCTGCGTGCACGAGCCCCGAGGCCGCCGCGCCCACGAAGAGCAGCAGCGCCGTCACCACCAGAAACCCCAGCGCAGCACCGCGCAGCACCGGCACGACCTTCGAGGGAGGCTTCGGCGGATTCGCCGCGTACACGAACACCGCGTCGGGCTCCGGCGCGAGCGCGTAGCGGAGGGCGGTGTCGCGGTACGCACCCGCGGCGGCGTCGGGGTCGGGACGGGCCACGAGGCGCGCGCGCACGGTCACCCGATCGTCGCGTCCCACGGCGCGCACGACGGTGAGCGATCGCGCGTCGAGGGCACGCCCCGCACGGAGCGCGATGCGGGCGAGGGCCGCGGATTGGTCGTCACCGAGCGCGTTCCACGGAGGCGCCTCGCGGGCGCCCGAGAGCACGCGCACCTCGCCCTCGATGGGGAGCGCGGTGCCGTCGTCGAGGGTGAGCGCGAGGTCTCCGTCGGCGACGTGCCACACGCGGCCGTCGCGGTCGCGGGCCGAGAGCGCGAGCAGCGACGGCGTCGCACCGGGACGCGTCGCGCCGAGCCTCCCCACGAGCGAACACGGAGCCCCTTCGCCGAGGCCTTCGAGCGAGGTGCGCACCGGCGCTTCGGGGCGCGGCGCACGGACGGCGTGACGCGCGCGCCACCACGCGACGAGGGCGCCCGCGAAGGGGCTCGCGGCGAGGGAGGCGTTCCAGACGAGTACGGGGTCGGGCATCGGACGTCGGGGCTCCGGCGGGGGGCGCGAGCCTCGCACAACCGACGCCGTGCGAGGGCTGTCGACGGGCGCGGAATGTGTCGGCATAGTCCGCCGCCGCGATGCGCACGCCCGTTCCCGTGCTCGTGCCCCGCACCGACTGGGATGCACACTTTCACACGCGCCACGCGGCCTTCGCGCCGATCGCGCCCGCCGCCGCGCGCTTCGCGCAGCACCCCGCATGGCCCCCCGTCGACACATGGAACGACACCCTCGCCGACGTCGCCATCACCGTCGAACACGGCGCGCGCGTTCGCTTCGTCGAGCAGCCCCCGAAGCGCCGCACGAAGGCCCCGCTCGACCCGATGTCGCTCTACGAGGTGCGCATCCACGAGCGCGCCGAGGTGCCGAGCCGCCCGCGCAACTGGCACGACCTGCTGAACATGCTGTGCTGGGCGACCTTTCCGCGCGCGAAGGCGGCGCTCAACGCGCGGCAGTTCCGGGCCATCACCGCGTGGCTCCCGCCCGGCGCCACGCAGATTCCCGGCGCGCGCACCCGCGAGCAGGACGCGCTCGCCATGCTCGACGAGGGCGGCTGCCTCGTGCCCTGCCTCCCCGACGCGCACGCCACCGTGCTCCGCTGCATCGCCACCTCCGACCACGACGCGCTGGCCTCGCTCGTCGCCGCGCGCCGCGCCCGCGTGCTGGTCTTCGGTCACGCCGCGTACGAGCACCTCGTCGCGGGCCACGCCACCGTGCGCGCGATGCCCGTCACGCTCCCCCTCGCCTCGCTCCCCGACGCCACCGACGCGCTCGTCACCGCGTGTGACACGGCCCTCGCCGCGACGCTCGCCGACCCGCGCTCGCTCACCGCGCCCTGCGACGACCCCGCGCTGCCCATGGGCGACGCGCTCCTCGCCGCGCACCACCGCACGGAGCCCCGCTCGTGAAGTGCCCCAACTGCGCCGCCGTGAACCCGCCCGGCGCCCTCGCGTGCGCCTTCTGCGAGGCCACGCTCGCCAGCAATGACAGCCTCGGCGCCGCCGCGAGCACCCTCGACGCGCGCTTCACCGACCTCGCTTCGAAGACCGCCGCGCTCCTCGCCGCGCAGACGCTCCCCGCGGTGACGGCGCAGACCCTCCACCTCGCGCTCGCGCAGATGGGCGCCAACGTGGCCCGCATGCGCGACGTGCTCGACGCCGAGGCCGCGGCCATTCCCGCGCCCACGTCACCGCAGGAGGTGATGGTGTGGCTCCGTCGCGCGCCCGCCCTCGTGTGGGTGTCGTACACGGCGCTCGGTCACACGCGAAACTTCACGATCCCGCACCTCGCCCGCGTGCTCACGGCGCTCTACCGCGACCGCGCGACGTGGGAGCCCCGCGATCCCGGTCTGCCCGCGGTCTTCGCGCAACACCACGAGACCGTGCGCTCGGTGGAGCCCTCGCTGCGCAACACGCTCACCCGCGCGGCGCGCACCAACCCGATGTGGGCCATGCTCGTCGCGCTGGTGACGGTCTCGATGCTCTGGTCGATGGTGGGCGGCGGATCGCACCCGCGCAGCCGACGGAGCCGACGGCGCGCGGAGCGTGCGGTCGCGATGCGCGTTCAGCGCGGATAGCTGAGAAAATCGCGGCGGCGGCGCGCGAAGGCCACGAGCGCCGTCTCGACGCGCCCGTTCACCGAGTCGAGGGGAAACTCCCCCTGCTCGTTGCGCTCGCCCGCGCGCAGCCCCGTGAGCACCTCGATGCCCTCGTCGATGCTCTCGACGGCCCACACGTGAAAGCGCCCGTCGCGCACGGCCTGAACCACGTCGTCGCGGAGCATCAGGTCGCCCACGTTCGCGCGCGGAATCACCACGCCCTCGGCGCCCGTGAGTCCGCGCATCGCGCACACGTCGAAGAAGCCCTCGATCTTCTCGTTCACGCCGCCGACGGCCTGCACGCGACCGAGCTGGTCGATGGCGCCGGTGACCGCCACGCTCTGGCGCACGGGCACCTCGGCGAGCGCAGAAAGCAGCGCGTAGGCCTCGGCCGACGAGGCGCTGTCGCCGTCGACGCCCACGTAGCTCTGTTCGAAGACCACCGTGCCGTGGAGCGAGAGCGGGAGCTCGCGGGCGTAGCGTCCGCCGAGCCAGCCCGAGAGGATCATCAGCCCCTTCGTGTGGATCGACCCACCGAGGTCGGTCTCGCGCTCCACGTCGAGCACCTCGCCGGCACCAACGCGCACGCGGGCCGAGACGCGGTTCGGATGCGCGAACGCGAAGCGCCCGAGGTCGATCACCGCGAGGGCGTTCACCTGCCCCACGCGCGTCCCTTCGACCTCGACGCGGAGCACCCCGCGACGGATCTCATCGAGCACCACGGAGCGCAGCCGATCGAGGCGCCGCACGCGCGCGTCGTAGGCCGAGATCACGTCGTCTTCGGTGACCACCGGGCGACCGAGCTCCGAGGCGTGATGGTCGGCCTCACGGAGAAGGTCCGCGAGCGCTTCGAAGCGCGTGCTGAGCTTCGAGGCGTGCTCGGCGATGCGGGCCGCGCGGTCGATCACCCGCGCCACGGCGCCCTTCGACAACGGACGCAGCGACTCGCGACGGGCGAAGGTCGCGACCCAGCGCGCGAGGGCGAGCTCGTTGTCGCGCGTGCGGGGCATCTCGTCTTCGAAGTCGACGGCGACCTTGAAGAGCTCGCTGAACTCGGGATCGCGCTCTTCGAGCTCGTAGTACATCCACCGCTCGCCCACGAGCGCGACCTTCACGTCGAGGGGAATGGGCTCGGGCTCCAGCGAGCGCGTGGTCGCCATGGTGAGCATGCGTTCGAGGGTCTCGATGCGCACCTCGCCCGTCCGCAGCGCGCGCTTGAGTCCCTCCCACGCGCCGGGGTGCGAGAGCAGGCGGTCGACGTCGAGCACGAGGTAGCCGCCGTTCGCGCGATGCAGCGCGCCGGCCTTCACGAGCCGGTAGTCGGTCATCAGGGCGCCCATGCGCGCCACGTGTTCGACGCGGCCGATGAGGTTGCCGTACGTCGGGAGGTCTTCGTACACGACGGGCGCACCCACGACGCCCGTGCGGTCGACCACGACGTTGATCTGGTAGCGCCGACGGGCCGCCGCGCCGGGGCGCGAGTCGTTGGCCGAGAGCACCGGGCCGCGCTCCTCTTCGTCGTCGTCGCCGGCCTCGTCCTCGTGCTCGTCGTCGGCCTCGACGGGCGCGAAGGTCCAGAGGTTCTCGGGCACGTCGCGGTCGATGGCGTCGAGGTGTTCGAGCACCTCGGGCACGTGGGCCCAGCGCGATTTCACCTTCTCGATGCGCGCGGTCACCACGGCGGCCGTCATCGACTTGTCGAGCACCTCGATCTTGTCGGCCATCTCGCGCTGCAGGGCCTCGACGTGGCCGAGCATCACCGCGAGGGGCTCCTGCAGGGCGTCGACAGCGGCCTCGTACTTCTCCTGCTCCTCGTCGCTCGCGTTCTCCATCTCGGCGAGGGGAACGTTCTCGCCCTCGCGCTGCATGGTGAACGCGTAGCCGCCGGGCGTGCGAAGCAGCCCGATGCCCTGCGCCTCGGTCTGCGTCTCGAGCTCCTCGACGAGCTTCTTCTCGCTCTGGTCGAAGCCCTTCTCGATGGCCGCGCGACGCACGCGGTACTCGTCGCTGCGGAACATCGCAGGCACCGCGGTGGTGAGCTCTTCGATGAGCCGGTCGACGTCTTTGCGAAACGCGTTGCCCTCGCCGGGCGGAACCTTCAGCGCGCGCGGACGGTACGACTGTTCGAAGTCCTGCACGTAGCACCAGTCGGGCGGCGTGGGCTCGGTGCGCGCGCGGCGCTCGATGGCTTCGAAGACCGTCGAGTGCTTGCCCGTGCCCGCGGGTCCGAGCGCGAAGAGGTTGTACCCCTTGCGACGGATCCCGAGCCCGAAGCGCAGCGCCTCCGTGGCGCGGTGCTGTCCGGCCATCTCGGCGAGGGGCGTGAGGTCCTCGGTGGTTTCAAAGCTCCAGCCCTCGGTGCTGGTGCGACGGTAGATCTCTTCGGGGTGCAGCTCTCGTGCGGGCATTGGCGGGTCGAAGCGCATACCACATCTCCGCCGCGCCATCGGCGGGAGCTTCTCGGGGCCGCGCTCAGGGCGACACGCAGGGTCCGAGGTTCACCCGGTGAAACGCCACGCCGCGCACCGAGCTGGTGACCACCGCGAGGTCGTCGTCGACGGGCATCGCCACGGGCAGCGCCGCCGATCCGTCGGCCCCCTGGAGCTCCACCCGTCCGCGCTGAAACGTGCCCCCCGCATCGACGGTGCGCACCCACACGCGCGGAATGCCATCGCGCTCCACGCGCATCGCCACGGCGAAGACGCCATCGCGCACCCGCACGATCGTGGGCTCCGACGCGGTGGGCGCCCCCTCGGAGACGCACACGTCCTCGCCGAGCGCGTTGCCCCGCGCGCTCACGTTGCGGAAGTACACCTGCGTCGCGCCCTCGCGCAGCTCGCTCCACACGACGCCGAAGGAGCTTCCGCCCCACGCGATGTCGTAGCGCGCGGCCGTGTCGACACCGCCGATGCGATCGGGCGACGCGTGGCGCAGCGAGCCCGTGGGGAGCCCGCGGTCGTCGAGGCGCGAGAAGTCCACGGCCATGACCTCACCGCGCGACGAGAGGCAGGTGAACACCCACTGCCCGTCGGCCCAGGTGACCTTCGGCGCCGTGAGCGTGAGGCTCGTGTCGAGCATGCGCACGGCGAGGCTCCGCGGCGCGTCGAAGCGGTCGAGGAGCTGGCCGTAGAGCACCGTGCGACCGCCGTGGGCCTCGCGGCCGATCCACGTGAGACCGAGGCCTCCCTGGGGCCGCGCGACGATGCCGGGCTCGCTGTCGTCGCGGTCGCCGCGGGTCATGCGCCAGGGCGTTCCCACGGGGTTTCCGCGGGCGTCGACGCGGGTCTGGTAGAGGTCGCCGCGCTCGGCGCGGTAGCCGCCCTCGAAGAGCAGCGACCAGCTCACGCCGTTCCAGAAGAGGGCCGGTGACGACGGGCGAAACCCGCGGTCGGTCACGCGCGACGGCGCCCCGAGGGGCTCGCCCGTCGGAGACACGCGCGCGAAGCCGAGGCGCGCGTCGTTGTTCTCGACCTGCATCCACGCGACGCCGAAGGTGGTGCCGCTCCACGCGAGGGCCGCGCGACCGTGCCCGCTGCCCACGGAGAGATCCATCGAGGGCGTGGCCCGCAGCGCGCAGAGCCGCTCGCGAACGCGCGCGTCGTCGGGGCCCGCATCCACGATCTCGGGCGGGAGCACATAGGGCCTGCGCGCAGGCGGACGATCGGGCTCGCACGCCGCGACCAGCACCGCACCGAGAGCCCAACACCGCGCCGACAACCGCAACACGGGCCGTGTATAAACCACCCCCGATGCCTCTCCGAGAACGCTACGTGTGGGTGTGCTCCAACCGCCGCCCCGACGGCAACCCCAAGGGATCGTGCGCCCAGCAGGGCAGCGAGGCCCTGCTCAACCAGCTCAAGGCCGCGATGCACGCGGCAGGGCTCACCCGCACGGTGCGGGTGATGACCTCGGGCTGCCTCGACCTCTGCGAGCACGCCGCCGCCGCGGTGGTGATGCCCGAAGAGACCTTCCTCGAGAAGCTCACCGAGGCCGACATTCCCGCCCTCGTCGAGGCCCTCGCCACGGCCGAAGGCGCCCGCACGCACCCCGCCCTCGCGGGCCGTGTGATCCCGCGCGAGACCGCCCCCGCGGCCGCGCCCACGCTCGTCTCCCTCGGACGGAAGCCCTCGCCGTGAACGCCCTCACGCGGGCCCTCGCGCTCGCGTCGCTCGCCCTCCCCGCCTGCGCCACCGCGCGCGCCACGACGCCTCCGCAGCCCGTCGTCGAAGCGGTCCCCATGACCGTCGCCCCGCGCGAACGCGACGCCCGCGACGAAGACCTCGCGCGCCTCGATGCAGACCTCACGCACCTCGCGAGCGACGGGTCGTTGCGCACGGCCTGGGGACTCACCCTCGCGCCCTCGGGCGGCGCACGCACGCTCGCGGGAGAGCCCGAAGGCGACGAGCGCATCGCCGACGCGCGCCGTGTGGCCGCCGTGGGAATGTCCGCGGCCGCGCTCGTGCGATCGAGCTGCGGCAACGTGTGGCTCGTGGGGCTCCATCTCGACGACGGCGCGTGGCGCGCGGTGGAGCGGGCCGCGGTGCTCGCGGGCGCCCATCCCGGCGCGTGCAGGATCGCCCACGCCGACGCGAGCGCGTGCGCGATGCGCGAAGCGGACGCGCGCGAGGTGGTGGTGCGCTTCGACAGCGAGAGCGAAGAGGGCGACGAGGTGCACGACCCGGCGCTGCGGGTGTTCCACCTGGAGCGCGACGGGCGCGTGGCGCGCATCTCCGACGACCTCCCCTTCGGCGGCACCGATGATCAGACCGGCGCCGTGCGCGACGCGGAATGGACCGTCGACGACGCGCTCCTCCTGCCCCGCGACCTCTACGTGCAGGAGCGTCCGGGCCGTCGCGGCCCCGGCGGCGAGGCCCCGCGCGTGATCGTGCGCCGCACGTACCGACTGCGCGGACCGCGCCTCGAACTCGCCGACGAGACCCGCGTGCCCATGCGCGCGAACCCGTCGCCCGCCTCCGCGTCTCCGGCGACGGCGCCGCCCCTCGATCTGCCCGCGCGGTAGCGCATCCGCGCGACGTGTTGCTATAAGCACCCATAATGCTTTTTCGTGCGCTTCTCCGCGCGCGGACCCTCCTGGCCCTCACGGCCCTGGGCTCCGGCGCGTGCCTCCAGGCGGGGCCGGTCGACGACCCCACACCGCAGCCCGATGCGGCGGTCGACGCGGTTCCGCCTCCCCTCGACGTCTCCAACACCCCGTGCGCGAACGGCGGCGCGGGACGCCTCCGCGTGTCGGTCTCCCTCGCCCCGACCCTCGCCACGCGCCCCGCCGACGTGTGGCTCGCCCTCGCGTGCGGCGACAGCCCCGACCCCGTGCGCATCGTCCGCTGGGACGGCTCCGCCACGCAGACCCTCGACGGCTTCGGCCCCGGCACCTGGCGCGTCTACGCCTCGACCTTCGTGACGCCCGGCGCGTGGTCCACGACGGCCACCATCGGCAGCGGCGTCGCCACCGCCGCCGTGAGCCTCACCCTGAGCGGCGACGGATCACTCCTCGCGCAGACCGACACCGCCACCGCGAGCGCCGACGCGGGCGCTCCCTCCGACGCAGGCGCCCTCGACGCCACGCCGCCCGACGACCTCCCGCTCCCCGCACGCGACGCCGCCGTCGAAGACGCTCCATCGCGCGATGCGTCCGTGTCCGACGCGTCTGTGTCCGACGCGTCCGTGTCCGATGCGTCCGCGTCCGATGCGTCCGCGTCCGATGCGTCCGTGTCCGATGCCTCCGTCGCACCGCCCGTGTGGAGCACGCGCGTGGCCCTGCGCGATGCGACGACGGGCGCCTCGCTCGGGTCGGCGACGGTCACCGCATGGGCCCGCGACACCGATCGTCTCGAAGTCCGCGTGCTCGCCCAGAACCTCTGCGGGCAGTCGGGATGCGCGCCCCTCGCCCTGCACTCCGTCGAGGCCCGCGCGCTCGACGGAAGCACCCCGGTGGGCTTCGCGCGCGGCACCTTCGCGACCACCGCGCTGGAGTACGGCGCCTCCACGATGACCGTGCCCTCGCTGTTCCTCCGCGGCGCGGTCCCCGATGCGACGCATCCGCTTCAGGTCGCGGTGTTCTCGTCGACCACCGCGGTGCCGCGCTCCGCCGCCGCGCGCACGCCCTGAGCGCATCGCACCCATCGCCCCCGACGCCCCGCGCACCCATCGTTGCGCTGTAGACAGCGCGCGTGCCACGGCGGTATGCGCGCTGCCCGAGGAGGCGACGAGACGCCCATGTCAGACGAGGTTTCGAAGGCCCTGCACGCCAGGGCGCAGCAGCGGATTCCCGGCGGTGTGAACTCCCCCGTGCGCGCGTTCCGCGCCGTGGGCGGAGAGCCCGTGTACATCGCGCGCGGCGAGGGCCCGTACGTGTGGGGCGCCGACGGCACGCGCTACATCGACTACGTGGGCTCGTGGGGGCCGATGATCCTGGGCCACGCGCACCCCGGCGTGGTGAAGGCCATCACCGACGCGGCCGCCTTCGGCACCAGCTACGGCGCGCCCACGGAGCGCGAGGTGCTCTTCGCCGAGGCGATCTGCGAGGCGCTCCCCTCGATCGAGATGGTGCGACTCTGTTCGAGCGGCACCGAGGCGTGCATGAGCGCGCTGCGCCTCGCGCGCGGATTCACCGGCCGCAACCGCGTGGTGAAGTTCGAAGGCTGCTACCACGGCCACGCGGATTTTCTCCTCGTGAAGGCCGGCAGCGGCGCGGCCACCTTCGGCGTGCCCGACAGCGCGGGCGTTCCCGCCGACACGGCGCGCAACACGCTCACGGCCCGCTACAACGACCTCGCGAGCGTCGAGGCCCTCTTCGCGGCGCACGGTGACGACATCGCCGCGGTGATCGTCGAGCCCGTCGTGGGCAACATGGGGTGTGTTCCGCCGCGCGAGGGCTTTCTCGAAGGCCTCGCGGCGCTCTGTCAGAAGCACGGCGCGCTCTTCGTGGTCGACGAGGTGATGACGGGCTTCCGCCTCGGGCTCACGGGCGCGCAGGGCCGCTACGGCATCCGTCCCGACCTCACCACGATGGGCAAGGTCGTCGGCGGCGGGCTCCCCCTCGCGGCCTTCGGCGGACGCCGCGACGTGATGATGAAGCTCGCGCCCCTCGGCCCGGTGTACCAGGCGGGCACGCTGAGCGGAAACCCCGTGGCCACCGCCGCGGGCCTCGCGACGCTCGCCGAGCTCCGTCGCCCCGAGATCTACGAGGCGCTCGAACGCACGGGCGCCGCCCTCGAAGCGGGCCTCGTCGAAGCCGCCGCGCGCGCCGACGTGAAGGTCGCCGTGCAGCGCGTGGGCGCCATGTGGACGGTGTTCTTCGGCGTCGACGCGGTGACCGACTGGGAGTCCGCTTCGAAGGCCGACACGAAGGCCTTCGCGCGCTGGCACGGCGCGATGCTGAAGCGCGGCGTGTATCTCCCGCCGTCGCAGTGGGAGGCGGCGTTCCACTCGGTGACGCACGACGAGGCGGTGGTCGAGGCGACGCTCGCGGCGGCGCGCGAGGCCTTCGTCGACGTCGCCCGTGGATGAGTGATGTGAGCGGGTGAGCCACGCGGTCGGCGCCGTCGGGGGACGCGCGCCGACCGTGGCGTTTCAGCGGATCAGCCGGGACCGCACTGGCCGTCGACGCAGTAGCGCGAGCAGCAGTCGCGGGGCGTGGTGCAGCGGCCCGCGGTGGGTCGGCATCCGCAGCGGCCGTTCATGCACGGAGAGCCGCTGCAGCAGTCGGAGTCGCGCGCGCACACCTCGTCGACGCCGCGGCACTGACCGCACACGCCGTCGATGCACATGTCGGGGGCGCAGCAGGTGTTGGCCGCGCCGACGGTGCAGCGTCCGCCCGTGGCGACACACATGGGACGCGGCGCGCACACGCCGGAGATGCACGCGTTGGGAGCGCAGCAGTCGGCGTCGGCGGAGCACATCGAGCCCGCGGGGCGGCACGGGGGTTGGCAGCGGCGCTCGCGGCAGGTCTGCGGCGCGCAGCAGTCCGAGTCGGTCACGCAGGCGGCGCCCGACGAGGGGCACGGCTGCCACACGCGGTACGACACCACGACCTCGTCGCCCATGTTCGGGCGGTACGTGTCGCCGTAGATCACGATGGAGCGCGACGCGCCGTCGTAGTCGAAGCCGCTCGACCGCGAGCGCGGAACGTCACGGCCCCGCACGCGAACCTTGATGGTGCTGGTGATGGGCGTGCGTTCGAGCTGAAAGGGCGACGCCGCGCCCGCGACCGCTTCGACGATGCGCCGCATCGCCGCCGACACCTCGGCGTCCGTGGCCGTGGCGATGGGAATGTACGCGCCGCGGTTCCCTTCGATCACGCAGCGGGGCATGTCGACGGCGCGGTTCATCGAGCACGCGACGGGCGTCGACGCGGCGGGGAGCGCGCCCGAGCCGCCGTTGTTCGACACGAGGCCGAACGTGAGGATGTGGTTGCGGTTGTAGTAGTCGATCGCGCGCGGCAGGGCGACGTCGTAGGTGCTGCCCCAGACCATGCCCGTCATCGGGTCCGAGCGCGTCTGGAAGAAGCGGTTGAAGTCGTTGGTGCCCGGCTCGTCGGTCACGAGAAACGCCACCACCTGCGCGCCATCGCGGAAGCGTCGGTTCGGGTTCGTCTCGCCCATCGCCGCGCGCCGCGTGAGCATGTCGTGAATGACCACCGCGGCGCCCGTGGGCGTCTCGCTGTCACCGGGCATGGGGTACGGGCTGCGCGTGTCCGCGGTCGACGTGGGGCACGTTCCGAGGCCCGCGGAGGTGACCTCTTCGCACAGGCGCGTGGCGCCCGTCGGGTCCGTGCCGTTGATCCACTGGAAGCCCGGCGTGTCGAGGTTCGGCTGCGCGCTGCCCGCGTTGAAGACGCCCACGCGAAAGTCGACGCCCGCCGAGCGGAGCTGCGTGAAGAACGCCGTCGCCGTGTTGCCGAGGCGCATCTGGTACGCGCCCATCGAGCCCGACGTGTCGACGGTCCACACGAAGTCGGCCATCGCCGTGCGCGTCGCGCGAAACACCTGACAGTTCGCGCCGAGGCCGCGGTCGATGGGCGCCATGCTCGTCGCGTTCACGAGGTCGTTGGAGCGCACCGCCGTGACCCGCGCGACGTTCTCGTAGTCCGCGCGCGGCGCCACGGTGACCATCACGTCGGTGGTGTTCACCCCGAGCGAGCCCATCGTGCGCTTCACCGTGGTCACATCGACGAGAAACTCCGACGCCGTTCCTACCGCCGTCGGCGTCGCGGGCGGCGCAGCCCCGAGGAGCGCCGTCGCCACCGCATCGCGCAGCGCCGTGGCCGTCGTCGCGCGCGCCACGCGGTACGTCGACGTGATCCCGTCGTTCATCTCGTGCGTCGTGAACGCGCGGCCCACGATCACCGCCGTCGCCCCCGCGCCCAGCGCCACGAGCGTGGCCGACTCGATGCGCGTCGCCTCGGCGCGCACGTCACCCGTCGACGGGACGTTGAAGCTCGCGCCCGCCACGTTGCCCGCGGGGTCTTCGAGCATCACGCCCGCGCGCATCGCGGTGCCCGGCGCGCGCCGCGAGGCCGTCCACTGCGGATCGAAGCCCACCTGCACGTTCGAGCCCGGGAGCCCGAGCTGGGTCACCGTCGCGAGGCCCGAGGGGCGGCAGATTTCGAGGCCGCCGAGGCCGTCGCTGCGACCGTCTCCGTCGGTGTCGGCGAGGCGCGGATCGGTCTCGCCGTGCGCCGAGTCGATCATGCCATCGAGGTTGCGGTCTTCGAGGCCGTCGTCGACGCCGTCGCCGTCCGTGTCTCTCGCGCGCGGATCGAGGCCCACGCAGCGCTCGCCCGCACGGCATTGCGCGTCGGTGGTGCACACCGGCGGCGGCCTGCGCTGCGTGGCCGACACGGGCGAGAGACAGCCGCGGGGATACGCGACCTCCTGGCCGTCGAGCACGCCGTCGCGGTCGGTGTCGGCGACGAAGGGATCGGTGCCCAGCGCGCACTCTTCGTTGTTGGTGAGCCCGTCGCCGTCGGTGTCGATGCCCGCACCGCAGCGCGGCGGGCCCGTGTCGACGGGCACATCGGGCACGTCGGGCACGTCGGGGCGCGCGTCCGTCGCGGTGTCGGTCGCGGGGCGGTCGAGGGGCTGCACGTCGAAGGTCGGACGCGCGTCCATGCCCGTGTCCGTGGCGACGTCGGTTCGCGCGTCGACGGAGGGTCCGGTGTCGGCGCGCACGTCGGCGCCGGCGTCGTAGCCGGGCGTGGTGACGGCGTTGTTCGCAGGGCTGCACGCGGCGCCGAGCGCAAGGCCCAGCGCGGCGCATCGAAGGCGCCACGGCGCACCGGGGCCGGAGGGGTCACGGGTCATGAAGCATCGCTCCTCGCGCGGGGCGGAGTGAGGTGGAGAATGGAGGCTGCGCAAACGTGCCCGACGCGTCGTCGCCCATTGGAACGACAGGGCTGCGCGAGGGTCAAGCGTGCGGCGTGGCGCCGCTGCGATCTGTGGTGGGGCGCGCGCGGGCGGTCAGTTCGGGACGCCGAGCCAGCGCACGAGGCAGACGGTGATGTTGTCCGGTCCGCCGTTCTCATTGGCCTTCGCGATGAGGCGCGACGCGGCGGTCTTGAGGTCGGTCTTGCTCTCCTCGACGATGCGCAGGAGCTCCGGGTCGGAGACCGGGCCCGAGAGACCGTCGGAGCAGAGCAGGAAGATGTCGCCCGTGTGCGGCTGCTCGATGCGGGCGTCGACCTTCACGATCTCCTTCATCCCGAGGGCGCGCACGATCACGTTCTTGTGGGGGAAGTTGGCGATCTCTTCCTCCGTGAGCTTGCGCATCTTCAGGTAGTCGTTGAGCAGCGAGTGGTCCTCGGTCATCTGGTCGATCTTGCCCTCGCGGATGCGATAGACCCGCGAGTCGCCGACGTGACCGATGATGAGCCCCTCGCGCACCGCGGCCACCACCACGATCGTGGTGCCCATGCCCCGAAAGCGCGGCTCGCGCTGCGCCGACTCGAAGATCCTCAGGTTCGCGAGCTTCACGCCCGTGACCAGTCGGTTCTCTTCGTAGCTCCGCGCCTTGTCCATCTTGTAGGGCCAGGTCGCGTCGGGGTCCTTCGCGGTGGCTTCGAAGAACTCGCGAAGGGCGTCCACGGCCATCTTCGAGGCGACTTCGCCCGACGCGTGCCCGCCCATCCCATCGGCGACGATCACGAGATTCTCGTCGGGGATGATCGCGTAGTTGTCTTCGTTGTGCGTGCGCTTCATGCCGACGTTCGTCTCGCCGAACATCTCCATCCGCACGGGTTGCCCAGCCACGCTCGTCGACCTCTCGTTCTCTCGCGACGCTCACAAATCAAGCGGTCCCGCGAGGCCACGGCGAAGCTAGCCCACACGCTTTCGACGCGTCAACACGCTCGCGCATCGCGCGCACTACGGCGCGAGGAAGTGCTCCACCGCAGCGACGAAAGCCTCGCGCCGCTCGATGAACGGCAGATGGCCCGCGCCGTCGATGGTCACAGCGCTCCCATGCGGCATCGCATCGGCGAGGGCGCGCGACTCCGCAGGCAGAAACGTTCGATCGTCGGCGCCGATCACCACGAGCACGGGCGCGCGCACGTCGCGGGCGACGAGCCGCGTGTCCCAGCGCACCACGTCCTGGAGAAAGTTCGCGTCGCTCTCGGCGCGGTACACCATGCGCCGGGTCATCGCATCGAGCACCGCGTCGGAGGGCACCGTGTGCCACCACATCGGGCCGAGACGCTTCATCAGCAGCGGCACCGAGCGCGGGTCTCGCAGCGTTCCCTGCGCGGTCGTGAGCGCCATCACCCGCGCCCACCCTTCAGCACCGAGCGCATCACGCGAGCGCCCCGCCACCGCGCGCACCTGCGCCGCGTCGCGGAGCGGTGACACCAGCACGAGGCGACGCACGGCCTCGGGGTGACGGGCCGCGAAGGCCACGGCCACGGCGGCGCCGAAATCATGGGCGATCATGTCGACGGGCGGGTCGTGGCGCGCGGTCGCGAGGGCCGCGAGATCATCGGCCGCGGCGTTGATGGTGTAGCCGTCGGCGTCGGGCGGAGGCGTCGAGCGGCCGTGTCCGCGGAGGTCGACGTACACGAGCGACGCGTCGCGCCCGAGCCCATCGAAGCCCGGTCGCAGGTAGGTGTGATCGAGGCCCGGCCCGCCGTGAATGGCGTAGCGCACGGGACGATTGCGCGTGCCCACCGTCACCGTGTGGAGCGTCACGCCCGCGAGTCGCACGTCGCGCTCGCGCCCCGGGTCTCGCTCGCGTGCGCTCGATCGCGACGAGGCGTGGCACGCCGTGAGGAGCGCGCAGAGCAGCAGCGAGCGTCGGGAGTGCGCCATCGTTCGCCCGTCGGGCCGCGCGAGAGTGGCCCAATCGAGCGCGCGGGTGGTAGGAAACTTCTCGATGTCGGACTCGCCCCGCGAAGACCTCGCCGAGCTCACGCGCGCCCTGCTCACCCACCTCGCGTGGCAGCGCGACCTCGGCGTGTTGGAGCTCTCGCGCGAAGGCTCGCTGCCGCGCGTGACGTCGTCGCCCGCACCCTTCGAAACGCCCGCGCCACAAGGCACTTCCGCGAGTCCGCAGCCCGCGCCGCAACCACCCGTCGCGCCGCCACCGCAGCCCACGCCCGTCGCAGCGCAGCCCGTCGCACCCGCAGCGCAGCCCGTCGCACCCGCACCGCAGCCCGCACCCGTCGCGCCCGCGCCGCAGCCCACGACGCCGCCGTTGCAGGTTCCCGCGCTTGGCTTTCGTCAGGGCGCGCCCGTGCCGCCCGCCATCGCGATGGCCGCCGCGCCGCCGAAGCCGCTTGTTGCGCCCGTCGCACCCGTGGCCCGCGCGCTCTTCGAAGAGCCCGCCGCGCCGACACACACCCGCGGACCCGCGCTCGAAGGACAGGCCCGCCTCGATGCGCTGCGCGTGATTCAAGACGAGGTGGTCGCGTGCGCGTCGTGTCGCCTCGTGCAGAAGCGCACGCAGACCGTGTTCGCGCGCGGCAACCCCTTCGCGCGACTCTGCTTCATCGGCGAAGGACCAGGCGAACAGGAAGACCGCACGGGCTCTCCCTTCGTGGGCCCCGCGGGGCAGCTCCTCGACAAGATCATCGGGGCGATGGGGCTCCAGCCCGACGAGGTCTACGTCTGCAACGTGGTGAAGTGCAGGCCGCCCAACAACCGCACGCCCGAGCCCGACGAGATGCACGCGTGCTCGCCGTTCCTCGTGCGCCAGCTCGAACTCGTGCGGCCCGAGGTGATCGTGGCGCTCGGTCGCACGGCCGTGTCGTTCCTGCTCAACAGCAAGGACTCGATGACGAGGCTCCGCGGGCGCTGGCACACCTACGAGGGCATCCCCGTGCTGCCCACGTGGCACCCGGCGTATCTGCTCCGCACGCCCGAAGCGAAGGCCGACACGTGGGCCGACATGAAGCTCGTGATGGCGCGCCTCGGGCTCACGCCGCCGTCCCGCGGATGACGCACGACGACGCGACGACGCGGTGGTCACGCGTGTGGGCACAGCACACCGCGCGACTGGTCAGAGCTGTGGGACCGCGCCGCGACACGCGCCGATGAATTCGCGCAAACCCACCGCGCTCGCGGGGTGACATCGCTGGCCTGCGAACTGCACACTCCCTCCGTCGAACGCGCGACGCTGACGGAGCGATGGCGCGTCACGGTTCTCCCTCGAAGCGGAAGGGTGTGCGATGCAGCCGACGAAGACGCGCAGGGCCTGGTTCGTTCTCGCCGCCGCGGTGCTGGGATGCGCCGCCAACGACGACGTGCTCGTCGCGAGCGAGGGCCAGGCGGCCATTCCCGACACGCCCATCACCGAGCGCGAGCAGTACGAAGGCTCCCTCGATCCCATGGCCTCCGAGGATCACACCACCGAGCCCTCGCCCGACATCGACGGCCCCATCGAGGGCCTCGCCCCGCGCTACGACGTGGGGGCCTCCATCGACAACGGGGACGGCACCGCGGTGACCGTCGACGCGCTCGCCGCGTGTCGCCCGGCAACGGGTTACCAGGCCGGTCGGCCCGTCTCGATCTGCGTGACCGAGGTCGACGGCAAGCTCGTCGAGTACCGCACCGCGCAGGCCTACGTGGAGATGAAGGCCGCCGCCGCGCGCGCCGGTGTGACCCTCCGCATCGTGAGCGGCTGGCGCACGATGGAGAAGCAGCGCGAGCTCTACAACCTCTACATCTCGGGACGCGGCAACCTCGCGGCGCGTCCGGGCTACTCGAACCACCAGAACGGCCTCGCGCTCGACCTCAACACCAGCGACCGCGGCGTCTCCCCGTGGCTCAACACCTACGGCAGCCGCTACGGCTTCCGTCGCACCGTGCCCGGCGAGCCCTGGCACTGGGAGCGCCCCGCGGGCTCGCAGGCCAGCACCACGGGCAGCAACAACAGCGACCGCTGCTGGTCGTCGACGCTGGGCCGCGAGATGCCGCCGCGCGCCTGCGTGCAGAGCCGCTCCGACAACGCCTGGTACCAGTGCACCGGCGGCCTCTGGCGCGCGGGACGCGGCTCCTACGGCGCCTGCGATGGCACCTACGCCCTCGGCTCCGCGGCCTCGCCCACCACCGCGCCGCCCGCCACGTGCTTCAGCTCCACCCGTCAGCGCGACGAGGCCGTGGGCGTGTGCGTGCAGAGCCGCTTCGACCGCGTCTGGTACCAGTGCACGCGCGGCGGATGGGCCCACAGCAGCTCGCTCCCCACCAACGGCGCCGCTGGCACCTGCACCGCCCGCTACGCGCTGTAATCACTGCCCCTCGGCGCGGGCGGGCGAATCGTGTACGACCTCGCTCCGCCCGCCATGCGCTCCGTCCAGCCTCCCTCCGCCACGTCGCTCGCACTCACCCTCGCCCTCGCCCTCAGCGCGTGTCGCGGCAATCGCAACGCGCCCGCGTCGGCGCCCGATGCGTCGTCTCACGCAGCCCGCACCGTCGACGCCGCCGCGCCCGAGGACGCCACCCCCTGCGGCCCGCTCCTCGCCGACGGACGCCGCGCGCTCGAGGTCTGGCGACGTCGCGCGACGGGCCTCCGCGACGAGTCCGTGTGGCGCGCCATCGCGGCGCTCAACCACTGCGAGACCCACGACGACGACACCTGGGCCACCGTGCTCGCACCGCCCACGGGCGACAGCACCGGCGACGCTGTGACGGGACGCTTCAAGCTCGTGCACCTCGACGCCAACGGAACGCGCTCCGAAGCGATGCCCGCGCTCAGCGAAGAGGGCGAGGGCTTCGCGCTCCGTGGCGAGGAGCACAACTGGTCCGCCGACGCGCGCGGCGTGACCACCCTCGGCGCGTGGCAGTTCGTCGACTACGACGGCGACGCGCGCCCCGAGGTGCTCGTGCCCGTGCGCCTCGGCGAAGGCGACGACGCGCAACGCTGGCTCCTCGTGTGGAAGGCGCTTCCCGCGCGCATCGAGGCCTTCGAGCCCGCCATGGGATTGCACCCCCTCGACGCCGACGACCTCGACCACGACGGCCGTCCCGACCTGCTCACGCACGGCGAGCTCGTCACCGAGACCCTCGCGCCCGGCGGCGAAGCGCGCACGCTCCACGGCCCTGCGCTCGCGGCGGTGTCGCGTCCCGGCGGCGTGTTTCTCACCTCGTCGGGCGCTGCGCTTCAGCACAACCGCGCGGCCTGCCCCGCCCCGCCCACGCGCTACCTCGAAGACCCTTCGAACCTCGCGCTCGCCGCGAAGAACGTCGCCTGCGCGATGCTCTGGCGTGTGCCGCCCGCGCAGGTGGTGACCGCCCTGCGCCGCGAGTGTCCCGCCGCGCGCGCCGACGTGCCGTCGTCGTGTGCCGCCACGTTGCCTGCGCTCGAAGCGCTCACGCGGGTCACGCCCCAGGCCGACGTGCGCGACGCGGTGTCGTTCCGCTTCGAAGAGATCCCGGTGCCCAACGCGACCGACGAGACCCGACGCGGGCGCTACACGCTCCACGTCGAGGGAACGCCGCGACCCTTTCCCGCCACCGTGGCGCTCGGAGAGATCACCGGAACGTGCACCGTCGAAGCGGCGGTTCCCGCGCAGCAGATCGTCGCGCGGCTGCGCTGCTGGCGCGGAACGTCGGGCGATGAGTTCCAGGTGTTTCGCCGCGGCCCTGCGCTCGCGGTGCAACAGCGCACGGTCACCCCCGAGACGCCCGCGGCCCCGTGGCGCGAGGTCGGGCGCGCGCTCGTCGACGCCACGGCTCCGCTGCGACCGGGCGACGTCGATGCGTTCTGAGCCCCCGGTCTCGGCGCTTGACACCGCGTCGAACCCGTCGCTAGAGCACCGGACGTTGCGCACCGCTTCTCCCTCCGACGTGCGTCCGACGCGGGCCGAGATCGACCTCGGCGCCATCGCCCACAACGCCCGCGTGGTGCGCGAGGTGGTGGGCGAAGGACGTGACGTTCCGCCTGCGGTCTACGGCGTGGTGAAGGCCGACGGCTACGGGCACGGCGCCACCGCGGTCGCGCGCGCGATGGAGTCCGCGGGCGTCGAGGGCCTCTGCGTCGCGCTGGTCGAAGAGGGCATCGCGCTGCGCGAGGCGGGCGTGAAGCTCCCCGTGCTGGTGATGTCGGGCCTCTACGGTCCCCTCGGCATGGACGAAGCCGTGCGCGCGAACCTCACCCCCGTGCTTTACGACGAGCGCGTGGTCGAGCGCGCGATCGCGTGGCGCGGCGATGCGCCCGTCGACGTGCACCTCAAGGTCGACACGGGCATGGCGCGCCTGGGCGTGACCTCCGAGTCGCTGCCGCGCGTGGCCGCGAAGCTCGCCGAGGCGAAGCACCTGCGCGTGGCCGCGGTGATGACCCACTTCGCCGACGCCGACTGCGACGACGACGCGTTCACCTTCGAACAGCTCCGTCGCTTCGAGCTCGCCCGCACCGTGCTCCGCGCCCACGGGCTCCATCCCCCGATGGCCCACGCGGCGGCGAGCGCGGCGTCGTTTCGTGTGCCCTCGTCGCGCTATGACCTCGTGCGCGCGGGCATCGCGCTCTACGGCGTGGCGCCCTTTCCGAACACCGCGCCGGGGCTGCTCCCGGCCATGCGGTTGCGCACCGAGGTGATCGCCCTCCGCGAGATCGACCGCGGCGCCCCCGTGGGCTACGCAGGCCGGTGGAAGGCCCCGCGACGCAGCACGATCGCGACCATTCCCATCGGGTACGCCGACGGGTTCTTCCGCAGGCTGTCGTCCGATGCCGAGGTGCTCATCCGCGGCGCGCGGGCGCCCGTCGTGGGCAACGTCTCCATGGACCTCTGCTCCGTCGACGTCACCGACCTCGCGAAGCGCCACGGGGTCTCCGTGGGCGACGAGGTGGTGCTCCTCGGCACGCAGCGCGGCCCCGCGGGCTTCGGCTCCATCCGCGCCGAAGAGATCGCCACGCGCGTCGGAACCATCCCCTACGAGGTGCTCACCGCGGTCTCGCGGCGCGTGCCCCGGCTCTACGTGAACGGCGACTGAGGGGCGCGCACGATGGCCGACGCCCCGCCGCAACCCCCGCTCCTGCGACGCGCGCTCGCGCCGATTGTCGAAGCGGTCGAAGAGGTGGGCACCCTCGGCGACCTCGCAGGCAAGACGCTCCTCTGGGCGTTGCGCCCGCCGTACCGCGTGGGCGTGGTGATCACGCAGCTCGAATTTGTGGGCGTGCAGTCGGTGTTCCTCGTCGGGCTCGTGGGCCTCTTCACGGGGATGGTCTTCGCGGTGCAGACCGTCTACGGCTTCCGACGCTTCGGCGCCGAGAACATGGTGGGCGGCGTCGTGGCGCTCACGCTCTCGCGCGAGATGGCGCCGGTGCTCACGGCGATCATGGTGGCCGCGCGCGCGGGCTCGGGCATGGCCGCCGAGCTCGGGAACATGCGCGCCTCCGAGCAGATCGACGCGCTCGAGACCATGGCCGTCAACCCGGTGCAGTACCTCGTGGTGCCGCGCATGATCGCGGGCCTGGTGATGGTGCCCGTGCTCGCGCTGCTGTTCTTCATCGTGGGCATCGGCGGCGCGTGGATCGTCGGCGTGTACGGCCTCTCCCTCGACCCGGGCATCTTCGCCGACCGCATCCGCACGCTCATCGCCCCGGCGGATCTCATCCAGGGCCTCGTGAAGGCGCTGATCTTCGGCTTCGCGGTGACGCTCATCGCGTGCAGGCACGGATACTTCGCGTCGGGCGGCGCCGTGGGCGTCGGTCAGGCCACGACGCGCGCGGTGGTGTGGGCCGTCGTCGGGGTCTTCGTGCTCGACTACCTCATCACCACGGCCCTCACCTCGGTGGGCGGATGAGCGACGAGCCCCACGTTCGCGTCGAGCGGCTCGTGAAGGTCTACGGCGACCGCACGGTGCTCCACGGCGTCGACCTCACCATCGGACGCGCCGAGACCCTGGTGATCATCGGCGGATCGGGCGCGGGCAAGAGCACGCTCGTGCGCCATCTCATCGCGCTCGAACGCCCCACGAGCGGACGCATCGTGGTCGATGGCGTCGACGTGTCGGCGCTCAACGACGTCGAGCTCAACAAGGCCCGACGGCGCTTCGGCATGGTGTTCCAGAAGTACGCGCTCTTCGACTCGATGACGAACTACGACAACGTGGCGTTTCCGCTCCGCGAGCAGACGAAGCTGCCGGAGAAGGAGATCCGCGAGCGCGTCATGGCCAAGCTCAAAGACCTCGGCGTCGAGCACGCGGCGAAGCTCACGCCCGCGCAGATCTCCGGCGGCATGGCGAAGCGCGTGGGCATCGCGCGCGCCCTGGTGATGGAGCCCGAGCTGCTCATCTACGACGAGCCCACCTCGGGCCTCGACCCCGTGACCTCGCGCACCGTCGACGACCTCATCGAAGAGATGCGCGAGAAGTTCGGCGTCACCTCCGTGGTCATCACCCACGACATGGTCAGCGCCTTCGACATCGCCGACCAGATCGCCATGCTCATCAAGGGCGTCGTCGTCGCGCAGGGAACGCCCGCCGAAGTGCTCGCCGTCGACCATGCCGACGTGCAGCGCTTCATCGGCTCCAGCGGCGTCGAATCGTCGCGCCTCGCCCAGCGCCGCCCCCGCCGTGACGCCCGCGAGCTCGCCGCCCTCGCCCGCGCACGAACCCCGCGCTGAATCTCCCTCCGCGCGATTGCTGCGCTGCAACAACTCACGCCTTGACTTCGCCCCGCGCGGACAGATGATTCGCGCCCGCCGCGCAGCCCGCGGCCTCCCACAGAGCCCGTTTCCCGCCCTTCGCGAGAAGAGAGAGCCACAGCCATGACGAAGCCCGAAGTGTTCATCTGCAGCGCGGTGCGTACGCCCATCGGATCGTTTCAGGGCGCCCTCGCCGACGTGCCCGCCACGCGCCTCGGCGCGACGGTGATCCGCGCGGCCCTCGAGCGTGCGGGCCTCCCCGCGTCGGCCGTGGGCGAGGTCTACATGGGCAACGTGCTCACCGCGGGCGAAGGTCAGGCCCCCGCGCGCCAGGCCGCCCTCTACGCCGAGGTGCCCAACACCGTGCCGTGTACGACGGTGGGCAAGGTCTGCGGGTCGGGACTCATGGCCGTGATGCTCGGCACGAAGAGCATCCAGCTCGGCGACGCCGACGTGGTGGTGGCCGGCGGCATGGAGAGCATGTCGAACGTGCCCTACTACCTCCAGACGGCGCGCAAGGGCTTCCGCATGGGCAACCAGACCGCCATCGACGGGATGATCCACGACGGCCTCTGGGACCCGTACAAGAACTTCCACATGGGCAACGCGGGCGAGATCTGCGCGAAGGAGCGCAACTTCTCCCGCGAGGCGCAGGACGTCTTCGCGAAGGAGAGCTACCGCCGCGCGCTCGCCGCCCAGGCCGAGGGTCGCTTCAAGAACGAGATCGTCCCCGTCGTGGTCGCGGGCCGCAAGGGCGACGTCACCATCGCCGTCGACGAGGAGCCCGCCAAGGGCGACCCCGAGAAGATGACCACGCTCAAGCCCGCGTTCGACAAGGCCGGCACCATCACCGCCGCCAACGCGAGCAAGATCAACGACGGCGCCTCGGCCCTCGTGCTCGCGTCGGGTGAGGCCGTCGCGCGCCACGGGCTCAAGCCCCTCGCCCGCGTCGTGGGCTACGGCTCCGCCGCGCAGGCGCCCGAGTGGTTCACCACCGCGCCCGCGAAGGCCATCGACGTGACGCTCAAGAAGCTCGGGCTCACCGTCGCCGACATCGACCTCTTCGAGATCAACGAGGCCTTCTCGGTGGTCGCCCTCGCCGTCGCGCAGGAGGCCAACCTCGACCTCGCGAAGGTCAACGTGAACGGCGGCGCCGTGGCCCTCGGTCACCCCATCGGCGCGTCGGGCGCGCGCATCCTCACGACGCTCGTGCACGCGATGGAGGCCCGCGGCGCGAAGCGCGGTCTCGCCACGCTCTGCATCGGCGGCGGCGAGGCCGTGGCCGTCGTCGTCGAGCGCTGAACGACGCATCGGGTTCCACAACGGCGAAGGCGCCGACCGCGGAGGCTCTCTCTCGCGGCGGCGCCTTCGGCGTTTCGAAGCGGCGGTGACGGCCTACTGCACGTCGCTGAAGTCGGGGTGCGCCCCGAACTGAAAGCCCACGCCCGCGGTGTAGAGCACCGACTCGGTCGAGGTGTTGAAGAGCGCGGTGACCTCGGGCTGCACGCTGAACGTGTTGTTCACGCGCAGGTTGAAGCCCACGCCGAAGCGCCCCGCGAAGCCGCCCGTGGAGTACGTCGTGCGGTCGCCGCGCACCGACGAGTCGCCCGCGAAATAGGCGCCGTACGAGATGCCCGGCGTGGCGATGATCGAGAAGTTCTGCGTGAGGTTGAAGCCGAGGATCACCGGGAGGTGCATCCACAGCAGGCCCACCGAGGCGTCGCCCGCGCCGGCGTAGATGCCCTGGATGCCCGGGTCGACGGCGAGGTCGAAGTTGCCGCGCAGGAGGTTGATCTTCACGTCGCCGCCGAGCGACGACAGGTTCGCCACGCGGAGACCGAGGTCGACGTTGTCGGCGAGGCCGAGACGGAACTGGTACGTGGGCAGCGTGGGGAGAAAGGCCGACGCGCCCGACGACGTGGCGCCGATGCCCTCGACGGCGATGGACTGCTGCATCTGGCCGCGCGGCACGGTGCGCGCGGTGCCGTAGATGCTCGGCGAGGGACAGCCCGTGAGGGCCAGCGCAGAGACGCCGCCCAGCAGGGCCAGCGCGCGGAGAGAGGAACGGGTACGCATCGGGAGACTCCAGGGTGAGGGTGCGAAGCGAGGCGCAATCCCCTGGACGATGCGCGGCGCTCCCGTCGGGCGCGGCGGCGGGGGGTTGGAACGGTCCCCGGTGGCGGCGGCGTCGGTGCACCGCAGCGACTCCCGGGTCGCGCGGTCAGCGTCGTTGTACGTGCGTCGAGGGCGCGATTGCACGGAGGAATCTCCGCGGCGGGAGAATTCAGCGCGCCGCGAACGGTCTTGACGCACGCGCGAGCGGTGGTCTACGCGCCGGGCCATGAGTGAGATCCACGTTCTGGGTGTGCTGGGCGCAGGGCAGATGGGCAGCGGCATCGCGCAGGTGGCGGCCGCGGCGGGCTACACGGTGAAGCTCGCCGACGCGAACCTCGAGCTCGCGTCGAAGGCGAAGGCGAAGATCGTCGGCGGGCTCCAGAAGCTCGTGGAGAAGGGCAAGCTCGCGGCCCCCGACGCGGCGGCCACGGGCGATCGCATCGTGCCCGTCGGATCGATCGCCGACCTCGCCGACGCCGACCTGGTGATCGAGGCCGCCACGGAGAACCTGGAGCTCAAGCTGGAGCTGTTCCGCAAGCTCGACGCCGCGGTGAAGCCCGAGGCGCTGCTCGCTTCGAACACCAGCTCGATCTCGATCACGCGCATCGCCGCGGTGACGAAGCGCCCGTCGCAGGTCGTGGGGATGCACTTCTTCAACCCCGTGCCGCTCATGAAGCTCGTCGAGGTGATCCGCGCGATCCAGACCGCCGACGCGACCTACGAGACGGTGAAGACCCTCGCGGCGAAGCTCAACAAGACCGCGGTGACCGCCAAGGACTCGCCGGGCTTTCTCGTGAACCGCATCCTCATGCCGCTGCTGCTCGAAGCGATCTTCACGCTGGAGCAGGGCCTCGGCAGCGCCGAAGACATCGACACCGCCGCGAAGCTCGGGCTCAACCACCCGATGGGACCGCTGGAGCTGTCGGACTTCATCGGCCTCGACACGGTGCTCGCGATCGCCGAGGTGTTCCACCGCGAGTTCGGTGACAGCAAGTACCGCGCGCCCGTGATGCTGCGGAACTACGTCGCCGCGGGCTGGCTCGGTCGCAAGGCGGGCCGCGGCTTCTACACCTACGAGAAGAAGTGAAGCCCATGCTCGAACGCACCTACGAGACCGTGCTCGTCGCGGTCGCCGACGCGGTGGCCACCGTCACCATCCACCGCCCCGAGAAGCTCAACGCCCTCAACGCGCGCGTCGTCGACGATCTGCGCGCGTGCTTCGCCGACCTCGTCGACCGCGGAGACGTGCGCGCGGCGGTGCTCACCGGCGCGGGCGAGAAGGCCTTCGTCGCGGGCGCCGACATCGCCGCCATGGCGACCATGAACAGCGAAGAGGCCGCCCGCTTCGCGCGCAAGGGACACGAGCTCGGCGAGCAGATCGCGGCGCTTCCCTTTCCGGTGATCGCGGCGGTCAACGGCTTCGCGCTCGGCGGCGGCACCGAGCTCGCGCTCATGTGCGACCTCATCTACGCGAGCGAGAAGGCGAAGTTCGGCCAGCCCGAGGTGGGCCTGGGGGTGATTCCCGGCTTCGGGGGAACGCAGCGCCTCGCGCGCCGCGTGGGCGTGGGCAAGGCCCGCGAGCTCGTGCTCGTCGGCGCCACGATCGACGCCACGGAGGCCCTCGCCATCGGCCTCGCGGACCGGGTGTTCGCGCCCGACGCGCTCCTCGCCCAGTGCCTCGACGCCGCGCAGAAGATCGCGAAGCACGCGCCCCTCGCCGTGGCCCACGCGAAGCGCGCGCTCCACGTCGGCGAGAACGTCGCCCTCGGCACCGCGAAGGAGCTCGAAATCCAGGCCTTCGCCCTCTGCTTCGCCACCGAGGACCAGAAGTCGGGGATGAAGACCTTCGTCGAGAATCCCAGAGCTCCGCGGGTGTTCGTGGGGCGGTGATTTTTTCTTTGACGTGCGACGGGAGCCGACGTACACACCGGCTCCCTCGCACGACAGAGACCGCAAGGTCCGCGTCTGAGTGGGGTGGTAGTTAAGTCGGTTATAACGCCGGCCTGTCACGCCGGAGGCCGCGGGTTCGAGTCCCGTCCACCCCGCACTTCAGAGAGCCCCGTGAGATCGCAAGGTCTCACGGGGTTTTCGCATTTCGGGCTTCTGCGACGCGTACGGGTGGGGCTGCGCTCAGGCGGGCTTCGTGGAGCGACGCTGACGGCGGGCCGCAGCGGTCATGCTGCGCAGGGCCTTGGGCGCGGGGGCGACCGGGAACGACGGTACAGACCGGGCACGTTGGTGACACGGCAGACCGGGCACCTGGGTGACAGTTT
>CAMFHP010000076.1 GCA_945952225.1 uncultured Myxococcaceae bacterium
GGGCTTCTTCGCAGCGGGCTTCTTCGCAGCGGGCTTCTTCGCAGCGGGCTTCTTCGCAGCGGGCTTCTTCTTCGCGGCGGGCTTCTTCGCAGCGGGCTTCTTCGCGGCGGGCTTCTTCTTCACAGGGGTCGCCATGGCGGCCACGGACGCTATCACCCCACAGAAAATCCGCGCCGATCGGAGCGCAATCGACGCCCTTCCGAATCGGCAGCGCGGCGCGCATCGTTGCGCCCGACGATCGCCGCCGTGGCGACGCGAGGAACCGCCCACCGATGACCGACAACGCCTACGAATGGTCCGCCGCGCGCGGAGACCGCTGGCTCGCCCACTACGCCGCGATGGAGGCCACCCTCGCCCCCATCGACGACCCGCTCCTGCGCGCGCTCGCCCTCGACGGTCCGGCCCACGTCGCCGAGGTCGGCAGCGGCGGCGGCGGAACGGCGCTCCACACGCTCCAGAAGGCCCATCCCGACACGGTGGTGCACGGCTACGACATCTCGCCGTCGCTCGTCGATGCGGCCCGCGCGCGGGTGCCCGATGCGCTTCGCCCGCGGCTCACGTTCTCCGTCGCCGACATGCAGCACGCGACGCCGCCGCGCGCCTACGACCGGCTGCTCTCGCGCTTCGGGGTGATGTTCTTCGCCGACCCCGACGCGGCCTTCGCGAACCTCGCCCGATGGCTCGCGCCGCACGGACGCTTCGCCTTCGCCGTGTGGGGACACCCCGCGCAGAACGCCTGGATCTCCATGGCCCGCGACGTGGTGGCTTCGGTCGTCGAGGTGCCCACGCCGCCACGCGATGCGCCCGGTCCCTTCCGCTACGCCGACGCCGTGGGCTTCGTCGAACGGCTCGCACGCAGCGGCTTCGCCGACGTGGCCGTCGACACGTGGAGCGGGCACCTTCCCGTCGGCGGCGGACTCGCGCCCGACGACGCGGCCCGCTTCGCGCTCTCGTCGTTCTCGACCTTCGCCGACCTGCTCACCGCCGCAGGCGAGCGTGCGTACGCAGATGCACACCGCACCCTCGCAGATCGCTACCGGGACCACGTGCGCGAGGGCGTTGTACAGCTCCCTGCACGGGTGCACCTCGTCACGGGCCGCCGCGGCGACGCGCGCTGAGCTTCACCGCCGTGGACGCACTCGCGTAGAGTGCTTCGCGGGATGAGCTTCGACTTCCGCTCTGCGCGCCACGCGCTACCGACTCCGCTCGCGTTGTTGATCACTCGGCTCCAATCGCCGGATCCCGTCGAGCGCCTCCGAGAGACCTTCACCTTCGTCGAGGGCGTCGCGCGATGGTTCGCGTGGATCGCCGTCGCCGACGCCGCAGCCCGCAACACGTCACCGAAGCAGCTCCGCGAGTGGATGCGCGCACGGGGCCTCGGAGGTCTGCTCCACGCGCTCCACAAGGCCGTGGAGATGCGCCCGCCCGGTGCGTTCGCAGCGCCGATGTTCCATGCGCTCACGCCCGCGGTGTGGACGGCCTTCGACGCCGTACGACGGCTCCGCAACGACGACGCGCACGACCGGCTTCCGCGCGATCCGCGGGTGGCGCAGGGCGCGCTCGATTCGCTCGCACCGCACCTCGCGGTGATCGCCGACGCGCTCGCCCCGCTGACCCGCTGTGCCGTCGGCACGCTCACCCATCCGACGGTCACCCATGACGGACGCCTCGAAGCGCACTGGATCCCCGCCCGCGGACTCACGCTGCAGAACGTGCCCGTGCCGGTGACCGACGCGCAGGGGCTCCCGACACACACGCTGCTTCTCCTCGACCTCGACACGGGAACCGCACTCACGCTCACGCCCTTCGTGATCGCGAACCTCGACGCGCTGTACTGGCTGGAGATTCCCGCGTCCGACGACCACGGACGCCGCAGCGTCTACCGCCCCATCGTCGCCGAGGGCGCACCGCCGCCGCCCACGCTGCCGACGCTCCTCGCCGATGCGCGCGGCGCCACGGGCACCGGTCTCGAACTCGACGCATGGCTCGCGCGCGCCGAACAGCGCCCGCGCCACATTCCGCTGCGTCTCGATGCGCCCTCGCGAGAGCGCATCCTCCGCGCGACGCAGCCCACGATGCTCGGCGCCGTGGCCCCCGATCTCGCCTACGCACCCACGCTGATCGCGCCCAACGCAGCGGCCTTTCCCGCGACGATCGAGACGCCCTCGCACCCGCATCCGTCGGTCGCACCCATCGCGCCCTCGCCGACGATTCCCGTGAGTGCACCGACGATGCCCATGACCGCGCCCGACCTCTCGGGGCAGTACGCGGTGCAGGCGCCCGTCGCATTCGTGCCGGGAGCGCTGCCGTCGTACGGCACGCTGCAACCGTCGGCGCGATCGGCGCCCGTGACCCACGCGACGCCTGCGTGGCAGTACGCCGTCGCGCTGTTCGCGGGTGTGGCGAGCATGGCCGTCGTGGTGCTCGCGGTGAGCGTGCTGCAACGGGAGCGTCGTGAGCAGCACGTCGAGGTTCCGACTCCGGTCCGCACGACGACGGCGCCGGAACAGCGTGTGATCCCCGATCGTCCGCTCACCGAGCGCCCCGACCTTCGCCAGTGGCTCGCGCGATGGACCGCCTCCGTCACGCAGCAGTCCCTCGCCCTCGACGATGGAACGCACGCGATCCCCCGACGCCTCGACACGTTCTACGCACGCAACGTGAGCTTCCACGGAGCACGGAACGTGACCATCGTCGCGATCAACGCGCGCTGGGTTCAGCGACGTCAGGCCAACCGCTTCGACGTCACGCTCGCCGACTCGTCATGGCTCCCGAGTCCCCCGTCGCGGTGGAGCAACGGCTGCAAGGTCTCCGGCGGAGACGACGGCGAGGTCGTGCTGCTCTCCGTCGCGGCCGACGAGCGCGGCAGCCAGGTGGTGAAGCCGCCGCAGAACCAGGAGTGCCCGCACGTTCAGGGTCGCTACCTGCTCGAAGTGCGACGCATCGGCGGCGACTGGCGCGTGTGCACGGAGTCGTGGCGCACCGAGGATCTCCGCCGCGACTGCCCCGCCCTGTTCCGATAGCCGCTTTCACGCGAACCGATCGGATCGAAAGGCGAGGGTCGAGACCTGTCGCGCGAACCAATCCATTCGACCGGCGCGTGCGAACACGTTGCCCTCGAACGGATCCGTTCAGATCGGCGTGTCGAGACCTTCCGCGTCGGCGACGCCGTTCGACCGGCGTGTGATGAACCGGTTGACCCGATGCGCGTCGATCGGGACTCGCGCGCTCAACCTGTTCGTGGGTCGCACCGTGTTTCTGCACGCATCGGTCGACCGGCTCACCCTCCCGCACATCGACGCGCGCAACCCGCTCGACGAACTCACCCGTTCAAGGACGCATGCAGCGGAAGCTCACCGCACGCGAGGGCGACGCTTGCACATCGAGATGGGGCACTTCGAGGTGGGGCACATCTTGATGGGGCACATCGTCAGGCCAGCGCGCGACGCCACGATCGGTCCACTCGTTGGTGCGCTTCGGACGAGTGATTCTCGCTCGCACCTCGTTGAGCGCCTCGAAGCCCACCAGCGCACCGCCGCGCTGCGCGCAGTACGCCTCGGCCTGCTCGCGCGACACGCAGTTGATCGGGAACGCGTTGCCCGCAACGCCCCGCGCCCAGTTCGACCCGTCGTTTGTTGGACACACTGGCCGCGTGCACCGCCCTCTCATCACGCACTGGCGATAGCTCGCCGTCGTGACGAGATCGGGCTCCACACAATGGCGGTCCGCAGCGGCATGGCACACACGCCATCGTGCGAACTCCGCAGGCACCACGGGCACCGTCGCACGCCCATCCACCGATGCATCCACGCGCTCCGCGGGCGCTGTCGGCACATCCACCACGGGCACCATGGGAACCGCGGGAACCGTGCGCTCGGGTGGTGGCGAGACCTGCGTGACCGGCGTCACCACGCGATCGTTCTCGTACACGGCAGCCACGCTCGGAGCCGTGTCGTGCGAGCGCCCGAACACAAACCCGCCCGCTGCCGACACCACGCCCACCGCCGCCAGCGCCCACCACGGAACGCCCGCCCGCACCGGATCCGACGACGCCACCGGCGGCCGTCCGCGCATCGCGTCTTCGAGCAGGGTCACGCGCTGACGTTCACCATCGAGCGCGAGCTCCGCGGCCGAACGCACGCGATGCCCTTCGTCACGCAGCCCGCGGAGGCTCGCTTCGTCGTCGGCGGAGAGGCTCGACGCGCGCGTGAGATACCATCGCACGACCTCGTGGAGCGCCGTCGCGACGATCGTCGCGGTGGTCGCGCTCACGGCGCCATCGGCCTGAAAATGCGAGGCCGTGTTGCCGTACTTGCGGACGCTCTCCAGGTGGTCGCGAATCTCGCGCGGCCACGCGAGCCCCTTGAGCTTCTCGTGACGAAGGAGCTCGTCGGCGGTCTTGCCCTGCTCGGCGATCGCGGCCACGTCGGCGCCCTGTTCCAACAGCAGCGCGTAGAGCAGCGCCTCGATGCACCGGCGCGCGCGCCACACGAAGGCCTCGCTCGTCGGCGACCAACGCACGAGCGCGGCCTCGCGTAGCTCCGTCGACACGGCGCTCTGCACCCGCACCACCACACTCGCCACCGCGCTCCGTCGTTCGCCCGCCATCGCTCGCCGATGCCTCCCTGCACGGCCGTATACCCGACCCGCACGCCACGATGGAACACCTCGACGCGCCCCCGCGACGGTGCGATCACCATGCGCCCTCGTTCTCGCGCCACGACACGCACCGCACGGAGTCACCGCCATGGCCGCCCGCGCTCCCAAAGCCCCGAAGCTCAAGGGCCCCGCCCTCACGCACAGCTCGCTCGACGCGCTCCTCGACGCGTACGGAACGCACACCACCGAAGCCCTCGCGGGACGCGCCGACGCCGCGGTGCGCCGCGGACTCGATGCGCTCGCTGCGCCCGACATGAGCCCGCACTACGTGTTTCGCATCACCGACACGGCGCGCACGCTCGCCCGCGCGGGTCACTACGACGCCGCGCGACGACTCGCCGACGCCGTGGGCGCCATCCCCGATCCGCCATGGGGGCCCGGCGATACGCTCGCGTACTGGCAGGCCGCACGCGCCGCGCATCCCGCGTCGGTCTACGTCGCGATCGGTGACAAGGCCGCCGCGAACGCCGCGCTCGACGAGGCCCTCACCCACGCACCTGCATGGACGTTCCCTCCCGCGAGTCCTTACGCGCCGACACTCCACCAGGCCGACGCCGCGGGGCTCGCGGCCTTCGCGCTCCTCGACCTCGGACGTGACGCGGAGGCCGACGCGATCCTCGCGAACCTCTACACCTCGTCGATCCGTGCGGGCCTCGCCGATGCAGCACGACGCGGCGATGGCGCGCGCCTCGAACGGTTGGGCGTGACCGCTCGTCCTGGTCAGTTGAGCCTCGGGGAGCAGATCGTGGGCACGCTCCTCGACCACGGTCACCTCGCGCTCGCCGACCGATGGATGCGCGACGCCCTCGACTCGCCGTACCTCCAACCGTCGTCGCGCGTGCGGTGGCGGCTCCAACGATCCCTCGCCGACTCGGTGCGTGACTTCGACGCGGCCTTCGTCGACACCGCGAGACAGTCGTCGTCGGAGCGTCCGAACGACGTCGGCGACGCGCTCCTCGGGCTCGTGCAGGCCCTCTCGCTTCGACGTGCGCGAAGTGCCGACGGACTCGATGGGTTGCTCGATGCGCTCTCCGAGGCGCTCACGCGAATCGCTACCACGCACGGCGCCTCGCACGCGTTCTGGCAGGCGGTGCGCGCGCTCCACGACGGGGGCCGCGACGTGACGCCGTGGATCGCGAAGGCCACCTCGCCCGACGCGCAGGCGCAGGCCGTGATCCAGCTTCTTCCGGTGGCGCGCACCGACGAAGGCACGCTCCGCGCGACGCTCGTCCAATGGGCGCTCGCGATCGACCCGAGCACCGTCGCAGGACCGCCCGGCGCCCTCGCCCGCAGGGCGCTCGTGACGCTCCTTCGCGCGGGCGAACGCGATGCTGCGACCACGCACGCCCTCACGGCCGCGAAGGCGCTTCGTTCGAATCCGCAGGAGCTCGGCGAGCTCGCATTCGCCTCCATGGTCGCAGGCGACCTCGCGCTCGCGTGGGAGATCGCCTCGCACGCCACGAAGGCGAAGAAGGACGCCACGCTCGCGCAGATGCGTTGGTACGCCGCGGCAGAAGGCGAGATCGACCTCTACGCGACGGTGTGCCTCGCCTACGCGCCCGACGCCCACACGCGGATCATGGAGCTCACTGCGATCCTCGAACGGATCCACGAGCGCGAGGCCGCATCGCGCGTGCGCACGCCACCGACGCCGCGTTAGCGTCGATGCATGCTCCACCGCGGGTCACGTCTCGGCGCGCCTCTGTTCTGCCTCCTCGCGCTCGGATGTTCGTCCGATCCCGCACCGTCCGACGGCGCCGTCGACGCCACCGTGGACGCCGCGGTCGACACCGCGACCGCAGACGTCGCCGTCCCCGACGTGCTCGTTCCGGTCGACACCGCAGACGTTTCCGACGACGCCGCGCGCGATGCGACCGACGACGTCGCCCTCGACGCAACGCTCGATGCGCCCGCCGACGCACGCGACGCGACGCTCGACGCACCCGCCGATGCACGCGACGCGACGCTCGATGCGCCGGATGCACGCGCCGATGTTCCCCTCGATGCGCCTGCCGATGTGCGCGATGCGGCCGCCGATGTGCCCACCGCACCGCGTGTCGATCGCACGTCGCCGCAGCTCTACGCGCTTACGTTCCGCGCGAACGACGCGGACCCCGCGGCCACCCTCGCGCTCGGCACGGAGACGGCCTTTCTCGACACGCGCGTGGCGCCGCGCAACCAGCTCGTCGTGTACCTGCACGGTGCGGGCGCGCCCACCACCTGCGGATCGAACGAGCACGAGCGCCTGCTCGCCTCGTGGGGATTTCACGTGCTCGGGCCCTGCTACGTGTCGGACTACGGCGTGGGCAACTGCGGCAGCGACATCGCCGGGTGCCGCCTCGAAGCCTTCGAGGGCGTCGACCACCATCCCTTCGTGAACATCACCCCGCCGGACTCCATCGAGACCCGCGTGGTGCGCGCGCTCACGCTGCTCCAGCGGCGCAACCCCGCGGGCGACTGGCAGTGGTACCTCGACGGCGGACGTCCGCGATGGTCGTCGATCATCATCTCGGGCATCTCGCACGGCGCGAGCACCTCGGGGCTCATCGCGCAGGTGCGTCCCGTGGCGCGCGCGGTGATGCTCTCGGGCCCGCTCGACACGGGACAGGCGTGGCTCACGCGCGTGGGCCTCACGCCCGCCGATGCGTTCTGGGGGCTGACGCACACGGCCGACCCGCAGCACAGCGGACACGTCGCGGCCTTCGCGTCGCTGCGCCTGCCCGGCGTGCTCACGAGCCTCGACACCGCGATGGCGCCCTACGGCGGCTCGCACCGGATCTCGTCGAGCGCGATGACCACCGACGGCCACGGATCGACGCAGGCGGGTGGCGTGTCACCGCGCGACGCGACGGGGCGCTACCTCTTCGAACCCGCGTGGAGAACGATGTACGGCGTCGGTCCGTGATGCCCTGCGCCTCCCTCGACGGCGTCGCCGCGCGGTGACGAACCGGGCGCCGCAACTCTTGAACCCCGCACGAGACTTCTGCGCTACCCTCCGCGCCCGACGATGGCCACGGAGCGCGAGAACCACTGCGAGAACTGCGGCTTCGACCTGAGCCGCCTGGAGCAGACGATCCTCTACGCCCGCAAGGGCATGGAGACGCGCAAGCTCCACTGCCCCATCTGCCGCAGCGACCGGGTGCGCCTCGCGGCGCTCGACCGGGTGTTTCCGCGGCCCACCACGGGACGCTGGGTGCGATGGCGCGAGGGCGGCGCCGCGGGCACGTCGAACGTCATCACCATCGGGCGGCTGAAGCTCCGCGTCGAGAGCGAGATCGAGTCGCTCTCCAAGGAACAGATCTGCTTCCGCGCGGTGCCGGTGTTCCTCTCCGACGGCGAGCGCGTGACGCCTGCGCTGCCCGTGATGCCCGAGTACCTCGACTGCCTCGACCCCGCGCAGGTGCGTGTGGCGCGCGAGCATCCCGAGCGCTTCGGCCGCGTGATCACCGAGCGCGGCAAGGCGCGGTATCAGTGCGTGCTCCCGCTGCGTGGACTCAAGCCCACCGAGTGGCCCACCTACGAGTGCGACCTGCTCCCGGCCTCACCGTTCACCTCGGCGCAGGCCGACGCCGACGCGCTGGCCTTTCGCGGCGTGTCGGTGCGCGTGTGGCCCAACCTCAAGCGCCCCACCCACGCGTGGCGCTACTACCTCACGTCGGTGGTCGCCGCGACCGAGGAGGGCATGAACCTCTTCGCCCACGGGCGACAGTTTCGCGCGCGCATGCTCGTGCCGCCGAGTGACGCCGACGGACGTCCCGCGAGCGAGACCGCGCTCGACCACGTGGCCCTCGACCAGGAGGTCGGCCGCGAGGGTGAGAGCGCGCCCACGGGCGTGGTGGGCGCATCGCGCAGGGGACGTCCCGCGTGGGTGAGCGTGGAGTTCTACCAGCCCGCATCGAGCGGCGGCGGACGCCCCGAGCCCATCGGCGGCGGACTGATTCCGTTGAAGCCCGCGGTGGATGTGGGGTCGAGCGACACGTGGTCGCTGGGCATCGACTTCGGCACGAGCAACACGGTGGTGGCCGTGAAGCGCCGCGACGGGAGCTTTCAGTGCGTCTCGCCCGAGCGTGGGAGAGACCGCGCGTCGACGACGCTGCACCTCGTCGATGGCGGCGCGCAGACGCTCTTTCGCGGCCTCGATCTGTGGCCCGGCGGCGAGTGGTCGGGGCCGTTCCGCGACCTGCTCCCGAGCGAGCTCGGCGCGACGAAGCGATGGACCGACGTCGCCTCGGACACGGCGATCATGGGCCTCGCGTTCGGCCGCGACTTCGGCGTTCCGCTCCGTGGTGCGACGGGGAGCGCGAGCTCGGAGCAGGTGGTCAGCGAGTTCAAGTGGCTCCGCGCCGTCGAGAAGGACAAGAGCGCCCTCGGACGCCGCGAGGTGGTGCAGGCCCTCCAGGCGCGCTTTCTCGAAGGCGCGCTGCTGATGACCTCGGCGGCGCTGCTCGCCGAAGACGAGGTGGCGCCCCGCACGGTGCACGTGAACTACAGCTTCCCGCTGGCCTTCGACGAGGGCGACCTCGACACGCTCCGCCACGCCGCGGAAGCCGCCTCGGAGAAGCTCAAGGAGCTCACCGGCGCCGACTTCGTGTTCCCGCCGACGCCGCTCCTCGACGAGGCGCAGGCGGCCGCGGGACACACCCCGTCGGACAAGATGTTCCGCGTGTACCTCGACCTCGGCGGCGGCAGCCTCGAAGTGCTCGTCGACGACACGCTCGCCCGCAACGGCCAGCAGGGTCACGCAGGCCTTCACCCGCACGCCTTCTCCACCTCGATCTTCTTCGGTGGCAGCGTCTACCTCCGCTCGCTCATCGGCGCGTCCGAGAGTGACCGCCGCGGGTCGTGTGTGATGCCCGCGATGGCCTCGTACACGCGCCTCGCGAGCGTCGTGCGACAGAGCCCGTCGGGCAAGGCGCTCCTCGACTCGCCGCACGTCATCGCCGAGGCGCGCAAGAGCACCGCCGAACGCCGCGCGCGGGTCTACATCGGGTACATCGTCGAGTTCGTGGCGCGCATCCTCGCGGGCGTGTGCCTCGAACACGGGCGCACGGCCTCGGGCGCGCTCGACCTCTCGCGCAACCGACTCTTCACGCTCACCTCGGTGAACGGTCAGCGCCGCTGGATCCTCGGCACGCAGAAGGGCCCTTCGCAGAAGCGCGTCGTCGAGTTCTCGCTCGTGCTGCTCGGCAACGGATGGGGCTTCGGCGACATCGTGCGCGACGGCATGAAGACCGTCGAACAGATGATGGCGCAGCGCGTGTACGAGCGGCTCCTGGCGCTCCTCGCCGAGACGCCCGTGGCGCGCGAGATCGGCGACGGTGACTACCATCTCCTCGATCCGCGGCTCGCGTTCGACGTGTCGTTCGTGCTGCCCGCGGAAGGAACGCACCGCAAGGCCGCGGTGGCCCTGGGGCTCCTCGGCGCGCACCACACCACCGAAGACGCGCAGCGGTTCTTCAAGAAGCGCGCGCCCGAGCGCCACGGCGTGCTCGGCTTCGACCTGTGGATGGGCGACACGTCGCGGAACATCCCGTGGTTCCGCCCGTTCGGCCCGCCCGCCGAAGACGATCCGCACCTGATGGAGAGCGTTCCGCAGCCTGCGGCAACGCCCGCCGCGGTGCCCGCGCAGCCTGCGTTTGCAGCACCTCCGCAGCCCACGTTTGCAGCACCTCCGCAGCCCGCGATGCCCGCGTTTGCGGCGCCTCCGCAGCCTGCGATGCCCGCGTTTGCGGCGCCCGCACAGCCCGCGATGCCCACCTTCGCCGCGCCCGCCCCGATGCCCCTGGAGAGCGTCGTGTGGACCATGCTGCAACAGTGGCCGCAGCTCGCGATGGTCGCCGCGCAGTCGGGTATGACGCCCGTCGACTACGCGAGCCGTCAGCTCTGGAGCTACGTCGCCTCCCTCGCCGCCTCGCAGGCCACGACGCCGGAACGGATGCTCGCGATGCAGCGGTGGCAGGCCATCGCGGCGCAGTTCGCGGTGCCCGGCATGACGCCGGAGCAGACCGCGTGGATGCAGCAGCAGCAGACGCAGATGATCGCGATGACCGCGGCGCAGCGTGGGCTCACCCCCGAGGCCCTGCTCGCGCAGCAGCGCTGGGAGCAGCTCGTCGCGCAGTTCGCGATGGCGCCCGCGGCGATGCCCGCGATGGCGGCGCCGTTCCCCTTCCCCTTCGACGGCGGCCACCGCTAGCAGGAGCGACCGATGGCGAACGATCCCAACTCTCCTCCGCCTCCGCCCGACGCGCCCGCAATGCCCGCGGCGCCCTCGCCCTTCGGCCAGTCGGTGCCCGTGCCCGCGGGCTTCGCGATGCCCGCGCCCGCAGCGCCCGCGATGCCCTTCCCGCAGACCGCCGCGATGCCCTTCGCCATGCCGTCTCCCGCGGCCCCCGCGATGCCCTTCGCGGCGCCCGCTGCGCCGCCCGCGATGCCGCTCCCGCAGACCGCCGCGATGCCCCTCGCGGCGCCGCCTGCGATGCCCTTCGCGGCGCCCGTGATGCCCGCCGCGCCGATGCCCGTCGCGCCCGCGCCGATGCCCGCTGCGGCCGCGCCCTCGAACGCACCCGTGTTGGGGCTCCGTGAGCAGTACCGCTTCGCCGAGGAGGCCGTCGCGCAGAAGGCGCAGCTCTCGATTCTCGAAGCGCCGAAGGTGCCGCCGGAGCTTCCCTCGCCGTCGCGCATCGACCCCAACTTCGAGCAGCTCAAGATCGCGCTCGAAGCGCAGCTCGCGCGCAACGCGATCGCCCCGATGATGTACGCGCCGCCCAACGCGACGCGGTGGTTCCGCTTCTCGCCCTTCGAGCTGTTTCTGGAGCAGGTGCTCGCGCGCAAGCTCTGGACGCTGGAGTAGTTCTTCCGATGGTCACCGCACGACGACTGAGCGTCCGCTGCCCGCACGCGAAGCCCGAAGACACCTGCACGCTGCCGCCCGGCGTGCGCTACTGCATGTGCTACGGCGACCAGCACCGCGACCACGTGGGGCAGGTCTCCGTGCAGGGGGGCCAGCTCCTCTGGAGCGTGCTCACCAACGGACGCCCCCGCGGCTGGTACAGCTACGTCGCCGTGGTGCGCCAGGGTGCGGTGGCCGTTCCCCTCGAACTGCAAGACGAGCCCGCGGTGCGCGAGACCGTCGAGAACGGACGCGCCGTGTATGTGCTCCGCGGTCCCCGCGATCAGCGCTTCGAGGTCGAGGCCTCGGCGCTCGTCGAAGCCGCGCTCGAAGGTCGGGAGGTCGTCGATGCGGTCGCGTCGAGTGTGCTCTGAACACTCCTCCACGCGGGCCGTCGCGCTCACCGCGGCCCTCGCACTCGCGGCGTGCAGCAAGGGATCGCAGCCCGCCCCCGGCCCCGCACAGCCGACGCCCGCGGTGAATGCGCCGTCGCCTCTCGCACAGCGCCCTGCGGTGCCACCGGGACGCGGCGCGCGCGTAGTCGTCGACGTGAGCGAGAGCATCCGCGGCTTCACGTCGGCGAGCTCGGTGGCGCTTCAGACCCTGCACGCGCAGGTGATCGAAGCGGCGCTCTCGGCGCAGCAGCTCAACAACCCGTTTCAACGCTGCGCGCTCGACACCGACCTTCGCTGCGAGACCGTGCTCCCCGCGACGGCCCTGCGCGCGCCGCAGACCTACCGCGGTTCCAACGCTGCGCTGCACCTCGCGCTCCGTCGTCCGCCGCGCGCGCCGCGGCCCGACATGCAGGCCGCCGATCCGCTCGATCCGTGGGGCGTCACGGTGCTCGTGACCGATGGGTTCCAGAGCACGTCGTCGCCCTTTCAGCCCAACGCGGCGGGTGATGTTGCGTGCACCGCGGGCGCCGACCCGAGCTGCCTCGCGGCGCTGCTGCGCGCGCGCGTCGACGAGGGCTACGGCGTGTGGGTGGGCCGACTGCTCATGACCTTCAACGGGCGCTACTTCGCCGAGCGGCGGCTCGACCCGGCGATGTGGGCGCGCACGCTCTCGCACGTTGAAGCGCTCAACCGTGATCCGTTCTGGAACGGCGTGACCTTCGCGGCCTCGCGGCCCAACTTCACGAGCGACACGGGGCCCTTCGAATGGCGCGGCGCCCGCCCCCTGCTGGTGTTCGTGCTGACGCGCGACATCCCCCGCGGACGCGCCCTCGTCGCCGACATGACCCGTCGCCTCGCGGTCGAGCGCATCACCGTACGCGGCACCGCCGACGACGTGGCCTTCAGCGAGTGGGCGCCCTTCGAAGGACTCTCCGCACAGGTCGCCACCGCCGCGCGCAACGAGAACGGAGGCGCCGCCGACGCGGTGTACGTCGACCCCGCGCAGCGCACCCCGACGGGCATGACCGTGCACGCGCGCTGCTCGCTCCAGGGCAAGGCGCGCATCCGCATGACCGGCGCGGTGGCGCAGGGATCGATCGCACCGCCGCCCTTCGCACGCATCGCGCTGGGCTGGAGGCTGCTCTCACGACCGGCCAACGAGCTCCTCGTGCCGCGGGAGGCGGTGCCGATGCGCGGGCCCTTCACGGCGCTCACGGGCATCGACTGCACGGTGCTTCCCCAGGGTCGCTTTCAG
This sequence comes from uncultured Myxococcaceae bacterium, assembly GCA_945952225.1. Taxonomy (GTDB): domain Bacteria; phylum Myxococcota_A; class Polyangia; order Polyangiales; genus CAISKJ01. The sequence goes on from CAMFHP010000076.1 coordinate 13,199, forward strand.
TACGACCTCGGCCTCGCCGCCGCATGGACCGTCGACCCCAACGCCCTCGCCCAGGCCTGGTTCACGCGCGAGAGCGGCGACACCTCGTACGAGACGCCCGAGAAGGTCTTCGGCCTCGCCGACCTCGCCCGCGCGGTGGTCACCGCCGGCGTCACGCGCGAGGGCCTCCTCGATCGCGTGTCGCTCGTCGTCGACCGTCAGTAACCCCCCGACGTCGAGACGCTCAACCGTCGGCGAACACGTCGTCGATGTGCGACGCGGTGATCGCGCGCTGGAGCCATCGCGTGAGCACCTCGACGCGCGCTTCGCCTTCGAGCCGCGCGCGTTGCGCACTGTCGGGCGCCATCCCTCGCGTGGAGAGCGCGAGCACGATCGATGCGCGCAATCCGTCGCTGCGGCCCTCGTTCAGGCCCAGCGTGCGGCCCTCGTTCAGGCCCAGCGTGCGGCCCTCGTCGAGACCCAGCGCGCGGCCGCGGGTCATGCCTTCGGCGCGTCCCTGTTCGAGCGCCTCACGAAAGATCAGGCTCCGCATCACGAGCTCCTTCGGCAAGAGTGCCTTGATTGTTCGGGCGAGTCCACGCGCGGCCGTCGGCGTCGGCGAGCACGGTCATCGCCACCGCGAGCTCGGCGAAGCGCATCGGCGGCGTGCGAGACCGCAGCGCGCGCACCACCGCGGGCAACGTGTCGGCGCTCGCATCGACGGCCAGCGGCGCGAAGGCCATCCACAACGGAGAGCGACGCGAGGCCAGCTCGGCGAGCGTGCGCTGGTACACGGCCTCGATGCGCACGCGCAGCCCCGAGAAGCGCTCTCCCGGCGGCGTCGTGCGAAAGGTCCGGTACGCGGGCCATGGAGTCCGTCGACGGCCCCGCAACAGCACCACGGTGCTCCGAACGCGCGGCACCGCCTCGCCCTCCTTCGCGGCGTCGTGGAGCGCGAGCGTCGTGAGCGCGTGGTACTCGAACGCGCGCAGCAGCAGGTCGCGCGTCCATCGGAGCTGCCACTCGACGTGCTCCACGCGGGCCACACCGTCGGCGACCACGTGGAGGCTCTTGTCCATCCGTCGCTCGCGCGCGGTGAGCTGGGTGTCGAGCCACGTGCACCCGTCGAGCGTGCGCGCCTCGGGGATCAACGCCCGCGCGAGCTCGTCGGGAAAGCGGTGGGTCACATGGCGCAGCGTCAGGTCGACGTCGTGCGCGGCCTCGTCATCGATGGGCGCATCGCTCGGGTGCATCGGGTGGGTCCCCTCCGTCGGGAGAAGGGCCTGCGATCGCACGGCGCGCGACAACCCACAACGGGCGCCTCGCGCGGAGAGGACATTCCCTGTCCGCGCGAAAACACCGTGATTGGAGGGGTGAAACGGGGAGTCGGTGGCCCGAGCGCGGGGCGCGCTCAGTACGCTTCGGCGAAGATCACGCGGCGCGCCGAGGGGCGGCCCGAGTACACGCACACGCCAGGCTCGTCGGCGGCATCGAGGGGGATGCAGCGGATCGTGGCGCGTGTCTCTTCCTTGATCTTCTTCTCGGTCTCGGTGGTGCCGTCCCAGTGGGCGACGACGAAGTTGCCCACGCCGTCGGTGCCCTTGAGCGCGGTCTTGAAGTCATCCCACGCGTCGACCTTCACCGTGTGCGCCTCGCGGAAGGCCTTCGCGCGGTCGTAGAGGCTCTTCTGGATCTCGTCCATCAGGGCCTTGAGCACCGGCGCGGCGCCCGCGAGCGGGAGCGTGACCTTCTCCTTCGGGTCGCGGTCGCGGCGCTTGTACACGCAGGTGTTGCCGTCGACGTCGCGCGGTCCGAGCTCGACGCGCACGGGCACGCCCTTCTGCTCCCACTCGAAGTGCTTGGCGCCGGGGCGCATGTCGTCGCGGACGTCGAGCACCACCGAGAGGTCGAGGTCGACGAGCGCACGGCGAAGGGTCTCGCCGGCTTCGATCACCCGCGTCCGCTCCGCGTCGTTCTTGTAGATCGGAATGATCGCGACGTGCACCGGCGCGAGCTTCGGCGGAAGCACCAGCCCCGCGTCGTCGGAGTGGGCCATCACGAGGCCGCCCACGAGGCGCGTCGAGACACCCCACGACGTCTGCCACACGTACTCGAGCCCGCCGCCCTTCGACTGGAACTTCACGTCGAAGGCCTTTCCGAAGTTCTGCCCGAGGTCGTGGCTCGTGCCTGCCTGCAGGGCCTTTCCGTCCTGCATCATGGCCTCGATGCAGAACGTACGGAGCGCGCCGGCGAAGCGCTCGTTCTCGGTCTTCTCACCGCGGATCACGGGCAGCGCCATCACGTTCTCGGCGAAGTCGGCGTACACGTCGAGCATGCGGCGCACCTCTTCGAGGGCCTCGTCGTGCGTCGCGTGGGCCGTGTGACCCTCCTGCCAGAGGAACTCGCTCGTGCGCAGGAACATCCGCGTGCGCATCTCCCAGCGCATCACGTTGGCCCACTGGTTGATGAGCATCGGCAGGTCGCGGTGACTCTGGATCCACTTGTGAAAGTAGTGGCCGATGATCGTCTCGCTCGTGGGGCGGATGACGTAGGGCTCTTCGAGCTCGTTCTTCACCTCGATGCGCGCGTGGCCGTCGCCGTCCTTCACGGCGCGCAGGCCCGAGTGCGTCACCACCGCGCACTCCATCGCGAAGCCCTCGACGTGCGTCGCCTCCTTCGCGAGAAAGCTCATCGGAATCAGCAACGGAAAGTACGCGTTGCGATGCCCCGTGGCCTTGAAGCGACGATCGAGGTCGGCCTGAACCTTCTCCCAGATGGCGTAGCCGTGCGGCTTGATCACCATGCAGCCGCGCACCACCTCGGCGGGCTCGGCGAGGTCACCCTGACGGATGACGTCCTGGTACCACTGGGGAAAGTCCTTGCGACGGGGCGTGATCGGAGATTCGGCTGCCATGATTGGGGCGACGCTCTTATCACAATTGCCCCCGCGGGGTAGCGGGTAGCATCGCGCGCGAATGGCCCTCTACGGCATCGACCTCGGCACCACCTTCTGCTCCGTCGCCTACGTCGAGCGAGGTCAGGCCCACGTCGTCCCCCTCGAACTCGGCCGCCCCACGCTCGCCTCGCTGGTGCTCCTCTCGGCACGTCACGGGCTCTCGGCCTTCGTCGGCGCCGACGCCGCGCGGCGCTACCGCGACCTCGTGGGCGACGCCGAGCGCGCGCCCGACGACGTGGTGCTCGTGCGCGGATCGAAGAACCACATCGGCGTCGGAGAGCGAACCCTCGCGGGCCCTCCATGGCGCCTCGGCGACCACGAGCTCTACGCCACCGATGTGGCCGCCGTGATCCTCCGCGCGCTCGCCGAGATGGTGCGACTGCGCCCCGCGCTCCCGCCCCTCGACGGCGTGGTGATCACGCACCCCCAACGCTTTCGCAACCGCGAGAAGCTCGCCACCGCACAGGCCGCACGCATGGCGGGCGTGCCCGTCGCGGGGCTGCTCACCGAGCCCGACGCCGCCGCGTGGGCCTACGGCCTTCGCAGCGCGCACGGCGCCGAGGGAGAGGGCGCGAGCACCTTCATGGTCTTCGACTTCGGCGGCGGCACCCTCGACGTCACGCTCATGCGCCGCACGGCCGCGGGCCACGGACGCGCGCAGCTCCACGCGATCGACTCGTACGGCGTGCAGCTCGGCGGGCTCGCGATCGACCAGCGCATCCGCGACGCGCTCGTCGCGCAGTACGCGCAGAAGGCCAACGATCCGGGCTTCACCCTCGCCGCGGTGAACGAGGCCACGCACGAGCGGCTGCTCGAACTCGCCGAGTGGTTCAAGGTCGCGCTCAACACCGACGCGGGCAGCGATCCGTCGCCGATGGCCCGCGTGCGTCGCAAGCGCTTCGTGCCCGTGTTCGATGCGGAGACCGAGGGCGAAGAGGTCACGCTCGAAGTCTCTCTCGCCGACCTCACGCGCTGGATCGGCGGCGAACTCGACCGCGCCATCGCCTGCGCCGACGAGGCCCTCTCTCGCGCGAAGCTCACCTGGGAGTCGCTCGACGAGGTGCTGCTCACGGGCGGCTCGTCGCTCCTCTGGCCGCTGCAACAGCGCATGCGCGAGCGCTGCCGACGCGTGCGCATCTTCGACGACCCGGCGCACCCGCTGAACCCGCTCACCATCGTCGCCGCGGGCGCTGCGGTGTACGGCGCGTCGCTCGCGGGCGGCCACGATCGCCCCGGCGTCGAGATGCGCGGTGTGGTGCCCGACACCTTCGCGATCCGCGCCTACGAGCCCGACGCGTCGCAGCCCGGCGGACGGCGCGCGGTGCTCTATCCCCTCGTGCCCGCGGGAACGCCCACGCCCTACGTGGGCCGCGCGTGGTTCGCGATGCGCGGCGGCGGCCGCGTGCTGCCCGTCGAGGTCTTCGAAGGCCGCTCGGAGCGCGAGGCCACGCGCGTCGGGGTCTACCACCTGGAGTTCGCCCACGACCTCGCCGATGGCGCCCGCGTCGAGGTGCGTCTCGACGTGCGTCCCAACGGCGTGCTCATGCTCGCGGCGCGCGATGCGGTGACGGGCACCGAGCGCGAGGCGCGCCTCGACGACGCGGGCCTCTACGCCGAGGGAGAGCTGCAACGGCGCGCGCAGTGGCTCCAGGCGTTGCGCGTCGAGACTTCGGGCTGACACGGCCCTCGAAGCGGCGCGCGCGTCGGTGGTAGCGTCCGCGCTCCCCGCACGCAGGAGTGTTCGCGATGCCCGAATTCGCCGAGGTGAACCATCAGGTCCAGTGGCTGCGCGCGCGCGTCGAGGGCGCCACCATCGCGCGCTTCAGCTACCGCGGCGGGCACTTCACCGCGCTCAAAGACGCCCCGCAGAAGGACGCGGTGCTCAAGGGATTCTTCGAGGGCGCGACGCTCCATCGCGTCATGCAGCGCGGCAAGCACGTGGTGATGCATCTCTCGACGGGCACGCTCGTGTCGCATCAGATGTTTCAGGGGCGATGGTCCCTCGACGGCGACGATTTCATCTCGCGCTACAAGCACCACCGCGAGCCCGTCGACCCGAAGTCCGTGAGCTTCTCGATGGAGACCTCGAAGGGTCGCGTCGTGTTCAGCGACCCCGAGTACAAGGCCCGCGTGCACGCGCATCCCGGCGTCGAGAGCGCAGATGTTCCCTCGCTGCGCGAGCTCGGTCCCGATGTGCTCGTCACGCCCGAGAGCGATCCCGCCTTCGCGCAGCCCTGGGACGCCGACACGCTCACCCGCGACGCCGCCCGCACGCGCACCGCGGTGAAGGCCCTGCTCCTCGATCAGAAGAAGCAGGCGGGCATCGGCAACATGTACGCGTGCGAGGCCCTCTACCGCGCCGAGATCGCGCCCGCGCGCCCCTCGAACTCCCTCTCGGCGAGCGAGTGCGCGCGCCTCGTCGACGCGGTGCAGTCGGTGATCGCGAGCGCCATCGGCACGGGCCTCGACTACGACCGCGTGCTGTCGGTGTACCGCCGCGACACCGACCCGCAGGGCGACCCCGTCGAGGTCACCGAGATCGGCGGACGCGACACGTACTGGGTCCCCACGCGCCAGCGCTGACCGCGCACAATTGCGGTTCCGTCTCGCGAGGGCGCTGTTAGCGTAGGCGCTTCACGGGAGGAGACGCACCGCGATGATCCGCGAACAGGTTGAGCGACCCGACGGGCGTGTGGAGCTGAACGAGGATGTGCACCTCGAAGGCTCGCCGCTCTACAACGAAGACCTCGCGCCCACGCGCATCGCCGAGCGCACCTGGAGCACGTACAACTTCGCAGCGCTGTGGATCTCCATGGCCCACTGCATCCCCACGTACATGCTCGCCGCGGGGCTCATCGCGAGCGGCCTGAGCTGGACGCAGTCGCTCTTCACGATCCTGCTGGGCAACCTCATCGTGCTGGTGCCCATTCTGCTCAACTCCCATCCGGGCACGCGCTACGGCATCCCGTTCCCCGTGTTCGCGCGCGCGGCCTACGGAACGTGGGGTTCGAACGTGCCCGCGCTCATGCGCGCGATCGTCGCGTGCGGCTGGTTCGGCATCCAGTGTTGGATCGGCGGCAAGGCGCTCCACACGTTCATGCACTCGATGTGGGGAGGCTGGGACACGGTGCTCGGCGGTCCCATCGCGGGTCACGCGCCCACGATGTGGCTCTCGTTCCTCGCGTTCTGGGGCATGAACATCTGGATCATCTTTCGCGGCATGGACCTGCTGCGAAAGGTCGAGAACATCGCCGCGCCGTACGTGCTCGTGATGACCGGCGTGCTCGTGTGGTGGGCCGTCGATCACGCGCACGGCCTCGGGCCCATCCTCGATCGCAACCGCGAGTTTCACGGCCACGGGAGCTTCTGGTCCGTGTTCATCCCCTCGCTCACGGGAATGATCGGCTTCTGGGCCACGCTCTCGCTCAACATGCCCGACTTCACCCGTTACGGCCGCTCGCAGAAGGAGCAGGTCGTCGGTCAGGTCGTCGCGCTCCCCACCACGATGACCCTCTTCGCGGCCATGGGCGTGATCATCACGTCGGCCACGCAGGTGATCTACGGCGAGGCCATCTGGGATCCGATGGACCTCGCGCTGCGCTTCACCAACCGCTGGATGGTGGCCCTCGCGATGTTCACCGTGGTCATCGCCACGCTGGCCGTGAACATCGCCGCGAACGTGGTCTCGCCCGCGAACGACTTCGCGAACGCCTTTCCGAAATGGATCAACTTCCGCCGCGGCGGACTGATCACCGGCCTCATCGGCATCGCGATGTGCCCGTGGAAGCTCCTCGCCGATCCGTCGGGCTACATCTTCACGTGGCTCGTGGGCTACTCGGGCGGCCTCGGCTCCATCGCGGGCGTGCTCGTGGCCGACTACTGGGTCGTGAAGCGCGGCCGCCTCGACCTCGCGGACCTCTACCGCACCGACGGTCGCTACGCGTACGGCGAGGGTGACGGCGAGCGCTACAAGGGCCGCGGCGTGAACATGGTCGCCGTGCTCGCGACGCTCGTGGGCTGCGCGCTCGCGTGGGTGGGCGCGTTCGTTCCCTCGCTCAAGCCCCTCTACGACCAGGCCTGGTTCGTGGGCGCCTTCTCCGCGGGCCTGCTCTACGCCGGCGGCATGAAGCTCACCGGCGACCGCGCCGCGGTCTGAGCACACCTCCGATCGCGCGCCTCGCCCCTCCCGTTCACATCACCGTGAAAGCTTCTGGAAGGCACTGAAATGGGCGACGCCCCGCAGCGGGTGCTCCGGGGTGGAGCGCGTCGCGGCGGGGCGTTGCAGGGGCCCTGGCGTGCGTGGGTCGGGTGCGATCAGCGCGCGGCGGGGAACGTCAGCGTCATGCGCTGCGTGGTGGGCGTGAAGACGTTGTCGCTCTCGCCGTCGGCGACGCGGTTGGCGTCGTGGCCGCGCTCCCACGGGAGGTCGATCTTCATCGACGTGAGGATCTGGAGGTAGTTGCGGAACTGGCCGTCGAGGAAGGCCACCGCGAAGCGCGCGCTCGATTCGCCCGAGCCTTCGAGGTACACGGGCAGGCCGTTGGTCACGGTGTCGAGGTTGCGCGTGCCGCCGGGGTGCATGTCGAAGAAGACGTTGTAGTAGTTGAACGACACGCAGCTGTTGACCATGAGGATCTGGTAGCGGTCGGGGAAGTTCGAGGCGCTGTAGTTGCGCGCGTCGAGCGGCCCGCTGCCGAGGTGCGAGTGGCCCGTGTACTGGAACACGTCGACGTCGCGGAACGCGGCCTGGTAGCGCTGCACCGCGCCCGTGCCCCAGCCCTCTTCGTTGCCGTAGAAGACGCGCACTTCGACGGTGACGGCCTTCGCCTGACCGTTGATGGTCACGTTGGCGGGCGACGAGAACGTGAGGTTCTTGTCGCGCCACTGGGCGATCACCTGACGGCGGAACGCGTCGCGCATCGCGTAGGGAACCGCCGAGGGGTAGCCCGCGTTGTCGACGATCCAGCCCGCGACCTGGAGCGGCGTGACGTTGGTGATGGTCATGCCGTTGAAGCTGATCGTGGTGAGATCGGCCGAGGGCGCCGAGGCCGTGAGCTTGAGCTCGGGCCGCGCGCGGAGCACCGTGCGGATGTACGTGAAGAAGTTCTTCGCGCCGTAGTCGTTGGGGTCGTCGAGCTTGTCGACGCCGAAGAACGACCCGATGACGAGGCGGTTGTCGTCGAAGAGGCGGTGGTACTCGGGGTACTTGTTCTCGGTCCGTGCGATCGTCGTGAGCTTGAGCGAGATCGGGAGGAAGTGGCGGTTCACCTCGTCGACGGTGACCTCGCGGTCGGGGTTCGCGAGCGCGCGGCGCTGCGTGTCGATGCGGTCCTTCTCGGCGGTCACGAGCGCCTGGCAGCGCGTGAGGTGCGGCTCGAAGTTGTACCAGATGCCCGACGCGCCCCAGTCCTGGTGCTCGCTCTGGCAGGTCTGCGTGATCTCGCTCGCGTAGCTCTCGTAGCGGCCGAAGAGCAGCGTCGTGTTGAACGCGCGGCGCGAGGCGTAGCGGTTGTTCACGATCGCGCGGTCGGTGTACCGGAACCGCACGCGCAGCATCTCGCTCGTCACGCCCGGCGTCGCAGGGTTCACCACCGTGACCGTGTCGCGGCGGAACGTCGACGTGTCGATGTACGTGTACGCGTTGGCCGTGTCGAGACGGCGGCCCATGCCGATGTCGTTCGCCTTCATCGCGCCGAAGAGCGGGCGCATCTGCGAGACGGCGGCCTCCTGAATCTCGCGGTCCGTCGCGCCCGTGCGCACCAGCACGAAGCTCTCGACCGTGGCCGTGCGGGCCACCGCGTTGGCGCCCGTGATCGCGTCGGGATCCGTGCTCAGGTCTTCGCCGTCGCCCGTATCCACCGCGCACGACGCCGTGCCCAGGGCCATCACGCCCGCCAGGGCAACCAGACCGAACCGCGACACCGTGTTGCGATGCTTCATGATCCCTCGCGCTCCATTCGTCCGACCGTGCTCCGGGGCCCTCCCTCGGGCGCCGCCGATCGTGCTGCGGTCTTCTAGCCCCGTGCGGAGATGTCGGTCAACGTCCGCTGTCACACCTACACCTCACCCCAGAAACCCACCTCGCAAACCGGGCCATTTTCCTGCAAATTTATGCGTCCCCTGGCTGCGGCGTGCTGTCCCGACGGCCGAAAATCCGCCATCCCCGGGGCACATCGCTTGACAGATCCGCACGGGTGTCGGGGGAGTGAGCGTGAGGCTGACGCACCGCGACGTCGGAAGCGCTTCACGAAGTGCTTCTATCGCCGCGCGACGCTGCGATAGTGTTCGCCCCTTCACCGAGGTGGCGCCCGATCGTGGGCGGTCACCCCGTCGGGTGGATGAAGGAGCGGAAGATCATGTCGCGGATCGTGCGTGGTGGGCTCATCCAGTGTGCGAACCCGGTGAACGACGAGAGCGTGCCGGTCGCCGAGATCCAGCGGCGCGCGCTCGAGGCGCACATGCCGTTCATCGAAGAGGCCGGGCGCCGCGGGGTGCAGGTGCTCTGCCTTCAGGAGATCTTCAACGGCCCGTACTTCTGCCCCTCGCAGGCGATCCGCTGGTACGACGCCGCCGAGCCCGTGCCCGGTCCCATGACCGAGACGTTTCAGGCCATCGCGAAGAAGTACGGCATGGCGATCGTGGTGCCCGTGTACGAGCGCGAGGCCGCGGGCGTCTATTACAACACCGCCGCGGTGATCGACGCCGACGGGCGCTACCTCGGCAAGTACCGCAAGAACCACATTCCGCAGGCGAACCCGGGCTTCTGGGAGAAGTTCTACTTCCGCCCCGGCAACCTCGGGTACCCGGTGTTCCGCACGCAGTACGCCACGATCGGCGTGTACATCTGTTACGACCGGCACTTCCCCGAAGGGGCGCGCGCGCTCGGCCTCCACGGCGCGGAGATCGTGTTCAACCCCTCGGCCACCGTGGCGGGCCTCAGCGAGTACCTCTGGAAGCTCGAACAGCCCGCGCACGCCGTGGCCAACGGGTACTTTCTCGGCGCCATCAACCGCGTCGGCACCGAGGCCCCGTGGAACATCGGGGAGTTCTACGGACAGAGCTACTTCGTCGACCCGCGCGGCAAGTTCCTCTGCGAGGCCTCGCGCGACCAGAGCGAGCTCGTGACCGCCGACATGGACATGGAGCTCATCGAAGAGGTCCGTCGCATCTGGCAGTTCTATCGCGACCGCCGTCCCGACACGTACGGCGTTCTCACGCAGGATCGGTGATCGCCCAATGACCCGCACGCTCATCAAAGACGGCACCGTCGTCACCGCCGTCGACACCTACAAGGCCGACGTCTGGATCGAGAACGGCATCATCGCCGCGCTCACCCACCCCGCGCAGCGCGACCTCTACGGCCACGCCGACACGATCATCGACGCCGCGGGCAAGTACGTGATGCCCGGCGGCATCGACGCGCACACGCACCTCGACATGCCCTTCGGCGGCACCACGTCGAGCGATGACTTCGAGACCGGCACCCGCGCGGCCGCGCACGGCGGCACCACCACCATCGTCGACTTCGCCATTCAGCAGAAGGGAACCGCGCTGCGCACGGGCCTCGACGCGTGGCACGCGAAGGCCGAGGGCAAGGCCGCGATCGACTACGGCTTCCACATGATCACCACCGACGTGAACGACAACACCATCGAAGAGATGGGTCAGCTCGTTCGCGAGGGGATCACGTCGTTCAAGCTCTTCATGGCCTACCCCGGCGTGCTCTACGTCGACGACGGGCAGATCTTCCGCGCGATGCAGCGCGCCCGCGACCTCGGCGCGCTCATCTGCATGCACGCCGAGAACGGCATCGCGCTCGACGTGCTCATTCAGCAGGCGCTCGCGCGCGGAGAGACCGCGCCGAAGTACCACTCGCTCACGCGTCCGCAGATCGCCGAGGCCGAGGGCACGCACCGCGCGCTGTGCCTCGCGGAGATGGCCGGCGCGCCGGTGTACATCGTTCACCTCTCGGCGCCGCGCGCGCTGAACCAGGTGCTCGAAGCGCGCGACCGCGGCCTGCCCGCCTACGCCGAGACCTGTCCGCAGTATCTCTTCTGCTCGCTCGACGACCTCGCGCGCGAGGGCTTCGAGGGCGCCAAGTACGTCTGCACGCCGCCGCTGCGCCCGAAGGAGATGCAGGAAGATCTCTGGCGCGGTCTCAAGACCAACGACCTCCAGGTGGTGAGCACGGACCACTGTCCCTTCTGCATGAAGGGTCAGAAGGAGCTCGGTCGTCAGTCGTTCGCGCAGATTCCCAACGGGATGCCCGGCGTCGAGACGCGGCTCTATCTCCTGTGGGATGGCGGCGTGCGCGCGGGGCGCATCTCGATGAACCGCTTCGTCGAGATCACCTCGACGGCGCCCGCGAAGATCTTCGGGCTCTATCCCCACAAGGGGACGGTGGCTGTGGGCGCCGACGCAGACCTGCTCGTGTGGGATGGCGACAAGGAGCACACGCTCGACCACGCCAACATGCACATGAACGTCGACTACTCGCCCTACGAGGGCAAGACCGTGCGCGGCGCGCCCACGCACGTGCTCTCGCGCGGCCGTGTGGTGGTCGAGAACGGCAACTACGTCGGACGCAAGGGCGACGGACGCTTCGCGCGCCGCTCGACCTTCTCGCTCCTCTGACCGCAAGGACCCACCGCGCATGACCGCCCCTGCGTACACGCTCCCCGACCAACGCCTCGAGTCGCGCCTCGACGACGCGAAGCCCGCGTTCACGGCATCCGAGGCCCGCGCCGAGGCCGAGCGCTGCCTCTACTGCGTCGACGCGCCGTGCATCAAGGCGTGCCCCACGTCGATCGACATCCCGCGCTTCATCCAGCAGATCGCGACGGGCGACGTGCTGGGCTCGGCGCGCACGATCCTCCAGTCGAACATTCTCGGGTACTCGTGCGCGCGGGTGTGCCCCGTCGAGGTGCTCTGCGTGGGCGACTGCGTCTACAACGGCTGGCACAAGCCGCCGATCCAGATCGGGCGCCTTCAACGCTTCGCGACCGACGCGGCCCTCACGCGCGAGGCCTCCACGGGCCGACGCGTGCTCACGCCGAAGACCGCTGCGCACCGCCGTCGTGTGGCGCTCCTCGGCGCGGGACCGGCCTCGCTCGCGTGCGCGGCCTACCTCGCGCTCGAAGGCCACGAGGCCGTGATCTTCGAACGCAACGCGCTCCCCGGCGGGCTCAACACGACGGGCGTCGCGCCCTACAAGCTCCACGCAGAGGACAGCCTGCGCGAGGTGGAGTACGTGCGCTCGCTCGGCGTGGAGATCCGCACGGGCGTCGAGGTCGGTCGCGACGTGACCGTGGCCTCGCTGCTCGAAGGCTACGACGCGGTGTTCCTCGGCATCGGGCTCGGCGCCGACACGCGGCTCTCGGTGCCGGGCGAAGACGGCGCGGGCGTGGTGGGCGCGACGGCCTTCATCGAGCGCCTCAAGAACGAGGCGGGCTTCACCGTCGACGGCGTGCGCCGCGCGGTGGTGGTCGGCGGCGGCAACACGGCGATCGACGTGGCGCGCGAGCTCGCGAAGCTCGGGGTCTCCGACGTGGCGATGGTGTACCGCCGCAGCGCGAAGGAGATGTCGGGCTACGAGCACGAGATGCATCACGCGCGCGTCGAGGGCGTGCGGCTCGTCGAGAACGCGGCGCCCGTGGCCGTGGTTCGCAGCGACGACGGCGCGGTCACGGGGCTCCGCGTGGCGCGCACCGAGAAGGGATCGCCCGTGGCGGGTGACGAGCGCGTGCTCGACGCCGACCTCGTGGTGCTCGCGATCGGGCAGTCGAAGCTCCGCGCGCTCGCGGGTGAGTTCGCGGGCGTCGAGCTCGACAAGCGCGGCTGCGTGGTCGTCGACGCGGTCACGAAGCGCACGGGCCACGCGAAGGTCTACGCGGGCGGTGACTGCATCAACGGCGGCAAGGAAGTGGTCAACGCCGTCGCCGACGGTCGCGACGCCGCCCGCGCCATGATGCGCGCCTGGGGCTGAGCCCCGCGCGTCTCCGCTGTTCCCCATCGCCCTCCCCTCGCGCTACACCGCGCACCTCTCCCATGGACGGCATCGCATTCGAAGGCTGCGCCTGCCGCGCGGCCTTTCACGCAGGCGTGGCGGAGGCCCTCGACGACGCGGGCTTCACCTTCGCGCGCACCGCGGGAACCTCCTCCGGCGCCATCATCGCCACGGCCGTCGCCGCGGGTCACGCAGGGGCGCTCCCCGACCGCTGGCGGGCCTTCGCGGGGCGCTCCGTGGTCTCGTGGCGACGCGCGCTCTGGAACCGCTCGCCCTTCGACATGAGTCACCTCGTTCGCCACGCGCTCACCGATGCGCTCGGTGACGGTGACCTGCGCGCGCACAGCACCGAGGCCCTCGTGACGGCGACGCGCGCCCGCGACCTCGCGCCGATGGTCTTTTCGAGCCGCGAGGTTCCGTCGGTGATCGAGCCCGTGATGGCGTCGTGCTTCATTCCCGTGCTCTACGGTCGGCCGGTACGCGTCGCGGGCGCGTGGATGCTCGACGGCGGCGTGACCGACAACCTCCCCGTGGAGGCCCTCGTGGCTCGGGGCGCGCGCGAGGTGATCGCCGTGACCGTTCGCCATGACGCGAGGGCGTTCAAGAGCCCGCGGCAGCGCGCGTGGGTGCCGACCGCGGAGGGGGCGCGGGTGCATGTGATCCATCCGTCGCGGCCCCTCGCGCTCAAGAGCTGGGACTTCGACCGTGATGCGATGGCGCGGGCCATCGAGGCGGGCTGGGACGCGGGAAGGGCCTTCGCGCGCGGGTGATCGCGCGACTCAGGGGCCGTGGAGGCGCGGGGGAATTCCCGTGAGCTTGGTGATCAGCGCTTCGAAGCGTCGGAAGAATCCGACGCGTTCGAGCACGGCGTCGACCCATCCGCCGGTGATCGCGTAGTTGTGCTCGTGGGGCGCGAGGTGGTGCACGTCGTGGTGCGCGCGCGAGAGCACGAGTCCGTGGCGCTGCATCCACGCGACGACGGGGTGCACGCTCGGCGCGTGGGCCCACTTGTGAGCCTGGCTGGTGAAGGTCACGAAGAAGGCCGTGCCCATGCCGCCGATCTGCAATCCCCACGAGACCACGGTGGGGTGCGCGAGGTCGAAGGCCAGCGACCCCGTGACCGCGAGGGGCAGGATCGCGAGCGCCGCGTTGGTGCCGTTGGTCTCGACGAAATCGTGTCGGTTGATCTCATCGGGGTCGACGTGGTGCTCGCGAAACTGACGGATGAACGCCTTGCCGAGCACCGGCGTCTCGACGCGTCCCCAGGTGTCGCAGCCCCAGTGCACGAGGCCCGAGATGAGGTCGGCGAGCAACGCCGCGAGCACGAAGGCGCACACGCCCACGGGGCCGAGCCACCACGCGTGGGCGACGCGGGTGAGGCGCGCGATCATGAGCGCCTCGACGACGAAGAAGGAGACGACACCGGCGGTCTCGACGAGCCGTTGCGAGCGGCTGTATCCGCCACCGATGCGCTCCCGGGGAACGGTTTCGGTGTTCATGGCGATGGGGCGCGGAGGGTACGCGCAACGGTCCGCGGTCGGATGTGTTTTCGCGGCGCAATCCTCACGCGGCGCGCTGCACGTGATGCATCGCGGCGTGCGCGACTTGTCTTGCGGTGCTCTTCAAAATGCCGCAGCGTGCGCGGCGTTCACCACTTCGGGGAGAGCGTCGCGATGGCAGACCTTTCGATCAACATGTGTGGCATCAGGAGCCCCAACCCCTTCTGGCTCGCGTCGGCGCCGCCGGCGAACACGGGCGAGCAGGTGATGCGGGCCTTCGATGCGGGCTGGGGCGGCGCCGTGTGGAAGACCCTCGGCAACCCGATCGTGAACGTGTCGTCGCGCTTCGGCGCCGTGGACTACGCGGGCCAGAAGATGATGGGGCTCAACAACATCGAGCTCATCACCGACCGCCCCCTCGACGTGAACCTCCGCGAGATCGCCGAGGTGAAGAAGCGCTATCCGCACCACGCCGTGATCGTGTCGCTCATGGTCGAATCGAAGGACGAGTGGAAGGAGATCATCCGCCGCTCTGAAGACACGGGCTGTGATGGCCTGGAGCTCAACTTCGGCTGTCCCCACGGCATGTGCGAGCGCGGCATGGGCAGCGCCGTGGGCCAGGAGCCGAAGGTGCTTCAGGAGATCACCGCGTGGGCCAAGGAGTACGCGCGCACGCCCGTGCTCATCAAGCTCACGCCCAACGTGGGCGACATCGTGGAGCCTGCGCTCGCGGCGGTGGCGGGCGGCGCCGACGGGCTCTCGCTCATCAACACCATCAAGAGCATCGTGGGCGTCGACCTCGATCGCATGGCGCCGCTCCCGCGCGTGGGCGTGGCGAGCACGAACGGCGGCTACTGCGGCCCCGCGGTGAAGCCCATCGCGCTGCACATGATCGCGGCGCTCGCCCGTGAGCCCGGCGTGCGCGTGCCCATCAGCGGCATCGGCGGCGTGTCGAACTGGCGCGACGCCGCGGAGTTCATCGCGCTCGGATCGACGAGCGTGCAGGTGTGCACCGCGGTGATGCACCACGGGTACAAGATCGTCGAAGACATGATCGCGGGGCTCTCGAACTTTCTCGACGAGCGCGGCATGACGCTCGACCAGCTCCGCGGCGCGGCGGTGCCGAACTACCGCGAGTGGGGCGAGCTCGATCTCAACTACAAGATCGTCGCGAAGATCGACGCCGACCGCTGCATCGGCTGTCAGAAGTGCGTGGCCGCGTGCCACGACGGCGCGCACCAGTGCATCTTCACGGGCCCCGACGACCGCGCGCGTCCGCCGCATGCGCACGCGCACGGCCCCGCGAAGGCGCCGCGCCCGCTGCCCCTCGGACGCCTCGCGGGCGACCGTGTGCCGTGGGTCGACGAGCCCGAGTGCGTGGGCTGCAACCTCTGCGCGCTGGTGTGCCCCGTCGAGGGCTGCATCACGATGACCGAGGTCGCCCACGAGGGCGGCGTCGACACGTGGAACGACCGCGTGCGCGACGGACGCGACAAGGTGCCCGGACGCATCTTCGAATGACCCCGCTGCGGCGCCGATCGCGCGCCGTGTGACATCGCCGAAACGCCTTCTCACAAGCCTTGTCGTGCGACCGTGGCGACCCGACCGTCGGGGCACCGCAGCGTCGGGTCGCGGGCTCCCCGGTGGAGGGGTGCGCATCACCGACGACCGCACGCGCGGCCTACGAGGGAGGTGTCGTCATGGCGCAGTCTTCTGCCGACCGTCCGCGCACGCGCGGTGAGCTCCGGGGCTGGTTGCTCGCCGCCGCGGGCGTCGGGTGCTTCTTCACGGGCGTGGCCGTCACGCGCACGCGCAGGGCCCACGCGGCGCCCGCAGCGCCCGTCGCACAGCCGGTCGATGCGCCGCCCGTCGCGTCCGTCCACGACGCGCCGTCGACGCTCTCCATCGCGTACAGCAGCGAGATCGGCGCGTGGCTCCGCGGCGCGGTCGCGGGCTTCGAACGCGCGAACCCCGGCGTGCACGTGACCCTTCAGCCCATGGGCACCTTCGACGCGGCGCGGGCCATCGCGCAGGGCACGCTGCGTCCCACGCTCTGGATCCCCGCGGACAGCACGGCCACGACGCTCCTCGACGGCAACACGGCGGGCGTGTCGCTCGTGCGCGACGACGGGCGATGGCCGCGTCCCCTCGCCCTCACGCCGATGGTCTTCGTGGTGTGGGAGTCGCGGGCCCGCGTGCTCGCCCCGCACGGCGCGACGCTCCCGTGGCAGCGCCTCGCGACGGTCGCGCGCTCGCCGCACGGGTGGGCCGACCTCGGGGGCGACGCCGCGTGGGGAACGCTCAAGTTCGGACACACGGACCCGTCACGCTCACACGCAGGCCTCGAGACGCTCGCGCTCGTGGCCTACGGCGCGAAGGGACGCGCGACGCCGCTCACCGTCGACGACGCGCGCACCGCGAGCTTCGAAGCGCTGTTCCGCGCGGTGGAGTCGTCGGACCCCGCGGGCGATCGGGGCACGGCGAGCTCGGGCGAGTTCGCGCAGACGCTCGCGCTCCAGGGCCCCGGACGCTACGACGCCGCGATGGTCTACGAGTCGCAGGCCATCGCGAGCCTCGACGTGGCCCGCGCGCGCTGGGGCGAGTCGCTGCGGGTCTACTATCCCCCCGTCAACGTCTGGAGCGACCACCCGCTGTGCCTCGTCGACAGCCCTTCGCTCACCGACGCGACGCGCGCCCTCGCGCAGCGCCTCGCCGATCACCTTCGCGACCGCGAGGCCCAGAGCGACGCCGTGCGCCACGGGCTCCGACCGGCCGACGAGACCGTGGCCCTCGCCACCGACGACCCGCAGAACCCCTTCGTGAAGTTCCGCGCGCAGGGTGTCTCCGTCGCGCTCTCGCAGGTGGGCGATCCCCCGTCGGATGCGGCCCGCGACGCGCTCCTCGCCGCCTGGCGCCGCGTCACGCACCGCGACACGCATTGACAGGGTACGTCACACACCGCAGCGCCCCACGGCGCCCCTTCGCACGGCGAAGGTTTGAGCCCGGACGCGAGTCGTGCCTATACCCGCGCGATCATGCGCCGAGCGTCCCTTCTCTTCTGCGTGCTTGCGGTGGCCTGCGCGCCGCGCGTCGTCGGTGTGCTTCCGCCGCCGGGCGATGCGTCGGTCGACAGCGCTGCGCCCGACGACGTGCTCCCCCTCGACGCGGGCGACGCCACGACGCCCCCCGACGCGACGCCCGGGGATGGGAGCGCGCCCGATGCGATGCGCGACGACGCGACCGCCGACGACGTGCGCATCGACGACGTGACCTCCGTCGACGCGATGGAGCCCGACGCCATGACGACCGACGGCGGACGGACGTGCACGCCCGGCACGGTGGACTGCGCCGATGGACGGGACCGTCGCCTCTGCAACCCCGACGGACGCGGCTACACGACGCTCGCGTGTCCGATGCCCGCGAACGCCACGCCCACCTGCGCGATGGGCGCGTGCGGCATCACCTGCACGCCGGGCTGGGGAGACTGCGACCGCAACACGCTCAACGGCTGCGAGGTCAACGGCTTCACCGACGCGAACCACTGCGGCGGATGCGGCAACCGCTGCGAGTCGGGCACGTGCGTCGGCGGTGTGTGCTCGCGGCTGATCCGCGGACTCGGCGGCGCGACGGGCTTCGGCGCGCAGTGTGTGGCCTCGAACGACGACGGCGCGTGGCCCGGGGTCATGGGCATGCCCGCGATGGCGATCGCGCTGGCGCCCGCGTTTCCCGGCGGCGTGCGCTTCTTCGGCATGACGTACACGTCGTTCTTTCTGAACACGAACGGCAACATCTCCTTCGGCGCGGCCTACGCCGAGGCGACGCCGCCGAGCTATCCGGGCACGACCGCGCCCACGATCGCCGCGTGGCTCGCCGACGTCGACACGCGCAGCGGCGGACAGCCCGGACGCAACAACATCTGCTTCGCCGTGAGCCCGCAGCGCGCGGTGATCACCTGGGATCGCGTCGGCTACTTCAACATGCACGACGCGCCGCAGAACACCTTTCAGCTCGTGCTCACGCGGCCCGCGACGGCTGCGGGCGACGGCGACTTCGACGTGGAGTTCCGCTATGAGACCTGCGGGTGGACGTCGGGTGACTCGATGGGCGCGATGGGCGGCCTCGGCGGCTCGGCGGCGCGCGTGGGCTTCGACGCGGGCGATCGCATGCGCGGGTTCGAGCTCCCGCTCTCGATGGCGCGCACGCCCCTGATGCTCTGCGCGCGCTCGAACGTCGGCGTGCCCGGCGTGTGGCGCTACGCCGTGCGCAACGGCGTGGTGGCACCGTGACGCCCTCGCACAGCGCGTAACCCGGCATCACACGGCGCCTCGCGCAGCCACCGCGCACACCCCGCGAGAATCGCGCGAAGAGATGGCAGCTCCCGCATGGCACACGCGGTGAACTGGAGCCCTCACGGAGAACACACCGTGAAGCACCTCTCGCTCGCCATCCTTCTCGCCCTCTCGCTCCCCACGGCCGCGTGCAGCTCGTCGCACTCGGAGTATCGCGGCCTCGAAGAGAGCGCGTCGTTCACGGCCACGCAGAGCCGCGGCTGCGCGAACTTCTCGCTCCTCTCGTCGACCCCCTCGGGCTGCCCGCTCTCGCGTCCCTTCGCCACGGGCGTGACCGAGAGCGTGTCGATCCGACTCGATGACAACCGCGTGACCTCGGTGGTGGTGCGCGCGCTCGACCCCGACGTGCTCACGGTCACCTCGCAGCGGCTCACGAGCAGCAGCGATCGCTACGCGCAGTTCAACGCCGCGGTCACGGCCATGCGCCCGGGAGTCACCGAGCTCCGCGTCGAGAGCATGAGCGGCGCGCTCCTCGATCGCATCCGCGTGGAGGTCGCCGACGCGACGCGCATCACGCTCCGCGCCGACACCGACGTCGAGACGCCCGGCACGCTCTCGGCGGATCAGCGCACGTTCACGCTGCGTCAGGGCGCGCACGCGTCGATCACGGCGCAGGGCATCGACGCGCAGGGGCGCATGCTCCTCGGCAACGACGCCGTGCAATGGACCGTGGCGGACACGTCGGTGGTGAACCTGTCGTGGTTCCTTCAGTCGGGCACGCGCGTGAACGACGACCGGGTCTACGTCGACGGACGCGCGACGGGAACGGCGACGCTCACGGCGACGCTGAACCGCGCGACGGCGACGGTGCAGGCGGTGGTCACGCCGTGACGCGCGGCGACGGCCGGGCGACGCCCTTCCACGCCGAGGGCGAACGGTGGTACTCCGGCACGGTCGCCATGGAAACCCTTCCCCACTGGATCAACAACGCGCCCGCCCCGGCCTCCACCGACCGCACGGGCGATGTCTACAACCCTGCCACCGGCGAGGTGCAGCGCACGGTGGCGTACTCCACCGTCGCCGACGTCGACGCGGCGGTGCGCGCGGCCTCCGAGGCCGCCGTGTCGTGGCGCGTGAGCTCCATCGCGAAGCGCACCCGCGTGCTCTTCGCGTACCGCGAGCTTGTGGAGCGGCACCGCGACGACCTCGCGAAGATGCTCACGCTCGAACACGGCAAGGTGTTCAGCGACGCGCAGGGCGAAGTGCAGCGCGGCCTCGAGGTGGTGGAGTTCGCGTGCGGCCTCGCGGACCTCACGAAGGGGATGTTCTCGGAGAACGTGTCGACCGAGGTGGACACGTACTCGATCCGTCAGCCCGTGGGCGTGGTGGCGGGCATCACGCCGTTCAACTTCCCCGCGATGGTGCCGATGTGGATGTATCCCATCGCCATCGCGTGCGGAAACACCTTCGTGCTCAAGCCCTCGGAGCGCGACCCCTCGGTGACGAACTTCTGCGCGACGCTGCTCAAGCAGGCGGGGCTGCCCGACGGCGTGTTCAACATCGTGCACGGCGACAAGGTGGCCGTCGATCGGCTGCTCGAACACCCCGACGTGGGCGCGGTGAGCTTCGTGGGGAGCACGCCGATCGCGCGGTACATCTACGAAACGGGCACGAAGCACGGCAAGCGCGTGCAGGCCCTCGGCGGCGCGAAGAACCACATGGTGGTGCTGCCCGACGCGGACATGGAGCTCGCGGCCGACGCGGCGGTGGGCGCGGCGTACGGCTCGGCGGGCGAGCGCTGCATGGCGATCTCGGTGCTCGTGTGCGTGGGCGACGCGGCGGACAAGCTGCTGCCGAAGATCCGCGAGCGCATCGCGGCGCTCAAGGTGGGCAACGGGCTCGACCCGTCGTCGCAGATGGGCCCGCTCATCACGAAGGAGCACGCCGCGAAGGTGCGCGGGTACATCGACGCGGGCGTGAAGGAGGGCGCGGAGCTCCTCGCCGACGGCCGCTCGCTCGTGGTGAAGGATCACGAGAAGGGCTTCTTCGTGGGCCCCACGCTCTTCGACCGCGTGTCGCCGACGATGAGCATCTACCAGGACGAGATCTTCGGCCCGGTGCTCTCGACCGTGCGCGTGAAGACCTACGACGAGGCCGTGGCGCTCATCCACGCGCACCGCTATGCGAACGGCGTCGCGATCTTCACGAACGATGGCGGCGCGGCGCGCAAGTTCCAGAACGAGATCCAGGTGGGCATGGTGGGCGTGAACGTGCCCATCCCCGTGCCCATGTCGTACTACTCGTTCGGGGGATGGAAGCAGTCGCTCTTCGGCGACCTTCACATCTATGGCCGCGACGGCGTGCAGTTCTACACGCGCAACAAGAACGTGATCTCGCGCTGGCCCGATCCGCGCTTCCGCGGTGTCGATCTCGGATTCCCCCAGAACCGCTGAAATCACTGCGCGCCGAGGGGCGGCGGTGGTTCCTGTTGACCGCTCTTCGGCGCGCGATCTAGGCTCGCGAACTCTTCTGGGGCGCCCTGTCGCCTCGCACCATTTCCGCTGTAGGGAACGCAAAATCCGATGGCCCTGGTGTCGTCCCGCACTGCTGCGCGCATCCTCGACGTGCTCCCGCGAGAACGCATCACCCGCCTCGTGGGCCGCGTCGCCATGAGGCCCGTTCCGCGCGCGGTGCTCGACCCCGTTCTCTCGGTGTACGTGCGCGCCTTCAACGTGAACCTCGACGAGGCCGAGGTGCCCGCCGAGGGCTTCGCGAGCTTCAACGACTTCTTCACCCGTCGGCTCCGCGAGGGCGTGCACGCGGTCGAGGGCGACGCCGACACCCTGGTCTCTCCCGCCGACGGGCGCCTCGACGACGCGGGTCCCATCGACGCCGCGCAGCGCTTCTTCGTGAAGGGCCGCGAGTACGACGCCGCGGAGCTCCTCGGCAGCGCCGCCGACGCCGCGCGCTACGAGGGCGGGCACTACGCGATCGTGTACCTCTCGCCGCGCGACTATCACCGCGTGCACTGCCCCGTCGACGGCGTGGTCCGCAGCGTGCGGCACATGCCGGGCTCGCTGTATCCCGTGAACGCCATCGGGGTCGAGCACGTGCCGCGCCTCTTCGCACGCAACGAGCGCGTGGTGGTGAACCTCGACACCGAGCGCTTCGGCGAGGTCGCCGTGGTGTTCGTCGGCGCGTTCATCGTGGGGCGCATCACGCTGACCTTCGACGCGCCCGAGCGTCCGCCGCACGGGGGCGAGCCCGCAGAGCGCCTCTACGATCCCTCGGTGGCGCCGCGCTTCGCACGGGGCGATGAGCTCGGCGCGTTCCTCCTCGGATCGACGGTGGTGATGCTGATGCAGAAGCCGCCGACGGGGCGCTGGCGTGACGACCGCACGCCGCCCTTCGGTCCTGTTCGCATGGGTCAGGGCATCGCGTGGCGCGCGGGGGAGTAGATCCGTGAGCGACAGCACGCCGCCCCGACCGATCGAGAGCCTCGAACCGCCCGCCATCGACGAGGGGGCCGCGCGCTCGCTCCGTCGCAGCCGCCACCAGCTCCGTCTCCCCAACGACCTGACACGCATGGAAGCACCGGACACCGTCCCTCCCGCCGAGGCCTCCGCTGCGTCTCCCGCAGACGGCGCGACGATTCCCGCGGCCCCTGCCGCGACGGACCTCCACCCGCAGATGTTCGAGAGCGAGGCGCCTCCCGCGGCCGACGTCGAGGTGACCCTCGACACGTCGACCACGGTCTCGGTGATGCCTCCGCCGCCCGCGGCGAGCCCTGCGACCTCGGGTGCGATGCGCGTCGTCCGCCGTCGCGTGCGCACGCTCGGCGACGACTCCACGCCGGCCTCCGTGGCGCCGCCCGCGTTCGACACCGCGGTCGAACCCTCGCTCGCGCGGCTCCCCGATCTGGGCCTCGACTACGGTGCGCCGTCGCGCGCTTCGGTGCCTCCCGCCGAGCCCGAAGCGCCGCCCGCCGATGCGCCGCCGCGCCTCGTGACGCCGCCTCCGATGGCCGCGATCCGCATCGAAGACGCGGTGCCCAAGCGCCCCTCGACGCCGCCCCCGCGACGTCCGTCGAACCCGCCGCCCGCAGCCCCCTCGCCCGCCTCGAACGCGCCCGCGCCGACCACCGCAGCCGCGCCCCCGACGCCTCCGTCGTCGCCCGCGGCGCCGGTTCCCTCGGTGGTGCCCGCGGCATCGCCCTCGTCGACGCCGCCTGCGCCCACGGTGCCCGCAGCGCCGCTGCCGAGCGTGCCCGTGTCGAGCGCGCCGCCGGTGAGCCTCACGCCGGTGAGCCTCACGCCGGTGAGCCTCCAGCCCTCGACGCCCGCTTCGGTGCCGCCGCTTCCGTCGCCGCCTCCGGTGCCCGCGATCGTCGCTCCCCCCGCGGCGCCGCCGCCGGTGCCCGCCGCTGCGCTCCCGCGCGTGTCGCAGGTGCCCTCGACCCGTGCCGAGCTCGCGGCCATGGCGGGCGGAGAGTTCGCGGCCGCGGAAGCCCCTGCGACGAGCCCTGCTGCGGGTGACGACGAGGGCGTGGAGATCTCCCTCGACGAGCACGGCGAGGGCAATGTGCCGATGACGATGTCGCAGCTCCCGCAGGGCATCGATCCCTCGCTGGCGCTGCTCGACGAGCTCGCGGAGATGGGCCATGCGACGCCCGTCGAGTCCGTCGACGCGGAGGCGGTGGAGCACATCGAGTCGCTCGTTCCACGCGGGGCTTCGATGCCGCCGCCGCCGCCGAGTGACGCCGCGCGCAAGACCCGCGGCAACGTCGCGCCCTCGAAGATCGCGGGGGGTCCCACGCAGCCCGACGTGCGCCCGAAGCGCCGCCGCATGTGGTGGGAGGAGCTCTTCAACGAAGACTACTTCCGCACGATCGAGCGGCTCACGCCCGCGCAGGTGCAGGCCGAGGCCGACTGGATCGAGCACGCGCTCGGCGTCGAAGCGGGCGCGTCGATTCTCGATGTGGGCTGCGGCGCGGGACGCCAGGCCATCGCGCTTGCGCAGCGACGCTACGAGGTGTCGGCCGTCGACCTCTCGATGGCGATGCTCACGCGCGCCGCCGAGGCCGCACAGGAGGCCAACGCGCGCGTCGCGTTCACCCAGTGCGACATGGCCGCGATGGAGTTCCACGAGCAGTTCGACGCGGCCTACTGCGTGGGGAGCACCTTCGGCTTCTTCGACGACCCGCGCAACGGCGAGGTGGCCCGACGGATCCACCGCTCGCTCAAGCCCCACGGCACGCTGCTCCTCGGCGTGCTCAACCGCGACCACGTGATCCAGCACCAGCCCGCCATGTCGTGGTTCGAAGGCGACGGCTGCGTGTGCATGGAAGAGTCGGGGCTCAACTTCATCACGTCGCGCCTCAACGTGAAGCGCACGATGATCTACGACGACGGTCGCCAGCGCGAGTTCGAGTACTCGCTGCGGCTCTACTCGCTGCACGAGCTCGGACAGGTGCTCCACGAGGCGGGCTTCCGCATTCTCGAAGTGTCGGGCTCGGCGCGCACCCCCGGCGCGTTCTTCGGCCCGTCGTCGCGCGAGCTGATCATCCTCGCGCAGAAGCGCGCGCCCGAGGTGGTCGACATCGGCGAGCAGGGCGCCGGCGAGTCGACGCGTCCGTAGCCTCCCATCGGCCCCGCGCTTGCTGCGCGTGCGGCCATGACCTCTTCGCAACGTCCCCTCAACGACGAGACACACCGCGGGTCACCCGACGAGCCCGAACCTGCGGCCACGGTGCCCGGCGCGCTGCTCTCGGCGCTGCTTCTCGCGGCGGCGATCGCGCTCGTGGGCATCGGCCGCGGGTGGTGGTGACACCCCGCCGTGCGCGCCTCCGTGCGCGGTGCGTCTGACCGGGATCGGGACGCGCCCTCGCCCGTCGCGCGCCGTGCCCCACGATCCGCGCCGATGACTCCGACGGCCTCGCGACCCGTGCCGCGCCCATGAGCCGCTGGCTCAACTACCAGCAGCTCCTCTACCTTCGCGCCATCGCGCGGCGCGGGAGCCTCGCGGCGGCCTCGTCGGAGCTTCGCCTCTCGCCGCAGACGCTCAGCGAGCACGTGCAACAGCTCGAACGGGCGCTCGGCGCTCCCCTCTTCGTGCGCACGCCGCGGGGCATGGAGCTCACGCCCACAGGACGCGTGGCGCTCGTGTTCGCCGACGAGGTGCAGGCCCTCGGCGACGCGCTCTTCGACGCGGTGGAGCACGGCGCGAAGGCGCTTCCGCGGCTCACGGTGGGCGTCGACACGGCGCTGCCGAAGGGCGTCGTGTGGTCGCTGCTCGGCCCGGCGCAGCGGGCGTGTGAGGGCGCGACGCTCGTGTGCCGCGAAGGTCCCCACGAGTGGTTGATGGAGCACCTGCGGACCCGTCGCGTCGATGTGGTGCTCTCGTCGGTGGGCCACGGAGCGGCGAACGATCACACGTCGGTGCCGCACGTCGAACGCCTCGCGATGCCGCTCTGGTGGGCGGCGCCGGGCGCGTGGTGTGGAGCGTACGGTGCGGCCTTTCCGAAGTGCCTCGACGGCGCGCCGGTGGTGCTCCCGACGGCGGACACGGCGTTGCGGCGTGCGATCGACGCGTGGTGCGCGCGCGTCGAGGTGCGGCCGACGGTGGTGGCCGAGATCGACGACCCGGCGCTTGCGCTGGAGGCCTGCGCGGCGGGGCTCGGCGCGATCACGCTCCCTGCGGAGGTGCTCGTCGCGCTGCGCCGTCGGCCGGGGCTGCGAAGGGTGGGACGGTGTGAGGGCGTGAGCCTTCGGGTGTTCGCCTACTGCGCGTCACCGCGCGCGACGCACCCGGGCCTCGAAGGGCTCGCAGGTGCGCCGCACGAGGCGCTCGACATGCCCCGCGGCGTCGCGGCGTCGGGGGCGTCGGCGCGCAGGCGGTAGCGCGTCGACGACGGCGACGGAGCACGCGCAGAGCCCTGCACGTCAGGCTCCGCCGATCATCGCGGCGCTCATGACCAGCGCGAGGCTGAACTTGCTCGCGATGATCACCCACGGGACGAAATCATCGGAGTCCACCGTGGTCTCGAACGCGGTCAGAAAGCTGTGTTCCTTCATCGGCACCCGCTCCTTCCAGGAGTTGGGGTGTGCGCTCGCGGCGACGTTCGAGCCATCAGGAAATTCCGCACGGACGCTCCGGCGAAACCGCGCGCGAGCTCGGGTGTGGGCGCCTCCGCAGCGGTGCGGGACGCCCTTCACAGAGGGTGTCGGTTGGGGGGGTTTGGTTGTCGGCGGGGCGCGCGCAGGTTCACGCGCGACGATGCGGGCCGCGGCTCAGGGGCCGAAGACGCCGATGGAGACGGTGTACGTGGCGGCCGCGTCGAAGCCCTCGACGCACACCGAGTACGTGCCCGCGGCGAGTCCGCGCGCGGTCGCAAACGAGCAGAGCCCGCGGCGCGGACCGTCGTCGTTGCGCGCCACCTGCGTGCCCATCGCGTTGTAGATCGTCACGACCGTGTCGTTGTCGGCGCAGCCGGGGTCACCGGGCGACGCCGTCTCCACGTTGAGCCCGCCCATCGCGGGAACGGTCACCGCGAAGCAGTCGGCGGTGTCGGTGCCCATGCCCACGGTGCCCGAGTACGCGGTGCCCGTCGACACGGCGGCCTGCGGCATCGCGGGGGTGTTGTTGGGCTCGGTCTCGGCGCGCGTCGCGGTGCACGTCGCGGCCGTGGCGCTCGTCGCGAGACACGCGGTGCCCATGGGGCACGCGACGCTGTTGAACTGCTGGTTGCAGGCCATGCCCGCGGTGCCCGCGCGGCGGCACACGTTCGCCGCCGTGTCGCCGTCACACGTAAGGCCCGTGGCGCAGAGGGGCATCGCCGCGCAGTTGGTGCCCGCCGCGCTGCCGTTCATCTGGCAGGTCGCGCCGGTGCCCATCGGGGCGCAGCTCGTGCCCATCGCGCAGCGCGCGGTGGTGTCGGTGACGTCGCACGCAGCGCCCGCGGCGACGGTGCGGAAGCACGTTCCCGCCGTGCAGGTGAGCATCGCGTCGCAGGGCATGGAGCCCATCGCGGTGCGGCACGCGCCACCCGCGGCGCCGTCGGCCACGCAGCGCTGCGAGCCCGACGGACCCGCGCAGGTCGAGCCCGTGGCGCACGCGCCGAGGCCCGCGCCGCAGGGCATTCCCACGGCGATGGTGTTCTGGCAGGTGCCGAGCGAGCACGTGAGCATGGCGTCGCAGGGCATGGAGCCCATCGCCGTGCGGCAGCGTCCGCCGCGGGTGCCGTCGGCGACGCAGGTCGACATCATGCTCGCGGTCACGCACGACGTCCCCATCGCGCACACCGCCACCGAGGAGCCGCAGGGCATGCCCGCGGTCGCCGTCGGGAGGCACGTGCCGAGCGAGCACGTGAGCATCGCGTCGCAGGGC
>CAMFHP010000077.1 GCA_945952225.1 uncultured Myxococcaceae bacterium
GAGTCCCGCAAGGGACTTTCCCTTCCCTGCCGGTGAATTCATTCACCGGGAGAAAGCGGGCCCATTGGCACGCTCTCACCACCGCCGAGACGCGCGCTTCGCCCGCCAGCTCGACGCGACGACGGCGCGACAGCCACCGCCGAGACGCGCGGCACAATGTTGGCGCGAAAGCGCTTGTTTCGTGGGCGGGGCGCGCGGGTGACAGGTGCGAAGTGCGCTGCGCGGCGGCGAAGTGGACACCGCCCATCGCGCGGGGGTAACCGCCACACGGAGAGCCCCCAACGATGCCTACCAAGCTGCCCGAGCCCGGTGATCCGAAGGCCGTCTACGTGATGGACCTCTCGGGGTACGTCTTTCGCGCCTACCACGGCGTGCGTCCGCTCTCGAACTCGAAGGGCGAGGCCACACACGCGACGCTGGGCGTGACCAACATGCTCGGCGCCCTCGTGCGCGCGCAGCAGCCCGCGTACCTCGCCGTCGCGATGGACTCCACCACGCCGACGTTCCGCCACACGATGTACCCTGCCTACAAGGCCAACCGTCCGCCGGCGCCCGAGGATCTCAAGCAGCAGATGATCCGCTGCCGCGAGGTGGCCGAGGCCTATGCGATTCCGGTGCTCCAGCGCGACGGATTCGAAGCCGACGACCTCATCGCGACGGCGATCGAAGAGGCGCGCAAGCACGGCCTCACCACCGTGGTGTGCTCGGGCGACAAAGACCTGCTCCAGCTCGTGGCCCCCGATGTGATCGTGTGGGATGCGATGCACCAGCGCGTCTACGGCCGCGACGAGGTGGTGGAGAAATGGGGCGTGGTCCCCGAGCGCGTGCAGGACCTCCTCGCGCTCATGGGGGACTCGTCGGACAACGTGCCCGGCGTCGACCACGTGGGCGAGAAGACCGCCGCGAAGCTGGTGAACGAGTTCGGCTCCCTCGATGGCGTGTACCAGTCCGTCGACAAGGTGAAGGGCAAGACGCGCGAGTACCTTCAGCAGCACGAGGCCGACGCGCGGCTCTCGTACGAGCTCGTGGGCCTCAAGCGCGACGTGCCCATGACCTTCGACCTCGAAGCCCTCAAGTACGGCGGCTGGAACACCGCGAAGCTCAAGGCGCTCTTTCTCGATCTGGAGTTCAACAAGCTCGCCGACGCGCTCGACAAGGCCCCCGCGTACAGCCCCGCACTCGCGCCCGCGGGGGCACCCGCCGCGGCGCCCGTCGCCGCCGCGAAGGCCGTCTACGAGACCGTGCTCACGGTGGAACACCTCGACGCCGTGATCGCCGCGTGCCGTTCCGCGGGGGCCTTCGCCGTCGACACCGAGACCACCTCGCTCGACACGCACGCCGCCGAACTCGTGGGCATCTCGCTCGCGTGGAAGCCCCTGCTGGGCGTGTACATCCCGCTCGGCCATCGCGTGATGACCGACCCGAAGCAGCTCCCGCGCGACACGGTGCTCGATCGATTGCGTCCGCTCTTCGCCGACGCGTCGGTGAAGAAGCGCGGACAGAACATCAAGTACGACGACGTGGTGCTGCGACGCGCGGGGGTTCCGGTCGCGGGCTACGACTTCGACACGATGATCGCGAGCTACCTCATCGACCCCGAGCGCCACTCGCACAAGCTCGAAGAGATCGCGCGGAGCGAGCTCGGGTACGAGATGCTCACGTACGAGGCCGTCACGAAGACGGGCAAGAAGCAGATCACCTTCGACGAGGTCGACATCGCCACGGCGACCCGCTACTCGGGCGAAGACTCGGAGGTGGTCGCGCGCCTCGTGGAGCGCCTCCAGCCGCGCATCGACGCCGAGGGGCTCACCGACCTCATGCGCGACGTGGAGCTTCCCCTCTGCCACGTGCTCGGCGCGATGGAGGAGCGCGGCGTGCTGCTCGACACGGCCTTTCTCAAGAGCCTCTCGAACCGCGTAGGCGCCGACGTGGCGAAGCTCGAAGCCGAGGCCCACGCGATCGTGGGCAAGGCCTTCAACGTGAACAGCCCGAAGCAGTTGGAGACCATTCTCTTCGACGAGCTGAAGCTCCCGGTGGTGAAGCGCACGAAGACCGGGCGTAGCACCGACGCCGAGGTGCTCGAAGAGCTGGCGTCACAGCACGCGCTGCCCGCGAAGATTCTCGAAGTGCGCTCGCTGGTGAAGCTCCAGGGAACGTACCTCGACGCGCTGCCCTCGCTGGTCGACAAGCAGTCGCGCGTGCACACCAGCTACAACCAGGCGGTGGCGGCCACGGGGAGGCTCTCGTCGAGCAATCCCAACCTGCAGAACATTCCCATTCGCACGCCGCTCGGACGCGAGATCCGCAAGGCCTTCGTGGCGCCGCCGGGGCACCAGATCTTCGCCGCGGACTACTCGCAGATCGAGCTCCGCGTGCTCGCGCACCTCTCGCACGATCCCATTCTCGTCGATGCGTTTCAGCGCGCCGAAGACGTGCACGCGCGCACCGCGGTGGAGATCTTCAAGGTCGCGCCGGCCGACGTCACCCGCGAGATGCGCGGTCGCGCGAAGACCACGAACTTCGCCGTGATCTACGGCCAGGGCGAGTCGTCGCTGGCCAAGCAGCTCGGCATCTCGCGCGAAGAGGCGGGGAGCTTCATCGAGAAGTACTTCCAGACCTTCGCGGCGCTGAAGCAGTACCTCGACGGCGTGGTGCTCGCGGCGCGCTCGGGCGAGGGGGTTCGCACGCTGCTCGGTCGCCGACGCTTTCTGCCCGACCTCCACTCTTCGAACCGCGCGCTGCGCCTCGCGGCGGAGCGCATGGCCACGAACACCCCCATTCAGGGCACGTCGGCGGACATCATCAAGCTCGCGATGATCGCGGTGGAGAAGCGTCTGCGGGCCGAGAAGCTCCGGGCGCGGATGATCCTCACGGTGCACGACGAGCTGGTGTTCGAAGTGCCCGACGACGAGCGCTCCGTGGTGGAGCCCCTCGTGCGCGAGACCATGCAGGGCGTGATGAAGCTCGATGTGCCGCTCGTGGTCGAGTGCGGCTGGGGTCACAACTGGGGCGAGGCGCACTGACGGCGCGGTCACCCTCGCGCGAAGCTCAATGGGCCGCGCGGCGGTCGAGCACGAACAGCTCTTCGAGGTCCGACTCGTTCATGGCGACGACGGGTAACGTGGGTCGCTCCTGCGGCACCGTGCGCTGGTACCAGCGGGCGATGAGCGCGCGGATCTCGCTGCGCGGCGCGATCACCGGACGCACGGCCATGCCCGCGAAGACCGCCACGGTGTAGAGCGCCTCTTCGTTGGTGGGATCGTCGATGGCGACGAAGAGCGTCGGCGGCCCCTTGCGTTCGCGGCGCACGTACACCGGGGCCATGCAGTGGCGCTCGGCGACGTCGTGGGGAACGAGCGAGCTCACGCTCCGCGGCGGGTCGGCGTGGGCGAGGGAGACCCACGGCACCGAGAGCTCCAGCGAGAGGGTGCGGGCGATGTCGCGGTCGTGCACGACGTTGTGGTCGACGAGGGTGGCGACGAGCCGCGAGGGCCCGCTGCGGGGCAGCTCGGCGGAGATCTCGTCGAGGCGTGTTTTCGAGAGCAATCCTGCGCGAACGAGGATCTCTCCAACGGGGTTGCGGCTCATCTCAGACCCTCCAACGGCGACGGCGCGTGCAGGCTTGAGCGCAGCGACCGGCGACCGGACAAGGGGTCACGGCGCACCGACCTCTGCGCAGAACGCCGTTGCACAAATCGCCGACGGCGAGAGGGTCTCGGGAGGGCCTCGCACGGAGAGGTTCCGCGGCCTTGAAAACAAGGTGTTTCGAGGGGTTGCTGTGTGGTCTGCGCAGGGGCGCACGGGCGGCGCGTCGGGCTTGACCCGGTCTCCGCGGCAAGCGTAGAAGCGCGACACGATCGCCCTGTTGCGAGCAGAAACCGTGTGAACGAGCGCCCCGCCGACGTAGCGACATCCCCGAAGCCCGAGAGACCGCGGTCTCCCATGGGCCGTCGCATCGCCGCCGCGACCACCACGGTGCTCACGAGTCTGCTCATCGCGTACTCGTCGACGGCGATCTACCGCGACACCTTTCGAGACGTCGCGCCCGACCCGCAAGACACCGCGTGCGACATGGGCCTGCGGGCCCTCCACGGCCGCTACGCCGAGGCCCTCCAGACGTCGGAAGCGCCCCCCGACCTCACCTCGCTCGACCGCCGCCTCGAAGGGCTGCGCGGTGTGTGCGAGCGCGAGGGCGAGGGCGGACACGACGCGTGGAGGCGCCTCGAACGCTGGCGGTACCGCGCCGACGCGCACCGCGCCTTCGGCCGCTCGCTGCTCGACGACGACGCGCGCGCCGCCCTCGCCTACCAGTCCCCAGGAAGCTCCCGATGACCGACCCCACCCCCTCGTTCGAATCGCTCAAGCTCGGCGCCGCCCTCCTCCGCGCGGTGCAGGAGGTCGGCTACACCGCCCCGACGCCCGTGCAGGTCGCCGCGTTCGAACCCATCGCCTCCGGCCGCGACGTGATCGTGCAGAGCCGCACGGGCAGCGGCAAGACGGCGTCGTTCGTGTTTCCGCTCGTCGACCGGGTGATCAAGCCCGACCACCACGTGCAGGTGCTCGCGCTGTGCCCCACGCGTGAGCTCGCCGTGCAGGTGAGCGTGGAGTTCGAACGCCTCGGTCGCCACGCCGACGTGACC
This sequence comes from uncultured Myxococcaceae bacterium, assembly GCA_945952225.1. Taxonomy (GTDB): domain Bacteria; phylum Myxococcota_A; class Polyangia; order Polyangiales; genus CAISKJ01. The sequence goes on from CAMFHP010000077.1 coordinate 4,641, forward strand.
GTCGCGGCGATCTACGGCGGCGCCCCGATGGAGCGCCAGATCGCGCAGCTCCGCTCGGGCGTGAAGGTCGTGGTGGGCACGCCGGGCCGCGTGCTCGATCTGCTTCGCCGCGGCGCGCTCGACGTGAAGCGCGTGAAGGCCGTGGTGCTCGACGAGGGCGACGAGATGCTCTCGATGGGCTTCGCCGAGGAGCTCAACGCGATCCTCGAGTTCGTGCCGAAGACCCGTCAGGGCGTGATCCTCTCGGCGACGATGCCCGAGGGGATGCGCCGCATCGCGAACCGTCACCTCCGCGAGCCCGAGGTGGTGGCGCTGAGCTCCGACGGCATCGCGCCGGAGAAGCTCGTTCACTACGTGTACTTCTCCGCGGGCGGCACGCGCGCGCAGGATCTCACCCGCGTGCTGGAGGTCGAGCGCCCCGACGCGGCGCTGATCTTCTGCAACATGAAGAGCGAGACCGAGAGCGTGGCGGCGGCCCTCAAGGCCCACGGGCTCCGCGCGGAGTACCTCAACGGCGACCTCGCGCAGAGCGACCGCGAGCGCGTGATGGGCATGCTGCGCGACGGCAAGGTGCAGTTCCTCGTCGCGACCGACGTGGCCGCGCGCGGGATCGACGTGCCGCACCTCACGCACGTCATCAACGTGGGGCTGCCCGAGTCCGCCGAGGTCTACGTGCACCGCACGGGTCGCACGGGTCGCGCAGGGCGCGCGGGCACGGCGATCACGCTCGCGGGCCCCAAGGACATCGGCGCGCTGTACTTTCTGCGGCTCACGTACGGCATCCGCCCCATCGAGCGGATGCTCCCGTCGCCCGGCGAGGAGCGCACGCGCCGCGAGACCGACCGTCTCACCATGCTGCTCCAGGGCTTCACCGAGGCGCCCTCGGAGGAGTCGCTGGCCCTCGCGAAGCGCCTGCTCACACACGACAACGCGGAGCGTGTGGTGGCCTCGCTCCTCGGTGCGTTCTTCGACATGGAGCGCGCTGCGGCCCCTGCGGTGACCGAAGCGGCCCCCGTCGCGGCGCCCGCGCCCGTCGCGCCCGCTGCCACGGAGACGGCGCCCGCAGCGGAGGCCCGTCGTGACCGCGGCGAGCGTCGCGAGCGCACGGAGCGCAACGACCGCGGCGAGCGCAACGACCGTGGTCCGCGCAGCGAAGCGCCGCGCGCCGAGTCGCGGGGAGAGCGTCCGCGTCGTGAGGAGCGCGGGCCGAAGCCCGAGGCCGAGCGTCCGCGTCGGGTGGATGTGCGCCACGCGCCGGCGAGCGTGATCACCGACTTCGAAGACGGTGAAGACGCGGGGATGGATGAGCTCCGTCTCGCGGCGGGCCGTCGTGACAACTTCCGCGCGGGCGACGTGCTCCGTCTGCTCGCCGACGCGGTGAAGACCTCGAAGCGCGACGTGGGGCGCATCAGCGTGCGCGACCGCTTCACGCTGGTGAACCTCCGCGCCGACCTCGTGCCCGTGGCCATCGAAGCGCTGCGTGACGCCCAGTGGAACGACCGTCCGCTGGCCCCTGCGCGCGGCCGCGGTGTGGCCGTGAGCGAGGTCGCGCCTGCGATCACCGACGCGACGCCCGAGACGTCAGACGAAGCGCCCGCGGCGGTGGAGATCCCCGTGGCGGTCGAAGCCCCCGTGGCGGTCGAAGCGCCCGCGGCGGTGGAGATTCCCGTGGCCGTCGACGCGCCGGTCGCGTCGGAGGGCTGACCAGTCCGGTAGCCTCTTTCGCGGGGCGCACCGCTGTGGCTATAGACGCCGCGTGCGCGCGCGCCTCGCCCTCCTCTCGCTCGTCGGACTCTCGGTCGGCGCCCTCACGTCGCTGACCGTTGGCCACGCCGATCCGCAGCCCGACGCCCGGCCGCGCCTCACGCTCCGCGACTGCATCGAGCGCGCGGAGCGGCTGTATCCCGGCCTCGAAGCGCAGCGGCACAAGATCCTCGCGTCGCACGCGCAGCTCGACGAGGCGTGGTCGGCGCCCTTTCTGAGCTTCAGCATGACGGGCGCCGCGGGCATCGCGCCGAACGCGCGCGGCAACCCCACGTTCTCGCCCGACGCCTTCGCGCAGAACCCGTTTGATACGGGCTACGGTCCGCTCACGCGGCTCTCGATCGACACGGGCGTGCCCGTCTCTCCGTGGACGTGGTGGCGCATCGGACGTGTGCGCGACGCGGCGCGCGCGGGCATTCGCGCGAACGAGCACGAGATGGTGAAGACGCGGCTGGAGCTGCGCACCAACGTGCGGCGCGCGTTCTTCGGGCTCCAGCTCGCGCGCGATTCGAAGTACCTGCTCGACCGCGCGCTCTCGTACCTCGACACCGCGGAGCACCAGCTCGACGAGGCCCCCGCGGGCGATGGCGGCGCGGTGGGACCGAACGATCGACGGCAGCTTCGCATGAGCCGCTACGAGACCCTCGCGCGTCGCGCGGAGGCCGAGCAGGGCGAGCGTCAGGCGGTGTTCGCGCTCGGGATGCTCACGGGCGAGGGCGAGCGCTTCGACATCGTCGACGAGCCGTTGTGTCCGTGGCGCACGCCGGTGCATCCGCTCGCGCAGTACCTCACGGAGGCGCGGCTCCATCGGCCCGAGGTGCAGATGATCGCGGCGGGCCTCGCGGCGCGGCGCGCGGCGGTGGACATCCAGATCGGGCAGTACTTCCCCGACTTCGCGCTGGGGATGAACTTCTCGTACTCCGATGTGCCGTCGATCACGCAGCAGGTGAACCCATTCGCAGGCGGCAATCAGAACTATGCGTTCTGGGGCGCGCTGCTGGTGATGCGGTGGAACTTCGAGCCCCTCACCAACGCGTTCCGTGTGCGGCGCGTGCGCGAGGAGCTCGCGATGACCGAGGCGCAGCAGCGTCTCGCGCTCGGAGGCATCGGCGTCGAGGTGGCCGAGGTGCACGCGCGTCTCACGGCCGCCGAGCAGCGCGAGCGCCTGTGGGCCGACGCCGAGCGCGAGGGCTTCGAGTGGTTCACGTCGGTCTTTCAGGAGTACCAGGCGGGCACCGGCGAGGTGTCGTCGATCATCACGCCGCTGCGGCAGTACCTCCAGGCGCGCGCGAGCCATCTCCAGTCGGTCTACGACTTCAACGTGGCGCTCGCGCAGATCACCCAGGTGACGGGCCGCGAAGAGCTCCCCGGTGGGCCCGACGAGGCGTGCGTGCGTCCCGCGGCGGCGGCAGAGGAAGACGCGGGCGTGAGCGACGAGGAGATGAACGCCATTCTCAACGGCGCGCTCGCCGCCGACGACGCGGGGGTCGACGAGGTCGACGCGGGTGTTTCCGAGGTGGTGCGCGATGCATCGACGGACGTGCGACCGGACGCGCGACGTGCTGGCGCCCGTGGCCGGTGAATGAAGCGCGCGCCGCGGCACGTACAGTGTCGACACTTCGAGGTGGACGCATGAAGAAGACGATCGCGACGACGGTGGTGCTGGCGGCGATGGCCCTCGCGGGGGCGGTGGGCGCGCAGCCTCGCGCGGCGGGTCCGCGGCAGTGGATCCAGGCGCGGCAGGCGGTGGTGACGCGGCTCCTTCAGCAGACGGTGCCCGCGGGGTCTCCCGCGGCGGCGCAGCGCGACGAGAACGTGACCCGCGTGCTGCACCAGATGCTCGACCTCGACGAGCTCTCGCGCCTCGCGCTCGATCCGCTGTGGGCCGAGCGCACGCCCGCGGAGAAGCAGCAGTTCGTGGGGCTGCTGCGTCAGCTCATCGAGCGCAACTACCGGCAGAACCTCGATCAGACGCTGGGCTACGCGATCACGTACGACGCGGAGAACGTCGACGCGGCGGCGGGTACGGCGAGCGTGCGCACCACGGCGCGGTCTCGCACCGACGCGCGCGCGGCGGCGGTGAGCATCGAGTACAAGCTGCACCGCCGGGGCAACGAGTGGATCGTGTACGACCTCGTGACCAACGGGTCGTCGCTCGTGCAGACCTACCATGACTCGTACGTGCGGATCATTCGCGAGCGGGGCTTCGCGGAGCTCATCCGGCGGATGCAGTCGCGCGTGGCGGCGCTCCAGACGGGCCGTTCGGTGACGCAGTAGCGCGCCCCTTTCGTTGACACCCGCGACCCCGCGGGAATACGGTCGCGCCCGCCGCAGGGCACCACGCAGGACCGTTCATGAAACTCTACAGCAGCAAGATTCCCGTCATCGCCATGGACATCGTCCGTGTGCTCACGAACGACGGGGACATGGAGACGTCGGCGCCGCGCGAGGTCGAGGCCGACATCGAGTCGGTGCTCAAGGAGTACCTCCGCATGGAGCGCGACCTCACGGAGCGCGCGAAGGACCGTGTGGAGGCGCTCGGCGGCACGCGGCAGGACCTCGGGCGCTTCAAGAAGATCCTCGCGGATCAGCGCAACGTGGGCACCGGCGGCGAGAGCGTCTCGTACCTGCTGAACCAGCTGCTCGCGATCTTCATGCAGTCGCCGCACGTCGACGAGCTCTTCTCGGAGGACGACGCGATCCGTCGCAAGTGCCGTCGCGTGCTCGAGCGTCACATGTCGGAGGACGCCGAGATCGACCGCGAGGTGCGCGACAAGATCAAGAACCTGCAGGAGGGCACGAAGACCTGGGAGGTCGAGTACGCCCGCGTGATGGAGCAGGTGAAGCGCAAGCGCGGCATCGCCGAGTAAGAGAACGAGAGAGACACGGCCATGTGGATCCCGAAGGTCGAAGAGAAGAAGTTCTTCTGCCACAAGTGCAAGAACGAGCTCGTGTTCGAGGTGAAGATGCAGCGTCGCGACGCGTGCCCGCACTGCGGCGCCGACCTGCACGTCTGCAAGAACTGCGAGTACTGGGACGCCGGCGCGCACAACCAGTGTCGCGAGAAGATCACCGAGTACATTCCCGACCGCGAGACGACGAACCACTGCACGTTCTTTACGTTCCGCAACGGCGAGCCGGGCACCAACGACGCCGAGCTCAAGGCGAAGGCGCGCCTCGCCTCGCTGTTCTCGCCCAAGAAGTGATCGCGCGGGCGCTGCGCCCGACGCGGAATCAATCGGTCTGACGGAGGTCTCTCGTGCGGGTACTGGTGACGGGCGGAGCGGGCTTCATCGGCAATCACCTTGTCGATGCGCTGCTCGCGCAGGGCGCTTCGGTGCGCGTGATCGACAACTTCTCCACGGGCCGCCGCGAGAGCCTCGCGCCCAAGCTCGATCGCATCGAGCTCATCGAGGGCGACCTCTGCGACCCCGAGGCCACCGCCCGCGCCGTGCACGGCGTCGACACGGTCTTTCACGAAGCGGCGATCCCCTCGGTGGCGCGCTCGGTCAACGACCCCATCGCGAGCAACCGCGCCAACGTCTCGGGCACCGTCGAACTGCTCCAGGCGTGTCGCACGGCGGGCGTTCGCAAGCTCGTGTACGCCGCCAGCTCCAGCGCGTACGGCGACACCGAGGCGCTCCCCAAGGTCGAGACCATGACCCCGAAGCCGCTGTCTCCGTACGCGGTTTCGAAGCTCACGGGCGAGCAGTACGTCACCGTCTTCGGCCGCCTCTTCGGCTTTCAGACCGTCTCGCTGCGGTACTTCAACGTCTTCGGTCCCCGCCAGGATCCGAAGAGCGAGTACGCCGCGGTGATTCCGCGCTTCGTGACGCGCATGCTCCGCGGCGAGCGTCCGCAGATCAACGGCGACGGCGGCACGACGCGCGACTTCTGCTTCATCGAGAACGTGGTGAGCGCGAACCTCCTCGCCGCGAAGGCCACCACGAACGGCGAGGTGGTGAACATCGCCTACGGCGAGCGCGTGAGCCTCAACGACCTCGTGGGGCTCATCAACCGCGAGCTCGGCACCGACCTCTCGCCCGAGTACGGCCCCGCCCGCGTGGGCGACGTGCGCCACTCGCTCGCGGACATCTCCGCGGCCCGCGCCCTCCTCGGCTACGCGCCGGCCTACAACCTCGCGGCGGGCCTCACGAAGACCATCGCGTACTACCGCGGCCTCCAGGGCTGATCGCCCGCACGCACGGGAGCGCTTCGCGTGCGCAGCATGACCGGCTTCGGGATGGGTGAGAGCGAGAGCCCCCTCGGGCGCATCGTGGTCGAGACGCGCTCGGTGAACCACCGCTCCCTCGACGTGCGCGTGCGCCTGCCGCGCGAGCTCGCCGACCACGGACTCTTCGCCGAACAGGTCGCCCGCGCGAAGCTCTCGCGAGGACGCGTCGAGGTGTCGGTGCACTGCGAAGGTGCCACCCACGCGACGGTCTCCCTCGACCGCGCGCGGGCCCTTGCGGCGCTGCGCGAGTTCGCCGCCGTGGCGCAGGAGGCGGGGCTCTCGCAGGAGGTTCCGCTGTCGCTCCTCGCGAGCGTGCCCGAGCTGTTTGCACCGCGCGCGACGCACGACGTGGAGGCCGTGCGGGAGGCCCTGCGCGCGGCCCTGGAGCGCTCGATCGTGGCCCTCGACGCGATGCGCGACCGCGAGGGTACTTCGTTGCGCGAAGACCTCGGTCGTCGCCTCGACGCGGTGGCGACGCTGGTGGGCGACGTGCGCGCGCGCGCCGATGGGATGGGCGAGCGCTACCGTGATCGGCTGCGGGCCCGTCTCGCGCGGCTCACGGCGGGCCTCGCGCTCGACAGCACACGCCTCGAACACGAGGTGGCCGTCGCCGTCGACCACGCCGATGTGAGCGAGGAGCTCACGCGCCTCGCGAGCCACGTCGACCAGCTCCTGCGGCTCTCGACGACGCCCGAGCCGGTGGGGCGCCGCTTCGACTTTCTCTTGCAGGAGATGGCGCGCGAGGCGAACACCCTCGGCGCCAAGTGCACCGAGTCCGAGGTCTCGCACGCGGTGGTCGAGCTCAAGAGCGAGCTCGAACGCATGCGCGAGCAGGTGCAGAACATCGAATGACGCCCGGAGCGACGCCCGTGAACGCAGCCGACGACTTTCTTCCGCTCATCGTCACGTCCCCGTCGGGGGCGGGCAAGACCACGCTCGTGCGCCGTCTTCTCGCGCGCTACGAAGACCTCGTGGTGAGCGTGTCGGTCACCACGCGCGCGCCGCGACCCGGCGAGGTCGACGGGCGTGACTATCACTTCGTCTCCCACGATACGTTCCGCGCGATGATCGACCGCGGGGCCTTCGCCGAGTGGGCCGAGGTGCACGGCAACTGCTACGGAACCTCGCTGGAGAAGATGGTCGAGGCCCGCGCGCACCGCCGCGGCATGGTCTTCGTCATCGACGTGCAGGGCGCGCGGATGCTCAAGGCCCGCGTGCCCGATGCGGTCGGCGTGTTCATTCTTCCGCCCTCGTTTGCGGAGCTCGAAGCGCGCCTCCGCAACCGCGGCACCGACAGCGAAGAGACCATCGCGCGTCGCATGAAGAACGCCCGCGGCGAGCTCGCCCACTACGGCCTCTTCGACTACGTGGTCGTGAACGATCAGCTCGACGCCGCGAGCGAGGAGCTCAACGCCATCGTGCTCGCCGAGCGGGCGAAACGATGGCGGCGCGCGCAGGCCGTGGAGCGTGTGATCCACGACGGCAGCGCGCGCTGAGCGTCACCGACACCCGAGCGTCGAGGTGCAGACCGCGGAGGTTCCATCGGCGGCCTCGCAGCGCCCCGAGGTGCACTCCGAGGGACTCCCACAGCGCTCGCCGTCGGCCTTGAGCCGTCGACAGGTCTGCGTGTCGCTCGCGCAGGAGAGCCCCGGCGCGCAGTTGCTCACGCCGAAGCGCGCGGTGAAGCACGGAGATCCCTCGGCGCCGGTGCCCACACGACGGCAGCGTCCCGCGACGCAGTCGAGCCCGCGCAGCACGTTGCAGACCTCGCCGCCCACGTTGCCCTGCACGCAGGTGGCGCCCTCGGCGTTCTGCACGACGAAGGGCAGGCAGCGCTGCGCGAAGCGCGTTCCGTCGAAGAGGCAGAGCGCGCCGTCGGTGCAGAAGCGTCCGCACTGCTGGCCTGGCGCGGCGGCACCCACGCAGCGCGCGACGCCCGGCTCCGTCGCACTGTTCGTGTAGAGGCAGTCGAGGCCCTCGTCGCAGGGCCGCTGGATCGCGGGCGACTGACGGTAGTCGGTGCACACCTCCCCCTCGCGCGCGACGCCCGCCGCCGCGGGATCGACGCAGCGGAAGGGATTGCGCGTGGCCGCGAGCGTCGGGTCGTAGCGGCACTCCGCGGAGGCGCCCGAGGGCAGGTCGGCACATTCGAGCGAGCGGCCGTCGCAGACGCCGCCGAGCGCGACGCGGGCCACGCACACGCCGGGACACTGCGCGCCTCCCCCCTCCGTGTAGAGCTGGCAGTACGCGTCGCGGCCACAGTCTTCGAGCGCGGTGCACGCCTCGCCGATGCGCGTGGTTCCCTCTGCGATGGACGAGCACGCCGCAGGCCACACGCACGGGTTCGCGCGCAGCGCGGTGAGGCACGCGCGGGCCTTCGCGTCGTCGAAGCGCTGACGGCCCGCACGCACCATCGCGCGCGTCGCCTGACGGCTGTTGCGCAGCGGGAGCACGTCGTCGTGGGCGACGCACTCGGCCCGCGTGGCGAAGTACGCGCGCACGCCCGCGACGTTCGACGGAACGTTGCACGAGAACATCTGCTCGCACTCGGCGGCAGCCATCCACGTGAGCGTCTGGTCGAGGGTGAGCGTCGCGGGGAGCACCGCGGGGATCGAGGCGTTCGAAGCGGCTTCGGGCGCGGGCTCGGAGCACGCAACGAGCGCCAGCGGACCCGCGAGCAGGAACCATCGTGCGGAGGTCTTCACGCGCGGCCGTTGAGCAGCATCCGTGCCGCAGGGCATGCGCGGGTCACACGTGGTCGAGGGCTCCGAGACGCGCGGCGTGCTGGAGGATCGCGCGGTGCGAGGGAACGTCGTCGAGGTACATGCGCCGACGCGCGACGGTGCCGAGCTGCGAGGCCGCCGCGAGGAGACGCTGCGCGCCGAGGAGGGCGACGTGGTGCGCGCGCGCCGTGTCACCGTGTGCCACGAGCGCGTCGAGGAGTGCGAGGGTCGCGGCGGCGTCGGCGTCGACGAGGGTGCGGTCGGTCTCGACGCGCGCGGCCGCCTGGTCGGCGAGGCGGAGCGCTTCGGGAATGTCTCCCGCGGCGAGGGCGAGGCGCGCGCGCACGGCGTCGACGAGCTGCGCCGGGGCGCGCGACGCATCGAGGTCGCGGAGCGTGGCGTGGGCGCCATCGAGGTCGCCGAGCTCTTCGTACGTGAGCGCGAGCTCGGCGAGGGTCGTGGCCACGAGGCGCGGTTGCTCGGTGCGCGCGAGGAGGTCGAGGCACTCGCGCAGGGCGTCGAGGGCGCGCGCGTGCTCGCCGCGGCGGAGGTACACCTGCGCGAGGGGACGCAGCGAGAGCGCGCAGTTGATCGAGAGCTTCATGCGCCGCGAGAACGCGAGGGCCTCGTCGAGCCACTTCTCGGCGTCGTCGTAGCGTCCGGCGCGCACGGCGGCGATGCCGAGCACCATGCGCTGCGTGGTCGCGTTGCGCGCGTCGCCCGCGTGCTCGTACGCGGTGAGCGCGTGGAGCGTGTGGGCCTCGACCTCGTCGAGCGCGCCGACCACCGTGGCCCGCGAGGCGCGCGCACCGGCCACGCGCGCTTCGACGATGGGGCCCGGCGGGTGCGCCGTGAAGCTCCGGGTCACGGTGTCGAGGAGCGCGTCGCCCGCGGCGAGATCGTGCGCGTGGTAGAGGTGCACGGCGGCGCGGGCGAGGGCTTCGGCGCGGTCGTCCCAGGCGTCGTCGGCGGGCTCGACGGGGGCCACGCACGCGATCCACGAGGGGAGCTCGCCGACGCGGTCGGTGCGTCCCCGCGCGGTGGCCGCAGCGCCCGCAGCACGGAACCACGCGGCGCTCCCGCGAGGCAGCAGACGCAGGGCCTCGTCGGCGGTCTCGACCGCGCGCAGGGGCGTGCCGCGCCAGAGGAACACCTCGGTCTGGAGCATCCGCAGCGCGCCCTCGGTCTCGTCGATCGACGCGCCCTGCGCGCGGGCCGAGGTGCAGTGCGTGAGGCCGTGCTCGGCGTGAACCGCGGCGGCGTCGAGCTCGTGGCCTTCGAGGGCCTGGCGCGCGGCGTCGAGGAGGCACGCGGCGGCGTCGGCGGCGCGTCCACCGCGCTGAAAATGGTCGGCGAGCACGAGGGGGTTGGGCTCGCCCGACGCGCGGAGCCACGCGCCCGCGAGGCCGTGTCCGAGGGCGCGGTCGGCGGTGGTGAGCATCGCGTACGCGGCCATGCGCAGGAGGTCATGGCGAAAGGCCCACTCGGTCTCGCCGGGCACCCTGGAGCGCGTGTGGCGTTCGACGATCTCGCGGCGCGTGAGCTCATCGAGCCAGTCGTCGACGAGCCCGAGCTCGCGCGCGCCCGGCGTCACCCCGCGGCCTCCGAGGAGCGCCGCCACGCCGCCGCGCCAGAACACCTGCCCGAACACGCTCGCGGCGCGGAGCACACGTCGGGCTTCCGGCTCCATCGCCTCGACGCGCGACTGCACCATCGCGATGAGCGACTCGGGGAGCGCGGCCTCTCCGTGGGCCGTCGCGCGCAGGAGTTCTTCGAGAAAGAGCGGCGACCCGTTCGCGTGCTCGACGAGGCGCGCGACGTGGGCCGGGTCGGCGTCGGCGCCGAGGGCCGCGAGGCAGAGCCGTTCGGCGGAGCGACGGGAGATTCCCCCGAGGCGGATGCGCTGCGCGTTGACGTGCTCCCAGAGCTTCGGAAAGGCCTCGTCGAGCTCGTCGCGCGCGGCGGCGAGCACGAACCACGGTCGGTCTGCGAGACGCGCGAGGGCCTGCTCGACGAAGCGCAGCGAGACCGCGTCGCCCCACTGCGCGTTGTCGATCACGAGCACCAGCGTGCGCGACCGGGCCTCGGCGTCGAGGAGCTCGATCCACGCGTGGAGCATCGCGTCGCCCATGAACTGCGGGTCTTCGCGCGACGCGGCCACCTCGGGCGCCTCGGCGTCGTCGAAGGGAACGCCCGCGAGCTCGGCCACCCACGCGAGGAGCGACGCGGCCTCGGCGGGAGCGCGGCGCTGGGCGAGGGGAGGCCCGAAGCGCCGTCGGATGCGGGCCCGCGCCTCGTCGGTGTTCACCGCGCCGAAGACCCCCGCGGCGTTGCGGAGCATCGGCGCGATGAGCCCGAAGGGAGCGCCCGCGCCCACGGGGTCCGCCGACACGGCCCACACGGTCACTGCGTCTTCGCCGAGGGCCGTGCGCGCCCGCGAGAGGAACTCGGTCACGAGCCGCGTCTTGCCGATGCCCGCGGGGCCCGTGAGCACCGCCGCGGCGGCGCCCTCGTCGCCCGAGGTCTGCCCGAGGAGGCTCGTGAGCAGCGCCAGCTCGCGCTCGCGTCCCACGCACGGAACCTCGCGTCCGAGGAGCGCGCGCGAGCGGGAGCGTTCGAGCTCCGAGCGGTCGATCGACGACATCGCCCCGAGCACCTTGAGCACGGGCCCGCGCTCGTTCGTCTCGACGAAGAAGCTCCCGTCGAGGAGCGACGCGGTGATCGTGTCGAGGTGCACACCCGCGGCGCCATCTCCCTCGCGACGCGCGCGCTCGACCCGCGCGAACGCACGGTCGACGGCCTCGCCCACGGGCCATCCTCCGCGGAGCTCCGCGCGTCCGGTGACGAGCGCCACGGGCGATGCGCCCTCCTGCGCGAAGGCCAGCGCGCAGCGGGCCGCGCGGGCCGTGAGATCGCGCGCCACGCCGTCCCCCGAGAACACCACCAGGAGCGTTCCGCCGAGCACTTCGAGGTGTCCGCCGCACGAGGCCGCGAGCTGCGCCCAGGTGGTCTCGGCCACCGCGGGCGGCATCGAGACCATCGTGCGGTCGTGCGTGGCCTGCACGTCGTCGGCGACGAGGGGCGCGTCTCCCTCGACGCTCGCCGCGATCACGCACACGAGCCTCCGTTCGCCGTGCGTGAGGGCCGCGGTCGCGTGAAGGGGCGGCGCCACGCCAGGGCCCGTGAGCGGTCGCAGCGCGTCGAGGCGTGCGATCACTTCGGCAGCGTCGGCGGGGCGGTCTTCGCGGCGTCGCGCGAGCATCGAGGCCACGAGCTCGTCGAGGTCTTCGGGCAGCTCGGGGCGCGTCGACGACACCCGCGGCGCGTCTTCGATGAGAATGCGCGCGAGCACGGCCACCACCGAGTCACCCTCGAACGCGGGGCGTCCGGTGAGGCACTCGTAGAGCACACACCCGAGGGAGAACACGTCGGCGCGCGCGTCGATCACCCGCTCGCCGCGCACCTGCTCCGGCGCCATGAAGCCCGGCGTGCCGAGGATCACCCCCGTGCGCGTCGCCGCGTGCGTTCCGCGGTGTCGGCGCGCGATGCCGAAATCCACCACGCGGGCGCGGGCCACGTCGCCGCCGGGGAGGAAGATGTTCGGCGGCTTGATATCCCGGTGCACGACGCCACGCGCGTGGGCGGCGGCGAGGGCTTCGGCCACGCGGCGCGCGAGCGTGAGGCTCTCGGCGACGGAGAGGCCCGCGCGCTCGATGCGGTCGGCGAGGTCTTCGCCGTCGAGCCACTCCATGACGAGGTACGGGCGGCCGTCGAGGGTGCCGTGCGCGATGTGGCGCACGATCGCGGGGTGACTGAGCTCGGCGAGCACGAGCGACTCGCGGGTGAAGCGCTCGGGGTCGAGGCCGTCGACCTCGCGCAGCACCTTGATGGCCACGGTGTCGCCGCTCAGGCGGTCGGTCGCGCGGTACACGATCGACATGCCGCCCTCGCCCGCGAGCGCGTGGATCGTGAAGCGGTTTGCGATGACGGCGCCGGGTTCCATGGCGAGTGCGCGGAGCGGTGTCATACCCGTGTTGGTGTCGTGGGGAAAAGGGACACGGCACCCTCACGAAGCACATCGCGTCACGTCGCGGGGCCGTGCGATGCTCCCCGGCTGCTCCATGACGTCGATGCGCGCGCTGCTCGCCCTGTGCCTTGTGGTCTCTGCCTGTGATGCCGGGTCGGGGATGCCCGTTCCTGCGTCGCCCGACGGCGCCGTCGACGCCGCCGATGCGACGGGGAACAACCCCGACGGCGCAACTGTTCCCGACGCCTCCAACGACACGTCGGCGCCCGATGTGGCCGTCGATGTCGACACCCGTGAGGGCGGTGGCGCGTGCTCGTTCAACCGCGACTGCATCGCCGCCGAGCGCTGCGAGTGCGACGAGACTCTGGGCTGCCGATGCGTTCCCGGCGCGCGTGGAACGGGTCGCGCGGGCCTCGACCGCTGCGCCTCGGGCAACGACTGCGCGAGCGCCCTCTGCGTCGAGGGAACGGGCGGCGCCATGCTCTGCTCCGACGCGTGCACCGCGGCCGCGGAGTGTCCCGCGGCGCTCCCCCGCTGCGTGAACATCGCCTCCGTGGGTCGCTTCTGCGCGCGCGATCCCGACGCGGGGGTGACGCCCTCCGACGGCGGCACTGTGGGACCCATCGCGCTCACGGCCCGCTTCGGCAGCGCGACGGGCGCCTTCGACCGCGCGCAGCACGGCACCTCGGGCACGGACCGCGTGTACATCGAAGCCCACTTCGGCGGCGACCCCGCGTGCCCCACGATGGCCTCGCCCACGCCGCGCCGCACGCTCGTGATCAGCGGGCTCCGCGCGACGACGGCCGTGCAGACCCGCGCCGACGGCGTCTCGGCCACGCTGCTCGATTTTGCCGGCGAGCTCACCTCGGCGCCGCTGCTCCGCGCCACCGCGGTCACGGTCACTCCGCGCACCGTCGATCGCGGCGTGTCGGTCTCTGTGGAGTTCTCCGCGACCTTCGAGGGCGGCACGGTCACGGGCACCTTCACGGCGCCGCACTGCGCGTCGCTCGACGACTGATCGCACCGCCGTCGCCAACGTTCGCGAGCGACGCGCGTCTGTAAGCCGCACGCGGTCGGAGTCGTTCCTCCGCGCCTGCCCACAGAGCGTTCCCTCGTCGGATGCGGAGGTCTCAGCCATGCGTGTGTCTCTCGGTCTCGCGGCGCTCGCCGTCGCGTGCGGTCCGTCGCTCGAAACCCGCCAGGTGGTCACCGTGCACGCGGTGGCGCCCACGCAGACCGTGGCCGTCGAGCCCTTCGCGCAGCCGCCGCCCGTGGTGGCCGTCGACACCACGTCGCCCATTCCTCCGCCGCGGGTGTTTCAGCCCGGCGCCGTGATCGAGGGACCGGTCGCGCCGCCCACGCCGCGCGCGCCCCTCGTGGTGGCCGAGGGCGGTCCGCTCGCGGTGCGTTGCCCGCCGCCGCAGCGCGCGCTCGCGGGCTCGCCGGTGCACCTCGCGGCCGACGTGACGGGTGCTTCGGGGCGCATCCGCTGGTCGGTCACGCAGTCGCCGCAGGCGCGGTACTACCGCTTCGCCGAGCGCTTCGACGAGAACGACTCCGACGGCATCGTGGCCGTGGGCCAGGTGGTGCCCTTCACCTCGGTGATCGTCGGGGATTACACCGTGCGCGCCGACGTGCGCGACGCCGAAGGGCACACGGCCTCGTGCGAGACGCAGGTCACCATGGCGGGCCACGGACTGCGCGTCGAGCTGTCGTGGAACACCTCGAACACCGACGTCGACCTGCACATGCTCGCGGATGGCGACGGCCGCTGGGCGTCTCCGTCGGACTGCTACTTCGGCAACCGCACGCCCGACACCGCGCTGCCCGAAGAGGGACGCCGCCGCTGGCTCGACACCGACGACGTCGACGGCGAGGGGCCCGAGAACATCCGCGTCGACACGCCGCGCACCGACACGGACTACCAGGTCGGCGTGCACTACTACTCGTCGCACGGGCAGTCGGGGCCCACGACGGCGATCGTGATGCTCTACTGCGGCGACCAGCGCGTGGCGCGCTTCGAACACGCGCTCACCGGCACGCAGGACCCGGGCAACAACCCCTTCTGGCGCGTTGCCTCGGTGCGCGTGCGACCCGATGGAACGTGCGCTGTGAGTCGCCCCCGCGGGCCCGAGGTGGTGCCGCACAACCAGGCGACGGCGATGGGCGGCGGGGCCGTCGTGGCCGTCGACGAGTGACCGACGCGCGGGCTCGTCGCGGCTCCGTTCAAGGGCGCGCGGCGTGAATCGTCGCGGGCATTCCAGTGCACCTCCGATGCGGGTTGCTGTATACGGCGAACGTCCCACGGTCTCTGCGAGAACCGACCGTCGGAGACCCCCATCGGAGGAGGATCTTTCGTGAAGACCGTGACGTCGTGGATGAAGCGCACCGTCAACCTCGCCCTCGCCGTCGGCGCGAGCGCCACCGCCTCGCTCGTGCTCGCGGGCTGCGGTGACATCTACCTTCCGCCTCCCATCGGCGGCGCCACCGGCACGCCGCTCACGGAGTACGCCGAGCCCATCGAAGGCCCGAGCCTCGAAGGCCCGCTCGCGATCCTGCGCTCGGCGGTCTCGCCGGTGCCCGAGGTCGTGAACACCAACGCGGCGAAGGTCACGCTGGGCCGTCGTCTCTTCCACGACCCGATCCTCTCGGGCGACGGCACGATCTCGTGCGCGTCGTGCCACTCGCTCGACCGCGGCGGCGCCGACGGGCGTGTCAGCTCGCTGGGCATTCACAACCAGGTGGGCGGCATCAACTCGCCCACGGTGCTCAACGCGCGCTTCAACTTCGTGCAGTTCTGGGATGGCCGCGCCGCCAACCTCGCCGAGCAGGCCGGCGGCCCCATCGGCAACCCGTCGGAGATGGGCAGCTCCCTCGACGCGGCCGTGACCGCGCTCAACGCGAGCCCCGCGTATCCCGGCCTCTTCCGCGCGGCCTACACCGACGGCGTGACCGCCGCGAACCTCCGCGACGCCATCGCGGCCTACGAAGAGACCCTCGTGACGCCCTCGCGCTTCGACCGCTTTCTCAAGGGCGACACGCACGCGCTCACCGCCGACGAGCGCGCGGGCGCCGAGCTCTTCGTCTCCACGGGCTGCATCACGTGCCACCAGGGCGTGAACGTCGGCGGCACGAGCTACCAGCGCATGGGCGCCGTGCGGAACTACTTCGCCGACCGCGGAACGCCCCTCACCGAGGCCGACAACGGGCGCTTCAACCAGACCCACAACGAGGCCGACCGGCACTTCTTCAAGGTGCCCACGCTCCGCAACGTGGGCCTCACGGCGCCCTACCTCCACGACGGCTCGCGCACCACGCTCGACGAGACCGTGCGCGTGATGGCCCGCTACCAGCTCGGTCGCACGCTCGACGACGCGCAGGTGACGCACCTCGTGGCCTTCCTCAACGCGCTCACGGGGGAGATTCCCGCCGCCGCGCGCCTCCCCGAGGGAGAGCTCCCGCCGCGCCCCGTGGCCCCCGTGGCCCCCGCGATGGGCGCCGCCGTGGCCCGTCCCGGTGTCGGTGTGGGCGCGCCCGCTGTGGCCCGTCCCGGCGTGCCCGCGGCCCGTCCCGCTGCGCCCGCCGTCCGCCCCGCCGCGCCCGCCGCGCACTGATCCCTCCGCGCGCCACGCTGCGCGCATCGTCCGCCCCGCCTCGACACACGCCCCCTTCGACCGACACACGCGCCGACCGCCTCGCGCAACCCGCGGTTGCGTTCGCGCGGAGCTTCGCGGCCTGCCTCCGCCGCGCCATGCGGGGAGGGTCGTCGCCGCCGCAGGTGTACGCCTCGAAAAAGCGCGCGTTCCCCAGTTGCCAGACTGGAGATCGTCATTATATCAAACACGTACTTCACGATACGAGACGTTCACGGACGGCACGACGCGCGAACGAACGCTGGGAATGAGTCCCCGAGATGCGTCGTTGCTACCCACAGACGATCCCCTCCAGCGAGATGGACTCGCGTTCAGGCGGATGGTCACCCACGGAGTCACCCATGCGCATCGCACTCATCGGCGGCGTCGAGCGGAACGAGCAGAGCCTGGAACAGATCGCGCGCTCCCTCGGGCATCGGCTCGATTTTCATGGGGGCCACATGAACGGCCGCGGCGTCGACGACATGCACCGGCAGATCGAGCGCGCCGACGTGGTGATCGTGGCGACGAACGTGAACAGCCACGGCGCGATGCACCTCGCCCGCCGCCTCGCGAAGAAGAACAACGTGCCCTTCATCATCACGACGTCGTGCAACCCGACGCGCTTCCGCGAGATGCTGAGCTCGCTCGACGCGCACATCGCCGCCGCGGCGTGACGGGGACAAGGAACGGTCAGCGGCCCCAGAGCGTCGACGGGGCGCTGCGGTCGACCGTTCCGTTGCGGGCGAAGCGCACCTCGCGACCCTGAAGGTCGCGCGCGACGATCGCCCCCTGCTCGATCGAAAACTGCGGGAGCCCCTGCACGCTCGACTGCGTGCCGCTCTCGGAGATCACCGTGAGCTCGTTGCCGTTGACGAGCCCCCAGAGGCCGCCGTTGCCGTCGGTGAGCATCGCGCTCCGACCCGACACGACGACCTGCACGATGCGGCGTCCGGGGAGCTCCCGCACGAAGCGCCAGCTCGCGCCGCCGTCGTCGGTCACGTGAATGGCCCCTTCGGCGACGGCCACACCGGTGCGCGTCTCCGGGTCCATCGCGATGATCTGCGGGCGCACGACGCCGTTCCATGACGCGCGCTGCCACGAGCGTCCGCGGTCGTCGCTGTAGACCACATCGCGCTCCGTCGAGGCGATGACCCGTCCCCGCGCGTCACCCGAGAAGGTCAGCGCGCGGGCGAGGTCGGGACGCGACCCGAAGGTGAACCCCGAGGGCCTCCACCCGAGCAGCACGCACTGCGTGGCGCCGTACACCCGCGCGTTGCACGCGAAGAGCTTCTCCGCCGCGAGGCCCGGACCGAGGGGAAACACCTGCGTCCGCGTGTCGTAGCCCGGCGGCATCGGAAAGGTCGGCGCGTAGCCGTACCAGCTCCCGCCCCAGATGGTCTGCGCGTCTGCGATGGCGGCCGTGAGCCACAGCGCGAGTCCGAGCGTGCGTGCGAGGTGCTTCCCCATGGCGCGCGATCATCGGGGCCGTCGGCGCGCGCCGCAACCCCCGGAGAACCGTTGCCCGCGAGGCCCGCGGTGTGGTCCGTTCGGGGCGTGCGCCGCCTCGTCTCGTTGCTGGTCCTGGGCCTTGGAGTGACCGTCGCGGGCGCCGCCCACGCGCAGCCGCGCAACGACGCGGGCGCCCTCTACCGCGAGGCCGTCGGGGCCTTCGAACACGGCGACTACGACGCCGCCCTCGCGCGCTTTCAACTCCTCTGGGAGCGCACGCGCCGCCCCGAGCTCCTCGTGAACCTCGGCGTCTGCCACGAGCGTCTCGGCCACGCGCGCGAGGCCGCCGCCGCGTACCGACAGTTTCTCGCGCTCACCCCCGCGGCCCCGAACCGCGCCGAGCTCGACGCGCGCATCGCACGCCTCGAAGCGCCGCCCGCGCCCGTCGTCGTCGCGCCTCCGCCCGCGCCCGTCGCCCCTCCGCCCGTGGTCGCGCCGCCTCCGCCCGCACCTCCCCCCGCGCGCCCCGTGTGGCCGTGGGGCTCGCTCGGTGTGGGCGCGGGATTGACCGCGGCCGGTGCGCTGATGATCGCGCTCCCCAGCGATCCCGGCGACGACGCCTCGGTCACGCAGGAGTCGCAATGGCTCACGGCCCGCGACGCCCGCGCGCGCATGCAGACCCTCGGGGCCATCGTCGGTGGCGTCGGCGTGGCGGGGGTGGTCGTGGGCGTCGTGGGGCTGATGCTCCGTCCGTCGTCGCCGTCGTCTCCGTCGTCGCATGGCGCGCTCGACCTGCGGTGGCATCCGCTCGCAGGGGGCGGCGCGCTCTCGCTCTCGGGCCGCTTCTGATCGTCATCGCACATCCACCGGGAACTTTTTCCGGCGCCCGCCGTGTGACCGCTCCGACGCGCCGATGCACGCCTCCGACCCCGACGAGCTGACCCTCCGACGCGCGCGTCTTCGCGAGGCCGCCGCGTGTCGCGCGCTCGTCACCGCCCACGAGGCGCTGGTGTTCTCCGTGGTGTCGCGGGTGCTCGGACGCGCCTCGCCCGACGTGGCCGACGCCGCGCAGGAGGCGTTCACAAGAATGTTTGTGCACCTCGACCGGTGGGATCCGCAGGGCCCCGCGCGCTTCTCGACCTGGCTCGCCACCGTGGCCACGCGCGTCGCGATCGACCACGCGCGCCGTCGTCGGAGCGCGCTCCCCCTCGACGAATCGTTCGATGCGCCCTCGACGCTGCCGACACCCGAGGAGGCCCTCGATGCGTCCGAGCGACGGCGACGCCTCGCCCGCGCCATGGAGCTCCTCTCGCCGGAGCAGCGCGCGGCCATGCTCCTGCGCGCCGAGCACGGGCGCTCGTACGACGACATCGCCGCGGACCTCGGCATCGAGGTGGGCACCGTGCGCTCCCGCCTCGCGCGGGCGAAGGCCACGCTCGCCGCCGCGCTGCGCGACCCCGACGGAGGAGACCCCCGATGAGCGACGACGACGCGCTGTTTCGCGAGGCCCTCGCGGCCTGTGACGACGCTCCCATGGCCGTTCCGCCGGGCTTCGCCGACCGCGTGGTGGCGGCGGTGACCGAAGCCCCTCCGCGCCCTTCGCGCGCCCCGTGGGGACGCCTCGCAGCGGTCGCCGCGGCCGCCGCCCTGACCCTCGTGGGATGGGAGACGCGGGCCCGCGCAGGCGACGTCTCCGTGCCCTGGAGCACCGCGCGCGCGGTGGAACTCTCGCTCGGTCGCAGGGCGCGCGCCGTGGTCGAGCCGGGCACCCGACTGCGATGGCGCACCGGCGGATGGACGCCCTCGACGGTCGACACCGCGGAGCTCTCCGCGGGCTCGGTGTTTCTGCGCGTCGACGGCGGCGGCGGCTTCGACGTGCGCACGCCGCACGGAACGGTTCACGTCACGGGCACCTGCTTTCGGGTGAGCGCCGCGACCCCCTCAGGAGACGACGACATGACCCGCATGCAACGCGCCCGATGGTTCGGCGCGGGCGCCCTCACCGTGGCCCTCGCCGTGACCGTGTACGAAGGCCGCGTGACCCTCGCGCAGGGCCACGGACGCGCGCCCGTCACCCTCTCCGCCGGCGAGCGCGCGACGGTCTCGTACGCCGGGGACGTGACCCGTGAGACCGCCTCCGCGCACACCGCGGACACCACCGCGCCCCCTGCGAACGGGGCCGTGGCCGTGGCCGACACCCGCGAGCCCGTCGCGCGCGCCGAGGCCCTCTCGCGCGAGGTCGAACGGCTCCGCGCGGTGCTCACGGCGCACCATCTCTCGCCCGACACGGGGGAGCCCACGGGCGATGCGGGACGCGCGCGCGGACTCGACGACAACGGCGACACCGACCTCACGCCCGACGAGTGGCGCACGCTCGCGCTGCGGGGGGAGCTTCGGTTTTCGATTCCCGGTGTGGGCGGCCGTGATCCGCTGGGGCGCATCGCGCACGAGGCCCACGAGATGGGACTGCGCGACCACGAGGTCACCGCCGTGCAGGAGGTGTTTCGTCGCGCCGAGGCACGGCTCACCACCGAGCTCCGCGGGCTCTACCGCGAGGCCGCGGGCACCGACGCGGGGAGCCTCTCGCTCGACGCGCTCCAGTCGGAGATTCGCGACAAGACCCCGGTCGAGACCGTGGGCCAGGTCGACCGCCAGCTCGCGTACGAGCGCGGCGGACTCGCGCCCGCGCAGCGCGCCACGCCCGACATGACGCCCTACGAGCGCATGATGCGGGCGGTGGTGGGCTACGAGGGAGAGCTCTCCCGCGAGCTCACGGCGCTCCTCGGCGAGCGCGACGCCCACGACCTGCTCCACGGGGAGCACGCGGTGGGGCGGCACAGCTACGGGCGGGGCTATCGGGCGGGAGACGGCGGGGCACCGTAAGAAACCTTGCGGTAACAGAAGGGATCAGTCTTCGCCCTGCGCGCGGGTGTACGCCGGGGCGCCGTCGATGGTGTGGAGCTTCTCGACGTGCATCCACGGGCGCGCGGCGCCGACGCGGGCGAGGAGGTCGAGCACGTCGCGGTCGTCGGGCGTCGCGGCGTTGTCGCGGCGCACGAAGCGGCAGCGGTGGTGATCCACGAGGTCGGGCAGCGCGCCGGGCGAGGGCCACACCTGCGTGCCGCGGTTCGAGATCATCTTGAGGCGGAAGGGGCTGCCCTCGGTGGCCTTCACCAGCGCGTCGGCGAGCGCGTCGGGCATGTCGGTGGCGCGCACGAACACGTCGGCGCCCACAAGCGCCATGGGCGTGTGGAGCGCGGCGGGCGGCGCGGGCGCTTCCGTCGGGAGCACGAGCGGGCGGTGGTCGCGGGCGCGCAGGCGCTCGGCGCGGCGGCCGAAGCGGGCGATCACGGCGTCGGTGAACTCCGCGGTGCCCACGGCGCCCTTCGCCGTCACGTCGCGGGTGAAGATCCCGTCTTCGAGCGTCGCGGCGAGGGCGTGTTCGAGCGTCGACGCGTGCGTGAGGAGCCCGAGGTGGCGCAGGAGCATCGCGCCCGAGAGCATCACCGCCGTGGGGTTCGCGATGTTCTGGCCCGCGATGGTGGGCGCGCTGCCGTGCACGGCTTCGAACATCGCCACGTCGCGCCCGAGGTTGGCACCCGGCGCGAAGCCGAGTCCGCCGATGAGGCCCGAGGTGAGGTCGCTGAGAATGTCGCCGTTCATGTTCGTGGTGACGATGACCTCGAACTGCTCGGGCGCGCGCACGAGCTGGTGCGCGCAGTTGTCGACGAGCACGTGGTCGGCCTGGATGTCGGGGTACTCGCGGGCCACCTCTTCGAAGGTGCGCTTCATGAGGCCCTCGGTGAGCTTCATGATGTTGGCCTTCGTGGCGCAGGTGACGCGGCGGCGGCCCTCGGCGCGGGCGAGTTCGAAGGCCACGCGCGCGGTCTTCTCGCAGCCCTGCCGCGAGATGAGCTTGAGACACTGGGCCACCGTCGGCGTCTGCTGGTGCTCGATGCCCGCGTAGAGGTCTTCGACGTTCTCGCGCACCACCACGAGGTCGATGCCGCGCCCCGCGAAGGGCGAAGGAACGCCCGGGAGCTCCCGCACCGGACGCACGTTGGCGTACGTCTCGAAGAGCTTGCGGAGGGTCACGTTGGCGCTCTTCTCGCCGTAGCCCACGGGGGTCTCGAGCGGGCCCTTGAGCACCACCCGCGTGTCGCGAATCGAGGCGAGCGTCTCGGCGGGAACGCCCGTCGCCAGGCCGCGCCGGAAGCTCACCGCGCCCGCCTCGCACCGCTCCCACGTGATGCCCGCGCCCAGCGCGTCGAGCGCGCGCTGCGTCGCGCCCACCACCTCGGGCCCGATGCCGTCTCCGGGGATCACCGTCACTCGTCGATTCGTCGTCATGTCGCGCTCCGCTCCCTTGAGTCAGGACGTGTGATGCATGACATGGAGTTCATGTTTCAAGTCCGCAAGCCTCGGAATCGACACGGTGTGGCGATTCGCACCGTCGGGGGTGCGCCGGGCGCGGTCGCGGGGGGCGGGAGCCGCGTCGTGGGTCAGCGACGGGTGCGCGGAGGGGCGCCGGGCTCGATGAGGGCGATGAGGTCGGCCACGCGGCGGTGCTGCTCGACGGGGTGGCGGAGGGGGAGCGTTCCGCGCACGCGGTAGCGGTTGCGGCGGCCCTCGCGGGTGCGCTCGACGTAGCCCGCCGTCTCCAGGTCGGTGACGATGCGGGCCACGGCGCGCTCGGTGATTCCGACGAGCTCCGCGAGGTCACGGAGGCGCACCTCGGGGTCGCGCGCGATGCAGAGCAGCACGTGGGCGTGGTTGGTCAGAAAGGTCCATGCCGGGGTGGCGGGGGCGGAGGGCGCGTCGTCGGACACGGCGCGAGTGTAGGGCGAGTGTGCGTTGTTACGGGAGCACCGAGCACGCCGTGAGGGCGCCGCCCGACGCGGTCATGCCGTCGTTGCAGATGAGCGCGCGCAGGGGCGTGGTGGCGTTGCCGAGGCGTCCGATCGCGAAGACCGAGGCCGTGGCGCCGAGGGGAACGCTCACGCCCGAGACCTGGAGCGGATACATCCCCGCCGCCGTCGCCATGCCCGCGACGCGCGCGGCCACCGTGGCGTTCGACACTGCCGTGGGGAGCGCGAGCGCCGTGGCCGCGTTGGGGAACGCGATGTTCGAGAAGAGGGGCGTGAAGGCCGTGCCCGTGCCCGGGATGCCCACGTCGACGGCGGGCGTTCCCGGCGAGGCGTGGACGAAGCGCACCTTGGCCTCCGCGGCCGTCGCGAGCGCGTCTTCGACGTAGGGCTGGAGGCGGAACGCCGTCGCGCCCGAATCACCCACGATGCCCACCGCGCCGATGGTCGCGCGCGCACCCGCCGCCAGCGCGGGGAGCGGATAGTCGGGGAGCATCGCGAGGGCCGTGTCGCAGTTGGCCGAGCCCGGCGCCACGATGCGGACGGTGTACGTGTTCGCGGGGAGCGTGAGGTACGCCGTCACCTGCGAGTACGCGAGGCCCGCGCTCACACCGAGGCCCGCGAGCGTCGGGCGGATGCCCGTCCACGAGGTCGCCGACGCGGGGCGCACGCACACGTCGACCGCGGGCGCGCCGGGCGAGAGGTGGGCCACGCGCACGTTCACGTTCGCAGGCGCCGTCTCCGCGGGGAGCACCGAGCACGCCGTGAGCGCGCCGCCCGCCGTGGTCATCGCGTCGTTGCAGACGAGCGCGCGGAGCGGGGTGGTGGCGTTGCCGAGGCGTCCGATCGCGAAGACCGACACCGTGGCGCCGAGCGGGATGTTCACGCCCGTGAGCTGCAGCGGGTACATGCCCGCGGCGGTGGCCATGCCCGCGACGCGCGCCGCGACCGTGGCGTTCTCGACGGCGGTGGGGAGCGCGAGCGCCGTGCCCGCGTTGGGGAAGGCGATGTCGGAGAAGAGAGGCGTGAAGGCCGTGCCCGCGCCGGGGATGCCCACGTCGACGTTGGGCGTGCCGGGCGACGCGTGGACGAAGCGCACCTTGGCCTGCGCCGCCGTCGCGAGCGCGTCTTCGACGTAGGGCGTGAGACGGAACGCGTTGGCGCCCGTCTCGCCCACGATGCCCACGGCGCCGACGGTGGCGCGCGTGCCTGCGGCGAGCGCGGGCAGCGGCACGTCGGGGAGCATCGCGAGGGCCGTGTCGCAGTTCGCCGAACCCGGCGCCACGATGCGGACGGTGTACGTGTTCGCGGGGAGCGTGAGGTACGCCGTCACCTGCGAGTAGGCGAGACCTGCGCTCACGCCGAGGCCCGCGAGCGTCGGGCGGATGCCCGTCCACGACGTCGCCGACGCGGGGCGCACGCACACGTCGACCGCGGGCGCGCCCGGCGAGAGGTGGGCCACGCGCACGCTGACCGTGCCCGCGCCGCCGTCGCCCGTGCTGCCATCGGAGCCCGTGCTGCCATCGTTGCCGGTGCTCGCGTCGGAGCCCGTGCTGGCGTCGGTGTTGGTGCTGGCGTCGGTGTTGGTGCTCGCGTCGTTGGTGCTGGCGTCGTTGTTGGTGCTGGCGTCCGTGGGCGTCGAGGCCGGCGTGTCGTCGCCGCAGCCGACGGCGAACACACCCGATGCGACCAGCGCTGCGAGCAGCGGGACGCGAACACGCGAGAGGCCAGAGAAGCTGAAGTCTGCAGGCATGGAAGTTCCTCCGTGCGCTCACGTCGCGCGGAGTGCTGAAACCCCCTCCGCGTCGCGCGAGCAGCGATGACGTCGACACGCCGTCGACGGCCAATGCGATGCGCGCAACCTCGTCGCGGGTGCGCACCACCCTGCGCGAAAATGCCTTTGTTTCCCGTGTGCGCTGCGCAACCTTCATGCGGTGTGTGGACTGTCGAGGGCCCGTTCGCACGGTTGAGCTGCGACGCGCATCTGGGATAGACACCGCGCCCGTGAGCCCCCGAACGCCCGTCGCCCACAAGGGCTACGTCATGCCCGGTGCTGTTCCTCCCGGCGCCGACGACCCCGCGCTCGCCGCGTGCGAGGAGGGCGTGACGCTCGATGCCCTCAGCGGTCGCTTCAAGATCTTTCAGTACAAGAAGGGCCATCGGTACTCGACCGACGACGTGCTCGTCGCGTGGTACGGCACCGCGCTCGCGCCCCATCCCGCCGTCGTGCTCGACCTCGGGAGCGGCATCGGCTCCGTCGCGATGACCGCCGCGTGGAGGCTCCCGGGCTCGCGCTTCGTCACCGTCGAAGCGCAGGCGATCAGCGTCGCGCTCGCGCGTCGCTCCGTGGCCTACAACGGCCTCGGCGAGCGCTTCGACGTGCGCCTCGGCGACCTGCGCGACCCCGCGGCGCTCGGCGACGACGAGCGCTTCGACCTCATTCTCGGCAGCCCGCCGTACTTCGCCCCCGACGAGGGACCGCACGGCGACCACGCGCAGAAGGTCGCGTGCCGCTTCGAACTCCGCGGCGACGTCGCCGACTACTGCCGCGTGGCCGCCGCGCACCTGCAACCGGGGGCGATGTTCGCGTGCGTGTTTCCCGTGCAGCCCGCGCATCAGGAGGCGCGCGTGCTCGCGGCCGCGGAGGCTGCGGGGCTCACGATCGTGCGCCGTCGCGACGTGGTGCTGCGCGAGGGCGACGCGCCGCTGCTCGGTCTCTTCGCGATGGTGCGCAGCGGGGACCTTCCCGAGGCGATGCGCGGTCAGACGTGGCGCGAGCCCGCGCTGGTGATCCGCGGGGGCGACGGGCGCGTGCACCCCGAGTACGCCGCGGTGAAGCTGTCCTTCGGCTTCCCGCCGTAGCGGAGGGTCACGGCGGGGCGAGCACGGCGAGCGAGGCGGGCACGCAGCGCACGTCGAGGTCGACCTCGCCGAGGTCCTCTCCGTCGGCGATGGCGCGGCACGTGGGCGAGGCGAGCACCCGCGCGTGGCGCACCCGCGCGACGGCGATGCAGTCGTGGTCGGCCTCGCGCTCGCCCGCGGTGCGAAGCAGGTGGATGCCCGCGGACACGAGCTCGCCCACGTCGCACGCGGTCACGAGCGTCACGTCGAGGAGCCCGTCGTCGGGAATGATCTCCGCCGCGCCCTGCGCGAAGAGGCATCGCGGCGGCGCGAGGTTGGCGACGGTGACCGCGGTGGCGTCGCACTCGAACGTGCGCCCGTCGAGGGAGAGCGACACGCGCACCGGGGTGAGGGCCTTGAGCTGCGCGAGCGCCGTGGCCGCGTAGGCGAGCAGGCCCCAGCGGTTCTTCTCTTCGCGGGTCGTCGTGCCGATCGTGTCGGCGTACACGCCGATGGAGGCCGTGAGCACCGCGCAGCGGCCGTTGACCGACATCGTGTCGATGCGGCGCACGTGGCCCGCGCGGAGCCACGCGAGGGCCTCGTCGGGCGTGCGTCCGAGGCCCAGCGCGTCGGCGATGGAGTTCGAAGTGCCCAGCGGGATCACCCCGAGCGTGGCACCCGCGCGTACGGCTTCGGCCGCCACGAGCGAGACCGTGCCGTCGCCGCCCGCGACGAGGAGCGTGTGGGCGCCCTGCGCGAGGGCCTCGCGGGCGCACACGTCGGCGTCGCGCGAGGCCGAGGTCTCCAGCACGTGCTCGGGGCGCTCGTCGCCGAAGTGCGCGAGGAGCTCCGCGAGGTCGTCATGCCCGCGCCCCGCGGCGGGGTTCACGATCAGCGCGACGCCGGGACGCTTCACCAGTCGTTCCCTCCGTCACCGCCGCCGTCACCGCCACCACCGCCCCAGTCCGACACGTCGCCCTCGATGGGTGCGACGCCCGGCGCGTCGTCACGGTGGCCCATGGCCTGGCCCAGCGCGTAGCCCGCGAGGCCGCCCAGCGCCGCGCCCGCGAGGCCCGTGCCCACACGACCCGCCATGCCGTTGCCGGGGCTGTTCCAGGGCCCCACAGGGGCGCCGCCGTAGCCCCAGGCCTGCGACCCGTAGCCGGGGCCTCCGCGGGGGTCGAGGAAGGGCGGCTGCGCGGGCGGAGGCACGTACGTCGACCGCACGTGACGGCGCCGCGAGAGGAGCCACGCGACGCCGCCCACCGCGAGCAGTCCGATCACCACCGTGCCCCAGGGAACGCCCTCCCGTGCGCGCTGCGCGAGGCCCGTCGAGGTGCCCTGTGCGGCGCTGCCCGCGGCGTCGACGATGGCGCCGAGTCCGTCGGCCCAACGCCCCTCGCGAAAGGCCGCGTCGCCCGCGTCGGCGAGCGTGCCGCGGGGGTCGACGATGCCCGCGCCGATGCCGTAGCGCACGACGGTCCAGCGGTGCGCCGGGTCGACGGCGATCACCACGGTCTCGGGCGTGTCGCGAAAGCCCTGGGCGAAGCTGTCGAAGGCCCCGCGCGCGTTCTGCGAGGTCGAGGTCACGATCTGCACGCGCAGCCGATCGGGCGTGGGGCGCGCGCTGAGCGCGGCCTCTTCGGCGGGCGTGAGCACGTTGGCGCCGTCGCGCACGACGATGGTCCCGGCCCATGCGGGCTGCGTCGCGCCGAGCGCCGCCGCGAGCGCGGCCATGGGGAGCGTGATTCGCGTGAGGTTCATGGGGTCTTGCCTCCTGTGGCTCGTCGGAGCGGTCACCACCACGATCCGTGCCTCGCCGTGTTTCGCGTGAATGGCCTTCTGCGAAGGGCCTCCGCGGTGTCGTCACGCCACGGGTGGGGCGCGCGTGCGGGGCGCGCTTCGCGATCGACGGCGTGCGCTGCGCGGTTCGCGACGTGCAGTGCGCGCGGCGGGGCCCGCGGTGGGCGTCGGAGGCGAAGCGCACGATGAGAGACACGCAATGGTGGCAACGGCTGCTCCCCGCACGGAGCGCCGCGGTCGATGAGGTCCGCTACTCGATCGTCGAGGCGCCGCGCTCGCTGCGTGCGCTCGTCGCGGTGTCGCTGCTGTGGGTGGTGGGCATCCTGGTGATGGCGTTCTTCCGCCCGCTCGGACCGCTCTGAGCGTCCCGTCGTCGGCGCTGCGTGGATGGCGCGCGCGGAGCCCGTTCCGCCGCGTCGTCGCGCGCGGTCGTCGCGCTTCGAAACGCCACCGCGCCGCGATCCCCGGCGCCTCCCTCCGTTGGGAGACACCGGCGATGCGGCGCGTGGCGCGCGGTGCGGCGGTCAGTTGTTGATGATCTGGCGCGCGCGTCCCTTCACGTACTGCGCGGCGCCTTCGGCTTCGAGCTTCGCGTCGTCGATCGCGTCGCCCGCGACCTTCTTCACGGCGCCCACGGCCTCGTCGACCCGTCCCGCCATGCGTCCGCTGCGCTTCGCGTCGTCGAGCTCGTCGTCGCCGCGGGCCTCCTTGCGCGCGCCCTCGGCCTCCATCGCGTGGTCGTCGAGGATGCGCCCCGCGTGCTTCTGCACCGCGCCCGCGATCTTCTCCGCCGCGCCGTGGATCTTCGAGGGCGCGTCGTCGTCGCGCTTCGCCTGCGCCGCGCGCTTCGCCTCGTCGATCTCCTCCTCGCCGCGCGAGGCCTTGAGGGCCCCTTCGGCCTCCATCTCGCGGTCGTCGAGCACGCGGCCGGCGTGCTTCTGCACCGTGCCCACCACCTTGTCTGCGAGACCGTGGAGGCGCGAGGGCTGCTGCTCCGACTGAACCGGGTTCTGCGTCTTCATGGGGTTCTCTCCGTGGTTCTGTGCGCGTCGGCGCACGGTCTCTCCTAGAGCAGCGTGTGTGCCATCGCACGATCGCGCGAAGTGGCTGAAAACAAGCACGATGGAGCGTGTCGTGCTGCCACGGTGGGGCGCCCCGGTCTGCACAGCGCGATGGGCCCCGGGCGCGTTCGAAACGCGACGCGCTGCGAGGCGCGCGAGGGCGCGTCGCAGCGGCGTGCGAGCGGTGGAGGGTGGTGGGGGGAGGAGTGCGGGCGCGATCGTGCTCCCGGTGAATGAATTCACCGGCAGCAAGGGGAAAGTCCCTGACGGGACTCACGATCCCAGATCGCCTTCGCGGCGCGTTGTTCGTGGTGTGTCCGATCGTGCGAATCGGCCCGCACGCTTCTGGTGAATGAAGCGCGAGTCCCGTGAGGGACTTTCCCTTCCCTGCCGGTGAATTTATTCACCGGCCCCGCGCGCGAAGGCGCGAGGCGGGGAGAGAGCGGAGCGCGTTCGCGCGGGGGCTACGCGGGCTCGGCGCGCACGAGGTCGGCGACCACGTCGGTGCGTTCGAAGTGGGCCATGCCGCGCGTGGGGGCGACGCGCTGCGCGGTGATCGAGCGGTTCTGCGCGGTGAGCGCGTCGAGGGCGCCGAAGTCGGTGTAGGGATCGCGGTCGTAGACGATCACCGTGGGCACGCCCAGGGGGCGGTAGAGCGTCTCGCGGGCGTTGTCGGTGAAGAGCACGCCGCTGAGAAAGGCCGCGGGCGCGCGCCACGCGTCGGGCACCGCCGCGGTGCGGAGCGCGTAGGCCACCAGGCCCTCGTCGATCGGTCCCTCGAAGGACTTCGCGAGGAAGTACCGGATCGAGCGCTCGGTGCGGAGCAGTTCGAAGAGCGCGCGTCCGAGGGGCGTGCGGCGGAGCAGCGGCGCGAGCACGCCCTCACGAATCGCGCGCACCGCGGGGCCCGGCGAGCGCGTGCCGAGCCCCGTCGGCGAGAGGAGCACCAGGCGGCGGATGAGCCCCGGCGTGCGCAGCGCGGCGCGGGCGACGAACTCCGCGGAGAGCGAGAGCGCCACGACGTCGCAGCCGTCGCGGTCGGCGCCTACCACGTCGATGAGCACGCGCTCGATGGCCTCGGCGTAGCGCTCGGGGGTGAAGTCGTCGGCGGTGCGCGACGAGCGGCCGAAGCCCGGAAGGTCGAGGGCCCAGACGGGGCGCGTTCCGCGGAGCGCTTCGAAGAGCGGGCGCATCTCGTAGGCGCTCGCCGCGGCGTTCACCGAGTGGACGAGGAGCACGGGGCGTCCCTCGGCCGCGCGGTCGGCGTAGTAGTGCACGCGGCCGACGTTCACCACGTCGACGTCGCCCTCGTCGGCGTGGATCGCAGGCGGAAGCGGCGGCGCGTTCTCGATCGCATCGGCCCCGAGGGGCATGGTGTGAAGCGTGTGGGTGTGGGTCATGGCGCGGTGTGCGAGCAACGCGCGTACCTCGCGGAAAACCCATGCACAGCGGCAGGGACCGCTGTGTCGCGCTGCCACACCGCACGAGAACGCCACGGTCGCCGACGTCCCCATGATGCGCGCGAGACCCCATGACACACGGCGATCGCGCAACATGGAATCGAGGCACGCGCGGTGCTTCGGGCGCGACCGTGATGGCGAACACCCGGGGCGCGCACGCGGCATCGAGCACGGTGCTGGTGGTGATCGAAGACGACGACGACCAGCGCGAGCTGATCGTGGAGGTGCTGCGCAACGAGGGCTACCTCGTGCACGACGCTTCGAACGCGCGCGACGGGCTCACGCTCATCGCCCACGTGTCGCCCGCGCTGGTGCTCTGCGACGTGCAGATGCCCGAGATCGACGGCTACCGCGCGCTGAGCGAGGTGCGCCGTCGCCCTTCGCTCGCGCAGACGCCCTTCGTGCTCCTGAGCGGCGTCGGTGTGAGCGCCCGCGACGTGCGCGCGGCGATGAACCTCGGCGCCGACGACTACCTGCTCAAGCCCTTCTCGCCCGACGAGCTCCTCGGGGCGGTGCGGGCCCGCCTCGCGCGCGCCGCGCAGGTCGCACCTTCGCCCGTCGAGGTGTCGCAGACCGTTCCCTCGCACGACCCCCACGAGCTCGCGGGGGTCACCGTGCTCGACGGACGCTTTCGCCTCGACCGCGTGGCCTCGACGGGCGGCATGGGCACGGTCTTCGAGGGGCGCGATCTGGCCTCGGATCGTTCCGTGGCGATCAAGGTCGCACCGGCCCACGACGAGGTGCGCAACGCCCGCCTCGTGCGCGAGGCCGAGGCCCTCGCGGCGCTCGAACATCCCAACATCGTGCACGCCTACCACACCGGAAGAACCCCCGCGGGCGCGGTGTACCTCGCCATGGCGTGGATCGACGGATGTGACCTTCAGCACCGCCTGCTCGACGGCGCGCTCTCGATCGCCGAGACCCTCGCGCTCGGCCGCTGCATCGCGTCGGCGCTCGGGGCCTCGCACGCGGCGGGGATCCTTCACCGCGACGTGAAGCCTTCGAACGTGGTGCTCCGCGGCGGTCGCCCCGAGTGCGCCGTGCTGGTGGACTTCGGCCTCGCGCACCTGCCCGCGCTCACCTCGATGACCGAGGTCGGCGCGGTGCTCGGCACCATGGGCTACATGGCCCCGGAGCAGGTGCTCGGGTACCGCGACCTCGACGCGCGCGTCGACGTGTTCGCCCTCGGCTGCGTGCTCTTTCACGCGCTCACGAACGAGAGCCCCTTCGTCAGCACCAACGCGCTCGCCGCCGTCGCGAGTGTGCTCTTCGACGCGCCCCGCCGACTCGCCGACGTGCGTCCCGATGTGCCTCCCGCGCTCGACGCGCTCGTGGCCGAGATGCTCGCGCGCGACCCCGCCCAGCGCCCCGCCGATGGCGCCGCCGTGCTCGAACGGCTGCGCGCCCTCCACGCCGACTGATCCCGCGTCCGTTGCCGTCGTCGCGACCCGCGCGAGGTCTCGTCGCGTGCGCGGCGTTGCGGTCGTGTGCGCGTGTTCGAGGGCCTTCGAAACGCCTCGCCGCGCGACCTCCGTCGGGGACCTTTCGATCTCCGACGGAGGCGCGCGGCGTGTGCTCAGCGTCGCGGGACGGCGATCACCACATCACGGTGTAGCCGATGTTCGCGCCGAAGGAGGTCGACACCGCGAGGAGCGAGCCCGCGCTGGTCTGCACCACGTCGTTGGTCGAGTACGCGAAGTTGAGCGCGGGCGTGAGGATGCCCGAGCGGCCCACCGCGATGTTGAGACCGATGCGCGGCGCGAGCGCGAAGCCCGCACCGGGACCGTCGGCGTACGAGACGCCCATGCCGAGGCCCGCGAAGCCGAAGAGGGTGCGCGAGAAGGGCAGGTGCACCGAGGGTTCGGCGAGCACCTGGAGCGAGTGCGCCGACGCGCCGCCCACGTTCGCGTAGCGGTAGTTCACGATGCCCGAGAGCTGGAGGTTGTCGGCGAAGAACCAGCCGATCGTGGGCGCGATGTTGATCGAGGTCTGACCGCTCGCGACGTTGAAGCCCACGTTGCCACCGAGCTCCAGCACGCCCGCGCGGCCGTACGCGGTGGTGCCGCCGACGCCCGCCTGCTCGACCACGCCGCCCGCGGGGAGCACCGGCGCCGACACCTGCGGCTGCGGGTCGTTGTCGCTGCGCGGCGGCGGGAGGTTCTGCGGCGCCGTTCCTTCGCCGAGCTGCACGGGGCGCGAGCCGGTGTTCGAGTTCGTCTGCGCGAAGGCGACCGACGACGTGAGCGAGAGGCCGGCGAAGGCGAGCGTGGCGAGCGTGGCGGTGCGGGTGTGCTTCATGGGGAACTTCTCCTGCGAGCGGTGTTGAATGAGCGTCTCGTCGCTCACGGATCTCCCTTCTCCACGCGGCGTGCCACGGGCCTCCGATGCCGCGCGATCGGGCCGCACTGTGGCGTGGTGGAGCGCGTGTGTCGTGACGTCTCGGGCGCGACTCCACGGTCGCGCGTTGCCCGCGTCGACCGCACCCCCGTCGAGCCTGCGATCTTCGCGGAAACGCTGCGTCAAAGGGGTTTTACGCGAGGTCGTCGGGGCGCGACGACCGCGCGGAGCGACGCCGCACGAGGCCCTGTAGCAGCCTGCGACACCGGGTCGAAGATGCGCGCACACCGCGAGCGCGCGCCGCGCCGTTCACGTGGGGCACACGCGTTGCGAGGTGATCGCGCACGCGCCGCGCGATTCTGCAGCGCGCACCGATTCGACGAGGTCCACCGATGCGCCACGACCTTCCCGCTCCCTCGCAACGCGATCGCAGCTCGCACATTCCGACGATGCCGAGGCTTCCGCTCACGGCCGTTGCCATCGCGGGCGCGGTGGCGATCACGTGGGTGGCCTCCGACGTGGCGCTGGGGCTGCTGCTCGGCGCCACGCTCGCGTTCGCTGCGGAGCCCGCGTTCCTTCGACTGCGCGAGCGCCTCGGGATGCGCCCGCACCTCGCGGCGCTGCTCGTCACCACGCTCACGGGGCTCGCCCTCGCGGCGCTCACGTCGGCGGTGCTGTGGCTCGTGCTCACCGAAGGACTCGCCCTCGCGCGCACGGTCCAGACGCGCGCCTCGGACCCTCGCGTGGAGGCCCTGCTCGGCGCGGGCGGCGTGCGCCTCGTCGACGCCGCGCACGTGCCCCGCGCGTGGGTCGTCTCGATGGTGCACCAGGGCGCATCGCGGCTCGCGGCCACCGGCGCCGAGGCGCTCTCGCGCGCGTTCTCGGTGACCACCACGGGGGTCATCGGCGCGGTCGTGGCCTTCGCGACGATGCACTACACGCTCTATCAATGGCGCAGCGCGACGCGCGCGCTCGAAGCGCTGCTCCCGCTGCGCGCGCAGGAGACGCGGACGCTGCTCGAAGAGTTCCGCTGTGTGAGCCGCAGCGCGCTGGTGGGCACGCTCGGCACGTCGCTCGTGCAGGGCGCGCTCGCGACGGCGGGATACCTCGCGGCGGGCGTTCCGCGCGCGGTGCTCTGGGGCACGCTCACGGCCTTCGCGTCGCTGCTCCCGATGGGCGGCACCGTGCTCGTGTGGGGACCGCTCGTGATGTACCTGGTCTCCATCGCCGCGTGGGGCCGCGCCGTCGCGCTCCTGCTGTGGGGCATCGTCGCAGTCGTGGCGGTGTGCGACTACGTGGTGCGCCCGTGGCTCGTGGGCGGAACGCGTCCCGTGCATCCGCTCCTCGTGCTCGTGGCGCTGCTCGGCGGCGTCGAGCGCTTCGGCCTGTGCGGCGTCATCGCGGGGCCCGTGGTGATGTCGGTCTGCGTCGCGGGGCTGCGCTTCTACGCGCTCGAAACCGTGCGCGGCGCCGATCGCCCGTCCATCGTCGAGATGGCCCACGCGCTCCGGTGGCCGTCCACCGAGGAGGGGCCGCGCGCGTAGCGGCGCTGGGGCCGCGCGCGTAGCGGCGGTGGGGGCGTGCGGGGCTGCGGTGAATGAACTCACCGCTCCCGCGATCCACCGTCGGCACGACTGGGAACACCAGTGCGAGTCCCGAAGGGACTTTCCCCTCGCTGCCGGTGAATTCATTCACCGGAGCGACGCGCGCGCACGATCGGGAAGGCTTCCGCCGCGAGGGGAGAACACCGCTCATGGGGCACGCTGATCTCGATGGGTGCGCGCGTGCGTCGCTGCGGTGGTGGCGTGCGTGCGGCGGCGGCGGCGGTGGGTGCGTGCGTGCGGCTCGGCGGTGAATGAATTCACCGCCAGCGAGGGGAAAGTCCCTCGCGGGACTCTCGATGGATGCGCGCGTGCGGAGGCTTCTGATGCGCGCGTGGCTGCGGTGAATGAATTCACCGCCAGCGAGGGGAAAGTCCCTCACGGGACTCGCGATTCTGTGTCGCCGTCGCGGCGCGCTACCCGTCGTTGTCGGAGGCGTCTCGCGCCGTCGTCGCGTCGAGCGTCTCTTCCCACGGCTCACGCGTGGGGGCGTGGTGATGCGCGCGCTGGTTGCGCACGTACTGGATCACGCCGTCGAGCGAGTGCGGATCGCAGGATTGGCACCAGTAGCCCTCCTGCCACTCGAAGCGGCGATCGGGATGGGTGAGGTTCTCGGCCCGCGAGCTAGCGCCCTTGAGGCGCTTCACGACGTCGGCGACACGGTGTGTTGCCGCGATGCGCACGAGAACGTGCACGTGATCGTTCGCGCACCCGATGGCAAGGAGCTCGGCGCCCGCGTCGAACGACCGGTGCTTGAAGAACTCGGATCGCGCTGTGTCCTCTGCTTCGTCGAGCAGCGGGAGGCGATGCCGAACCGCCCAGACGATGTGCACCACGAGGTCGTGAACCCGACGAGATGGATCCGATCGCTTCATCCTCTCGGACCTACCACGCCCAAATCGCGAGTCCCGAAGGGACTTTCCCCTCGCTGCCGGTGAATTCATTCACCGGAGCGACGCGCGCGCACGATCGGGAAGGCTTCCGCCGCGAGGGGAGAACACCGCTCATGGGGCACGCTGATCTCGATGGGTGCGCGCGTGCGTCGCTGCGGTGGTGGCGTGCGTGCGGCGGCGGCGGCGGTGGGTGCGTGCGTGCGGCTCGGCGGTGAATGAATTCACCGCCAGCGAGGGGAAAGTCCCTCGCGGGACTCTCGATGGATGCGCGCGTGCGGAGGCTTCTGATGCGCGCGTGGCTGCGGTGAATGAATTCACCGCCAGCGAGGGGAAAGTCCCTCACGGGACTCGCGATTCTGTGTCGCCGTCGCGGCGCGCTACCCGTCGTTGTCGGAGGCGTCTCGCGCCGTCGTCGCGTCGAGCGTCTCTTCCCACGGCTCACGCGTGGGGGCGTGGTGATGCGCGCGCTGGTTGCGCACGTACTGGATCACGCCGTCGAGCGAGTGCGGATCGCAGGATTGGCACCAGTAGCCCTCCTGCCACTCGAAGCGGCGATCGGGATGGGTGAGGTTCTCGGCCCGCGAGCTAGCGCCCTTGAGGCGCTTCACGACGTCGGCGACACGGTGTGTTGCCGCGATGCGCACGAGAACGTGCACGTGATCGTTCGCGCACCCGATGGCAAGGAGCTCGGCGCCCGCGTCGAACGACCGGTGCTTGAAGAACTCGGATCGCGCTGTGTCCTCTGCTTCGTCGAGCAGCGGGAGGCGATGCCGAACCGCCCAGACGATGTGCACCACGAGGTCGTGAACCCGACGAGATGGATCCGATCGCTTCATCCTCTCGGACCTACCACGCCCAAATCGCGAGTCCCGAAGGGACTTTCCCCTCGCTGCCGGTGAATTCATTCACCGGAGCGA
>CAMFHP010000078.1 GCA_945952225.1 uncultured Myxococcaceae bacterium
TCGCAGTACGAAAAGCTCGCGAAAACTCAAGCAATTTGATGCAGCCGCCCTGCGTGCGACCGCGAGCTTGCGTTCTCTGAATGCGTGGCTGTCATCCTCGCCGCGCGGTCGCTTCCGTCCGATCGATGTGATCCCCCGCGCTCGCGGAGCGGTTGCCTCTACCCCGATTTCGACCTCCAAATTCCGCTCAGCCAAGCGGAGGCACCCAGCGGCCGAGCGCGAGCGATGGCGACGCGCGGCGAGCAGTGAGTTGTGGGCACCGTGAGCATTGGATTGTGTGCGTCAAATACTGCGGGATGGGATTCGTCACTCGGGTCTAACAAGCCGATGGTGCCGACCGCGCACAACCAGCTCTCCGATTACCCACCACCTCGCTCGCGGCGGCACATCGGCAGGCCGTTCACCCGCAGCGAGCAAGCCCGTTCGCACGATCTCACCACCGTCAGAACGCGGGACGGAAGCGAGATCGGAAACACACCCCCGGGCGGCCCTCTGCCCGACGCGGCGACGGCGCGATAGCGACACAACATCGAGAGTCCCGTCAGGGACTTTCCCCTCGCTGGCGGTGAATTCATTCACCGCAGAGACGCGGGCCCATGCGCACGATCCCTCGCCCGCGCGGATCACTCGAAGTGCACGCGTGCTCGCACGGTCAGCGCCGCGCCATCGAGCACTCCCCCCACCCGCGCCTCGCCCGCCCGTGTGGGCGCACGCAGCACGCGCAGTTCTGCGCCCGTTGCGTCGCGCGTCGCGACGGGCACGCGGAGGCCGCGGTCAATCGCGCGGAAGGTCCATGACGTAGGTACCGACCTGCGTGCTGCGGGTGGCCGCGCAGGCGTAGTAGAGCTGATCGCCGACGATGAGGGCGTCGCCCGAGAGGGTGACACCCGGCGTCAATGCGACCTCGCGTCCGGTGCGGAGGTTATGGCCATAGAGGGTGCGGACGGTGCAGGCCTGCATCCCGGGGTTCGGCTCGGGTGCATCGCGGCAGTCTTCCCAGAGGACCCAGTCGCCACGGATCACCACATTGAAGCGTTGCGCGGCGGGCTGGGCGGGTTGCGAGGTGATGGCCGTCCGCGTGCGCGTGCGCAGGTCGAGGAGCCACACGTTCGCGTTGTTGTAGTCGAAGGGATCGCGCGTCCGATACTCGATGTAGGCCAGCCGCTCGCCGTCGAGTGCCGAGAACTGCTCCCACGAACCGTCGGTCTGCGTGACGTTCTCCACGCGGCCCGTGCGGTGATCGTAGAGGTGGATGTCCCAATCCGACGAGTACGAGAGGTAGGGACCGTCGATCACGAAGTTGCTCTTGATGCCCGTCGGGTCGATGTCGAGACGCTGCGGGTTCTCTCCGGTGGGCGACGCAACGTAGAAGTAGGCGGGACCCGGGTTGGCGAAGCGAAAGAAGCTGAACACATCGCTGGCGCGCACCTCCTCGATGCCCCCGACGTACCGATCGGGAGTGAGACGGAGGATCTGATGCCAGCGGACCTGACCGGGGCGATCGAGGTCTGTGAAGTGCACGATCGCTGAAGTGCGACTCGTGAACTGGCTTGTGGTGACCAGGTTGGCGGCGAACACGAGGCCCTGGGAGGTGCATGCCCATCCGCCTGCGAGGTCCCCGGCCTGGAGCGCCCGGGTCAGCGTCTCGACGCGGCCGTCGGAGAGACGAACACGCCTCGTGAAGCCACCTCCCGCGTAGATCCACCCGTCGTACGTGCAGGTCCCTTCCATTTCCCCGAAGGGAAAGTTCAGCACGAAGCGCCCGGGGCCGCAGGGCGGCAACGGCGTGGGCTGTACCGGCGTGGGCGTGATGCGGAGCGTGCAATCCGCCCAGGGAGGCTGCTGCGCGAGCGGACCGGGAGGCACGCCACAGCGGGTTTCCGTAGGGCCCGTGTCCGGCGGGTTCGGGAGGAGGATGTCGACGTTCTGGTAGGCGTCCGAAGGGCCACTGTCGATGCCAACGGGTGCCATCGGCGACGGGTCTCGACATGACAGAAAGGCGCTGCTGAGTAGCGCAGCCCACAACAGACGACCGGATGGGTTCACGCGGGTCACGGAGCCTCCATGGTGTTCATCGTCGCCATCACAGCATCAACGGGTGGGTGCTGTAGACCGCGCGGCGGGGGCGATCAAGGCGCCGCGTTCAGCGCGGTTCGCCGTATCGGCGCGCCTTGAACCGTCGCCTTCGCTGCGAAATTCACCGTCCTGCCACGATCTCACAATACTGAAGGGAACCATCGCTGCAAAGACAGGCCGCAAGCCACGAAAAATTTTGAGTAATCAATTGCCCCAACGCGAGGCCAAATCCGATTCGGGAGTATCGCGCAGAGAGGGAGGCGCTCATTCGGAACCGCGACGAGTCCACACACTGCGCCAGCAGCATCGCGCATGCGACCTGGAATATCGCATAGGGCGTTACCCAAAATGGGATCACCTTCCCGGTCGCGTAAATCACAAGGCACGCCATGGCGAGCAGGCGGGCAGGAAGGAGGCGTACGTGGGGGAGGAGGAGAAGGAGCGGGCATGCCGCAACGAACAAAAAGATGCGCCCCGAGGAGATACCAACCATCGAGTGGCAAGGGGCCAACAACAACGACGCAGCCCCGAACCACCAGATCGGGACAGAGGCCCGCTCGCGAACCTCTTCGCGGTCCTCGGATGAAAACCTC
The DNA here is from genome assembly GCA_945952225.1 of uncultured Myxococcaceae bacterium. Lineage (GTDB taxonomy): Bacteria > Myxococcota_A > Polyangia > Polyangiales > CAISKJ01. The sequence goes on from CAMFHP010000078.1 coordinate 2,670, forward strand.
AGTACGTACCCGATGCAGATGGAAGCGTGGAGAAACGATGACATCGCCCTGAGCTTGTCGTGAGGCATGACGTTGGTTGTGATAAGCGGAGCGAGGTAGAGAGACACCGCCGCAGGCACGAGCAGGGTACGATGGCCCAGTACTTGAGAGACTGCAATGAGCACGACGCTCAGCCAGTAAAACCGTTCAGAGCCGACATACGTCCCAGCAGCGAAGAGAAAATTTCGCAAGCAAATGGCTATCAAGATGACGGCGCATGAGAAGATCCACGCGGTGCGCCCTGCGGGGGTAGTGGGTGAGATCCAGAAGGTCTTCTCAGACATCATCGAACGCCTATTGCTGCTTGCTGCGGGGTGATGGGGAGTCCGATGGAGCCGGATACGCCGTTGAACAGTTGCGCACTTGTCGGCACAACAATAAAGGGCACCCTACACTCGGGTCTCGATGGCGCGCAATGATCGCAGTGAGGGTCTGCTCGATTTGGATCGTGCGCTGGCCATGGCGACGAAGGCTGTTGAACCCACGGTTCCAGGCGAGGTTGGTGGAGAGCCCCATGCCCCCGACGTCTCTTTCGGGGAAAGACGGAGGATCTGATGCCAGCGGACCTGACCGGGGCGATCGAGGTCTGTGAAGTGCACGATCGCTGAAGTGCGACTCGTGAACTGGCTTGTGGTGACCAGGTTGGCGGCGAACACGAGGCCCTGGGAGGTGCATGCCCATCCGCCTGCGAGGTCCCCGGCCTGGAGCGCCCGGGTCAGCGTCTCGACGCGGCCGTCGGAGAGACGAACACGCCTCGTGAAGCCACCTCCCGCGTAGATCCACCCGTCGTACGTGCAGGTCCCTTCCATTTCCCCGAAGGGAAAGTTCAGCACGAAGCGCCCGGGGCCGCAGGGCGGCAACGGCGTGGGCTGTACCGGCGTGGGCGTGATGCGGAGCGTGCAATCCGCCCAGGGAGGCTGCTGCGCGAGCGGACCGGGAGGCACGCCACAGCGGGTTTCCGTAGGGCCCGTGTCCGGCGGGTTCGGGAGGAGGATGTCGACGTTCTGGTAGGCGTCCGAAGGGCCGCTGTCGATGCCGACAGGAGCCATCGGCGACGGGTCCCGACATGACAGAAGGGCGCCGCTCAGCAGCGCGCCCCACAACCAAAGACCAGATAGGTTGACGCGGGTCACGGAGCCTCCATGGTGTTCATCGTCGCCATCCCCATGCGGAAGGTCTCACCTGCGCCGCGGAAACGCCACGGCGCGAGCACACGCAGGCACGCGGAGACCGCGGTCCATCGCGCGGAAGGTCCATGACGTGTTTCCCATGCGGCTCACGGTGCGCGTCCCAGCGGTGCACGAGCTCACCGCCTCGCCGCGACGCACCACGAACGCGCCCGGTCCCCTCTTCGCCGCGACGCACCACCACCGCGCCCGGCCCCTCCGTCCCCCTCGCCGCCAACCCTCGGAGCCGCGCCCCGATCGCCCGCGCGCCCGTCGCGCACGCGCCGCGCATCGTTCCCGATCGCTCCACCGAGCGCGTCTGCAACGTGCGCGCTGCACGCGTGATTGCCGCGGGGATCGCCCCTGATACCCCGGCTTCAGCGTCGATCCCTTTGTCGATCAGCGTTGCAACCCGCGTTGATCAACGATGATACCCGCGCAGATCAACGATGATACCCGCGTGTATCAGCGATGATACCCGCGCAGATCATCATTGATCCCCTCGGCGCGCACATCCCCCGCGCGGATCACTCGAAGCGCACGCGTGCACGCACGGTCAGTGTCGCGCCATCGAGCACCGCGCCCACGCGCGCCTCGCCCGCCCGTGTGGGCGCACGCAGCACGCGCAGCTCTGCGCCCGTTGCGTCGCGCGTCGCGGCGCCCTCCCACACGCAATCGCCCTCGCAGGTGACGCTCGCAGCACGCGCGCCCGCCGCGGACCCATCGAGGCGCACGGTCACCCGACCCGCTCCGTCGGCGCGCAGCACGCGCGGAGACACCGTGAGCACCGCGGGCTCGGACACCGCGTGGTAGCGGCCCGTCGCGAGTCCCGTCACACGCTGCACGATCCCCGAGGGCCACACGATGCGCACGTCGGCGGCGCCCGCTTGCATCGCCGCGAGCACCACCGCGCGGTCGTGCTCGCCCAGCGTCGGCGACTGCGCGCCCGCCATCACCACCTGCATCGGACGCGCGCCCTCCAACGACACCCGCGCCCCCGATGCGTCGGGCGACGAGACCGTGCCGCGCAGACGGATCCCCACCCACGGACGGACGGGCTCGATGCGGTTGCGCAGGAGCACCAGACCCCGCGAGCCCGTGTCGCGCGCGAGGCAGCTCACGCGTCCGTCGCCGTCGAGGTCGGCGCACGCGAGCCCGACGCCCGTGAGCGTCGCGTCGAGCGTCGCAGAGGAGGCCACGGCGAACACCCCATCGCCGCGGTTCACGAGCAGTCGCGTGGGACCGCCGCCCCGATGATCGTCGCGCTCCTGGCGGTAGAGCAGGTCGGGGTCTCCGTCGAGGTCGACGTCGAAGGAGAGGGCGCCCCAGGCGTCCTGCACGGTGCCGGGCTCGCGCACCGAGGCGCACGCGGCCACGTCGACGAGACGGCGCGCGCCGCGCGGTTGCAGCAGGCGGTGGTTGCCGAAGGTTCCGCTCACGAAGTACGCGAACACGCCGTCGCCGTCGTGGTCGATGGGCACCACGGCCATGGGGCTCACAGGGCGGAGCACGTCGGTGACGCGCGCGTCGAAGGTGAACGCGGGCCAGCGCGCGGCGACGCCCCACGCGAACCATCCCACGTCGTCGTCGAGGATGGCGAAGAGGTCCTCGCGGCCGTCGCGGTCGAGGTCGTCCCAGAAGGTGCCGAAGGTGCGAAAGGGAACGTCGCGGTGCCCCGGCGCCGGTGTGGGCGGCGGCGTGCGGTCTTCGAAGCGTCCGTCGCCGCGCGCGAGGAGCAGTTGCATCGCACGGTCGCGCACCTCCTGACGGGCCACGATCACGTCGGCGAGGCCGTCGCGGTCGACGTCGTGCACCTTCACCTGGCCGGGCTCGCCCGACACCGCAGCGGCGATCTGCACGGGCGCTCCGAAGCGGCACGGACCTTCGCCGCGACGCCACTCCACCGACGATCCCGCGAGCACGAGGTCCTGCACGCCGTCGCCGTCGAGGTCGGCCATGGCGCCCACCTTGCGGCCCGCGCTGTCGGGCAACGGCGCCTCGTCCCACGCGCCCTCTCCACGGCTCGCGAACACCCGCTGCGCGTGCACGATGTCACCGCGTCCGTCGCCGTTGCACTCGCCCACCACGGTGAGCGCGTCGCCGCCGCCAAAGAGCCGGTCGCTCACCTCGAAGCGTCCGCGCAGGGTGATCTCGTCGCGCGGAACGTCGACGCACACGGGCCCCTCGTCGACCGCGGGCGTCGCGTCGTCGCATCCCAGAAGCGCCGCGAAGCACAGCGCGCCGCACCACCGTCTCACCGCGCGAGCGTCGCACACCCCACGCCCTCCGCAGCGCACCTCCACCGCGCCGCGATGGGCTCGGCGGAGGGCGTGAAAAATCTCTTGACCGCACGGAGGGGGTCACGTAGAAGACCGCTCCCTCGCACGACAAGGGCCGCAAGGTCCGGGTCTGAGTGGGGTGGTAGTTAAGTCGGTTATAACGCCGGCCTGTCACGCCGGAGGCCGCGGGTTCGAGTCCCGTCCACCCCGCACTTCAGAGAGCCCCGTGGGATCGCAAGGTCTCACGGGGTTTTCGCATTTCGGGGCAGAGAGCGCAGGGCGCGGGGGCGCAGGGGCGCAGGGAGCGCAGAGGGTGTAGGAACGCAGGGGGCGCAGAGAGCGCAGGGCGCAGCGGGCGCAGGGGGCCGGGGTTCAGCGCCAGGAGGCGCATCACCCCGGGCTGGTGTGGGCTGCCGCGCCGGACGGTGTCCGGCGCTCCACAGCGTGAAACACCATGAGCGCTGTGTTCGTGGGACACGGCAATCACCGCATCGCGCGCCATTCGACCGCCGCCACCGTAGCGCCGGACCGCGTCCGGCGCGGCAGCACACATCAGCCCGGGGTGAAGCGCTCTGGCGAACCCCGGCCGCCCGCGCACGCGCACCACACAATCGCCCGCGCACGCGCACCACACAATCGCCCGCGCACGCGCACCACACAATCGCCCGCGCACGCGCACCACACGATCGCACGCGCACCACACAATCGCCCGCACGCGCACCACACGATCGCCCGCGCTCGCGCCGCCCAATCGCCCGCTCGCGCGCCACACCATCGCCCGCGCACGCGCCACACCATCGCCCGCACGCGCGCCGCACCATCGCCCGCCCGCGCACCACACAATCGTCCGCGCACGCGCACCATACCATCGCCCGCGCACGCGCCACGCAATCGCCCGCGCACGCGCCACACAATCGCCCGCACGCACGCCACGCAATCGCCCGCACGCCACGCAATCGCCCGCGCACGCGACACGCAACCGCCCGCGCTCGCGCCACACCATCGCCCGCACGCGCACCACACGATCGCCCGCGCACGCGCACCACCATCGCCCACACGCGCGCCACACGATCGCCCGCCCGCGCGCCGCCCAATCGCCCGCCCTCGCGCCACACCATCGCCCGTCGCAGCCGTCACCGCGCAGGAGCGAGCCCCGTGGCATCGCAAGGTCTCACGGGGTTTTCGCATTTCGGGGTCGGTGTGCGGTGCATGGGGCCGGGCGTTGCGTCGGCGCGTCGGGGCTTCACGACACGCGAGCGCGTCGGTGCCCGTGGCGCTACGGCCGCCTGGCCACGGCCGTGAGGTGGAGGTCTCCAAGGCCGCGCGCGAGGGCGCCTTCGAAGCACGCGGAGACCGCGGTGATCACCGCAGCGTCCGCTGCGCCATCGAGAAAGTAGCGCAGGTCCTTCGCGGCGAGGCGGAGCGGAAAGAGCGGCGTGTGGCGGTCGTCACGCATCGCGGCCATCGCAGCCACGGCGGCGGGACTCGCGACCGGTGTCGCCCCGAAGGCCGCGGCCGCAGCGCCGACGTCGACGCCCTGCGCGTACAGGTACGCGAGCGCCTCCGCCGTCGCCGCCACCTGTGCGGTGAAGAGCGCGTTGATGGCGAGCTTCACCGCCGCGCCGCTGCCGACGGGGCCCACGGCGTGGACGGCCACCGTCAGCGGCGCGAGCGCCTCCGACACCCGCGCGAACACCCCGGGCTCGGCGCCCACGAGCGCATGAAGTCGTCCCTGTTCCACCTGGGGCAGCGAGCCGACGACGGGCGCCTCCGCGAAGGCCGCGCCGCGGGCCACGACGGCCGCCGCAAGGGCGCGGACGCGCGCCGGGGTGACGGTGCTGCACTCGATCGCGAGCGCCCCGCGGTGAAGGCCCCCGAGGGCACCGTCCGCGTCGTCCTCCCACACGGCGCGCGAGGCGTCGTCGTCGGCGACGAAGCTCATCACCACCGACGCATCGGAGGCCGCCTCCCGCGGCGTGGCAGCGACGCGCACGCCGTCGGGCGGGTCGAAGGACGAGCGGTTGGAGACGACCGTCGTCGCCCCCGAGGCTGCGAGGCGCGCAGCGGCGCGGCGACCCATGGCGCCCATTCCAAGCACGGCGACGGTCATCGTGGGCCTCGGTTCCGTCACGCGCGCGGACGCCAGCGGAGCGCGGGGTCGGACATGAACGACTCCTCGGGCACGTGCGCGAGGTGGTCGGTGTAGTTGCTGAGGGTCTTGAGCGCGATGACCACGAGCACCTCGAACACCTGCGCGCGGGAGAAGCCGGCTGCGAGAAAGGCCTCGACCGCCGCGTCGCCGGCGAAGCCGCGGGCTTCGAGCACGGCGATCACGAAGCGTCGGAGCGCCTCGATCCGCGCATCGTCGACGGGGCGCTCGTCGCGCACGGCCTGGATCGCGCGCTCGTCGGCGCCTGCCTTGCGGGCGAGGAAGGTGTGTCCCGCGGCGCAGTAGGTGCAGCGGTGAAAGACGCTCACGGCGAGGAGCGCGAGCTGCGCCTCGGCGGGCGAGAAGCTCGTGCGGCCTGCGGCGGCGAAGAGGTACTCGTGCACCTCCAATGCGAGGGGGCTCTCCGCGAGCGTCGCCTGAAGGTTGGGGACGAAGCCCCACGACTTCTTCACCGCGGCGAGCGTGGTGCGAGAGGCCTCGGGGGCGGTGGCGAGGGTGTGGATGTCGAACGGGATCATGGCGCGTGGCTCCTCTGTCTCCGCGGCGATGCGGCGGGGACGGCGCGAACCTATGGCCCTCCGAGGGTGGTGATAACGTGCCCGCGCGGGCTAACACCCATGCCGCCGGAGCATCCATGGAACGCCTCGACGCCATCGACGCCTACGTCCGCGTGGTCGACACGGGATCCTTCACGGCCGCGGCGCGCGCGTTGCGGGTCACGCAGTCGGCGGTCTCCCGGGCCGTCGCCTCGCTCGAATCGTGGGTCGGTGTTTCGCTGCTGACGCGCACCACGCGTCGCGTGCAGCCCACCGAGGCCGGGCGCCGCTTCTACGAGCACGCGCGACGGGTGCTCTCGGGTGTCGACGAGGCCGCGCAGGCCGCGCGGGGCGAGGGCGCGCAGGTCGAGGGGCGCCTGCGCGTGTGCTCGCCGGTGAGCTTCACGCGCCTGCACCTCATTCCACGCCTCGGAGAGTTTCTGTCGCGACACCCGCGGCTCACGCTCGACCTCGTGCTCGACGACCGCCACGTCGACCTGGTCGCCGCGGGCGCCGAGCTGGCCGTGCGCGCGGGGCACCTCGCAGACTCGTCGCACGTCGCCCGACGCGTCGGCGCGTCACCGCGGCACCTCGTGGCGTCGCGCGCGTGGCTCGCGCAGCACGGCGAGCCTCGTCACCCGACGGACGTCGCCTCGCTGCCCTCGGTGGGGTACGCGTGGTCGGCGGAGGGTGAGCTGTGGACCTTCCGCCGTGGCGACGAGGTGGTCGAGGTGCGCCCCGCTCCGCGCCTGCACGTGAGCGCTGCCGAGGGCGTGCGAGAGGCCGTGCTCGCGGGCGTCGGCCCCGCCGTGGCGTCGCGCTGGCTCTTCTCGCGCGAGCTCGCCGCGGGAGAGGTCGTCGCCCTCCTGCCGGGCTGGGTGCTCCCGCCCGTCGACCTGTGGTGCGTCTTTCCCGCGGGCGGCACGCCGACGGCGCGAGCGCGGGCCTTCGTCGCCTTCGTCGAAGAGGTGATGGCCGCCCTCTCCGCCGAGGCCCCCGCCGCACGGTGAACGCGCCACCACGATGGGCGCCTGCGCGCACGGCGGTGCCCGCCTCACGTCCGCGCGTCGAGGTCGAAGCGCTGCGTGAACACCGTGGCGAACGAGAACGCCGCGGTCTGCCAGAACCACACGCTCGTGACCGCGAAGCCCACGCCGAAGGCCGCGAGGCCCACGAACGACAGCGCCATCGCGGGCAGCACGATGGACCACGCGCGCCAGTAGGCCCCTCCCCCTTCGATCACCCGTCGCAGCGCGCGCCGCGGGTCGAAGATCTCGCGCGGGTCGTACGCGCGGCAGTAGTGCGACATGAACCCCGGAATCGCCACGACGGCGAGCATCCACAGCACCACCCCGAGCGCGGTGAGCCACGGAAGGTGCGCATACACGCCGAGCGCCGCGAGCGAGACCCCGGGGGCGCCGTAGTACACCATGCCGCCGAAGGTCAGGAGCCCGTGGCGCAGCAGCTCTCCGGGGTCGTGCCACGCGGGCCACGGGGTCTCGCCGCGCTGAAGGCGATGCACCACACGAACGCGGTGTCCCATGTTGAGGAGCCACCCCACGACGGGCACGAAGAGCCACAGCGCGCCCACGAGCACGTCGCGCCGCGAGTCCCGCGACTGCAACGGAAAGCGGAAGCTGTTGGCGAGCGTGAGGGGATGGCGCAGGTCGATGGTGTCGTCGCCCATGGCGCGACGGTATCTCAGCCCGCGGAGGCCTTCACCGCGGGCGCTGCGACGAACACGCGGTCGATCACGCGGGGCTGCGCGGCGGGCGACGGATCGGCGGGCAGCGGCCACGGCGCGGAGGTCCACTGCGAGGGCATCGCGTCGAGGCCGAAGGCCCAGAGCGTCAGGCCCGTGCGGTCGATGCGCAGACGGACGAAGTTCTTCCACCCCTCTTCGCGCAGCGACGAGAAGGCTTCGTTTCCGTGGCGATGAAACACCCGCACGCTGACGTAGAGGTACGCGCCCATGATGGCCGCGCCGAGCACGTAGCCCAGCGCCGCGCTCGACCCCGCGAGCACGAGCCTCCGCAGGATCGTGTTGTGGATCTCCGCCGCGCGGCACACCCAGAGCCCCGCCGCCGTCGCGCCGAGCGCGCCGAGGAGGTGCAGCGTGCCGTGCACGAGCCCGCCGCCCACGCGGTACGACATGCGGTTCGAGTCGGTGAAGTACACCACCGAGACCAGCAGCATCGCGACCAGCGCGATGGAGCTCGGGTTCTCCGACGCGCGACGCAATCCCTCGCCCACGCTGTGCGCGATGCCCAGGTCGAAGTCTTCGAGCTTCGGCTGCGGAAGGAGCCACGAGAGCAGGGTGTAGACCGCCGCCGTGGCCAATCCGAACTTCGGGTTGCGCAGCGGAAAGGTGAGGTTCCGCGCGGCCATGGAGAGCGACACCTCGCGCGACGGATACTCGCGGTGCACGAGGAACCTCCGCGTCTCGCCGCTCCGTCCGCGCACGAGGCGATCGACGGAGGGCGTGTGCGTCGGATGGAGGAACGCTCCCCCTCCCCCCGCGGTCACGTACTGCGCGCCGGGCGTGGCCTCGGCGTCGCTGCGCTCCATGCGTCGGTAGTGGTGCAGGTCGCCCGCGAGCCACAGCGCGATGCGCGCGCGCTTCGTCTGCGTGATGAAGCGCACGAGGGCCTCCATCTGCGGGCCGTGGTCTTTGCGGTACTGCTGACGAAACACCCACGTGGGCTCGGCGATGCACACGATGACGTGGTCGCCCTCGGCGAGCTCCTTGAGCGCCGCTTCGAACCACCGTCGCTGCGGCACGTCGAGGTCGCACTGAAGCTGGATGTCCACCGCCACGAGCCAGTGCCGATGGGGCAGGCGCACGCAGTGGTAGCTCCGTCGCTGAAAGGTCTGCCAGAGCCCGTGCGCGTCGCCCTGCGTGAAGGTGTTCACGAAGCCCGTGAGCCCGTCGTACCAGTCGTGGTTGCCGGGGATCGCGAGCAGCAGCGGAGCCTTGGCGGGACGCTCCGTCGACACGGCCTTCATGGGCCCCAGGAGTCGCTCGGCGTAGGCCGTCACCGAGCCCGCGGGGTACACCTGGTCGCCGCCCATCACCAGCAGGTCGCCGCGCGCGGTCGCTTCGGAAGAACCCCCGGGGTCCGTCGCCGTGATCGACGGTTGCGCGAGCGCGTGGAGCACCGCGGTGGTGGGCCTCCACCCGTCGCCCGTGTCGGCCACGTAGTCGATCCAGAGGGCGTCGCGGTCGGCGAGGGAGACGGCCTCCTGCGGCTCGCCCACGGCCATGATGAGACGAAAGTCCGCGCGCGCCGCGAACACCTCGGTGAGCACGGTCTGGAGCCCCGTGCGAAGGAGCTGCATCGGGTCGTACCAGCCCACCATGTCGAGGCGCGGATCGTCGCTCATGGGCACGAGACTACCGACGAACCCCCGCGCCGCGGAGCACCGTTCGGGGGCGTGTCAGCGCGCCGCCGACGTCGAGGCGATGCGACGGGCGTCGACCTCGCAGCGATCCACATGGCGCGGCGCGAAGCCGAGGGTGAACACCGCGGCCACGAGGTCGAGGGCGTGTGTGCGGTCGTGCGTGCCGTGCCAGGTCATCGGGCCCGCGAGGGGATCGTGGGGGTCTGTCGAAGCGCCGCGGCAGGTGCCGTCCCCGCCGCGCATCGCCACCGCGCAGCGAGCGCCCTCCCCCGGGGTGAGCGCGGGGGTGAGCGTTCCGTCGTCGGCGCGCGTCCAGACGGCGCCGCGGCCCTCGACGAGCGGGATCGTCTGCGCCCACCGTCCACGCTCGTCTTCGACGCGCAGCGGAACCACACGGAGCCCCTCGCGCACCGTCGCGTCCATCACGCGCCAGACCTCGTCGCCCGCGGTGTCGGTGCGGGTTCCGTTCGCGAGGAGACAGCGCGTGCGCACGGCGAAGCGCCACACGTTGCCCGCCGCGAGCGGGAGCGCGTCGGTGCCCCGGGGCTCTACGGTCTCGAAGGTCACGCGGGTCTCGAAGCGCGCCCAGTCCCCATCGCCGCGCACGGTCTCGGTGACGCGCACGGGCGTCGACGCGGTGGGCACGTCGAGCGCGCGCGGAGCCCAGCGCCAGCGGTGGGCGTCGACCCGGTACGCGCTGCCATCGCGGTGCGAGAGCCCCAGGGTCACCCGACGCCCGAAGCCCACGTGCGCGAAGGGCGCGCCCACCACCGTCACCCGCGGGAGGTCGAGCATCCCGACGAGCGCGCGCTGGTGCATCCACGGCAGCGCCCCGAGGAGGGAGAGGGCCGCGAGCGCCACGCTCCCACGGGTGCGACGGGCGAGCGAGGCCAGCGCCACGAGGGCCGCGACGAGGGACGCGGAGAGCGCCAACACGTCGGCCGCGAGGGGCACGGCGAAGACGCGGGCCGCGCGGAGGGCTGCGGAGGGCGCTGCGAGGCGCCAGGGGGCCCCGTGCGTGGCCGCGGCGTGGTCGAAGAGGGTAACGGCCCCCAGGAGCCATGCGAGGGCCAGCAGGGCCCCACGGCGGCGCGGCGAGGCGCCGGGCCAGGTGCGACGGAGCGCGAGGGCGCAGACCGTGAGGGTCGCGGCGGCGAGCGCGAGGGCTGCGAACGTGGGCCAGAGGGGGGTGCGCCAGAGCGTTCCGTCGACGGAGCGGGTGAGGTCCACGAGAGGGTGGCGGGGTCAGCGCGTGCGGCCGTCGAAGGCGAGCTCGCTGAGTCGGAGGTAGAGCGCGGTCTGCCAGTCGCCGGGCGAGAGCGCGTTGGTGCCGCCGGACACACCGAGCGAGGTCCATGGCGTGAGGCGCGCCTCGACGGCGAGGCGGGGTTCCACACGGAGCGACGCATCGACGGCGCTCGCCGAGCCCGTGCACGCGCCGCGCACGCTCTCGAAGGAGACGCTCGTGAGCGATCCCCCGGCGAGCACCTCGGCGCGCACGCCCACGGGGCCCGCGGAGAGCTGGTATCCGAGCACCGCGCCGAGCCCGAGGCGCAGCGCCGAACGCGGCGTGGCCGTGAGGTCGGCGGTGCGGAGCGAGGTTCCCTGCACCGAGGCCATCGCCACGTCGAGCTGGCCCAGAAGGTAGAAGCCCGCAGGGAGCGCCGTGCCCGCGCGGAGCATGAACCCGAACGCAGGCGTGGCGACGGCGAGCGCGCCGCGCGTGACCGCGAAGGGGTGGTTCGTGTCGTCGTGCTGGGCCTCCCCGGTGCCCGCAAAGCGCGCGAGGTCGATGGCTCCCACCGTGAGTCCCACGTCGCCGAGGAGGGGCGACGCGTGGGCGACGTTCCACCGCTGGCCGAAGCGGGTGCAGCGCTGGCGTCCGACGACCTCGGAGGTCTCGACGCACGTGGGCGCACCACCACCTCCGCCACCTCCGCCACCCCCACCGCCGCCTCCGCCACACGCGAGGAGCCCCCGGGGGAGGCACAGGGTTGCGAGGAGCGCGGCGACGAGGGCGTGCGTTCTCATGGCGGGGAGCCTCCAGCGGTCGATGCGACGGGCCGTGCGGCGAGGCAGCGAAGGGTCGCGGCGTCGGCCCCGGGAACCACGCCCTCGAAGGCCACACACACCTCCGCGGGCGCGTCGGAGGAGTCGGTGACCGGCGCGAACTCCAGCGTCTCGGCGCCGTCGCGGTGCGCGTCGAGCACGGCGGGCTCTACCTCGCGGCGCGGGTCGACGAGCGCGAGGGGCGCACGGTGCGAGGGCCACACGCCGGTGACGGCGAGGCGCGTGAGGTCGAGGGTCACGGGGCGCGCGCAGCGGTTGCCGAAGTCCACGCGCAGGGCGACGTGCGAGGCGGGCAGCGCGGGGTCGGCGTGGGGCGTGACGGCGAGGTCGAGGCAGTCGGCGCGGACCGACGCAGGCGCGCGCAGCAGGGCGCCGGGCTCGTACGCCGAGACGCACGCAGCGGAGACGGTCGCGACGAGGGCGGCGCGGAGGGCTCCCACAGGTGCGGGCGACTGTGGTGCAGCGGGGCGCGGATGGGAAGGGCGCAGCGGTTGTCCGACCGGTCGGACAAATCACGTTTCTCGGGCAAACAAGCTCGATTTCGTCAGGGCACCCCCCACCCAGGTCAGGCGTTCAGTGGGGCGCCGCGGGGAGCGGTTCGACGCGCGCCAGCGTGAGGGTCGGACCGCCGTAGACGAAGCGCACGCCGCGGCAGTCGAGGAGGGTCGCGCCGCGGTTGTCGGTGCGACGGCACGCGCCCCCGTAGCGCCGCTGCACCTCGGGGATCGCGAGCGCGGCGGTGATGGGCCCGGCGCCGGTGTCGCAGAGCGCGGTGGTGGCCGTGACCTCGCGGGCGGTGAATCCCTCGCGGTCGACGTAGTCGGCGCACACGACCGCGGGGGCCGTGGCGCCGGTGCGCGCTTCGAGGCGCGCGGTGGGAACGCTCCCGTGCTGGAGCGCGAGGCCCGAGGCGCACTGCGCCACGTTGCCGCCTTCGCGCACGTCGACGGGGCCGCAGTCGCCGAGCGCGTGGGCGACGGCCGTGAGGTCGGTGGAGCCCGCGGTCGAGAAGCCCGCGGGCACGGTGGGGGCCGTGACGGCAGTGGCGCGGAGGGTCGCGGTGCCGAGCAGCGACGAGAGGCGCACGGCGCGGGCGGTGGCGCGGCCCGTGGCGTCGAGGGTGAGTTCGAGGAGCGCGGGGCGCGTTCCCGGGGTGCGCGTCGAGGGCGGTGCGCCGAGGTTGGCGGGCACGGCGCCGAAGTGGGCGCGCTCGTAGAGGGTGATGGTGCGTGCGGCGCGCACGGCGTCGGCGACGAAGACCATGTCGGCCCCGGGGGCGCGGAGGGTGATCACCGCGCGGTCGGTGCCGAGCGCGAGGGAGACCGCGGGGTTGCGCGGGCTCGCGGGGGCGATCTCGTAGCGGGCGTTCCAGTCGGGGCGCGCGGGGCGCGTGGGCGGCGGCGCGGTGGGCACGGAGGGCTGCGCGTGCGCGGCGAGCGACGAGAGCAGCAGGGCGACGGAGAGGGCGGCGGTGTGCGGGCGCATCGTGGGAGAAGGTACCCGGAGACGTGCGCGCGCCTTGGCGCAAAGGGCCCTGGCGAGAGCGCTCAGTCGTCGAGGGCGTCGAGCAGGGGGTCGCCGCCCTCTTCGTGTGCGATGAGCCAGGCGAGGCCCGCGTCGGCGCTGCGGCGCGCGAAGTCGGCCACCGCGGAAGCTGCGTCTTCGACGGCGCGGAGGGCGTGGCGCGAGGGCGTCCAGACGAGGGCGCTCCACGGGGGAACGGCGGCGATGGGAGACTGCGCGAGGGCGCGCACGGCGTCGGGGTCGAGCACGCGGGCGCGGAGCACGGCGTCGTCGCGGAGCGAGCGCGCGGGCCCATCGAGGAGCGTGCGCACGAGGGGGGCCGCGGCGCGGAGGACGAGGGTGCGGTCGGGGTGCGTGTGCGTGCGGCTCCACGCGGGGTCGGGGGTGCGCGCGTCGACGAGGGCGCGCACGGCGCGGAGGGCCTCGTCGGGCGCATCGGGGAGCGCGGCGGCCTCGTCGGGTGCGAGGGCGAGGAGCACGGGGTCGCGCGGGTCTCCGCGGCGGCGCGCGAGGGAGACGCACCACGCTTCGAAGGGCTGGAGGGGGTGCATCCAGTCGGCGCCGTTGAGCCACGGGTGCGCGTCGTCCCCGCGTCCGACGAAGCCGTACTCCTCGCGCGTGGGGTCGACGCAGAGGAACCACCCGGTGTGATCGCCCGCGTGGGCGAACTCGATCCAGACGCCGGCCCCCCGGGGTCCGGGGCAGTCGTCGTCGGCGTACTGCGTGAGGGCGTGGGCGAGGTTCGCGTCGACGGAGCGGGCGGGGTACACGAGCAGGTCGAGGGCGAGGCGCTGCCCGAGCCAGAGCGTGTCGCCCGCGGCGCGGAGGTGCGCGCAGAAGTCCTCCGGGAGCTTCACGTGCGCGGGTGCGCGGTCGGGTGCGAGGTGCGCTGCGAGACGTTCGACGAGGGCGCGTTCGAGGGCCGCGGGGCTCATCGCGTCGCCGCGCGAGAGGGGCGTGAGGCGCGGACCGAACGCGCGCCAGCAGCGGTCGATGATCGGGTGCATGGGAACGGTTGCCGCGCAGGGTGGATCTCGCCATGGGCCTCGCACAAGGGCTGTCACGGCACATCGGGTCTCCCCGAAGGCGCGCGTTGGGCGGTAGCGTGCGCCGCATGGAGGCCACCTCGTCACACGTCCCCTCCCCTCCGCCGATGGCCAACGCCGCGCGCGCCGCGGGGATCTACGTGCTGATCGTGGTCGCGGGGGTGGGGCTGTTCGCGCTGGTGCGTTCCGTGGGCACCGACCTGCCCGCGCAGGCCCCGGTGGCGTCGACCTTCGCGCGCATGGGGCACGGCACGTTCGCGCAGGTGCTCCTCGCGATGGCGCTCATCGCGACGGCGGCGCGCGGCGTGGGACGCCTCTTCGAGCGCTACCTCACGCAGCCCCCGGTGCTCGGCGAGATCGTCGCGGGCATCGCGCTCGGGCCCTCGGTGCTGGGCGCGCTGTGGCCCGCGGCGCACGCGGTGGTGTTTCCCCGCGAGGCGGCGACGGCGCTCGGGGCCATCGCGCGGCTCGGCGTGGTGCTGTTCATGTTCCTCGTGGGGCTCGAGCTCGACCCCGCGGCGCTGCGCGGACGGGGCACGGCCACGCTCACCATCGCCCACGCGTCGATCGTCGCGCCCTTCGTGCTCGGCGCGGCCCTCGCCGTCGGGATCTTTCCCACGTACGGCAACGGCGGGTCGTTCACGGTCTTCGCGCTCTTCGTGGGCACCGCGCTCTCGGTGACGGCGTTTCCCGTGCTCGCGCGCATCCTCGCCGACCGCAAGCTCACGGGCACCCCCCTGGGCACCCTCGCCCTCGCGTGCGCCGCCGCCGACGACGTCACCGCCTGGTGCATGCTCGCCGCCGTGTCGGGCTTCGCGCGCGCGCAGACCGACGCGATTCCGCGCACCTTCGGCCTCGTGGCGCTGCACATCGCGGGGCTCGCGCTCGTGGCCCGCCCCCTCCTCGCGCGCCTCGCCGACCGCGAAGAGCGCCGCGACGGAGACGTCTCGCAGGGCGCCTTCGCGACGGTGCTCATCGCCGCGCTGCTCTCGGCCGCGGCCACCGACGCCATCGGCGTGCACGCCTTCTTCGGCGCGTTCTTTCTCGGCGTGATGACCCCCGCGCACGGACGCCTCGCGACGCACCTCGAAGCGCGCCTCGCGCCCTTCGTCGGCGCCGTGCTCCTGCCCGTGTACTTCGCGCTCACGGGTCTGCGCGTGCAGCTCGGGCTCCTCACGCTCCACGACCTCGCGACCACGGGGGTGGTGATCGTGGTGGCGACGGTGGGCAAGGTCGGGGGCACGTGGGCCACGGCGCGCGCGCTCGGCATCGAGTCGCGCACGGCGCGTGCGCTGGGGGTGCTGATGAACGCGCGGGGGCTCATGGGCATCCTCGTGCTCGACGCGGGGGTCGAGCTCGGGGTGCTCACGCCGAAGCTCTTTGCGGTGATGGTGCTGACGGCGATCGCGACGACGATGGCCACGTCGCCGCTGCTGCGACGGCTGGCGTAGAGGTCAGTTCGCGACCTGCCACGCGGCGGTGATCGACGGCGTGGTGAGGGTGACCGAGGCCGTCGTGGCGACGCCCGACGCGCCGCCGAAGTACACGCGGAGCTGGTTCGCAGGCGCCGCCGCGTTCACGAGCAGGTCGAGGAATCCGTCGCCGTTCACGTCGCCCGCGGCGAGGGCCGTGGCGAAGCTGATCGAGGTGGTGAGCGTCTCGGCGGGACGCAGCGCGACGGGCGTCGTCGACACCCCGGCCGAAGCCCCCGCGAACACGAGCGCGCGGTTGTTCACCGCCATGGAGGGCTGGTCCGAGAGCACCGCGTCGCCGAAGCCGTCGCCGTTCGTGTCGCCGCCGCGCGCGAGCCACGCGCCGACGCCCGCGCCCGTGTCGGTGAGCACCGCCGGCGCGTCGGTGGAGAGCCCCGTGGCGCCGCCCGAGAAGGCCAGCACCGCGTTGCCCGCGGGCGCCCCCGCGAGCACGTCGCCGTAGCCGTCGCCGTTGAGGTCGGCGGCGGCGAGCGAGGCGCCGAGATCGCGGCGTCCCGTGGGGGCGCGCACGACGGCGGAGGCCATGACCACGCTGTCACCGCCGCGCTGCCCGGCGTAGACGCGCACGGTGCCGCTCACGTCGGCGGTGAGCCCGGGGGCGCCCACGACGAGGTCGCCGAGTCCGTCGCCGTTCACGTCGGTGGCCGTGAGCGAGGCGCCGAGGCCCGTGAGCATCGACGAGTCGGAGAGCACCTGCGCGGCCGTGCTCGACAGGCCCGTCGCGCGGCCGAGAAAGAGCGCCACGGGGCCCGTGGGGTTGTTCGCGAAGTCGGCGCCGCCGGGCTCGCCGTACGCGAGGTCGCCGTAGCCGTCGCCGTTGAGGTCTCCCGCGGCGGTGGCCACGTCGCGGGCCCGGGGGGTGGCCGTGTCGCGCGAGCGCAGGGTGACCAGGGGGGTGGTGGCGAGCCCCGTGGCGCTGCCTGCGTAGATCGACGCGGTGGTCGAGGCTGCGGCCACCGTCGACGTGCGCACCACGACGAGGTCGCCGAAGCCGTCGCCGTTCACGTCGCCCGCCCCCGCGAGGCGCAGTCGCACGCCGCCCGTGGTGACCGTGGTGGTGGCCGTGGCCGCAGGGCCCGTGGCGCTGCCCGCGTGCACGCGGAACCCGTCGTCGCCCCCGGTGAGCGCCACGTCGTCGAAGCCGTCGCCGTTGACGTCGACGTGGGCGCCGAAGCTCGTGTCGACGCCGCCCGACGCGCTGGTCGCGGGCGTGTGAAAGAGCCACGTGGCGCTCGTCTGCGTGTCCGTCGCGTCGCCCGCGCGGCCGCGCACGCGCCAGAAGATCGTGGCGCTCGCGGGGAGGTCGGCGGTGGGACGCGCCGAGGTGCCCGTGGCGACGACGGTCTCGATCACCAGGGTGCACGCGCGGTCGCGGCAGAGGTCGACGGAAGCGCCGTCGAGGTTGGTGGGGAGCGTCCAGCGGAGCGTCGGGCGGCGCTGGGTCACGTCGCCGAGCGAGAGCGGCGCGACGAGGCGGGGGGTGCCCGAGACGCACGCGGTCCCGACCACGCGCTGGCCCGTGGCGCACTGCACGTCGGGGCCGGTGTCGACGTCGAGGGCGGCGTCCATGAGGCCCAGGTCTTCGCCCGCGTCGAACACGTCGGGGGCGGTCACATCGGGCGCGGTCACGTCGGGGGTGGTGACGTCGGGCGCGGTCACGTCGGGGGTGGCGTCGCGGGCCACGGTGGCGTCGACGGGCGACGAGAGCACCGACACGCCGTCGCAGGCCGGGGTGAGCGCGGCGAGGGCCAGCGCGAGGGGCGTGAGCTTCTCAAGCGACATGCGGAACACCTCGGACAGAAGGGCGAAGTGAGAGACCGATGGCGGGTCGACGCCGCGTCGGGGGTGCGCCGCGCGACCCGTAGCGTGGCCGCACCATAGCGGGAATTTTTCAGGAGACTCAACCCTCGCGTGAGACATGGCGTCACACGAATTGCGCGGTGCCGGCGGTGCGGCGTGCGCATCCCTTGGAATTGCAAGGGTTTCGCGGTGCGTGCACGATGCGCACGCTGTGGCCTCGGTCGCGCGGGGCTGCGCAGGGGATGGAGCTCCGAAGGGCGCTCCGCTCCCGGGGCCAATGGGTGTATGCGAGGGAGCGCGGCCTCCGCGGCGGGAGACAAGGGTCCCGCCCTGCGCGGCCGCAAGGACGTTCCCCCGATGCCCCAACGCCCTGATTTCTTCGTGCGTCGCGTGGTGCTCACGGCCGTCGCGGCGGCCCTCACGGCGCGCGCGTCCGAGGCCCTCGCGCAGCCCGCGCCCCCGACGCTCCCGAACGCCCCGCAGGCCGCCGCGAGGCCCACGCCGCCGCGTCGCACCTTTCCCCTCGCGCCGCCTCCGCGCGTGGTGCCCTCGACGGCCGCGCTGCCCCCGTTCGCCGCCCACGAGGCGCGGCTCGCATGGTCGCGCGGCGCCGTGGAGGTCACCCCCGAAGGCCCCAACGCCACGGCCCACACGGGCGTCGCGGGCGAGATGCTCCCGCGCGGCACGCGGGTGGTGGTGCCCGAGGGTGCGTCGGCAGAGCTGCTCCTCGCGAACGGCACGGTGGTCACGCTCCACGAGCGCACGGAGCTGCACCTCTTCGTGCCCGGTCCCACGACGCCCGGCGTGGCGCCCGCGCCGATCTGCACGCTCCCGCGCGGATCGCTCACGGCGCGCATGATCGCAGGGCCCCTCTCGGAGACTGCGCCCCTCGTACCCGTGGCCGTGGGCGCGACCACCGCGTGGCTCGGACGCGTCGACGGCTCGCTCGCCTTCGAGGCCTCCACCCGCGCGGTGCGCCTCGCCGCCAACCGCGGTCGCATGCGCGTCCGCACGCCGGAGCGCGAGTACATCCTCCGCGCGAGCACGGGCACGCTCGAAGAGCCCGGACGCCCGCGTCAGCCGCTGCGTCTGCTCCCGCCGTCGCCGCAGTGGAGCGCACCGCCGCCCGCGCGCGCGCTCTCGTCCGGTGAGCCCGTCGACGTGACGGCCGCGTGGTCGCTGCGGGGCACCGTCGTGGCCGCGTCGTGGCGCCTGGAGATCGCGCGCGATGAGCTCTTTCACGACCTGCTCACGGTGGAGCGTCTGCCCGCGGAGTCGTCGTCGTACACGGCCCGCGCGCTCGTGCCGGGGCGCTATTTCTTCCGCGTGACGGCGCTCGATGCGGAGCGCTTCGAAGGGCTCCCCTCGCCCGCGGTCGCGGTGCACGTCGCGGCGCCGGTGCTCGTGCAGGGCGTCGGTCCGGGTGCGAGCGATCCCGCGCGCCTCGCGGCCCTCGACGTGCCCGAGGGGTTCTTCTGCGGCATCGACGGCGCCCGCGCGGTGGCCACCAACGTTCCGCTGCGCCTCGCGCCGGGACGCAACCACGAGGTGCGCTGCGCCTCGACGCCCGACGGCACCGACGTGCGGGTGATCCGTGTGAGCGCGGCCCAGTCGGGACCGCTGCTCCGTGAGGTTCGCCTGCGCAGCACCGCCGTCGATCAGGGCGTGATGGCCGTGCGACTCTTCGACGCCGAGGGCGTGGCGCTCCCCTACGCCGACATCACCGTGGTGAACGACCGCGGCGTGGCCGTCGACCGGCTGCGCGAGGCCCGCGAGCGCGGCGTGTACGTGGGCGCCGTGCGATGGCCCCGCGGCGTCACCCGCGCGCGCTTCACCTTCACGGTCAACAGCGCGGAACGATTCGAAGAGGACCTCTCGCAGTCGCAGTGATCCCGTCGCATCCGCGGAGCCAGCGCGCGAGGCCGAAGAGGGCCAGCGCGTGGGCGCGCACCGGGTGATCGACGAGAAAGGGCCGCGGGCTGTACGCATCGCAGGGCCCGGTGAAGCGCCCCTCATACGACACATTCCCCACGAGCCAGTCGACCGCCGCGAGCGCGCGCGGATCGTCGCTGCGTACGGTTCCCGCGAGCGCTGCGAGGGCCGCGCCGGTGGCCGCTGCGCTGCCGCGGTGGGTGCTGGAGGGCGCGAAGCTCCCGTCGCCGCGCTGCCGTGCGAGGAGCCACGCGACGGCCTCGCGCGCGGCGTCGTGCGCGGGTCCGAGGGCGTCGACGAGCGTGAGCACCATCCACGGTTCGCTCGCGTAGCGCAGCGTGCGCAGGGCCGCGGGGTCTGCCCACGTGCGGGCGATCCAACGGCGTGCGTCGTCGTCGGCGACACGCTCCCTCGCCGTGACGGGGGCCTCGCTGCGCGCGAGCGATGCGAGTGCGAGCGCGGTGCGGTCGAGGGCCGGGGCGCCGTCGAGTCCGCGGTGCCACAGACCGTCGTCTCGCTGCATGGTGCGGAGCCGCGCGATCAATGCCGCGGCCACCGGCGATCCGTCGAACACGGGCACCGCGAGGGCCGTCGCGTCGACGTCGCTGCGCTCGCCCGCACGCTGCGGGAGCCCGCCGTCGCCGTTGCGCGCCGCGCGGAGGTAGGGCCGAGCGCCGACGTGCGGAGGCCCCCACGGGAGCGCCTCGTCGAGCGCCCGCGCGGCGAGCACGGTGTCGCCCACGTCGGCGTGGGCCACACGGAGCCCCACGTCGTTGCGACCGCACGCGTCGAGCCAGCGGAGCGCGTGCGCCCGTGCGCCCTCGAAGGACCGCGGGAGACGCGCGAGCGCCGCCACCGCGAGGCAGGTCACGAGCGGATGGGCGCCGAACGATCCGTCGCGTCGTTGCCCGGTCGCGAGGGCCTGCGTGCTCCGTGCGTCGCGCGCGCCGTTGAGCACCGCGAGCGAGGCCCACACCACGCCCGCCTGCCCGTCGGACGCGCCCGCCAACGCGTCGCCCACACGCCCGCGCACGACGTCGCACGGCGGCGCCCCGCGCATCGTCCACTGGAGCCCGTAGCCCAGCGCCGCGAAGTAGGTCGAGTGGCGCTCGCACCCGTCGCTGCGCCATCCGGGGAGCGAGAGGTCGAGCGTGGGCGCGGGCTCGCACGTTCCGCGATGCACGCGCTCGACGACGAAGCTCTCGGCCTCGTACGCGGCCTGTCCGTCGCTGCGCCCCTGGCGCACCGTGAGGCTCACGCGCATGCGCGCCGCATCGGCCGTGCGAAAGGCCTCGGGACACAGCAGCAGCGCGAGCCCGTTCTCGATCGCGCGCGCCTCGGGCGCCACACGCCACGCACCATCACGGTCCTGCGCCCCACGCAGCCACATCGACGCACGACGGACGCAGTGCTGCGCCGCTGCGAGCCTCGCTCCGTCGACTGCCATCGCGCGCTCCCCTTGCCGTCGAGATCCGCACACACCCCGGCGCGACCTTCGCGACCGACGGCGGACACCCGCCATGCATCACACCACGCCCCCACGGGGTGTCGTAAAGCGGTGCGGTGTGTGTTCCCCGCGCGACGCCAACGCGCGCACAGCGGAGCGCATCGGGTTCTCCCTGACGTCGGTCAGTGCGGGTCTCGCTCGAAGCCGCTCCACGGCGCGGCGCCGTCGCCGTCGGGGCAGCTCACGGCGCCGAGTCGGCTGCTGTGGAGTCCGCGGGCGCGGTCTGCTTCGAAGTCGCCGAGGGCGCGGCGCGCGTGGTTGTCGACCTCGCGTCCGTCGCGCATCACGGGTGTGGTCACGATCACCGCGCGGCGCAGGGACCGTCGCTTCAGGATCACCGACGCGCGCAGGGCGTTCTCGATGGTGGTCTCGGAGCGCGGTTCGAAGAGCATCCGTGCAAAGACGGCGTCGCGCCACACGTTGTCGTCGTGGGCGGCGACGATGACCGCGCAGAGGTAGTCGGCCTCGGTGAGCGCCGCGGTGTTCGTGCGGTCGAGCGCCGTGGCCTCGCGGGCGATCTCGGCGACGGGCGCGTCGGGGTGCGCGCGCTCCTGCGTGAGGCGGGCGCGCACGCAGCGGGCTTCGATGCCGTCGAGGGCGCGGGCGGGCTCGTGGGGACCTTCGCCCGAGAGCACCATCCACGGCGCGCGGTCGAGCGCTTCGAAGAGCTGTGCGGTGGCCTTCGCGCGCTGCACCGTCGAACACGCCGCGCGACCCGGACCGAGGATTCCACCCCCCAGCGCCACGAGCGCATCGGGCCTCCACCCGCGCACGGCGTCGACGAGCGCATCGGGGCATCGCAGGAGTTGATGCACGTGGCCTCCGCGGGCCGTGCGTCCGTCGCAGACCGCAGCCGACGCATCGGGCGCAGACGCGGCAGGCGGCGCGTGACGGCGCTCGTCGACGGGTTCGAGGAGCGTGACCGGCGGCCTCGCATCGGGCGTGGTCACCGTGGCGTGGCGCGCGTGGCAGGCCATCCCCGCGAGCGCTGCGAACAGGGCCATCGAGACGTGCGCCCGCATCTCAGCGCGCTCCCGCGACGGGCGCGGTCCACGGAATCTCCACGCGCTCGATGACCGTGCCATCGACGCGGCGTGCGTCCCACACGAGGCGGTCTGCGCGGGCCCGCAGCAGCGCGTAGCCGTGGGTCACCGCGCGTTGATGCACCCACGGTGCGCGCGCGTGAAAATCGTAGAGCGGTGCACCCGCGCCGCCGTACACGAAATAGCGTGTTCCACGGCCTTCCGCGACGACCGTGCCGTCGTGGTGCAGGGGCTCCGACGACTCGTAGTTGTGCACGTGGCCCGAGAGGTCGACGTCGACGCGCGCGCGGTCGAAGAGCGGCCCCCACGTGCGCCGTGTGATCGCATCGGGGAGGTGCCCGACCGCGTCGGTGTGCATGGGCTGGTGGTGCATCGTGACGATCCACGGCGTGCGTGCGCGATCGACCGCACGCAGCGTGGCGTCGAGAAAGTCGCGCTGCGCACCCGCGATGTCAGCCGCGGGCACGGTCACGTCGTTGAGCGCCACGAGGCGCAGCGGTCCGTAGGTGGACGCGTACCAGTGCTCGTGGTGCGAGCGCTCGCCGTTCGAGGGAAGCGCGAACTGGTCGTAGTACACCGCGGCGAGCCCCTCGTGGTTGCCGTCGGCCCAGTAGCCCGGCGTCGACGCGAGCAGCGTCTCCGCCGCGTCGAAGAAGCGTGACCACAGCGCGAAGCTTCCGCCGTCGGCCACCGCGTCGCCCGTGAAGAGCAGCACGTCGGGCGCCTCACGCACCGCCGCCGCCGCGATGGCGCCCCACACCTCGGGGTGCGTGCGCGCATCTCCCACGACGAGCGCCGTGACCTCGCCCGGTCCGTCGGGCGCCGTGCGGAAGCGCCAGGGGGTCGCGCCGTCGTCGTCGCCGACCTCGTACTCGTAGGCCGTCGCGGGTGTCAGCGCGCAGAGGTGCACCTCGTGATGGCGCACGTGCGTGGCCCCCGGAAGCGGGAACGAATAGCCCTCCGCGCGCTGCCAGGTGCCTCCCTCGCGGGGACGCACGCGCACCACGGAGCGCAGGTCGTCGGGGTCGGTGTTCCACTGCACGACGAGGGAGCGCGCGGCGTCGCCGACGACGGTGAGGTGCAGGTGACGGATGCGCGAGGCGCCCGAGTTCGCGACGTGCGCCGACACCGCGCGATGGCCCGCGAGGGGCGCGTCGACGGGGTACTCGCAGCGCTCGAGACGCAGCGGAAACACCACGGGCGCCGCGGTCTCCGTCACCGTCGTCGGCGCGGGCGCACGCGCAGGAGAACGGCACGCGGAGAGCGTCGCAACACCCAGGAGCGCACGCAGGAGCACGGTTCGCATCGCGCGGAGTATTGGCGAGTCACCCCCCCGTGCACAGCCCGGCATCGCGCCGCAGCGTCCGCGGTACACCGTCTGTTTCAGCGCGTTTCGCGCATCCCACGGTTTGCGCCATCACCCTTGTTTTCAGCGCTGGAACATCGCTCGCACTGGCGCCGCGCACCGCCATGACACCGCTCCACGAGAACCCGCGCGCGGTCGGCCTCTTCGCCGCGATGCTCCTCGCCGCCTTTGCACCGCCCCTCGCGTACGTGAACCTCCGTCGCGCGCCCTCGGGAGACACCGTCGCCGCGCCCGCACCCCACGCTGCCGCGAACACCGTCGCCGAGGTGCACGCGCCGCCGCCCGCAGCCATTCCCAATGGCCCGATGGGCGATGCGATCCGTCGTGGAAAGCTCCTCGTGACGCGCACCTTCGAGACCGTGCCCGACCACGTGGGCAACGGGCTCCACTGCACGAGCTGCCACCTCGACGAGGGCACCCACACCGGCGCCGCGTCGTGGGTGGGAATCCCCGGCGTGTTTCCCGAGTACCGCGCGCGCAGCGGACGCGTCGACACGCTCGAACGGCGCATCAACGACTGCTTCGAGCGCAGCCTCAACGGCACCGCGCTCGACCCCGGCAGCGAAGACATGGCCGCCATCGTGGCCTACATGGGCTTCCTCTCCCGCGACGTTCCCGCCGGGCGCACGCCGCCGGGGCGCGGCTTTCGTCGCGCGGAGCACCCGCCCACGCCAGACCGCGCGCACGGCCAGACGCTCTACGCGCAGCGCTGCGCGAGCTGCCACGGAGCCGACGGCGCGGGGCAATCGCCGGGCGGCCAGTACGCCTTTCCGCCCGTGTGGGGACCGCGCTCGTACAACATCGCCGCGGGCCTCGCGCGCCTCGACACGGCGGCCTCGTTCATCCGCTGGAACATGCCCCTCGGCCAGGGCGGATCGCTCTCCGAACAGGAGGCCTACGACGTCGCCGACTACGTGATCCACCAGCCCCGCCCCGACTTCGCCCGCAAGCACCTCGACTGGCCCCACGGAGGACGCCCTCGTGACGCGCGCTACTGACCGCCTCGCCCTCGTGCTCGCCGCGCTCGTCGCGCCCTCCACCGCCCTCGCGCAGGAGACCGCCGCGCAGCCTTCCGCGCCCCCCGCCGCCCCCGCGCCCATCGCGTCCGCAGCGCCCGTCGCCGCGCGCGTTCGCCTTCCCCTCGGCGCGCCCGCGGACCCCATGGCGTACCCCGCCGCGCAGAGCCCCTCGGTGCGCGACGCGAGCGCGCCCGGTGTGGAGCTTCACGGCTACGTGGCCGCCTGGTGGACGCCGCACGCCGACCCCTCGCCCGTCGCCGCGCGCGACGTGTTTCGCCTTCGTTTTGCGGTGCTCCGCGTGGATGCGCAGATCGCCCGCGGCCTCACCGCGCTCGTGCGTCTGGGGCTCATGGTGCCCGACTCGCCACTCCTCGACGCGCACGTCACGTGGACGCCGCACGACGCCTTCGCCGTGAGCGCAGGACAGTTCCGTCTGCCCCTCGGCGCGGCAGCCACGACGCTCGCCCCGCAGCTCGTGATGCTCGATCGGCCGGGCTACGTGAGCGCGATGACGAAGGCCACCTTCCGCGACGTGGGGGTGATGCTCCACACGAGCCCGCACGGCCTCGCCGACGGAGTCGTTCACGCGTGGCTCGCGGTCACCAGCGGCGCGGGACGTGTGGGTGTCGGGCCGTCGCGCGCACCGGAGCCCCTCGCGCAATACCTCTACGCGGGCCGCGTGCTCGTCGACGTGGGACGCGCCCTCCTCCGCGGTCCCCGCGACCGCCTCGCGCTGGGGCTGTCGTTCGCGCACGCCCACGATCCTGCGCTCGCGATGACCGACCGCGCCGCCGCCGCGCAGACGCTCGGACGCACGCTCGCCCCCTACACCCGCGAGCGCGACACGCTCCTCGCGGGCGCCGACCTCACGTTCTCGTACGCGGGTGTGTGGGTGCAGGCCGAGACGCTCTATCTCCGCGCGACGCCCGTGAACGGAGACCCTTCGCGCGAAGCCCACGGCGCGAGCGTCGAAGCCGCGTACACGTTGCCGACGCGCCCCTTCGACCTCGCCGACGTGCAGGTCGCGTTGCGCGGCGAGCGCTTCGACCCCGACCTCAACGCCCCGAACGACGAACAGCTCGTGGGAACGTTCGGACTCAACGTCATTCCGACGCCCGCATGGCGCGCGTCGGTCTTCGCAACGGCGACGCACTTCACGCCTGCGGGTGCCACGGAGGCCACCACGGCGAGCGAGCTCACGCTGCGACTCGCGGCGGGCTTCTGAACGGCGCGTGCGGTGTGTGTGTGTTTCCGATCGTGCGAACAGGCCCCGCCTGCGGAGCATGCGAATGGGTGCTCCCGGTGAATGAATTCACCGGCAGCAAGGGGAAAGTCCCTGACGGGACTCGCGATCCTGGGTCGCCTTCGCGGTGCGATGCTCGGGTGGGTTTCTGATCGTGCGAGTGGGCCCGGCGTGCTTCCGGCCCATGAAGCGCGAGCCCCGTGAGGGGCTTTCGCCTACCTGCGGGTGAATTCATTCACCCGCTGAAAGCG
This sequence comes from uncultured Myxococcaceae bacterium, assembly GCA_945952225.1. GTDB lineage: Bacteria > Myxococcota_A > Polyangia > Polyangiales > CAISKJ01. Next base: position 28,556 of record CAMFHP010000078.1, read on the forward strand.
AGCTCACCAACGCCAGTACGCGAGCGCGTTCGCAGGATCTCGCCGCCACCAGAACGCGGCACGTGCGCACGATCGGAGACACAGCCGCGTACGGGGTGATGTGGTACGGAGCGCGAAGGCTCAGGGGCAGCCCGTGGCGTCGGAGAGCGACACGGGATTCATCCGCACGGAGGTTCCCGACGAGGTGGTGAGCGTGGTCGCGCCGTTGGCGCGCAGCGTGTGGATCGCGCCCGCCGTGGTGGGCACCGTCGCGCATCCGAGGCGCGCGCCCGTGACGCTGTAGCGCAGGGCCCACGCGGGGTTGCTGCTCTGCCCGGTGCGCAGCACCCAGTCGGCGCCGAGGAGCTCGACGGCCTGGTGCGTCTGACGGAAGCCGTCCCAGTAGATCGACTCGGTGATGGGCGCGAGGGTCGCGGTGCGCTGGAGCGTGCCCGTGCGGTCGTAGAAGTTGGCGACGTAGCTGCGGGCCGTGGCGTCCTGCCACTCGATGGCGAAGGCGCCGTCGGCGTTCATGCCCACGACGTGGCTCTCGTACCAGGAGCTTCGGCTCGCATCGCTCTGTGCGACGCGCACGGGCGCAGCGTCGACGAGGGCGCGCGCCGCGGAGAAGCGCTGGTAGTAGATCGGGTTCGACTGGTGCTGCTGGCACGTCACGATGCCATCGCCGGTCTCGGGGTTGAGCGCGACGTGGAGCCCGTAGCCGCCGCCGGGACAGAGGCTCCGCGTGGGAAACGTGAGCTGCCCTTCGAGCGCGCCGCGCGCGGAGTAGAAGCCGACGCGGATGTCGTCCTGCTTCCACGCGAGCACGAAGCGTCCGTCGCGGGCCATGGCCACGTCGGGCACGTACTCACCCGACGGAATCGAAGGCCAGCGGAACGCGTCGGTCACCGGCGCGCACGCGCTGTCGTACACGCGGGCGTAGTACTGGCGCGTGCTGTAGTTGCCGGGCGTTTCGAGCACCATCCACGTGACGAGCACGGTGTTCGAACGGCCGCCGATGCGCACCTGCGTGGCGCTTCCGCTCGTGTCGAAGCTCGCGCTCGTGGCGACGGTCTGGTCCGCGCGCACGAGGCTCCCGTCGGCGCGCTGACAGCGCAGGAGCAGGTCATTGCCCGTGCGTCCGATCATGGCCATCGTGCCGTCGAGGGAGAGCTGGTGATCGCTGACCGGCGCTGCGAAGGCGGTCACCATCGGCGAGACGCACGCGCCCGCGGTGCAGGTCTGCCCCGTGGTGCAGGCGCGTCCGCACGCGCCGCAGTTCGTCGACGAGGTGCGCGTGTCGACACACGTGATGCCGCAGAGCGTGAGCCCCGTCGCGCAGGGCGGCATGCAGAGGCCCGCGTTGCAGCGTTGCCCCGTCGCACAGACGGTTCCGCAGCTCCCGCAGTTCAGGTTGTCGGTGTCGGTGTTCACGCAGCGACCCGCGCAGAGGCGCTCCGTCGTCGCGCACGTCGGCGGAGCATCGGGCGCCGCATCGGACCCATCGGACGTCGGGCGATCGGCGGCCACATCGGCCACGCTCGCATCGGGCGCAGCATCGGGCGCAGGTCCATCGCTGGACGCATCGAACGCCGTCGCATCGGGCGCCGCATCGGGCGCAGGCCCATCGCTGGACGCATCGAGCGCCGCCGCATCGACCACGGCGTCGGCGGTGCTCGCATCGGGCGCGGAGGCCTCGCTCGCAGCGTCGCCCAGCGGCGCATCGGTGGAGGGCACATCGCGCGATGCATCGGGGGCATCGGCGGCCACGTCGGCGCTCGTGTCGCGGGCCGCGTCGTCGAGGGAGGCGTCACCGGCCGAGCTGCTGAGCTCCGGGAAGCACCCGGTTGCGAGCATCGCAGCGCAGAGGAAGGAGATGCGCGAAGAGGACCTCATGCGCGCATTGTCGAACGGAAGCGCGCGGGTCTCCACCGCGAAGCGGAGAGAGGCCGAACGAGCCGCGCGTCAGCGGCGGCGGGACTTCCTGCGGGCTGGTGCGACGACGGCGCTTCCGTCGGTGACGGGCGCGGGGTTCGCGGGGGTCTCGGCCTTGCGCGCGACGGGCGCGCTGCGGATCTCGGCGAAGATCGACGGGAACATCGTCTGCGCGCGCTCGGGCTCCGCGCGAAGGAGCCAGCGTGCGAGCGCCGCGGTCTCGTCGTACGCGCGCAGGAGCAGCGACCACACGCGCGAGACGCGTGCGCGCCAGAGTTCGGCCTCGGCGTCGCCCTGCTCGGTGAGGGCCTTGATGATCTCGCCTGCGACCTTGCGTGCGTCGCGCTGGTCGGTGGCGCGGTAGTTCACCGGATCGGTCGCCACGCGCTCGGCCCGCTGCGCGTAGATCTCCGAGAGCGAGAGGAGCTGGTTGGCCATCTTGCGGTGTCCCGGCGCGCGGTTCATCGCGGCGACCACGGCACCGAACTCGCTGTCGTCTTTGAAGTGATACGACGCGAGTCCGTGCATGCGGCTGTAGAGCTCATCGGCGCGTGTGAGCACCGCTTCGGGAACGACCCCAGCGGTGGCCGCGGCCTCGACCTGGAGCTGCCGATGACGCGCGTACCACGCGGCCCCGGCGTAGCGCTGCGCGCGGGTGACGACGGCGCCATCGAGCTCACCGGTCGCGCAGACGGCGTGAAAGCGCGCGAGGAGCGCCGCGTCGTCGGTGAGCGCGTCGAGCGCGTGGAGCGCCACCTCGGCGGCGGCCTGGAGGTCCACACGGGGCGCGACGGCGTCGGCGGCGGGGAGCGCGTCGACTTCGGCCTCGACGAGCTTCCAGATCTCGATGGAGCCGGGCATCGGAGGCGACGTGGGACGCGCCGTGCGCTGCGCCCCCTGCGTCTCGGGTTGCTTCGAGTGTGCGTGTGTCATCGCGTTCCCTCTCCCTGCTCCGCGGCGCGTGGCCCGGAGCGCGTTCGGTGGCGGTGTCCCCCAACAGCGACCGCAAGCGCGCGATCGCGCCGTGACACAGAGCTCAACGGCGGAGCTCGCGGAAGCTTGAGGCGCACGGAGACTTTTTCCGGGGGACGTGCGCCGAGGGGGAGGCCGAGGGGGCGTGGGCGTGCGAGGGCGATGCCGTTGACGCGGCGATGGCTGCGGCGTACGCGGAGCATGAACGAAGGACCGCAGGAAACCGCGCGATGCTCCGAAGACTCTACGTGCACAACTTCCGATGCTTCGAGAACTTCGAGCTTCGTCCCGACGAGGCCTCGACGCTGCTCATCGGACGCAACGGGTCGGGCAAGTCGACGGTCACACACGCGCTGGCCATCGTGCAGCGCATCGCGCGGGGCGCGCACCGGGTCGCGCAGCTCGTACAGCCCGGCGACTTCGCGCGTGGACGGACCGACACCCCCATGCGCTTCGAGCTCGAAGCCGACGTGTCGGGGCATCACTTCCGCTACGCCTTCGCGTTGGAACTCCCGAAGGCCGCACGCGAGCTGCGCGTGTTGTCGGAGTCGCTGCGCTGCGACGACCATGACCTGTTCACCCGCGAGCGTGCGGAGGTGTCGCCGGACCCGATGAAGGGTCACACCCACTTCGAGGTCGACTGGCATCTGTTCGCGCTCCCCATCGTGCACGAGCGCGACGCCACGGACCCGATCGCGCTCTTCAAGCGATGGCTCGCGCGCATGATCGTGCTCGCGCCGCTGCCCTCGCAGATCGAGGGGGCTTCCAGCGCGCCCACGCTCGAACCCGAGCGCACCGCGCACAACCTCGGCGACTGGTTCACGGCGCTCCTCGCGATGGAACCCAGCGCCTACGGACCGCTCACGAACTACCTCCGTGAGGTGTTCCCCGATTTTCTCGCGGTGCAGAACCCGTCGACGGGCGGAGACACGCGGCAGCTTCACGTGCAGTTCCAGTCGCAGGGCGCGACGCTGACGTTGCCCTTCGCGGCGCTCTCCGACGGCGAGAAGTGCTTCTTTCTTGCGGCGCTCACGCTCGCCGCGAGCGAGGCCTACGGCCCGCTTCTCTGCATCTGGGACGAGGCCGATGCGCACCTCGGTCTCTCCGAGGTGTGTCGCTTCACGCTGGGTCTGCGTCGCGCGGCACGTCGCAAGCTTCAGCTCATCGTGACCTCGCACAACGCCGAAACGATCCGCGCGTTCTCCGATGAGACCACGCGGCTGCTCACGCGCGCGAGCCACCTTGAACCGACACGCGTGCGACGCCTCGATGAGATTCCCGAGCGCGGCGACGACGTGATCGCCGCCCTCACCCGAGGAGACCTCGACCCATGACGAACAAGTACCAGGACCACCTCTGGATCGTCCCCGAAGACGACGCCGACCGGCAGCTTGCGATCGGCTTCGTGCAGCACCCCGCGATCCGCCTCGGCGCGGTGCAGGTGCTCCCCGTGGCGGGCGGCTGGCGCGTTGCGCGCGGGCTGTTGGCGCGCATGGTGCCCGAGCTGCAGAAGTTCGCGCGCCGTCGTGTGCTCCTGCTCGTCGACTTTGACGAAGACCCGACGCGCCGCGCCGAGATGCTACGCGACGTGCCCGACGAGCTACACGCCCGCGTCTTTGTGCTCGGCGTCTGGAGCAACCCCGAGCGTCTCAAGGCCGACCTCGGCGGCCGTCGTCTGGAGTATCTCGGCGAAGACCTGGCCGACGCGTGTGTGGGTCAGGTCGATGGGCTCTGGGCGCACGCGCTGCTCGCGCACAACCGCGACGAGGTGGAGCGCCTGCGGCGCGAGGTCGGTTCGTTCTTGATGTGAGCGATCGGCGGCATCGAGGGCGAGCGCATACGCCCGATGCGCCGCGCGGATCGCGTGGAGCACGGTGGTCTTGCCGCTGCTGTTCGGCCCGATCACCACCGACACGGGCTTGAGGTCGAGGTCGAGGGTCTCGAAGCCGCGAAAGTTCGTGAGCGTGACCGTCTTCAGCATCGGGGCGTCGCCTCTCGCCGTCGGCGCGATCACAGCGATGTGCGCGTCGCGGAGATTTCGACGCGCACCGGGCATCGCCCTCCCCCGACCACCGCGCCGTCAACGCGCACGCTGCCGCGCGCCCTCGCCGCCTACACATCCGCACGGCGCACGCTGCGCCGCCCCCAGCCCGACCACCGCCCCGACAGCCCGCACGTTGCGCGGAGCACGGGGCGACCATCGATTTGTTAAAACAGAATCTATGCAAAGCATTGTGTCACCATCGATCTGCCAACCCGCGGGTTACCAGACGGATGGTGGGACCATCGATTTGTTAAAACAGAATCTATGCAAAGCATTGTGTCACCATCGATTTCCCAACCCGCGGGTTGGCGGATCGATGGTGGGACCATGCTTTCCGTAGCCCGCACGTTGCGTTGGCACCGCCAATGCGCCGAGTTCCCTCCGCACGTTCGATCGAATGCGCCGTCCTGTCGCTTCGGGGGGTGCAGTCTCTCGTGTGCGGATCAAAGAGCGAGTCACACCTCAGACTTCCCCACACCGAATTCTAGTGCAGACATGGGAATACGCACACGAACAGCACTCCTCAGCTCGATCGCTGTCTCCAATGCTTGTAGTTACAAAGACACTCACCACATCCCGGACAGAAGTTACCTTCGCACTTCGCACATCTACTTGCGTCTTCGCGCCAGAATTCTCGCTTGCACTTGGCAACCCAACAATGAGTCCACTGGTGATCCAAGAGAAGACGATGAACGATGTTGCGGAACGTCTGAAGTCGAGCCACCATCTCGCTCGCCCTGGGCGTAGGGCTACACCCCCATAGCAACTCTTGAATCTCCCAGCCGATGATGGTTTCTCTGAACAACCCCCGCCATCCATTGTCGGCACGCATTCTTTGCAGACCCTCAACATCAACTTCCATACGCACAAACATTCGTTGGATCATTTTTCGCATCATCTCTCCGGCGCGTCGTGCAACGACGACGACCTGGAGTCGATCCGGACCGAGCTGCGAGTAAGTCAAAATCGTGCGCGCAATTTCGATCAAACTGTCTCGATTGGGTTCCACCCGCGCACAGTAACCCTCGAACCGTGCCGAGAGTTGGCCGATGGTCGTGAGGTGATCGTCATCAGAAACGAGCGGAACGCAGGCCATAACGGAATCAAGGGCAACGCCATTTGACTGTCCACTAGTCACAACCCGAATTTGTTCATGGCTGCTGGAAGGCGTTTCACGATAGTTCCAAGAGAAAGCGCGACGCGGTTCAGTCGAATGTTTCCAGCCCTCTGCACTCTGACCGGACACTATCGTTCCGCTGCTCTGCGACATGACTTCCTGCATCGCGGAATCGTCAGGCTCGCTCGCGGCAGCAGGCACCTTGTCATTCTGAATCGCCTGCAAGAACTCCCTGCAGGCCCTGACATCACGGGCCCGATACTCGTTGACGATATGAAGCGGCGGCTGCGTGGTCTGATGGCAATCACGAACATGCCCCCAAAGTCCTTGAATATCGTACTCCAGTGGAGCCTCGATCGTCCCCTCCTTTCCCGTTACACAGAAAGGGCACCGTCCCCGACGCGGAACGAGCCTATGTCGCGACTGCAGATGTTCCTCCCAGAACTCGATTGTGCTCCAAATCATGTGCCGACAGCAGGGATGACCGTACGGTGACTCCTTTCGCTTGTGTGCGCTTTCATCCATCCCCGGTCGCACGGCTTTGTTCCTATGATGTCGATCCACATTCACACGCGGCGTGCCAGCAGACGCAGCTCGACTGACCGAGGCGATCGTCCGCCGAGGAACGGCGGAGGAAACACCTTTGGCGTGATGGGAAGTGTAGACGCTGGAACCCGCCCGAACGTTCCTGCCCACATGACGAGACTTCCGTGCCAACAGTTCGCGCACACAATCGACGAGCGCATCACCGAACAAACGATCGAAATTCTCCGGCGCCAGATGCAACCTGTTTTGACCGATGGAATCCACGCATATGAACTGCCCGCCTCGGGAAATACGACACACACCGTCGGGCATTCGGAGGTCATTTCCCGCCAGCGCAACAAGCGACTCGATGGCAGCCATGTACTCACGGTCAGCAGACGGCAGGTCGACCAATCGTCGATCCACTCGCGTCCCGACGGATGATCCTGATTTTGGCACGCATCTGGAAATTGCTGTGCGGAGCTGCACGCGTGCAGCCTCGAACCGCTGCAATGCCTTCTTCAACCTGTCACTGCGCGGATCGATCATCGCACTCTCCAAATCCGAAAATGCCTACCATCCGCACGCCGAAGCATCCCAACGCAAGTCGCATCTCAGTTGAGCGTGTAGGGGAAATCGACTGACAGGGAAGGGCGTCGGAACGGAGGGAGCGTTGCACGATGGGCGGCGCGTACGATGCACGATGAGATTTCACCCGCAGGGAGGTCCTGAACGGAAACCGTTTGAACCCGCCCCGTCGCACCGAACACAAAGATGACCCGAACAGATCCAACCTGGCCACGTGCACACGCTCGAATGTCTGGAGCAAGTCTTTGCAACGCCGCCAGCACGATCGACCGGTCTGGAGTTTCTGGCAACGTCGACGCGGACTCCCCTCGTCGCGTTGCGGGCACAGCACGAACGGCTGTGGGTGGAGCGGCGACGTCGGTGGGCGCGCCGACCACGGGATCTGGAGCGGCAAACGTAGGCAAGGGTTTATCGTCGACCGACGACGTGTTACCTCGTGCAGCGCATTCGCACGCGGCGAATGTTCCTTCTGCCATGCACACCTGAGAACCGGTTTGTCCGTTCGCACACGCGCAGGCTGCGGTCGCCCCGGGGACACACCGTGCCGCTTGAGAGCGTTGGCATGCAAGCATTGCCAAGATCACCGTAATTAGACCCCAAAGAGATCGTTCGCCGAATCGCCGACTCATACCCCACCTCATTCCATTTGGATGTTGCGGGCCCTGTCGACAGGCAGCACCAATCGTGGCCTGCTCTGCGATGTCCCGCGAGGCTATAGGCAAGACACAAACTATGCACGTCTGCGAGGACCTCCACTTCAACGCACGAACCAAGCACACCGCAACGGTTGGACGTGTCCACCTACACAGCCGCTGACGAAGACCTACTCCGATCCGCCTCCGTCGATCAAGTGGGTCTATCATCCCGTCTCCGCCTCACGCTCGAGGAGGCGGCGGCGCACTTCGAAGATTCTCCCGCGTAGGATCGACGAGCGCTCTGGCGAACCCCGGCGTCGCCGCACGCACTACGCCCCCGCATCGACGCACGCGCGGGGCCACGCCATCGCCGTTCGCACGAGGCCCCACAGCCCGCGCGCGAGGCCCCGTCACGCCGGGACCCCGCACACGTCTCCCCGCACGCCGCTCAGCGCAGCCAGATCGCGACGGCGCCGGTCTGGCTCGTGCGCGTCGGATCCCACCAGCCCAGGTACCAGTACGTGTGCGCCGCACCATCGGCCGCGCGGGGCCACGGGTAGCTGCGGAAGTTCCCCACGCCCGTGTAGTCCGAGGCGTAGTTCGGGCCCAGCGTGCCGTTGTAGCAGTTGCTCGTGTCCATCACGCCGTACGAGGTGGGGTACGTGTCCGTCCACGACACCGACAGCGTGTTCTGGAACACGTAGCGCATCGCGCCGGTCACGCTCGGTCCGCGGATCGACGTCAGCACCACGGGCACACACGCCCCGCGCTCGGGCAGCGCCACCGCCGGATTGCTGTTCAGAAAGTTCACCGTCGACGGCGACGGGATCGTGAACTTCGTCGCCACGTCGTAGCCGTCGATCGGTCCCGTGAAGTAGTCCGTGCTCGACCGCGAGAGCAGCATCTCCCGCGACCGACGCGCGATCGGAACCGCCGCCAGCGAAGCCACGCCGCGCCGTCCGAGTCCGTCGTAGGTGCCCCCGCCCGTCGCCAGGCTGTAGAGGTTGCGAATGCCCGTGTCGGTGTTGAGCGCGCCGATGCTTCCGCGCGAGGCGTAGGCCACGAGGGTCCATCCGCCGCCGTCGGTGGTCATGTCGCAATAGACGCTCATCGGCGCTGCGCCGCCCGCCCCGTCGGGGTCGATGGTGTACACGCCGCTCGGCGCCGTCGGCAGCGTCGTGTGGATCGTCTGGCACGTCGCGAGCTCGCCGCAGCGTCCCGCTTCGCACGCGCCCGAGGCGCAGAGCATTCCGCAGCCGCCGCAGTGCGCGGCGCTCGTCTGCGTGTTCACCTCGCAGCCGTTCGAAGGGTTGCCGTCGCAGTCGGCGAAGCCCGCGTTGCACGCCACGCCGCACGTCGAGGCCGTGCACGTCGCCGTCGCGTTGGTGCCGCCTGCACACGCGCGTCCGCACACGCCGCAGTGCGCGACGCTCGCGCGCACGTCGACCTCGCAGCCGTTCGAAGCGCTGCCGTCGCAGTCACCGAAGTTCGTCGCGCAGCGCAGGGCGCACGTTCCCGCGGCGCACACGCCGGTCGCGTTGGGGCCGCTCGCACACGCGCGTCCACACGCGCCGCAGTTCGCGGCGTCGGTGCCGAGAAACACCTCGCAGCCGTTCGTGGGGTTGCCGTCGCAGTCGGCGAAGCCCATGTTGCAGGTGAATCCGCAGCGCCCCGACGTGCACGTGCGGCTCGCGTTGGCCACCGCAGGACACACCGTTCCGCACGCGCCGCAGTCGGTCACGTCGGTCTGGAGGTTCGCGCACGACGACCCGCAGCGCGTCTCCGTCGCGGCGCATCCCGAGGAGCACGCGTAGGAGGTTCCCGACGCCGCGCAGAGCGGGGTCGCGCCGCTGCACACGTTGCCGCAACGGCCGCAGCTCGCGGTGCCGTCGAGCGCAGCCTCGCAGCCGTTCACCGCGCTGCCGTCGCAGTTGGCGAAGCCCGGCGCGCATTCGAGCTGGCAGATTCCCGTGGCGCACACGGCCCGCGCGTTGGTGCCGCCGGCGCAGACCGTCGCGCAGGTTCCGCAGCGCGAGGGATCGCTCGTGAGCCGCGCCTCGCAGCCGTTCGCAGGGTTGCCATCGCAGTCGCCGAAGCCGTCGGCGCAGACGCTTCCACAACGCCCCGCCGCACACGTCGCCGTCGCGTTGGCGCCCGCAGCGCAGACGGTTCCGCAGCCGCCGCAGTTCGCGGTCGACGTGGCGGTGTTCACCTCGCATCCGTTCGCCGCGTTGCCGTCGCAGTCGGCGAAGCCGTCGGCGCAGCGGAGTCCACAGCGTCCCATCGCGCAGGTGGCCGTCGCGTTGGCGCCCGAAGGACACGCGTTGCCGCACGCGCCGCAGTGGGCCACGGCGCTGCGCGTGTCGACCTCGCAGCCGTTGGCGGCGCTTCCGTCGCAGTCGCCGAGTCCCGCGGTGCACGCGGCCACGGTGCATCGGGCCATCGCGCAGCCCGCGACGGCGCCGGGGAGCGAGCACGTGAGCCCGCAGGTTCCGCAGTTGGTCACGTCGGACTGCGTGCGACGGCACGCGCCCGCGCAGCACGCCTCGCCGGTCGGACACGCCTGACGGTCGTTGCAGCCCGGCACACACGCCATGCCCGTGCAGACTTCGCCCGCGGGACACTGGTCGTCGCGCACACATCCCACGCAGGTGTTTCGCGCGGTGTCGCAGCGGAAGGTGCCGCCGTCGAGGGTGCAGTCTGCGTCTTCGTCGCAGCCCGCTTCGCAGCGGTTCGCGGCGCTGCAGAAGGTGCCCGCGCGACAGGCTCCGCGCATCGTGGCGGTGCACTCGACGCACTGGCCCGTGGCGGTGTCGCAGGCGCGCAGTCCGAACTCGTTGGAGCCGCAGTCGGTGTTGTCACGGCACGGTCCGCGCGTGTCGAGGGGCACGTCGGCGACGTCGACGGACGACTCCGCGGGCGCATCGACGGGCGCGTCGACGGAGGCCTCCTGCGCGTCGAGGGCGAGGTCGTCGGGGGCATCGAGCAGGGGCGCATCGGCGCTCGCCTCCGCGCGGTCGGAGGTCACGTCGGCCACGTCGGCCGCGGCGTCGGGGGAGGCTCCGACCACCGACGAACTGCTGGAACATCCGAGCGCAAACAGCACGGCGAGAGCCGCGAACGGGACGCGTTGCATCGGGCGAGCACCACCTTTCGGTGCACCGTACCGCGACCGGGTGTCCCGTCGGAAGCGCCGTTCGCGACGGGTGCGCGCCGCGGCTCATCTCACCGGCACCATGACCCCTTCGACCGATGTGGCGCCGCTCGATGCGGCGCGGTTCCGTGCGTTGTTCTCTGGCACGTTCGACGAGGCCTCGCTCGACGCCATCGCGCCGTACTACGACGACGAGGTGGTGTTCACCGATCCGATCCAGACGGTGCGCGGACGCGAGGGATTTCTCGCGATGAATCGCAGGCTGCTGCGGCGCGTGCGCTCGGTGAGTTTCGAAGTGCGCGAGGTGGCGCAGAACGGCGACGCGCTCTTCGCGGTGTGGACGATGAGGTTCGAACCGCGTCCGATGGGTCCGCCGATCGTGGTCGAGGGCGTGACGCACGCGACGCTGCGCGACGGCCGCGTGTGGCGCCACACGGACTACTGGGACCTGCTCGGGTCGATGATGGACACGGTTCCGCTCGCGGGCGCGGTGTACCGCAAGCTGGTGGCGCGGTTGGGGTAGCGGAGCGCGAGGGCTGCGGGTGAATGAATTCATCCGCAGCAAGCGGAGCTCACCACCGCCAGAACGCGAGCGCGTTCGCACGCTCTCACCACCACCAGAACGCGGGACGTGAGCACGATCGGTCCATGAAGCGCGAGCCCGCGTGCTGCGGGTGAATGAATTCA
>CAMFHP010000079.1 GCA_945952225.1 uncultured Myxococcaceae bacterium
ACCGAGCGAGGCCGCGACGGCGGGCGGAGACACGGGTGCGGCGGGGCGCGTGAGGGCCCACACGCCGACGACGAGGCACGCGATGGCTGCCGCGCCGGCGACCACGAGCGGGCGACGCGCGCGGGGCGCGGCGGGCTCGGTGCTGAGGCGCATCGTGGTGTTCTCCGCGGGGCGACGTGCGGAGGCGACCTCGATGGCGGGAATGCTCGCGCTGGTCTCTTTCGGCGGCGCGGCCTGGGCGACGGTGGCGTCGTGGGCGACGCTGTCGAGGGTGGGCGCGCGGCGGTTGCCCGAGGGTTCCTTCACGGGCTCGACGACGACGCGGCCGCGGTCGCGGATGAGGGCCTTGCGGCGCGCGAGGTCTTCGGCGAAGGCCGTGGAGACGTGCTCCGCGACCTCGTGCGGGGTGATCTCCCAGTCGGCGTCGGAGACGACCTTCGAGAGCGCTTCGGCGAAGGCGCGCGCCGTGGGGAAGCGCTTCTCGGGATCACGTTCGAGGGCGCGGAGGCACACCTCGTCGAAGCCCGGCGGGAGCGGCAGCGCGGTCGACGGCGCGACGATGGGCGCGTTGCACACCATCATCATCGTGGCGGCCTCGGTGTCGCCGCGGAACAGCCGCCCGCGCGAGAGGAACTCCCACAGGATGATCCCCGCGCAGAACACGTCGGCGCGGCGGTCGACGGGCCCGGCGAGCACCTGCTCGGGTGCCATGTACTGCGGCTTGCCCTTGATCATGCCGGGCCGCGACGAGGCGATGCGCGCGGTGGCGAGCGCGATGCCAAAATCCGTGATGCGTCCGACGCCGTCGGAGCCGACGAGGACGTTGTGCGGCGACACATCGCGGTGAACGATGTGGAGCGACGTGCCCTCGTCGTCGCGGAGCTCGTGGGCGGCGTGGAGGCCCGCCAGCGCGTCGAGGATCATGCGAAGCCCGATGCGGGTCTTGAGTTCGTCGGAGAGGCCCTTCGCCGAGCGAACCTGCGTGAGGGTGACGCCTTCGACGTAGTCCATCACGAGGTAGTAGCCGTCGGGGCTCTCGGCGAGGTCGAGGATCGCCACCGCGTTCGGGTGGTGGATGCGCGACGCCACGCGGGCCTCGTCGACCAGCATGTTCACGAACTCCACCTCGTCGGCGAGGTGCGCGTGCATGACCTTGATCGCGAAGAGCCGCGAGAACCCTCCGGCTCCCGCGGTGCGCGCGAGGTACACGGCCCCCATGCCGCCGCGCGCGAGGAGCCCGATGATCTCGTAGCGCCCGAGGCGCTGCCCTGGCGCGAGCGTTCCGTCGCGGGATGGTTGTGCGTCGCTCACGGTGTCTCCCCCTGCTCTCAGAACGTGCCCACGAGCGCGGCCTGCGCGCCCTGCGCGAGCGGCGCTGCCACGACCCGCATCGTCGTCGCGTGCGCGGGACGCGACCACTGCGTGAAGAACGCCGCGCCCACGAGCGTTGCCGCGCCGAGGAGCACGGTCGTTCCCACGAACACGTTGGTGCGCAGCTCGCGCCCCACGCCGTCGTCGTAGCCCTCTTCGGTGGGGTTGGCCACGTACGCATCGCGCGCCGAGAGCGTGTCGAGCCCCGACCACACGAGCAGCCCCGCAGACACGAGCGTGAGCCCCGCACCGACCCCGATGACCACGGGCGACAGCGGTCGCGTGGGCGGCGGCGGAAGCTCGACGCGCGGAGGCGGCGGCGGTGTCACGAGCACCGAGGGCGGAGGCGGTGGAGGCGGCGGCGGAGGCGGTGCAGGCGGCGCTTCGAGGGTGAGCTCCTGCGCGACACCGGCGACCGCGTCGAGGGCGCGTTCCACACCGGGGCGCTGGTCGAAGGAGGCGGCCACGCGGTGCGCGCCGGGCTCGACGAAGAACGCGTAGTCCGTGCGGCGCGTGTCGTCGACGGCGCCCTGATCCACCGTGAGGCCGCAGGGCATGGAGCACCGCACGCGCACGCTCGTGAGGCGCGGCGTGAGCTCGGCGAGCACGGCGGCGGCGAGCTGTCCGCTCTGCACGTCGGTGGCGTCGCGGTCGCGGGCGACGAGGGCCAGCGTGGCGGCGCGCGCGGGGTGCCCCGCCGCCTGGTGGTTGCGAATGGCGCTTCGAAGCGCGGCGGGCGATGGCGCCGCGCGGTCGGCGAGTTCGAAGAGGTCCGCAGCGCGCGCCCAGTCACGAACGAGCTGCGCCTGCTGGGCCTGCTGATACGCCGCCGCGGCCGCGGTCACATCGCTCGCGCCCTGCGTCTGCGCGGAAACCACACGGGGGAGCGCCACGCACAACAGGGCGAGGCTGGAGCGAACGGGGCGCGTCATGGGTCGCACGCTACTGCAACCCTGACTCGACCGTGAAGGGACTCGCGCGCTTCGCCCCGCGAGGGAGGCGCGCGTTGCGTTCAACGGGCGAGCACTCCGCGCGAGGGCACGGCCCACACGGGCTCCTGGCGCAGCGCGAGGGCGTCGAAGACCTGGTTCGCGGCCACCATGCCCGACGCGCACGCCGCTTCGAGCAGCGTCGCGGGGAACGGCAGCCGCACCCAATCCCCCGCCACGTGGAGCCCCGGCACGCCCGTGTCGGTGCCCGCGCGGTCGGCGTGGAGACCCGTATGAAACGCTGCAAAATCAGCCCGAACGTGCAGGTGCTCGTGGGCGATGCGCGCGCCCTTCGCCGCCGGGAGGTAGTGCTCGAACTCGCGCACGAGCGCGTCGCGAATGGCCCGGTCGTCGGGCAGCGCGTCGGGCACCGCGTAGGAGTGGAGCTCGTACACGCCGCCCTGACGCTCGCTCGCCCAGTCGCGCGCGGCGGGCACCACGCGGTGCGTGAAGGTCACGGCGTCGAGCGCGGCGTCGGGCGCCACGCGCTCGGTGATGACGAACACGGGCAGGTCGGTGCCCACGTCGCGGTCGAGCCACACGCGCAGGATCGCGTAGCGCTGCGAGTTGCGCTGCCGTGCGATCTGCGCGGCGAAGGTCGGGTGCCGCTCCACGATCGCAGGCGAGGCGGCGACGAGCGCGCGCGCGCCCACCACGTCGGTCGCGAGCACCACGTGGTCGAAGCTCTCGTCGCCGATGCGCCACCCCTCGCCCGCGGGTTCGAGCGAGGTCACGGGCGAGCCCGTCTCGATGCGTGCGCCGTGGGCTTCGAGCCACGCGCGGCAGGGCTTCGCGAGGGCCGTCTCGTAGTCGTCGTCGAGGTAGTCGTAGAGCAGGCCCGCGTCGTTCGAGAGGTAGTAGAAGTGAAACGCGCGCACGAGCGCCGCGACGGAGAGCCGGTCGCCCGAGGCGAAGAACGCGCGGGCGAAGGTGTTGAACACCAGGCGAAGGTCCGCGGGCAGGTCGGCCTCGCGCACGAAGTCGTCGTAGGAGACGTGATCCCAGTCGGCGAAGGTGCGCGCCTCGTCGTAGCGCAGAAAGGGATCGAGCTTGTGCATCCTGCGGCTGAGCAGCAGGTCGCGCGTGCGGTACACGCCGGTCGTCGCGAGCCCCACCAGGTTGAGCAGCGGCGTCGTCTCGACGTCGCGGATCGCGATGCGCGTGCGGTCCTTCCGAAGGATCTCGTACGTGTCGATGGGCTTGAAGTGCTTCGAAACGCCCACGCGATCGAGGAGCGCGCGGAGGTTGTAGTAGTGCCGAAAGAACGCGTGAAACCCGTGGTCGACGACCTGCGGGGTGCCGTCGACGTCGACGGTCCACGCGCCGCACTTGCCGCCGAGGTAGCGCTCGCGTTCGAAGAGCGTGACCGACACGCCGCGCGACGCGAGGGTGATGGCCGCCGAGAGCCCCGCGATGCCGCCGCCCACCACTGCGACGCGTGCGCGGGCGTCGGGCGAGAGGTTCCACGGGCGCGCGGGGTCGTCGCGGTGCACGGGATGACGGTATCCGCCCATGCGCTGCTCGATCGCCCCGCGCGCGGTCTGGAGCGCGCCCTGAAACGCAGCCTTCGCGGCCGCACCGACCATGCCCTTCAAGCTCATGACTGGGTGTTCTGTCCGTGTCCGCCCACACCGCGACGCTGCCGCATGCACGCGTCGAGGAGCCTGGCCTCCCCATCAAACTGCTGCTTCAACTGCGACACCGCGAAGCGCTCGCCCACCGCGCCCACGAGGGGCACGCGGATCACCAGCGAGCCTTCGATCACGCGCCACGCGCGACCGCCCCGCGATTCGAAGCGGTACACGCCGCGCACGTCGGCGTAGCGCTTCCACTCGGGCTTCACGTGGGGATCGATCACGAACTCGGCGGCGCGGGCGGCGACGTCCCACGTGAGGCAGAGGTCCCACCCGAGCATCTCGCGCGTGAGGCCGCGGGCGAAGGGCGGCGGCTCGATCGCGGGCTCGTAGCGATCGACCACGCGCACGCGTCCGCCGTCGAGGGCGCGCTGCTCGACGCGCACGCACGACGTGACCAGCGGCATGTAGCGCGGCACCTCACGGAGCGTCTCGGGGTCGAGGGCCAGCGCGACGAGCGCATCGAGGTCGGCGTCGAGGGGGTTCTCGGTCTTGAACTGCACGGTCGTGTCGTCGCCTCTCGCCGCGCGCGCACGCGCCGCCAGGTCTCAGGGGTCTTCGTCGAGGGGCTCGAACACCAGGTCGCCCGCCGTCGCGTCGAGCAATGCCCGCCGTGCTGCTTCGATGCGCGACACGGGCAGCTCGATTCGATAGCCCACCGTCGACGAGAACTCCTCGGCGGCCACCGTCGCGTCGAGCGTGGGGAGCAGCCGTCGCACCGTGTCCACGCGGCCGTACTCGATCTCGACCTGCACCCGCGCGCGGCGCACGCGCTCGACGACGGGCAGCGTCGCGAGCGCATCGGAGACGCCGCCGGAGTACGCGCGCACGAGCCCTCCTTTGCCCAGGAGGGTTCCGCCGAAATAGCGCGTGACGACGGCCGCCACGTCGCCCACGGGGCCGTGGAGCAGCACGTTGAGCATCGGTCGCCCCGCGGTGCCGTGGGGCTCTCCGTCGTCGCTCATGCCGATGTTCGCGGTGGATCCCGGCGGGCCCACCACGAAGGCCCAGCAGTGGTGCGTCGCATCGGGAAACTCCTCGCGCAGCCGCGCCACGAGGGCCCGCGCGTCGTCGGCGGTCTTCGCGCGCGCCAGCGTGGTGATGAAGCGGCTGCGGTCGATCTCGCAGGAGACGCGGTGCTCGCCCGCGGGGACCATGTAGCGTCGATCGGTCATGGGGCGCGTCGGCGGGCGCATCGTGCACGGCCGCGGCGCGAAGGCAACGGGAATGACCGCTCAGCCCGCGGCGTCGAGCGTGTGCGTCGTCGCCTGCGCGGCGCAGTCGTCGATGACCGCGCGGAGGGTCTGCAGGTCGAAGGGCTTGTGCACGAGGGGCACCGGCGTGACGCGCACGGCGTCGGACGCCTCGGAGTCGAACGCACCGCCCGTGATGAACACGAAGCGCCGCGCGAGCTCGGGCGCATCGGCGATGTGCTCGTAGAGCTGCGTGCCCGAGAGCTCGGGCATCATCAGGTCGCAGAGCACCACGTCGGGGGTGGGGCCGCGACGGAGCCGCGCCAGCGCGTCGCGCCCGCTGTGCAGCACCTCGACCTCATAGGCCTCGCGGAGCGAGAGCTGGAGCGCGCGCGCGAGCGCGTTGTCGTCGTCGATCACGAGCACGCGGAGTCGGTGGCGCGGGCGATCCACCGGCGGTGTGGTCGATTGCGGTCGCGCGCTCTCTCGCGCGCGTCGCCCCACGATCGGCAGCGTCACGCGGAAGGTGGTTCCCTCGCCCGGCGCGCTCTCGACCTCGATGTCGCCGCCGTGGTTCGTGACGATGGAATGCGAAATCGCGAGGCCGAGCCCCGTGCCGACGCCGACGGGTTTCGTCGTGAAGAACGGTTCGAACACCCGACGCCGCACCTCTTCTGTCATGCCCTCGCCGGTGTCGTGTACTTCGACGACGACCGTGTCGCTCGTCGGCCGCGTGCGCAGCGTGATCGTGTGGTGCGCGGCCTCGCCCTCGGGGAGCGCCTGCACCGCGTTGAGAATGAGGTTGAGGAACACCTGCCCGAGCTGCGACTCGTTCGCGTCGACAAGCGCCACGGGGCCAAACTCGCAGGCGACCCTCGCCCGCGGTCGCACATGCGGCGCGCTGATGTTCAGCACGCGGTCTAGCACGCTGTGGAGGTCGACGCGGCGGCGGGCCGTCGTGCCGCCGCGCGCGAGCACCTGCATGTCCTTCACGATGGTCTGGATGCGCCGCGCGCTCGCGAAGGCTTCGTGCATCGCATCTTCGAGGTACTCGCGCGACGACGGGGCGAGCTCCGCGTCCTGGGCCATGCGCTCCATCGCGGCTTCGAGGTTCATGAGGTTCGACGCGAGCGGGTTGTTGATCTCGTGCGCGATGCCCACGGCGAGCGTGCCCACGGCCATGATCCGATCGGCCTGCGTGAGGCGCGCCTCCATCGCGCGTCGCTCGGCCTCCACCCGTCGCTCCTCGACGGCCCGCAACCGCTCGGCCTCGGCCACCACGATGTCGGTCACGTCGTGGATCACGATGAGCCCGCCCATCACCTCGCCCGAGGGACCCGGCAGCGGCACCACCGACGCGCGATACGAGCGACCATCGGTCTCCATCGCGTACGACGACTCGCGCCCATCGAGCGCGTCGCGGTACTGCCCCGCAAGCGCCTCGTAGCGTGACGAGGCGATGACCTGTTGGAGCGTGAGGCCTTCGAACTCCTCCGCGGTGCGCCCCGCGCGGGCGAGCGCGGGTCCGTCCATGAGCCGGATGCGGAGGTTGTGGTCGTACACGACGATGGTCGTGTTGGGGATGTGCCGCGCCAGCATGCGATAGAGCTGCTCGCTCGCCCGGAGCTGCGCGTCGACGGCGCGCCGCGCGGTGACATCGCGGAGCGCCACGAAGGCCCCGAAGGCCTCGCCCGACGCGGTGGTCGCGCGCCTCGCCGACACCGACCACCACGTCGCGGGCTCGCCGGGAAGACGAGACACCACGCACACGTCGACGTCGTGAACGACCTCGCCACGGAGCGCGCGCTGCACGGGATCCTCGGAGGGAAGCGTCCGCCGCCCGGCGCCGTCGAGGGAGGCGCGGTCGCTCATGAGCCAGCGCGCATCGGCGGTCTCGTCGAGGTCGAAGGCCCGCGCGGCGGCGTCGTTCCACCGCACGGGAACGCCCCGCAGGTCGGTGATCACGGCCGCGTCGCCGCCTCCGTCGAGCAGCAGCCGTAGCAACGTCGGTTCGATCGCCAGCAGTCGATCCATGCACGAACTCCCCTGCTCGTCGGTGCCGCCCCTGCGCCGACGGACCGCGCGTTCACATCCGCGCGATCCCCCGATGCGGCGAACGGTGCCCCTGCGCCACGCAGCGTCGCCGCGTGACGTCGCGTGCAGACCTCCCCGCACGCAGCGCGATCGTACACCCCAGTTGCGGGCGTCGCACAAGCCTCGAAGCGCCCGATTTCGTGGGGCTTCGACGCACACCTCGCGTCGCATCCGTCGTTGCGTGCGCGCAAAGGTCGAAGCGAACCGCGCCCGCGCAGCATCACATCGCGGGCGACTCCAGCGTCCACAGCGAGACGTCGATCGCGCGGCCCGCGGGGAGCACCCGCGTCGCGTCGTGACGCAGCGCGCGCGACGAGGGATGGCCCACGTTCATCGCGTCGTAGACCCTTCCGCGCAGCGTTTCGCGCGCGAGGGGCGCACCGCGCACGGCCTCGCGCATCCACGCACACACGGGGGCCTCGGCCTCGCCCGCCCGCCGCTGGGCCACGCAGCTCAGCCCGAGGTACACCCGCGCGCACGACGGCGGATGCGCGAGCACGGCGCGCGCTTCGGTCGAGGGCTGCTCCACCGCGTCGGGGGCTGCGTGCTCGACGACGTCGGCGGTCACCACGCGCCACACGACGGTCTGCTGTCCGTTCACCATGCGCGCGCCGAGGCGGGCCCATCGGCTGTCGAAATGGTGCTCCGGGCGCATCGCATCGGGCACGCCGCGGAACTCGACCACCGTGCACCCCGCGGGCACCTGCGCGGCCATGCGACGGAGCGCGGCGAACTCCTGCATCTCGTAGAAGCCCGTGTCGCGCACGAAGCCGCGCCAGAGCCACGGGGCCGCGAGCGTGAGGCCCGCGAGCGAAACGGCCAGCGCGCGCCGACGGCCTTCGAGGAGCCACGGCGCCGACGCAGCCGCGAGCAGCACCACGGGCGTGACGAGGTGCAGGTGATAGCGCGCCTGCATCGCCACCTCGTCGGGGCGCACGTACGAGTGCACCACGAAGAACACCGCGAGCCACGTGACGAGAAAGACCACCCTCGCCCGCTCGCCCGCGCGCCACCGAAGCACCGCCCCCACGACGGCCAGCGGGAGCACCCACGGCGGTGTGACCGAGGGGTTCACGAGGGTGTTGAAGCGCAGGCTCACGAGCGTGCGCGCGGCGCTGCGGAGCGTCTCGATGCGGAGCCCGTCGAGCACCTCGCCGCGGTAGCGGAGGGTGAGGTGCCACGTCACGGCGACGAATGCGGGCGCGGCGATGAGCGCAGCAAGGAACGCGATGCGACGGCGCGGCACGTCGGCCGACCGCGAGGCCACCGCGAGCGCCGCCGCGTCGAGGGGCAGAAACACGATGGCCTCGGGGCGCGTGAGGTACGTCGCGAGCGAGAGGAGCGGCAGCGCGACGGCACACACGCGGCGCCACCGTCGGTCGTCGTCGCGGAGCGCGCCGTAGAGGGCCACGAAGGTGAGCGACGAGGCGAGGAGCGACTGGATGAACTCCACGTCGGAGCGCGAGAAGCGGACGTGCGCGGGGAGCGTCGCGATCAGCAGCGCGGCGGCGAGGGCGGCGCGCTCGTCGCGAAGCAGCGCGCGGGCGTGGGCGAAGAGCGCGAGCGGTGTGAGCGAGGCCATCGCGAGGTCGGTCGCGAAGATCACGTCGACGAGCGCGACGGAGCGCCGATGCGAGAGCCACGCGGTGACGGCGCTTTCGTAGAGCGCGCCAGCGAGGGGAACGACGCGCGAGTACGACCACGCGTTCATGATCGTCTCGGGCGAGAGCGCGAGGCGCACGGCGAGGCCCCAGAGGGCCACGGCGGCGAGCGCGCGGGCGGTGTACCGGTGCGTGTCGCGGAGCGCGCGGCGAAGGGCGAACACGAGGAACGCGAGGCCCGCGAGCGCGACGAGCGCGCCGTCGGGACGCAGCCGCGCGAGCGAGCGTTCCGCAGCGAGGCGGGGAGAGCTTCCCGGGGCCGACGACCACAGCGGGCGCGTGTCGTGGGCGCGCACCGCGCGGGTGAGCGCGTCGCGGACCGATGCGGGCACCGCGGGGTCGAAGCGGAGGGTGAAATGCGCGGAGCGAACGTCTCCGACGGTCCACGCGGTGGGCGGGTCGAGGTGAAGCCATGCGCGCGTCGCGTCGTGGCGCAGCTCGACGGCGATGGTGCTGCGCTCGATGGAGACGTTGCCGATGCGCCATCCGTCGACCACCGGTCCGCCGGGCGCGTAGGGCCGCAGCAGCGCCACCACGTCGGCCTCATGGCCCGGCAAGAGCACCGGCCCCGCGCCGTCGTCGTGGCGCGCTTCGACGGGGGCCGTCGGCGGATCGGCGAGCGCGGCGCGCGGCGATGCGGTCACCGCGAAGAGGGCGAGCGTCACGACGAAGAGGCGCAGGGCGCGGGCCCACATCGCGCGCGAGGATACACAACCGCGGTGGTACAACCGCGCGCCATGTCGAGAGCCTTCGTGCGCGAAGACGACACGCGCGCCCACGAGCCCGAGCTCCCCGAAGACGACACGCCCGCGCCCATCACCCCCGCGGGCATGGAGCACCTCCGCGCGCGCCTCGTTGCGCTCTCCGCAGACCCTTCGCAGACGCGCGTCGCGCAGCACCTCGCGCGACGGATCGAACGGCTCACCGTGGTGCGCGATGCGCCCGACGACGGACGCGTTCTCTTCGGCGCGACGGTCACCCTCGAAGACGACGACGGCGAGGAGCTCGCCTACCGCCTCGTGGGGCCCGACGAGACCGCGCTCCATGCGAACGGAATCTCCATCGCGTCGCCGGTGGCGCGTGCGCTCCTCGGGCGTCGGGCGGGTGACACCGTGCGCCTGCCGAGGCCCCGCGGCGCCCTCGACGTGACGATCGTGCGCGTGCAGTACGGGTAGTGCGCGCATCGCGAAGGGTCTTCGCTTGCGACCATGGTGCACCTTCGGGCAACAACCCCTGCGACGCGCCGTGACGGCGCCGCACGCAGGAGTCGATCGCGATGAACGAACACGATTGGAAGTCGAAGGCCTCGAGTCCCGAAGAGGTCGCCGCGCGGGTGCAGAGCGGGCATCGGGTGTTCATCCACGGCGCGGCGGCCACGCCCACGCCGCTGCTCCATGCGCTCTGCGCGCGTCGCGACCTCGAGAACGTGCAGCTCTACCACCTGCACCTCGCGGGCGATTGCCCCGTGGCCGCGCCCGAACATCAGGGCCGCTTCGTGTCGAACTCGCTCTTCACGGGGGCCGCGTTCCGCAAGCCCATCGAAGAGGCGCGGGCGGACTTCATCCCGGTGTTTCTCAGCGACATTCCGCGGCTGTTTCGCGCGCGGCGCATTCCCCTCGACGTGGCGATCGTGCAGCTCTCGCCGCCGGATCGTCACGGCCTCTGCACCCTCGGCCCCTCCGTCGACGCGGCGCTCTCCGCGGTCGAGAGCGCGCGCATCGTGATCGCCGAGATCAACGAGCGCATGCCCCGCACCATCGGCCACACCTCGGTGCCCTTCGAACGGGTCACGGCGTTCATCCACACGAACCGTCCGCTGCACGAGGCCGAGAGCGCGCCGGAGACCGACGTCGAGGCCCGCATCGGCGAGGTGATCGCACCCCTCGTCGCCGACGGCGCGACGCTTCAGATGGGCATCGGCGCCATTCCCGACGCGGTGCTCTCGCGCCTCGGGGGCAAGCACGATCTGGGGGTGCACACCGAGATGTTCTCCGACCGCGTGGTCGATCTCGTCGAGAAGGGCGTCATCACCAACAAGTACAAGCGCGTGCACCAGGGACGCATCGTCACGAGCTTCGTCTCGGGCACGCAGCGCCTCTTCGACTTCGTCGATGACAACCGCGGCGTGGAGTTTCACCCCTGCGACCGCACCAACGACACCGCGCTCATTCGTCAGAACCCGAAGGTCGTCGCGATCAACTCGGCCCTCGAGGTCGACCTCACGGGTCAGGTGTGCGCCGACTCCATCGGCCATCGCATCTATTCGGGCATCGGCGGACAGATGGATTTCATCCACGGCGCGGCGCTCAGCGAGGGCGGCATGCCGATCATCGCGCTGCCCTCGACGGCCGCGGGCGGCAAGGTCTCGCGCATCACCGCGATGCTGAAGCCCGGCGCGGGCGTGGTGACCACGCGCGGGCACATCCACTGGGTGGTGACCGAGTACGGCGCCGTCGACCTCTACGGCCTCACGCTGCGCGCGCGGGCCGAGGCGCTCATCTCCATCGCGCACCCTGATTTTCGCGGAGAACTGCGGCGCCAGGTCGCCGAGCTCCGACACTATCCCCTTTCGTGACCACTCTGGCGTAGCCTCCGCGCCGCCCGACCCACGACGCCCGCGGGAGCCTCCGCGCGGGGTCGTGTTCGTCGCTCCACTCCGAAGACCTCCACCGCACACGAGGGCCCTGCATCGCATGGCATCGCAAGACTCCCGCGCGCCGGTCGCGCCCGGCCTCGACGACCCCTTCGACCCCGTCACTCCCTCGATGGCGCCCGCGCCCGTCGACGCCTACCAGGCCACGCTCGACGAGGCCCTGCGGCTCCGCGAGCGACCGCACACGAGCATGGGCGGCGCGGCCATCGCGCGACAGCACGCGAAGAACCGCATGACCGTGTGGGAGCGCATCCGCGTGCTCACGCCCGAAGAGCCCACGGTGCTCTTTCAGAACTGGGGACCGAACCTCGACGGCGCCTCGCTCGTGACCGCGGTGCTGCGCATGAACGGCCGCGACGTCGCGATGTACGGCCACGACTTCACCGTGCGCGCCGGCTCGATGGACGCCACCAACGGACGCAAGCTCGCGCGCCTCTTCACCATGGCCGGCGAGCGCGGCATGCCCGTCATCGGCATGAACGACTCGGCCGGCGCGTACGTGCCCGCGGGCGTCGGCGGCCTCGACGGCTACGCCGAAGCGTTCACCGCGCTGCGCCGCATCTCGGGCGTGGTGCCGAGCGTGATGTGCATGTTCGGCTTCAACGCGGGCGGCGGGTCGTACCTCCCGCGGCAGGGCAGCTTCGTGATCCAGCCCGGCGACACGTTCTTCGGGCTCACGGGACCGGGCGTCGTGAAGTCGGTGCTCGGCGAAGACGTGACCCCCGACGACCTCGGCGGCCCGAAGGTGCACAGCGCGTCGGGCGTGGTCGATCTCGCGGTGCCCGATGAGGTGGGCGCGCTCCGTACGGCGGCGCGGCTGCTCACGTACCTCCCCGGTGACAACCGCTCGTTCGCGCCCTTTCAGCCCACGAGCGACCCCATCGACCGCGCGACGCCGGAGCTCGACGCGCTGCTCCGCAAGGCCTTCACCTCGCCCACGGGCTTCAACACCCCGGTCGATGTGCGCATCGTCGTCGCGGCGCTCTGCGACCACGGCGACTACTTCGAAGTGCAGCCCACGCGCGCGATGAACACCGTGACGTGCTTCGGCCGCATCGGCGGGCACGTCGTGGGCTTCGTCGCGAACAACAGCGCGTACGCGTCGGGCCAGATCGACGTGCACGCGGCCTACAAGAACGCGCGCTTCATCCGCTTCTGCAACCTCTACAACATCCCCATCGTGTTCATTGAAGACACGACGGGCTTCCTCCCCGGACGCGAGCAGGAGACCGCGGGCATCGTGCAGGCCGGGCGCGCCATGCTCGACGCGATCGTCGACGTGCGGACGCCGCGCATCCTGCTCATTCTCCGCAACGCCTTCGGCGGCGCGTACGCGTCGTTCAACAACTACCCCACGGGCGCCGACATGGTGCTCGCGCTGCCCACGACGCGCCTCGCGGTGATGGGCCCCGCGGGCAAGGAGTTCGTCTACAAAGATGAGCTCCGCGCGCTGCGCGCCGAGGCCGCGAAGATGCCCGCCGACGAGGGTCGCGCGTGGCTCAAGGCCCGCGAGGCCGAGCTCTCGCAACGCTACGAGCGCGAGCTGATGAACCCGCGCGAAGCCCTGAGCCTCGGGTCGATCTCGCAGCTCGTGATGCCCGATGAGCTCCGTCGTGTGCTCGGTCGCAACCTGCTGATGTTCCTTCGTCACTACACGCCGGCGCCCTTCACGGGCGTGCAGCGCGAGTTCCACTGAGCGGCGGTGCGCACCCATGGCTGACACGAACGACTCGTACCTCCGCAACCCGCTGATCCACCGCGACCGTCGCCTCGCCCGCAGCGCGAGCGCGTGGGCCCGCAGCTTCGACTGCGCCGACGTGCGCGCCCTCATCGTGTGCCGCGGCCCCATCCGCATGGAGGCCATGCAGGTTTTCGAGGAGATGGGCCTCGCCGCGTACGGCATCCTCCTCTCGGAGAAGGACTCCATCGTCTACACGCAGGCCCGCGCGCCCGAGCTCCGCGCCCTCGCGCCCGACCGCGTTCACCGCGTGCGTGACTACACCGGCTCGACCACCGCCGAGCGCGCCGAACGCGTCGCCGAGATCATCGCGATCTGCCGCACGCACGGGTACACGCACGTCTTCGCGGGCTACGGCTTCATGGCGGAGAGCGCCGAGTTCGTGGCCTCTCTCGAAGACGCGGGCCTGGTGTTCATGGGTCCGTGCTCGCACACGCAGCGCGCCGCGGGCTCGAAGGACGAAGCCAAGCGCACGGCCCTCGCCAACGGCGTGAGCGTCACCCCCGGCGTGAACGACGTCACCGCGCGCGCCCTCGCCGCGAAGGCCCCCGACGCCGAATCGCTGGCCTCCCTCGCCCGCGCCCACGGTCTCTCTCTCGACCTGTCGTCGATGGGGCGTGACGAGGCGATCGAGGCGGTGCTCCAGGCCTCGTACGCGGCGCGCGTCGACGTGATCACCCTCGACGACGTGGGCGCTGCGGCGGCCCGCGCGGTGGCCGCGATGTTCGTCGAGAACCCCGGCGCCCGCGTGCGCGTGAAGGCCATCGGCGGCGGCGGCGGCAAGGGCCAGCGCATCATCGCAGGCATCGCATCGGACACGCCTTCGGGAGAGCGCGAGGCGCGTGCGATCGAGGCGGCGTCGGTGGTGTCGGAGAAGGTTCGCGAGGCGCTTCAAGAGGTGAAGGCCGCGGGCGTCGGCGACAACAAGAACGTGCTCGTCGAGCTCAACATCGAGACGACGCGGCACAACGAGATCCAGATGATCGGCAACGGGGCGTGGTGCGTGACGCTCGGCGGTCGCGACTGCTCGCTCCAGATGCACGAGCAGAAGCTGCTGGAGGTGTCGGTCACGCAGGAGGGCCTCGCCGCCGCCGTCGAGCGCGCCCGCGCCGCGGGGCGGACCATCGAGGCCGACGCGCTCGCGCAGGACCTCGCGACGCTCCAGCGCATGGAGGCCGAGGCCGAGCGCTTCGGCTGTGCGGTGAAGCTGGACTCGGCGTCGACCTTCGAGTGCATCGTCGACGGGCCGCGGCACTACTTCATGGAGGTCAACACGCGCATCCAGGTGGAGCACCGCGTGAGCGAGCTCTGCTACGCGCTGCGCTTCACCAACCCCGACGACGCGAGCGACTTCTTCGACGTGCACTCCATCGTTGAGTGCATGGTGATCCTCGCGCGCCACGGGAAGCGCCTGCCGCGACCGACGCGCGTGCTCCGCGAGGGCGCCGCGGTCGAGGCCCGTCTCAACGCGACGAACCGCGCGCTCCAGCCGCACGCGGGGGGCGTGATCATCTCGTGGAGCGACGCCCTCGACGACGAGGTGCGCGACGACCAGGGCATCTGCCGCAAGCACCCCGACACGGGGCTGTTCGTGCACTACCGACTCGCGGGCGCGTACGACAGCAACATCGCGCTGCTGGTCACCACGGGCGACGACCGCGCGCACTCGTACGCGCGCCTCGGCGAGGTGCTGCGACGCACGCGGCTCCGCGGGTCGGACCTGGAGACCAACCTCACCTTTCACCACGGGCTCGTGACGTGGTTCGCGACGCGGCACGTCTGGGCCCGTCCCACGACGCACTTCGTGGTGCCGTACCTCACGCAGGTCGGGCTGCTGAAGGAGGAGTCGAACCGACTCGATTTCAACGCGCTGTGGACCGAGCTCGCGAAGCGCGCCGAGCGTCGTTTCGCGTCCCTCGACGAGGCCCCGCGCAAGGCCGCGGTGAAGGCCGTTCGTGACGTGTTCGCGCTGAAGGAGACGCTCGTGCGGCGCGCGGTCGAGACGCTCGTCGACGATCCGCACCGGCTGTCGGCGTGGCTCAGCGAGCAGCGCAACGCGTTCGAAGTGGTCGACGGCGCGCTGCGGTGGACGCGCAACCCCGTCGACGTGCTCGCCGAGACCTACCACCTGCTCAACATGGACTGGCGCCGCGAGGAGCCCGCCGCGTTCGTGATCTGGGAGCAGGACCACGCGCTCCTCACGAAGGCCCAGGCCTTCTACGCGACGCTCTCGGCGAAGACCGGCGTCTCGGGGTGGGCTTCGCTCACGGCGCTGCTGGCGTCGACCGAGGCGCCCGCGGGCTTCGACGCGAAGACCTGGGGCCGCGCGCGCGCCGCCCATGAGGGACACATCGCGGGCCTCGAACTCCTCGCGGTGCCCGCGCTCGTGGGGGTGCGCACGGGCTTCTACGAGATCGCCGTGAACGACGACCTGACGGTGCACGTGCCGGCGCGCCTCCACGACCGCGCGCTGCAATCGCGCATGATGCGCGTGCTGGTGCCTCCTCCTGCGACGCGCGCCGACGAGATCGTCGCCGAGGTGGGCGGGATGTTCTACGCGCAGGAGTCGCCGGACCGTCCGCCCTTCGTGAAGGTCGGCGACCACTTCGTGAAGGGCCAGGCGCTCTACATCATCGAGGTGATGAAGATGTTCAACCGCGTGCTCGCGCCCTTCTCGGGCCGCGTCGACGCGGTGCTCATCGAGGGCGCAGGCACCATCGTGCAGAAGGGCCAGGCGCTCTACAAGGTCACGCCCGACGAGCGCGTCGTCGAGGTCGATCCCGCCGCCGAAGCGAAGGCCCGCAAGGCCGCCGTGACCGAGTACCTCGCCGCGCTCTGATCGCGCGCCGTCTCCCTACGAAGCCGCACCATCCCATGGAACCGAAGGCCCGCCCGCGGGGCCGTTCGGAGCCGCACGTCCGTTGCGTCCGCAGGCGGCGCGGGCGCCGAGCGCGCAGGCGTCTTCACGGCGTCGGGCCGCGCGCACCGCATCGAACACGGGCGACGCGCGACGGCCGTAGAGGGCGGCGGCGTCGACACACGCCGGGGCGAGGCCCAGGGCGCACGCGCGGTCGAGGTGGGTGACCGCGCGGCGCTCGTCACGGTCGGCGCCTGCGCCATCGCGGAGCGCGCGGCCGAGGGCGAGGTTCGCGAGTCCGTCGACGTCGACCTCGCACTCCGCGGCGAGCGACGCGAGGTTGGCCTCGCGGAGCGTGCGGGCGCGCGCCCCATCGCGGGCGATGCCATCACCGCGTTCGAGGAGCCCCGCGAGCATCACGCACGCGCGCGACGATCCGCCCTCGCACGCCACGTCGAGGGCTGCGGCGCGGGTGGCGTGGTCACGGCGTGTGGCGGGCGCCTCGACGTGCAGGTCACCGCATTGCGACGGCGACGCGGCGCAGGCCGAGGCGTGGAGCGTCTGGGCGCGCGCGAGGTCGACGGGAACGCCCACGCCGTAGCGCAGGAGGTGGGCGAGCCATCCGCAGGCGTCGGCGTCGCCGCGCTCGCAGTCGGCGCCGAAGAGTTCGCGCGCGCGGGCCCAGCGCGACGCGGCCGCGGAGGCATCGCGGGGACCACCCACGCCGAGCGCGCGGAGCGTTCCCTCGTACCAGCAGGCACTCGCGCGCTCGTGCGCGCAGCCCTCGATGGCGAGGGAGAGCGCGCCATGGGCCGGGTCGATGCGTGCGGCCTCGGAGACCATCGCGCGGGCCACCTGTTGCGTGCACCCGTCGAGCGAACCGTTCTCGCACGCGCGGGCGAGGAGCGCGTCGGCGTGGGCCTCGTCGCGCGCCATGCCAATGCCCCGTCGGGCGGCGCGGGCGGCGTCGAAGCACGCGAAGCCCTCGCCCGCATCGCACGCGCGCACGAGGAGGGCAACGCTCGCGCGCGCGTCGTCGGGTGCGCCGTCCATGCCGATGCGACCGAGCACGCCGCACGCGTACGCCTGGTCGTGCTCGCACGCGCGTCGCAGGAGCATCAGGCCGCGCGGACGGTTCTGCGGAACGCCCACGCCCCAGTACGTGCGCGCCCCGAGCGCCCCGCAGCCGCGAAAGTCTTCGCCCACACACGCCCGCTCGTAGAGCCGATTGGCGCGCGTGTCGTCGCGCACCGTGCCGCGTCCCTCGCTCACCATCTGCCCGAGGCGCCAGCAAGCACGGGGGTTGCGCGCGTCGCATTGCCTGCGAAAGATCCCCGCCGCGGCAGCCTCGTCGACCACCACGCCGCGCCCCACCTCCAGCGCCACCGCGCGGCGGAAGCAGCCCTCGTCGTTGCCCGCCTCACACGCCCGTCGGAACACCTCCGCGGCCGCGGCCTGCGCCTCGGGCGCGTCGCGCTCGTACTGCACCACGGCGCTCTCGACGCACGCCCCCACGTCGCCCGCCTCGCATCGCGCCATGCGCACCTGCAGCACGAGCCGCTCGCGGGCCCGCTCGCGCGCCGTCTCACAGGCCGACGCGGCGCCGAGCTCGCACGCGTGGTCGAGCATCATCGCGGCACGCTCTGGATTCACGGGCCCGCCCCACGCGCCGTCGTACACCCGCGCGAGGTACTGACACGCGAGGCGCTCTCCGCGGCCGCAGGTGCGCGTGAGGATCGCCGTCGCTTCGGGCGCATCCGCGGGTCCGCCGCGCGCGTCGAGCATGGTCCACGCGAAGTGGGCGCAGCCCTCGCCCTGTCCCGCGTCACACGCCGCGCGAAAGAGCCCGCGCGCGCGCACGTCGTCGCGCCCCACGCCGTGCCCGCCCACGAGCGCCACACCGAGGTACACACACGCGCGCGGATCGCCGTGCGTGCAGGCCTCCGAGAGCATCGCGGCGCCGCGCGCCTGGCGGTCTTCGCGGTCGTCGTTCGTGAGCAGATCACCGAGCGTCGTGCAGCTCTCGCCGTGCCCGCCGTCGCACGCGCGTCGCAGCAGCGACTCGGCCCGCGCGGCGTCGAACTCCACCACGTCGCCGCGCATCCAGAACCCGCCGAGCGCGCCGCAGGCCGCGGGGCGTCCGTTGTCACAGCCCGCACGCGCCGCGTCGAGCGCGGCCACGCTCCGTTCGAGCGAGGCGCCGCGGGTGCAGTCCGTGTCGTCGGCGGCGCTGCACGCGCGTCGCATCGCGGCTACCGCGTCGGCACCGTTCCATGTGCCGTCGGGGGCGCGCATCAGGGCGTACGAGAGGCGCTCACAGCCCCGCGCATCGCCGCCTTCGCAGCCTGCGCGAAAGCCCTGCACGGCGGCCTCGTAGTTGCGCGGCGTCGCACGCCACGCGCGCTCGCCGACGTTCACACACCCGACAGGATCGTGGAGCGCGCACGCCCTCGCCACGAGCGCCTCGCCGCGGGCCTCGTCGCGCGGCACGCCTGCTCCGCGGAGGTACGCGTCGCCGAGGTCGTTGCACCCGAACGCGTCGTTCGCCTCACACGCACGACGGAACAGCGCCACCGCACCCGCCTCGTCGCCCTCACCGCGCACGAGGGCACCGAGGTGCGCGCAGCATCGCGCGTCGTTCGCCGCGCATCGCCGCTCGACGAGCGCCCTCGCCGCATCGTGGTCTTCGCGCACGCCGCGACCGGCCATGAGGTCCATCGCCCAGTCGCCGCACTGCTCATTGCGAGACTCGCACGCGAGACGGTGCGCCGCCGCGACCTCGGCGGGCGTGCGCGTCGCCTGCGCAAGCGTGCTGCGTGGGCCCGCACCGCGGACGCAGCCTGGCGAGAGCACCCACAGCGCGGCGCAGAGGGCCGCACGAAACCCGAACGTGTTGATCACGGAGCAACCCTCCCGACGCCGCGCGCGTGCGCGACGCATCACCGCCGAGGGTGCCACAAGGGGCGCGCAGGAATGAACGGGAGATCGCGCGCGATCAGCGCGGGTGCCAGGGCACGTCGGGCACGTTCGCGGCGCGGTTCTCCGAGCGCGCGAGGGTGAACAGCAGGTCGCTCAGGCGGTTGAGGTACACCACCAGCTCGCCGCGCACGGGCTCGTGCTGCGCGAGGGCCACCACCTCGCGCTCGGCGCGTCGGCACACGGTCCGCGCGACGTGGAGCGCTGCGGCCGCGGGGGTTCCGCCCGGGAGCACGAAGGTCTTGAGCGCGTCGACCGTGGCCTCGCTCGCGTCGATGGCGTTTTCGAGGCGCTCGATGTCGCGGCTGTCGAGGAGCGCGATGCCGATGGAGCCCTCCTTGCCGGGCACCGTGGCGAGCTCGGCGCCGAGGGTGAAGAGGTCGCGCTGCACGTGGGCGAGCACCGCGTCGTGGTCGTGCGAGAGCGTGTGCGTGCGCACCACGCCGAGGGAGGCGTTGAGCTCGTCGACCGTGCCGTAGGCGCCCACGCGGTCGCTGGATTTCGAAACCCGCGCGCCGCCGAAAAGGCCCGTGTCTCCTGCGTCTCCGGTCTTCGTGTAGAGCTTCACGTCACGTCCTGGCCGAGCATCGCGCCCGTGCGGAGGGGATGGCCCGCGAGGAACTCCCGCACGGGCACGCGCTTCTTGCCTTCGAGCTGAACCTCGGTGAGCGCGATCAGCCCCTTGGATGACGCAACCCAGATCCGGTCGCGCGTGACGGCCACCACTTCGCCCGGCGCCCCTCCGAGCACCGCGGGCGGATCGTCGAGCCGCGTCGCGCCCACGATGAGACGCCGCGCGCCCAGCGTGGTCGACGCGCCGGGCCAGGGCTGAAACCCGCGCACCCGGTCGTGGATCTCCTTCGCCGAGCGCGTCCAGTCGATGCGCGCGAGCTCCTTCTGGAGCAGCGGCGCCAGCGTGGCCTGCGAGGCGTCCTGCGCGACGGGCGCCCGCGCACCCGAGAGCACCGCATGGAGCTCCTGCCGCACGAGGTCTGCGCCCATCTGCGAGAGCCGCGCGCCGAGGTCCACCGAGGTCTCGTCGGGGTCGATGGGCGTGCGCGCGACGGCCAGCATCGGACCCGTGTCGAGGCCCGCGTCCATCTGCATGAGCGTGACCCCGGTCTCCGTGTCGCCCGCCACGATGGACCAGTTGATCGGCGCCGCGCCGCGATGCTTCGGCAGCACGCTCGCGTGCACGTTGAGGCAGCCGTGACGCGGGGCCGCGAGCACGTCGGGCGGCAGGATGCGCCCGTACGCCACCACCACGGCCACGTCGAGGTCGAGGGAGCGGAGCCACGCCGCCACCACGCCGTCGCGGAGCTTCTCGGGCTGACGCACTTCGATCCCGCGTTCGAGCGCGGCGAGCTTCACGGGCGGCGCGGTGAGCTGGTTTCCGCGGCCCGCGGGGCGGTCGGGCTGGCACACGACGGCGACCACCTCGGCCACGTCGAGAAGGCCCAGGAGCGACGGCACGGCGAAGGCCGGCGTGCCGAAGAAGACAGCGCGAGGTTTCATGGCAGGCGGTGATCCGGGAGCGGGTGGAGAAGGGGCTGCGAGGCGCTGCGCGACGACGACGCGGAAGCCGTCAGGGACGCGCGTCGGAGACGGCGCGGCGGCGCATCTCGCGGTCGATGAAGCGGCGCTTGAGGAGCGACACGCGGTCGACCATGAGCGTGCCGTCGAGGTGGTCGTACTCGTGCTGCACGGCGATGGCGAGGAGGCCTTCGGCTTCGAGTTCGAAGGGCTTTCCGTCGAGGCCCTGCGCGCGCACGGTCACCTTCGCGGCGCGCTCGACCTCTTCGTGGATGCCCGGAAACGAGAGGCAGCCCTCTTCCCACACGGTCTCGCCGACGCGCGTGACGATCTCGGGGTTGATGAACGTGCGCAGCTCGCTGGGCTTGTCGTTCTCGGCGACGTCGATCACGAAGATGCGCTTCGCCACGCCGATCTGCGGCGCCGCGAGGCCCACACCGGGCGCGGCGTACATCGTCTCGGCCATGTCGTCGCAGAGGGCGCGGATCTCGTCGTTGATCTCCGACACGGGCTCGGCCTTCACGCGGAGCCGCTTGTCGGGGTAGCGGAGGATGGTTCGAATGGCCATGGGGAGGTCCGTTCGTAGAGATTGGTTCGGGTGTGCCGACGCCCTTGCGGGCCCGTACGGCGGTGAACCTGTAACACCCACGTTCCGCACGAACAAGGCGCGCGGCGCACCGCCGGGGCGGGCCTAGAGGGCCGTGTCGTTGGCGAGCGCGTCGCTCTCGTCGAGGGGTGCGGCGAGGCCCAGCAGGTCGATGCCGTGCTGTGCGAAGCGACACGCGGCGGCCCTCGCGCGTCCATCGTTCTCGGCGGTGAGCGACCACTGCGCGTGGCGCACGAGCAGGGCGCCCGCGAGCGCGCGTCCCAGCGTGAGCGACATGCGGCGCGCGTGGGCTTCAAGTTCGGAGAGGGCGCCGGTGGCCTCGTCGGCGCTGCGGGCGGCGCGGGTCACGAGCTCCATCGCGAAGGCGCTCGCGCGCTCGACGGCGGCACGGCACTGCGCCCCCACGGCCGCGAGGCGCGGGTCTTCGATCTTCGCGGTGAGCGCGCGCACCTCGGCGGCGATGGCGCGCAACGGTTCCCCCTTGCCCAGCGCGCGGAGCACATCGAGCGAGAGCACGTTCGTGGTGCCCTCCCAGATCGAGAGCACCTGCGCGTCGCGGAGCAGCGTCGGGAGCCCCGTGTCTTCGACGTAGCCCGCGCCGCCGAAGGCCTCCAGCGCCTCGCTCGCGACGGCCACGGCCTGGCGTCCGGTGGTGAGCTTCGCGAGCGGCGTGATCACCCGCAGGAGCTCGGCCTCGTGGCCTTCGAGGGCGCCGTGCTCCTCGCGGCCCAGCAACTCCGCGGCACGAAACGCGAGGTGAAAGCCCGCTTCGAACTCCGACTGGAGCCCCGCGAGCGTGTCGGCGTGGAGGGGCTTCTTCGCGAGCGGCGCGCCGAAGGCCACACGACGGCGGGCGTAGTCACGCGCGAGGGCGACGGCGCGGCGCATCGACGACACGGCGCACATGGCGTTCCACGTGCGGGTGACGTTGAGCATCGGCGAGATGGCGCGCACCCCGTCGGAGAGGCCCACCACGGGCGTCGCCGGCGCACCGTCGAGGGTGAGCTCTGCGGTGGGCACCTTGCGCGTGCCGAGCTTGTCCTTGAGGCGATTCACCGAGAGGCCGTTCATGCGCCCCTGCGCGTCGCGGGTCTCGACGTAGAAGAGCGCGAGGCCGCGTCCGCCCGCGCCGTTGCCTTCGGGGCGCCCGAGCGTGAGCGCCATCTGCGAGGTCGTCGCGCTCGTGAACCACTTGGTGCCCCAGAGGCGCCACTGGCCGTCGACGTTGCGCGCCACGGTCTCGCTGAGCCCCACGTCGGAGCCGCCGGTGCGCTCGGTCATCCACTGACCCGAGGTCCATGCGCGCTCGGGATCGCGGCTCGTGAGGCGCGGCACCGCGCGGTCGATGAGGGCGCGGTTGCCATGGGCGAGCAGCGTCTTCGCGGCGCCGTCGGTCATCGCGAGCGGGCACGAGTACACGTCCGTCGACGGGTGAAAGAGGTAGACCCGCGCGAACTGGTCGACGCGCGCGAAGGCCCCATGCGCGGGCTCGTACGCGGCGCCCACGACGCCGTGCGTGGCGGCGATCACGGCGGCGCGCTTCCACAGGTCGGTGACCTCGATGTGGTCGATGCGCTGCCCCCACGGATCCCACTGCGTGAGCTCGGGCACGCGCAGTCGGTCACGGAGCTGCATCGCGTAGAGCTCACCCCCCGAGAGCGCGCCGAGCGCGTCGAGCTCCGGTAACACCGCGCGCATCACGTCGTCGGGCACCACGCGCGCGAGGTACGAGCGCAGCACGCGGTCGTCGGAGAACTGGTTGCCGAGCGTCGGAGGGGTCTGAAAGAACGCCATGGTGCGTGCGAGACTACGCACATCCACCGCGGGCGTGAAGGGCCCTGAAGTGCCTTGATTACAGGGCGTTTGCGACGGCCCGGAGCGTGGCAGACGCGTCGCGTTCGATCACGTCACCGTGCCCCGGAACGACCCGCGCGAGGGCCCCGTTCGCGAGGCGCGCGAGGTGGGCCTGGAGGGCCGTGCGCTCCTTCACGAGAAAGAGCCGCGCGATGCGCGTGACCTTCGGGCCGCCCGTCGAGTCGGTGACGTGCTTCATCATCCATCCGCCGAAGCCCGGCAGGTGCGGCTGATTGAACAGCACGTCGTTGAAGACCACCGTCTCACCCTCGGGGCCCGTGACGCGCACGACGCCCTCCTGCGCGCCCGATCCGTCGAGGGTCTCGAAGCGCACCGTGTCGTCGCCCTTGAAGTCTTCGTACGAGCCGTCGACGGGGAGCACCTGCGCCACGCGCTTCGTCGCGCCCTGCGGGCAGTACACGGCGCTCTTCGCGTAGCGGGCCTTCCACGGGTGCGCGTCGAGGCGGTGGAAGCCGTTGGGCACGAGCAGCACCGCGGGCTCTCCCCAGGCCTCGATGGCCTTCTGCGTGAACTCGTCGCACGCGATGGCGTTGTGCACGACCACGCGTCCGTCGCGCATCTTCGCGAGGGTCATCCGACGGCGCAGCGCCATGTTCGGAATGTCCCCCTCGACGGACCAGAGGTTGTCACTGTGCTTCACGATCGGATCGTGCCGCAGCACGATCCACGGACGCGGCTCGCTCATGTCGTCTCCGTGTGCGCGCCGTCGGCGCATGCGAGGCGACCGCGCGCGAGGACGATCCCCAGCGCGAGCGCCGCCTCCATGCCCCGCGGGTCCGCGCGGTTCGTTCCCGCGATGTCGTACGCGGTGCCGTGGTCGACGCTCGTGCGCACGAAGGGAAGTCCCAGCGTGACGTTCACGGCGTCCCCGAAATCCAGCAGCTTCGACGCGATGGTGGCCTGGTCGTGGTACATCGCCACGACCGCGTCGTAGCGCCCGTCGCGCGCGTGACGGAACACCGCCTCCGCAGGCACGGGCCCCACGACCTCGCAGCCCGCGAGCGCCCTCCTCGCCGCGTCGATCGCAGGCCCGATGACCTCGATCTCCTCGCGTCCGAGCAGCCCCCCTTCGCCCGCGTGGGGGTTGAGCCCGCTCACGGCCACGCGCGGCGCCGTGACGCCGAACTCGCGCTGCATGGCCCGCGCGGTGATCTCGATGGTCTCGCGCACGGCCTCGTGGGTGATCTCCGAGGGCACGCGCGCGATGGCGTGATGTGTGGTGACGAGCGAGGTGCGAAGGGTCGGTCCTGCGAAGAGCATCACGACGCGGCGCACGCCCGCGCGCATCGCGAGGTGCTCGGTGTGCCCGAGAAAGGCCACGCCCGACGCGGTGATGGCCTTCTTCGAAACGGGGGCCGTCACGATGCCGTGGAGCGCGCCCGCGAGCACCGCGTCGAGGGCGTCGTCGATGGCGCGGAGCTGCGCGGCGCCGCCTGCGAGCGAGGGCCTTCCGGCGGCGCGCTCGTCGGGTGCGAGCGCAGACGACGGGTGCACGCGCACGTTGGCGAGCGCGTCGAGCGAGAGGCCCGCGAGGTGGGCCGCGTCGGCGAGCGCGCCCGCGTCGCCGAAGAGAGTGAAGGTCACGTCGGGGTGCTGCGGCGCGAGGCGATGGAGCGCGCGCACCGACACTTCGGGACCGATGCCCGACGGGCATCCCGCGGTGACGGCGAGGTGGAGCGGAGGAGCATTCATGGTGAGTCTGCGGCGCCGGGGACGACGAGTCGGTAGCCCACGCCGCGCACGGTCTCGATGACGGCCGACGCGCCGAGCTTCGAGCGCAGTCGCCGCACGTGCACGTCGAGGGTGCGCGTGGCGCCGCCGCGGCGTCCCCAGAGGTCGCGGAGGAGCGCGGCGCGGCCGAGCACACGGGCGCGGTGCGAGACGAGGTGCGCGAGGAGGTTGAACTCCATGGGCGCGAGGTCGATGCGGCGTCCCTCGACGTGCACGGTGTGTCCCGCGAGGTCGACGAGCAGCGCGCCGACCTTGATGCGCTCGGGTTGGGCGAAGTCGCTCGTGCGCCACTCGAGCGCGCGGAGGCGGACGTAGAGCTCCTGCGGCACGTAGGGCTGGAGCACGAAGTCGTCGTGCCCCCACGCGGGATCGAGGCGCGTGAGCTGCGTGGTTCGAAGCGCGAGGAGCACGGGCACCCGTCGCGGGAGCGTGCGGAGTCGCGCGATGACGAAGCGCCCCACCTCGGCGTCGTCGGCGGCTTCGACGATGACCGCGTCGGCGTTGGCGGCGAGGGCTTCGGGCGGCGCGAGCGGCGAGTCTTCGCGCACGGCGCACCCGAGATCGCGGAGCACCTCGGCGGCCTCCGACGGGTTCATCACGCTTGCGACGGTCGTTCGCACGGGCGCGGACGGTAATCCCTACCCGCCCGCGGGCACAACGACGCGCGGCGGCCGCAGAGAAGCGCTGCCTTGACGCCGCAACGAGCGCTCTGATACGTGCCTCGGAAACCTTTTCTGCCGGGCAAACACGCAATGCGATGGGTTGTGGAACTCCCTGGTCCCGCGGGCGGTACCGCCGCGACGGTGACGGTCGATGCAGAGTCATGGCTCAACGCTCTGAACAAGGCGCGCGGAGGCGTCGCGCTGGCCCGGTATCACGCGGAGATTGACGACGACGGCACCGTGCGCGTGCTTGATCGCAACACGCGCGATCGCTTCACGGTGCGGCAGATGAAGGCTGCCTCCGAGGCGGCCGCGCGCTCGTCGAACCCGCCGCCCGAGCCGCCGCTCTCACTGGGTTCACCGAGCGATCCGCCGCTGCTCTTCAGCTCGCCGCCTCCGGCCGACTCGCTCTTCGGCGGCGTGCCGTCGATTCCGCCTGCGCCCGCGGCGCCCGAGGTGAAGCCTCCGCCGCCCGAGATGAAGTCGACGCTCATGTCGCACCGTCCCTCGGCGGTTCCCGCGGAGCGCGTCTCGCAGCCCCCGCCCGACGTGTCGACGAAGAGCACGCTTGGACCGGGCGTGCAGGTCTCGCCGCGC
Organism: uncultured Myxococcaceae bacterium; assembly: GCA_945952225.1. Taxonomy (GTDB): domain Bacteria; phylum Myxococcota_A; class Polyangia; order Polyangiales; genus CAISKJ01. The sequence continues at coordinate 26,172 of CAMFHP010000079.1, forward strand.
GCATCGCTCCCGTCGCCTCCGACCGAGGCGCTCGCGATCGACTACGACGCGCCGAGGGCCACGCCTGCGCCCGCCGCGAAGCCCGAATCGCCTGCGACGAAGGCCGACACGTCTGCCGCGAAGCCGGAACCGAGCAGGACCGAGACGCCGGTCGCAAAGTCCGAAGCGAGCGTCGAGGTGGCGCCCGAGGCTGCGAAGGTCGAAGCGCCCGCGAAGGTCGAAGCGAGCATCGAGGTGGCGCCCGAGGCCGCGACGCCGGCGCCCGCGAAGGTCGAGGCGCCCGCGGCGCTTCCGCTGGCGTCGGCCGTGTCGACGGTGACCGATGGCATCGCGGCGCTGACCAACGGCGCGGCGCACGACGAGGGCCGCTCGGGCACGATGGTGGTTCCGACGGTGACCGGTGGCGATGCGCCGGTGGCGCAGCTTCCGGTGCCCACGGTGCTGTACGAGCGTGACGAGGAGCCGTCGGCGTCGAGTCCGATCACCTACCGGGAGCGCGTGTTCGCGGTGGATGCGGGCACCGCCCCCGACCGCGCCGAGGCCCTCGCGCGCCATGTGCTCGCGACGATCAAGCGTTCGCTGGCGACGCATCCGCGCGGACGTTTTGTGACCATCGCGGTCTTCGACCACGAGTTCACGTCGCGCCCGTTGCGCGCGCCCCTCGCGGTGGTGCGCTGGAAGGACTGGCGCGGCGAAGCCGAGATCGAGCTCCCCTCGTCGGACGCCCCCTCGCCCGCAGCGCCGCCGCCGACGCCCGCGGCTGCGATCGTCGACAAGACGCAGGAGCCGCGCGACCGCAAGCAGTCGAAGAGCAAGAAGAAGCGCGACCGGCAGAACTCCACGGGGCGCGTTCCGACGAGCGTCGCGGTCGAAGCCGAAGCCGCCGCGAAGGCTGCGGCCGAGGCGAAGCGCAAGGCCGACGAGGCCGCTGCTGCGGACGCGAAGCGCAAGGCCGACGAGGCTGCCGCGAAGGCCGCGGCGGAAGCGAAGCGCAAGGCCGACGAAGAGGCCGCTGCGAAGGCTGCGGCGGAAGCGAAGCGCAAGGCCGACGAAGAGGCTGCGGCGAAGGCTGCGGCCGAGGCGAAGCGCAAGGCCGATGAAGAGGCCGCCGAGGCGAAGCGCAAGGCCGATGAAGAGGCCGCTGCGAAGGCCGTTGCGGACGCAAAGCGCAAGGCTGACGAAGAGGCTGCGGCGAAGGCCGTGAGCGATGCGGCGGAGGCGAAGCGCAAGGCCGACGAGGAGGCCGCCGCGAAGGCTCTCCGTGAGGCCGAGGAGGCTGCGACGAAGCGTGCGGCCGACGAGGCCGAGGCGAAGCGCAAGGCCGACGAAGAAGCCGCGGCGAAGGCATCTCGCGAGACGGAAGAGGCTGCCGCGAAGCAGCGCGACATGGCGACGGTGGTCGTTCCGGTGTTCAACGCGCCGACGACGCCGGAGCGCGATGTGCCCACGGCGAAGGTCGAGACGCCGGATCTCACGCGCACCTCGCGTCCCGCGGATGCACCCGTCGAGACGCCGCCGGGCACGACGCCCATCGTCGAGGCGAAGCCCGCGGAGACCCCGAAGGCCGAGGAGACGAAGCCCGCGGAGACCCCGAAGGCCGAGGAGACGAAGCCTGCGGAGACACCGAAGGTCGAGGAGACCGCGAAGGCCGAGGAATCGAAGCCTGCGGAGACCCCGAAGGCGACGGAGAAGAAGGGCGACGCGAAGGCCGGGAAGACGCCCGCGCCGAAGTCCGTCGCGCTCACGGCGAAGCGCCGACGCGGCAAGGACCTCGTCAGCGATCTGTTCGACGCGCTCATGGACCTCTCCTTCGCCACGTCGGCGGAGGATGCGTGCTCCTTCGCGGCGCGCGTGATCCGCGAGCATGTGAGCGCCGATGCGTGCACGGTGTCGCTCTACGACATCGACCGCGACGACTTCGTGGTGACGGCCGCCGAGGGCATCGAGGCCAACGGCGCGCGCCATCGCGCGAAGGGCGGGCACCGCGGCGCCGCAGCCCGCAAGCACGCCGCGCTCAACGTGAAGGAGCTCGACGGCGTCGAGGCCTTCGAGGCGCACTTCGTCGGAGCCCCCGCGCTCTACGCGCCCTCGTACCACCGCGACCGTCTCTTCGCGATGGTCGTGGTGCAGCGCTACAAGGGCGGTCCCGCGTTCGAGACCGACGAAGAAGACGGCGTGACCTACGTCGCCGCGCAGCTCGGCGAGGCGCTCTCCACGCACTCGCGCCGCACCGCGGCGGCCGACTTCGCCGAAGTCCCCGCTCCGGGTGGTGCCGCAGCGCCCAGAACGTCGAAGGCGCCGCCGAAGCGCTGACCGGCCTCCCCTCGCAGCGCGCCCTCCGAGGCCCCACGCAACGCCCCAGAGCGTGCCGGGGCCTCGCTCCGTTTCTGCCGCGTGCCTTCGAAATGCATCGCGCCCGGATGTGCCCCGCGAAGGGGAATCACACCGGGCGCGGCGTCACACGCCTCTCGTCGCGGCTCAGCGCGCCGTCGCGCCGTCGAGCTCTTCCTGGATCCATTCGCGGAGCGGCTCGCGCTCCAGGTTGAGTTCGTAGCGACGGCCGTTGATGAAGATCGTCGGCGTGCCCTGAATCTGGAGCCGCTCGCCCTCGGTGCGCGTTCCCCGGATCGCCGCTTCGATCTCCGGCGAGGCCGCGTAGGTGTGGAAGCGCGCGAGGTCAAGTCCCACCTCGGTGGCGTAGCGATCGATGTCGGCGGGCTCGAGGTGCTGCTGGTTCTCGAAGAGCTTGTAGTGCATCTCCCAGAACTTGTTCTGCCGCGCCGCCGCGAGGGCCGCGCGCGCCGCGGGCATCGCGTGGATGTGCCCCGACAGCGGGAAGTTCATGTGCACCACGCGAACGCGCCCTTCGAAGTCGCGCTCGACCTGACGAAGAATGGGCATCGCGCGGGCGCAGTGCGGGCACTCGTAGTCGCTGAACTCCACGACCGTGACGGCCGCCATCTGCGAGCCGTGCGAGGGCGCGCCCTCGGTGCGAACCTGCTGCACCGCCTGGGCGCTGTACCGCGCGTGAATGAGGTCCGAGAGCTGGTCGCGCGCGTAGCCGTCTTCGATGCGCTTCGCGAGAAAGCGCAGCGCCGGCATGCACGCGCGGCACTGGAGCCGGTCGCGCGCACACACCGCAATCGAGTGCGGATCGCCGCAGGGCGAGAGCTCGTCGTTCGCCACCGCCCAGAACGTGTCGCGCTCCGTCGCGTTGAGGTTCGCGAGGTCGAGCCCCTGGATCTCGGTCACGCCATTGCCCGCCGCGACCGTCGAACCCGTCTCGCCTCCGCGCGCCGCGGCCGCATCGCTCTGCGGCGTGCGCGCGCCGTTGTTGCGACAGCTCGCACCGAGCCCCAGCGCGCCGATCACGAACACACTCGCCAACGTCAGCTTCGAGCGCAACATCGCGGTGCCAGTACGACGCGCGGCGACGCGGTGTCAAGGTTCACCGCGGCACGCGCGCGGAGCCTCAATTTGCTGGCGCGCCTGCAGCGATCCAGTCGGCGATGAGCGCGCACTCGGGCTCGGTGAGCGCGGGGCCTTCTGGCGGCATCCGCGCGCCCACGACGGGGCCATCGCCGAGGACCTTGTACACGAGGTAGCTGTACTCGGGACGCCCCACGCCCACGGCGTTGCCCGGGTCCACACGCAGCATCGCACCCCACGCGGGATCGCTCGGGGTGACGGGATCGGGTGAGGTCGCGGGGCGCTCGCGCGATGCGACGCGCACCGTCGTGGCGCGGATGCGTTCCGGCGAGGACAGATCGAGTCCCATCGCAGGCGCGTCGCCGCCGTGGCACGAGGCACGGGCGCAGCGGTCGGCGAGCAGCGGCGCGACCTCGCGGGTGAGCGAAGGAACCGCGGGCGCGCGGGCGGGCTCCACGGCGCCGGGACGCACGCGAAACGTGATCGGGTTCGCGAGCGGCGCGCCATCCCAGGCCCGCACCGCGCCGGTCACGATGAGGTCGTACTGGAGCGTCGGTCGAAGCGCGCGCGCATCGGGCATGAGCTCGACGCGGCGACGCACGACGTCGTAGCGAAAGCCCGTGAACACACCCACGGCGGCGCTTCGCAGCGCGATGGCGTTGCCGTTCACGGTCGAGGGCGCGAGGCGCCGATCGAAGGTCACCGTCACGCTGGGCCCGATGGGGAGCGTGGCGACGCCGCCGTCGAGGGGCGCGGGAAAGGTCTCGGTGATGTGAAGCGGGGGGCGGGTGTCGGGCGGGGATTCGGAATCACACGCGGCGAGCGAGGCCGCGACGACGATCAGGACTCGGCGTACTCCGCGATCTGCTCGCGCACCACCGACTCGTTGATACCCGTGGCGATGAAGGGCTTGAGCACATCGGCGAGCGACAGGAGGAAGTCGTCGACCGAACCTTCCTGATTGATCTTCTGCAGCAGCGCGCGAGACTCCGGGGTGTTGTCCTTCTGGAGAAACGAGCGAACGTGCTCCACGGTGATATCGCCCTGGAAATCGACAATGATGTTTTCCAGCAGGTACCGAACAAGTTCCTTCACGGCCGTTCTCCTCCGGACGAGTGCGGTTTCGCACGCGGGCTGGTCTCATAACGCCCGCCCCTGCGGCAGGGCAAGGTGAAAGTGCCACCGACGCCGAAGGGCCACGCGAGACCCACGCGAAATCACGCATGAATTCAGCCTCAGCCGCGCGACACACGCGCGCGGATCGCGCGGTCGCACGGTGATTCACAGCCAGGTCTGGGCGGGGATGTGAGCCCGCGCATCGAGCGGTCGTCGAGCGCGGGCCAGAGAGACGGTTCGAGCGACGTCGCAGGCGCGCGTCACTCCTCCCACCAGGGACGGGTGGTCGTGCCGTTGTTCGCGGGCGTCGTGGTGCCGTTGTTCGCGGGCGTCGTGGTGCCGTTGTTCGCAGGCGTCGTGGTGCCCGGCCGCGGCGTACCGGGGCGCGGCGTCACCGCGGCCTGGGGCGGCACGGGGTTCTCGACCGCGAGCGTCGGCGCCGACACGAGCCACCACGGAAGCTCCACGCCGCCTTCGGTCACGCCGAGGCCGTTGATCGCCTCGCCGTTGCCCGTGTTCGTGCGCGACGCGCGCGTGTCGATCACGCGGCGGAACTCCTGACGGAGCTCACGAAACGCCGTGAACTCCAGCGGCTGGAGCACCTGGTTCATGCAGGCCACGAGCTGCGCGTCGTTGGGCGAGTACGTCGTGAGGCGCACGCGGGCGCGCTGCGCACCGAGCGACTCGCGCGTCGCCGTGGCCCACGCGAGGGCCTCGTCGGGCGTGGTCGCATGGCGCGCGGTGCCGTTCTCGCCGCCCGACTGCGAGGGCGCGTGCTGCGCCAGCAGGTTCGAGGGGATCTGGCTGCGCAGCGTGATCACCACGCGGATCTGGTTGAGCGACGCGTTGCGCGTGACGGCGCCCTGGGCGCACTCGCGGATCTCGTCGAGATGCGTGTTCCACACCTCGTCGAACTGCGCGTCGGTGAGGTTCGTGGGCACGGCGCCCTGCGCCTCGTGGAGGCGATTGAGCTCGGCTTCGAGGCTCGCCTCGGCCTGGTTCTGCGTCTCGCGGGCGGCGCGCGCCGTCGCGTCGGAGGCCTCGCGCGCCGTGAGTTCGTCGAAGCGCGCCTTGATCGCCACGTTGGCCGTCGCATCGTTCGAGAGCGCGCGCAGCCACTCGCGGGCGCCCGCGTCTCCATGGCGGAAGATCGCTTCGACGGCCGTCGCGATGGGCGCCGTGTTCTCTCCGCGGAACACGCTGTCGCCCTTGTAGAGCTGCACCCAGTTGCGAAGCGTGGGCACCACCGAGGCCTCGCCGAGCGTCGCCACGGCGTTGATCACGTCGGGCAGCGCGGCCATCGGCGTCTCGGGGTCGAGCAGGTGCGAGAGGAGCCCCGGCACCGCGTCGCGCGCGTTCATCGACACGAGCGTCGGCGCGATCACCTGGAGCGGCGGCGCCTGACGGCCTTCGAGGTAGTCGTAGTGATCCGCGAGGGCGGCCACGAGAAACTGCGCGCCCGTGCGACGCGACTGCAGCGCCGTCGCCACGCTCTGCCGGAGCTGCCCCGGGATCGAGCGCTGCGTGTAGAGGTCGAGCAGATCGCGGGTGACCTCCTCCTCTTCGCGGCGCGCGAGCACGCCCACGAGGAACGATCGGAAGGGCACGAGGCGGTTGTCGGCGTCGCGCACGAGGGCCACGAGCTGCTCGCGCACCGAGCCTTCGGGCGCCGTTCCCCCCGACGGGAGCGCGAGGCCTTCGACGTCGAGCGTGATCGCGCCGAGATTTGCGCCGAGCTCACCCACCACCGACACGGCGCCGGTGGCCGCCTCGAACGCGCGCACCTTGCCGTCACCCGACGCGACGAACACGCCCGCGGCGGTGACCTGCATCGCCTCGATGTCGTCGTCGACGCGCTGCGCCCAGCGCACGGCCCCGGTGCCCGCATCGACGGCCACGAGGTCGTGGTAGTAGGCGAGGTAGATCGTCGAGTCCTGGAGCGCCACGCGCCCGGCCTCACCGACCACCGGGCGGAACCCGAAGCGGATCTTGTCGCGCGCGTTGCGCGAGCCCGTCGTCGCGAGGAACGCGTCGGGATACACCTGCGGATCGCCGGGAACACCGTCGAGCGGGTTCGCGAGGTAGGCGCTGCCCGCGCGCGTGCCCGTCGCGCTGTCGGGGGTCATGCGGTAGATCCCGCGGCCGCCGTAGTACACGCCGCCGGGGCCCGTGAACACCCACGAGAGCACGTCGTCGGTCGAGCGGAGACGCGCCTGCTCGACGCCCGTCGCGAGGTCGAGCACCGCGACGCTCTGACGATCCCAGGGCACGAACGCGAGGCCGCCGCTCGCTGCGGGACGACCCACGATGCCACCGAGCTGGTGCGACCAGCGCTCGGCGCCGTTCGAAGCGCCCACGGCCACCACGCGACCGCTGCGCGCGGTGGCGTTTCCTGCGAGGCCCGCCGCGAAGCTCATCACGATGGTGTCGCCGTCACGGGCCGCGCCCGCGAACTCGAGGCCGATGTGGTCGACGCGCCCGCGCGTGGCGCCGGTTGCGAGGTCGAGGATCTGCGTGGCGTTGCCCACCTCGACCACCACCGCGTCGCCCACGATCTCGGGGCTCGAACTCGCCGCGAGGGGAACGTTCCAGAGCGCCTGGCGCGTCGAGAGATCGTAGACCGCCACGGCGCGTCGCTCGCCCTGCACCACGGCCGCGAGGAGCGGGCGGCGGAGCGAGTTCGCGGGCCGCGCTTCGGGGCTCTCCGCGGGGAGGCGCCCGAGCACCTGCGCGATGCGCGTGCGGTCGTTGTCGCCGAAGCGCGACGAGAAGGCCGTGGTCGTACGGATCGGCGGCATGCACGCCGGGGCCACGAGGCAGAGGGCGAGCGCGAGGGCGAAGCGGGTCTTCATCGCGCACCTCCCGCCGGGGCCGCGGAGGGTGCGGGCGTCGCCGGGGCGTCTTCACGAATCTGTCGCACGGCGAGCTCGGCGCGCTGCCGCGAGGGCGTGCGCAGCGCGGGCGGGAGGTGGTCGAGCCAGTCCTGGAGGAAGCGCTTCACCTGCATGGTGGGCGAGCGCGATTCGAGCTGCTCGACGATCATGAACTTCACCGGGTCGGCCACGTCGCGGCGGTCGAGAAAGCGGCGGAACCCCGGGAGCAGCACGCTCAACTGCGCGTGTCCCACGGCTTCGAGGAGGCGCGTCGCGGCGGCCTGGTCCCCGAGGCGCCCGATGGCCTCGGCGGCCTCGGGCACGTTGCGTTCGAACGCGCGCTGGAGGAGCTCCACCGAGGCGCGGGAGTTCATCGCCCCGAGCGCCGTCGCGGCCGCACCGCGCACCGTCGCATCCGAGTCACGGAGCCCGCTCTCGACGAGGGCCCGCGTGCGCGGATCACGGATCTGCCCGAGCGCTTCGACCGCCGCGCGACGCACGGTGCCGCGACGGTGCCGGAGCAGCGCCGAGAGCTCATCGATCGCCGCGGGCTGACCGATGATCCCGAGCTTGGTGACCACCGTCTCGAGCACCTCGTCGGAGACCCCGCGGTGCACCAGCTCGACGAGCGGCGGCACCACGTCGGCGCTGCCGATGCGCGTGAGCGCGTCGATGCCCTGGAGCACCTCGTCGTTGTTGGCCGACTGGAGGAGCTGCGTGGCCTCGCGGAGCGTGAGCGGGCGCGCCTGCGCCGCAGGGCCGCGGGGCGCGTTCGGGCGCGGTTGCGCGCTCGCAGTCGACGACGCCATCGCCGCGCAGGCGAGCATCGGGAGAACGGTAGAAACCAGGGTTCGACGCATGGAGTGATCCGATCGCGGGCGCTTCAGGCGCACCAACGCGCGGTGGTTCTTACCCCTGTCGCGGCGCCACGATCAAGCGTTGCCGCGCGTCGGAAAATCCCGGCGATTCCGCGCGCCGCCCCGGACGCCCGCCTCGCGCGCGCCCTCCGCCCGCAGAGGGCTCCGTGCGCCGAAGTTTTGTCACCTCACGCCTGACGCGGGTATGTGTGCTCCCGGTATTCCGTGAACCGCCGCCCTGAAGCCCCGAAGCCCGCCCGCAGGACCTCGTCGCGCGCCGCGCGCACCCGCGTCGGCCGCGCCGTGGGCGTCTGCGTGCTCACCGGCACCGCCCTCGCGCTGGCCGCCACCCCTGCCCCCTCGCTCGAATCCGCGCTCGCGCGCCAGGGCCTCCGCATCGCGCCGGGCTCGCTGCGATGGGTCGACCCCGAGGGCCCCGGTGACCGCCGCGCCCTCGTGCTCGCCGCGCAGGGCGCGAACCCCGCCGACCTCTACGCCGTCACCGCGCGCACCGGCACCGACGGCCGCGTCGTGCGCGTGATCGACGTTTCGAACCTCACGAACTCCCCCGACGCCGACGAGTCCGCGCTCCAGGTGAACGGTCGCTGGGCGGCCTTCACGACGCGCATCGGAACCTCCGTCGCGGCGGTCACCCTCGTCGACACCGACGGCGCGCCCGAGGCCCACGGCGCGGGCGGACTCGATCGCGGCGCACGCCTCCGCGCGGCGGTCACGCGCTGGCAGCAGACCGGACGCCTCGACGGCTACGGCATGCACCGCTTCGACCTCACGCCGCGCGCCCACACGGTGTCGTTCACGCTCACCGCCGCGGCCCTCCGCGTGCGCGCCGACGACCGCGCGGTTCGCATCGAGAACGCCACGCAGCGCATCGTCGAGGGCGCCTCGCACGTGCAGTCGCGACCGCGCCTCGCGGGCACCACGGGCTGGCTCACCTGGATGGTCGACACGGTGCGCGCGATCCCGTGGGTGGGCGCCGAGCCCATCGCGTGGGCCGAGCACATCGCGTTCGGCGTGAAGAACGACCTGGCCCGCGCGCGCAACCGCGTGGCGGGTGACACCTCGCAGCGCGACGTGGCCGAAGACCTCGCCGACCTGCTCACGGCCCCCGCGAACGAGCACCTCGAAGGGCGCGTCGAAGACTGGCCTCCGCCGCCGATCCGCACGCTGCTCACGCCCCCGATGGCGCGCGAGGGACAGTGGTCTGCCGCGGCCGACGACGACCCGTTCATCGCCCGCAATCCCGGCGCGCCGCACGCGTTCTACCAGTCGTTCGTTCGCACGGACCGCGAGCGCCCCGACACGCGCGTCTACGTCACGCTCTGGGACGCGCGGCAGGTCGAGATGCACGTCGTCCCCGGCTCCCAGGAACCCGTCGGCGCGGGGGGAGAGACGGGCACCGGCACGATCCCCCGCGACAGCCGCACGATGCTCCGCGTGGCAGCGGGCTTCAACGGTGGCTTTCAGGCGATGCACGGCGAGTGGGGCGTGAACGCCGAGGGCGTGCTCCTGCTGCCGCCGAAGCCCTGGGGCGCGACGATCCTCGCGCTCGACGACGGGAGCACCGCGTTCGGAAGCTGGCCGGGCAACCTCGCGCAGATCCCCTCGAACGTGTCGGAGTTTCGCCAGAACCTCACCGCGCTCGTCGAAGACGGGGTGTTCAATCCGTTCCGTCGCACGTTCTGGGGCGGCAACGTTCCGTCGGCGGCGCCGGGCGACGAGCACACCTGCCGCACGGGCGTGTGCCTCACGCGCGAGGGACACGTCGCGTACTTCTGGGGCGAAGACCTCACGCCGCGCTCCCTCGGCGACGCGATGACGGCCGCGCGCTGTTCGTACGGCGTGCACCTCGACATGAACGGCGCGAACACGGGCTTCGAGTTCCTGCGCGTGACACCCGAGCGTGCGACGCCGCCGCTCGCGCGGGCCCTCTCGGCGAGCGAGGGCGAGGGCAACGTTCCCTACGCGCCGGGCTACCGCTACCGCGCGCGCCGCATGGTTCGCGGGATGCACGAGATGAGCTTTCCCCGCTACATCAAGCGCGATCCGCGCGACTTCTTCTACCTCATGCTCCGCGCGGTGCTCCCGGGTGCTCCCCTCGCCGCGCCCGTGTCGCCCGCGCAGCCCGGCGAGGGCCAGTGGCACGTCGCGGGTCTCGGCGAGCAGGCCTTTCCGTGGCCCATGGCGCGCACGCGCGTGCGGCCCGATCCCGCGCGGCCCGACCGCTGGGTGAACCTCGTGCGACTCGATGCGCGGCGGCTCACGTTCGCGCCGCCCGAAACCTCCGACGGCGTCGTGGCGCGCGTGCTCGCGGCCACCGCGGCGCCCGCCATGGGCACCACGCGGCTCACCTGGCAGGAGCACCACGGCGCCGGTCGCTGGACCCTCGGCACCGAGGGCGCGGGCATCGACGGAGCTCCGTTGCTCCCGGGCATGGCCGCGACGCGGGCGCTGGGCATCGATGGCGATGGGTTTCTGGTCTACGCGGTGGCTGACCGCGCGGCGCCGGATCTCCTCGCACGCGCCCTCGACCTCGCGGGATGCGGCCCCGAACGTCTCGCGCTCCCGTCGACGACGGCCATCGCGCTCTCGGGCGACCGCGACGTGGCGGGCGCGGCGATCGATGCGAACCAGCCGCGCGTGCTCACGCTGGTCGCGCGCACGATGCAGGGCGCGACGCGGATGTTCCCCGAGGTGCGCCCCGTGCCCCCGAGCGTCTGGTACGACGCGCAGCACCGACGCGTTCGCTACAACCACGGCGAGAACGGGATGGTCGAAGTGCGCATCCTCGGTGGGCAGCGGGTGACCACCCCGATGTGGGGCTCCAGTGGCCAGCGCGCGCGCGACGCCTCGGTGGCCACGCCGCCGCAGTAATCATGGGGTCGGAGAGCGGTACGTCTCGTTGACGCCGCGAGGGCGCAACGAGTAGAAAACAGCGGCGTTTGGAGACGGCTTCGGCCATCGGGTGGTGACCGCGCGGCGTCGGCAACACGTCGCACGGATTCCACGGCCCAGACGCGAGGCGCGCGAACGGCACCCGCGAAGCACCTCCGCGGGCGACGACACGCCAAAGAAGTTTCTCGGCAGCGCAGACAGAACCTCGCGGCCATCGGGCCGCAGGAGACACGTACGGTGAAGAACCCGGTCAAGTTCGGGAAGTACTACCTGCTCGAACGCATCAGCGTCGGCGGCATGGCCGAAGTCTTCAAGGCCAAGTCCTTCGGGGAGGCCGGCTTCGAGCGCCTCGTGGCGGTCAAGCGCATCCTCCCGTCGATCGCTGAGGACCAGGAGTTCATCGCGATGTTCGTCGACGAGGCGAAGCTCGCGGTGCAGCTCACGCACCCGAACATCGCGCAGATCTTCGAGCTCGGACGCGTCGGCGAGGCCTACTTCATTGCCCTCGAATACGTGGGCGGCAAGGACATGCGCGCCATCTTCGAGCGCGCCCGCAAGCGCAGCGAGACCATTCCCATCCCCATGGCCTGCTACATGGTGATGAAGCTCTGCGAGGGCCTCGACTACGCGCACAACAAGAAAGACTCCGCGGGTCGCTCCCTCGAACTCGTGCACCGTGATGTGAGCCCGCAGAACATCCTCGTGTCGTACGAGGGCGATGTGAAGCTCATCGACTTCGGCATCGCGAAGGCGGCGAGCAAGAGTTCGAAGACCCAGGCGGGGATTCTCAAGGGCAAGTTCGGGTACATGTCGCCCGAGCAGGTGCGCGGGCTCCAGATCGACCGCCGCAGCGACATCTTCGCCGTGGGCATCTGCCTCTACGAGCTGCTCACCACCGAGCGCCTCTTCGTGGGCGAGTCGGACTTCTCCACGCTGGAGAAGGTGCGCAACGTCGAGATCACGCCGCCGACGGCCTACAACAAGAAGATCCCCGAGGAGCTCGAAAACATCGTGCTCCGCGCGCTCGCGAAGCACCCCGAAGATCGCTACCGCTCCGCGATGGACCTGCACGACGACCTGCAGTCGTTCATGTACACGTCGGGCAATTTCTTCGCGCGCAAAGACCTCAACACGTACATGCACAAGCTCTTCGACGAGGAGATCCGCAAGGAGCTCGGTCGCGACGAGGAGTACCGCAAGTTCGACTTCCGCAAGGCCTCCGAGAGCGACGCTGCGGACGCTGTGGCCACCGCGCCCCTCGCGCCGCCGACGCCCGCACCTTCGGCCAATCGCCCGCCGCCTCCGCCGGGTCCGTCTGCACGTTCCGCCGCGCCACCGTTGCCAAGGAGCGCGCCGCCCGTGCCTGCTCGCGCGTCGGCGGTTCCGGCGCCGCCGCCCCGCACGCCTGCGCCGGCGCCGCCGCCCCTCGCCGCGGCGGTCGCGCGTCAGTCCACGGGCTCGATGCCGGTGCACAACGCGCCCGTCGCCGTGGGCGCACCCGCCGTGGCCGCGCCCGCCGCTTCGAACGCCCCGGAGATGGATCTCGGCTGGGACGACGACGAGAGCGCCACGCAGATCATGGACAAGCCCGCGGACCTCGCGGCCGCCGTGCAGGCCTCCGCGCGGCCCGCACCGCGTCTGCCCACGGCCTCGGGGCCTACGGTCGGCGCAGGACGGCTCACGGGACAGATCCCTGCGCTCCCTTCGCTCCCGCAGCGTCAGCCCGCCACGACGGCGCTGGGCATCGCGCCGCCGCCCGCCACCTCGCTCCCCGCGGTGAGCGCGCCCGCGGCGCCGATGATCTCCGCACCGCCCGCCTCGATGGCCCCGCCCGCGCCCTCGGTGCCCGCGCCCTCGGTCGCCGCGCCCGTGGTGCTCGGCCCGGTTCCCTCGACGCCCGCGCAGCCCGCGTCGGCGCCGCCCAACGCGTTCAACAACCTGGCGCCGGGCTTCAACGTGCCCGCGCGCTCCGACGCGCCCGCGGCCCGTCCGTCGGGCGGTGCACCGCGGCCCGACTGGCCCGCGAACTCGTCGCCGGTCTCCGCCGCGCCGCCTCGCAAGAAGGACGCACGCTCCACGGCGCTCCTCGCGTTCTTCGGCGTGATCGCCGTGGCCGCGGTTGTGGTGCTCGCGCTGCAGCTCACGGGCACGCCGCCCACGGGCACCCTGGTGATCAACACCACCGAGGGCGCAGAGGTGCTCGTCGACGGTCAGCCCGCGATGGGAAGCGGTCCGCGCTACGAGGTGCCGAACCTTCCCGCGGGCCGGCCGCACCACATCTCCGTGCGCAAGCCCGGCTTCGAAACCCTCGAGCAGGACTACACCGTCATCGAGGGCGCCAACGCGCTCACGCTGCCGTTGCAGGCCTCGCCCACGGTGGCTGCGGCCGTGCCCACGCCGCCGCCCGTCGACCCCGTGCAGCAGCTCGCGCCGCCCCCTGCCCCGACGCCTGCACCGCCCGTCGCGCAGCCCGCACCGCCCGTCGCGCAGCCCGCACC
>CAMFHP010000080.1 GCA_945952225.1 uncultured Myxococcaceae bacterium
TGCCGCGTCCGTTGCGCGGCGACAAGGTCGTCAGGTTCCAGTTGGGGCAGGACACTTCCACCGCCCACGCGCACTCAGAACGGGATCTCGTCGGCCTCCAACCACGCCTTCGCGATGCCGCGCGCGAGCCCCTCGTCGACGCTCCACACGGACTCGGCGCGCTGCGCCTCCGAGAGCACCGCACCTCGCACCGAGGCTTCGATCAGCACCGCATCACGGAGATCGGCGCCGGTGAGGTTGGCGCCATCGAGACGTGCGCGATGCAGCTTTGCGCCACGCAGCACGCAGCGCCGCAGGTCCGCGCCGCGCAGGTCGGCCTCCTCGGCGTTCACCGCGGAGAGGTCGAGGCCCGCGAGGTCGGCGCCCGCGAGGTCGGCGAACTGGAGGTTGAGCTCCGCGAGCGAGAAGGCCCGCTCATAGGGCTCGTCAACGAGCTCCCTTCGCGCAGCCCGCAGCGTGCGGAAGAGCGTCTCCACGGCGTCGCTCCCCAGGCCATCGAGCGGGAGGGGATCGTGCTGCGTCGCACTCCGCAGCCCGCCGAGCCGCAGCACCGCATCGAGCGCGCGGGCCCGCACCGTCGTGGGCTTCACGCCGAGCGCCTTCGCCTCGTCGACCACCACGGACCACACCTCGTCACGCAGCAGCCCCGCGAGCACCGTGGTCACCAGCGCGCGCCACGCCTCGGCGAAGCCCGCGGTGGTGCGGCTCCCGCCCGTCGCGAAGTTGCGCCACGTGGGGATCATCACGCGCAGCAGCGAGCGCAGCGACCCGTCGAGGCGCAACCTGCCGAAGAGGGCGATCCACGCGCGCACCTGCGCCTCGTCGTCGGAGGCCGACATGGACGCGCTGTCGACGTCGTCGACGGTGGCGAGCAGTCGGTTGCATCCGAACGCGAGGTGCTCGGCGAGCAGGTACTCCGCGAGGCTCTCGTGAAAGAACGCGAGGTGACGCTCGCCCAGACGCACGAGCGGGAACAGCGCTGGCCCGCCGAGCGTCGCCGCGAGTTCGTCGTCGAGGGGGATTGCCGCGAAGGCAAAGCCTGGAGTGTGACGTTCTCCGTCACGTCGCGATTGCGCCGCGAGACGGCGCAACAGGAGGCGATGCGCGTGCGGCGTGATCCCCGACCCACGACCGCAGGCCCAGCTCACGATCTCACGGTAGAGCGAGGCGCGATCCGTGAGGCGACTGCCCACACGAAGGTCGCGTCCCGCGTGCTGCATCTGCGCGAGGAGCAGCAGCGCGAAGGGAGAGTCCGTGAGACGCCACGCGAGCGGTCCCTCCTCGTCGACGGGCGCGAGCAGCGGCGTGATGTCGAGGGAGCGGCCCGTGTGCGCGTTCCAGCGCGCGGTCCATGCGAGGGCGCGGGCATCGTCGAAGGGCTGGAGCCAGAGCGCTCCGTACGGCTCGCCGTCGCCGACGACCTCGCTCGTGAGGCGTGTCTGCACCGTCACGCAACGAAGCGCGGTCGCCTCGTTCGAGGGAGGGCGCACACCATCGACGAGGAGCAGCACCTCGGGCAGCAGCGTCGCATCGAGCTCGGTCGCGTCGATCTTCAACGCGGCCGCCACCGTTGCATCGAGGCTCTCGACGCCTCCTCGCGCGAACACCGGGAGGTAGCGCGCATCGTCGGCGAGTGCGTACGCGAGCATGAGGCACACGACGCTCTTGCCCGCGCCGCGCTCCCCCATGAGCACCACCTCGCGCCGTGATGGATCGGCGAACCAGGCGCGTACTGCATCGAGCGGGTCTTCGAAGCGACGCTCCTCCCCATCCCAGAGCTCACACGCCGGGGCCACGTAGACATCGGCGAGCGTGACCGGGCTCTCGGGCCACACGCGGAACGACGGAAGCTCCTTGAGCCGCGCGCGATGCTGCTGCTCCGCCGCCAGCGTGGGCGACCGGAAGCTCGCGGGAAACACACCATGCAGCGCGCGGAACACCGTCGCCCGCTGCGCCGAGGCGAGGAGCGCACGCACCTTCGCGCGGGTGTCGTCGTCGTCAGTGCACGCCACGAGTAGCGCGTCGCGCGCCTCTCCCCGTCGCGACACGAGCTCGCCGAGTCCTGCCACGCCGGCGAAGCGCAGCCCCAGTTCGAAGGCCTTCGCGCGCGCCGCGTCGAGCGAGCCCGCGGAGGCCACGTCATCGAGCGCACCGTGGAGCGCGTCGGCGTCGCGGAGCACGCGCGCGAGGTCGCGACGGACGGCCAATGCGACCTGCGGTTCGACCGCGGCGCTCACGGCTTCGCACGCAGGAGCGCGCGGCTCCACAGCGGGTTCAGAAGGTACTGGTCGGCCTGGTTCGGCACGGGCTGGAGCACCGTGTAGAGCAGCGGCGTGTCGTGCAGGTCGCCCTTGAGTTCGACCGTGAGCTTCTGCGCGCGGAGCGCCGCTTCGATCGCGGGAAGGTGCGCCACGCACTCGGGCATGCGCTTGAAGTCACGGAGCCGCGCGTCGACAAAATCGGCCACGGCCCCCTCGTCGAGCGGCAGGCGCTTGTAGCCCCATTGAAAGAGGTCGCGGCAGCTCTTGAGGAACATCCCGACCTGCCCGTTCGACTCGCGCACCACGAGGTCGAGCGCCGATTCATCGAGCACGGGCCTGGCCTCGTAGAGCTCATCGACGTGGCGCTGGTAGATGGCGCGCAACACGTCGTCGTCGAAGAAGCGCAGGGTGACGAAGTCGTTGAGCTCCTTGTCGTGGCCGTTGAACCAGGCCGTGCGCACGGTCACGAGCACCGTCGCGTGCGGGTGCGTCGCGATCGCGAGGAGGCGCTGCACGAGGTCGGCGCACGCGCTCCCTTCGGCGCCGCGGCGCCGTTCGAGCAGGTCGAGGTCGTCGACGAAGAGCAGCACCGGACGCTGTGCTTCAAGGTCGCGCAACGCATCGAGCAGGTCGCGGATCCACTCGACCACCTGGGCGTCGACGGGCGCGCGAAGCACCGTGCGCTCGGCCTCGTTGTGCCGCGACTCGGCGCGGTCGGTCACCCCGAGCGAGAGCGACGAGGGGCCCACGGAGCCCTTCGCTTCGAGCGTCGCCGTGGTGCCCTGCGAGGTCTCGCGGCTCTGCTCGGCGTACTCGCCCGCCACGAGGCGGCGGCGCTGCTCCTGATCGCGCTGAAAGTCCTCCCAGAGATGTCGGTCGGATGCGGGGACCTTGTCGAGCGCCACGGGGAGGAGCTTCCACAGGGCGAGGAAGAGATCGTCGAGCACGGGCCGCACGCCGCCGCGGTGGTTGGCCATCACGGTCACCGTGCGCCACGCCCCTTCGCGCGCGGCGAGCTTCTGGAGCAGCACGCGGACGAAGTGCGACTTGCCCGTGCGCATCTCGCCGTGCACCGCGAGGATCTCGTTGGCCGTGCTGCGCGTGGCGAGGGCGTCGAGGGCGAGTTCCATCTCGACGTCGCGGCCGACGAAGAGGCGGGCGAGCAGCGGCTCCGGCGGCGGATTGACGTTGAAGAGGTTGACCAGGTCGCGGCCCATGGCGCTCACACCGCGCGCCCCTGGCCGCCGTCGACGGGCACGCACGCGCCGGTCACCCACGACGCCCGCGGAGAGCACAGGAACGCCACCACGCTCGCCACCTCGTCGGGCGCGCCGAAGCGTCCCCAGGGGAGCTCCTCGCGCAGCATCTTCTCGACGCGCGCGGGGTCGCTCTTCGCGCGGCGATCCCACGAACCGCCTTCAAACAAGACCGATCCCGGCGCCACGGTGTTCACCCGGATGCGGTGCTTCGCGAGGTCGACGGCCATCTCCTTGCCCAGCGCGATCACCGCGCCCTTCGCGGTCACGTAGGGCGCCGACGGACCGTACTCGCGCCCGTACACACTCGACACATGCACGATCGCGCCGCCGCCGTGGTCCTTCATCCAGGCCACCGCGCGCCGTGAGCAGTGCACCGTCGCGTGGAGGTTCAGATCCAACACGCGCTGCCACTCGTCGTCGGTGGCGCGGTCGAAGCTTCCGCTCCCGAGCGATCCGCCCGCGTTGTTCACCAGCACGTCGATCGCGCCCCAGCGCGAGACCGTGTCGTCGACCGCGAGGGCCGCGCCGCCCGCCGTCGACACGTCGGCCGTCACACCGTGCGCTTCGATCCCTTCGGCGGTGAGGGCTGCCACCGCCGCGTCGAGGGACTCGGGCGTGCGACCGCAGAGCGTGACCCGCGCGCCCTCGCGACCCAGGGCCCGCGCGATGGCGAGACCGATTCCCCGTGAGCTGCCCGTGATGAGCGCGGCGCGACCGTTCAGTGCCAGATCCATGGGATCCGATGGCTACCGCGCCCCGACCGGGACCTCCAATCCCGTGTGTGTCCCTGCGCAGCGTGCACCCTCGCGCACACCAAAGCGTTGTTTTTGCACAGGAATCCGCCTTGCGAATTCGAATCCGCAATGCGACGTTCAAGTCCACTTCAACCCACACCCTCATACCTGATCATGGACCCGTTACTGTTTGGTCTTGACACGTCGGTTCCGCAGCTCGTGGTGGCCGGCTTCGACGGCACGCAGATCCTGCTCCTCTCTTCGGGCGCGCTCGCCGACGAGCCCGGCGCCTTCGCCGCGATGGCCGCGGGATGGGGCCCCGAGAGCGCGCCGATCGCCTCGCTCGAAGAGCGCGCGGCGCGTTCGTTCTGGCTCCTTCGCACGCGCTTCGTCGAGCCCGTGAGCGCGCCGTGTGAGGCCGTGCTCGTGGTGCCCGAGTGTGTGGGCTCGCGGGCCCGCGATGCGCTCGTTCGCGCTGCGGTCCGCGCGGAGTTCACCGTGCGCGCCGCGCTGCGACCCACGGAGGCCATCGCGCGCCTCGACGGCGTTCGCACGCACGAGGGTTTCTCCGTGGTGGTGAGCGCCGACCTCGGGCACCTCGAAGCCGCGGTGTTCGAGGGGGCGCCGGGCCTTCCGATCACCCGCGCGTGCCGTGGGGTGTCGGTGGGGCTCGGTGATCTCTTCGTCGAAGAGGTGGTCGCGTGGGCGGGCTTCACGCTCGACCACCGTCACCCCGGCACGCTCGCGCGCTCGCCCGACTGGCGCGCGTTCGTCGCCGACGCGGTGTGGGCGGGCCTCGCGACGTGGACCCTCGGCAGGCCCCTCACGCTCGCCACGCCCTCGCTCGTGCCCGCAGGCGGACCGGCGCAGCTCACGCTCACCGCCGACGTGCTCTCCCTCGCGTTCGACGACATGGTCGAGCGCGTGGTGGCCGTGGTCGATGAGGCGCTGCACGCCGCGGGCGTGTCGCTCGCGCAGCTCCGTCGGGTGGTGTTCGCGGGGCGGCAGAGCGCGGTGCCGTGGCTCTGCGCGCGCCTCTCGCAACGGTGGAAGGCCGTGCCCTGTGTGGCCGTCGAGCCCGGCGCTGCGGCCCAGAGCGCGGCGGTCGAGGCGGCGCGGATGCACCGTGATTCGCTGCGTCCCGTGGGGTCTCCGCGGCCGTCGTATGTGCCCGCGTCGGCGCCGCCGTCGATTCCGCCGCTGCCTCCGCCGGGCGCGTGGGATGCGTCGCACCCCGAGCCCGCGCGCATCCCGTCGCCGCCGCCGCAACGGCCTGCTGCGACGCCGCGCGAGCGCCCTGCCATCACGCCGCCGCGCGAGCGCCCTGCGATGCCGCCGCCCGAGGCGCGTCCGTCGTCGAGGCCGCCGGGGCCGCCGTCGCATCCGCCCGCGAGCTCGTCGCACCCGCCGCAACACGGCGGCGCGGGCCTCCACGCGCGACTGCCCCGCGAGGGAACCTTCGTGCTCCCCGCGAGCGCGGCCTCGTTGCGCGCGCTGCCCGTGGTGCGACCGGCCACCGACGACGAGGTGGTGATGCCGATGTTCCTCGCGTCGCTGCTCGCGCAGGTGGGCATGCGTCCGCACCTCACGGGCACGCTGGTGCTCCGCGGCGAGGGCGACACCGTGAGCCTCGGCATCGAAGCGGGAACGCCCTACGTGCTCCCCGGCGAGCGCGCCCGCGTGCTCCGCGCCTTCGACTGGAAGGAGGGTGCGTTCGAGCTCCTCGACGACCGCTTCGCGCAGCGTCACGCGGCGGTGCGCGAGCCCATGACGGGGCTCGTCGTGGCGGGGCTCCGTCCGTGGATCCGCACGCTGCCCGAGGGCGATCTCCTCGCGCTCCTGCACCACCGCGAGGGTCTGGCGCCGGTGCTCCGTCCCGACCGCGCGTCACGGCTTCAGCGCATGCGCCTCGCGGCCTCGGAGGAGCGCACGGTCACGCGCGGGTTCGAAGCGCACGTCGACCTCGCGACGCACCTTCGCAGCGCGAGCTCGATGCTCCGACTGCTCACGGTGCTCGAACTCTTCGAGGTGCTCGACTGGGTGCCCGTGCAGCGCCGCGTCGCCGCCGATCCGCGCGACGAGCTCCTGCGCCGCGTGGAGCGCATGCGCACGCAGAACCACTTCGAGGTGCTCTTCGTTCACTGGAGCGTCGGGGCCGAAGAGATCGCTGCGGCGTGGCAGAAGTTCCAGCAGGAGTACGGCCCCGCGGGCACCTGGTAC
The DNA here is from genome assembly GCA_945952225.1 of uncultured Myxococcaceae bacterium. GTDB lineage: Bacteria > Myxococcota_A > Polyangia > Polyangiales > CAISKJ01. Next base: position 6,475 of record CAMFHP010000080.1, read on the forward strand.
GCGCTCGATCGCGCGCTGTGCCGCGAGGCCCTCGACCGCGGCGCCGCGGCGTGGGCGGTGCTCTCGAAGGAGTCGTCGCGCCTGCGCCACCGCTGCGAGTCGTACCCCACCGTCGATCAGTCGATGCTCATTCCGATGATCGAAGCGCGCCTCAAGATGCTCGCCTACGCGAAGCAGACCGAGGAGGCCGAAGACATGGCCCGTCTGCTCCGCGAGATCCTGAGCACGGCGCCGCCGCCCGCGGAGCACGGGCACCACGGGCACGCGCCCGCAGCGCCCGCACCGTCTTCGAACGCTACGCCCCGATGATGCCGAGCGCGCGTCCGACGCGCGTGAACGCGGCCACGGTGTGGTCGACGTCGGCGGTCTCGTGCACGGCCGAGAGCTGCACGCGGATGCGCGCCTCGCCCTTCGGCACCACGGGATAGAAGAACCCGATCACGTACACGCCCTCGTCGAGCAGGGCCGCGGCCATCTTCTGCGCGAGCACGGCGTCGCCGAGCATCACGGGCACGATGGGGTGGATGCCCGGCTTGATCGTGAAGCCCGCGGCGGTCATTCCCTCGCGGAAGCGCATCGCGTTGGCCATGACCTTGTCGCGCAGCGCGGTCGACGCGGTGAGCAGGTCGAGGGCCGCGTTGGCGGCGCCCACGATCGAGGGCGCGACGGTGTTCGAGAAGAGGTACGGACGCGACCGCTGGCGCAGCAGGTCGACGATCTCGCGACGGGCCGCGGTGAACCCGCCCGACGCGCCGCCGAGGGCCTTGCCGAAGGTGCCCGTCACGATGTCGACGCGCGACGTGACGCCGAAGTGCTCGGGCGTTCCGCGGCCCGTGGCGCCGATGAAGCCCGTGGCGTGCGAGTCGTCGACCATCACCATCGCGTCGTACTTCTCGGCGAGGTCGCAGATGGCGTCGAGGCGCGCGAGGTAGCCGTCCATCGAGAAGACGCCGTCGGTGGCGACGAGGCGCAGGCGCTTCGACTGCGTGGCCTGCAGGGCCTTTTCGAGCGCGGCGAGGTCGTTGTTGGGATAGCGGTGGCGCTCGGCCTTGCAGAGGCGGATGCCGTCGATGATCGACGCGTGGTTGAGCGCGTCGGAGATGATCGCGTCCTCTTCGCCGAGGAGCGTTTCGAAGAGCCCGCCGTTCGCGTCGAAGGCCGAGCCGTAGAGGATGGCGTCTTCCATTCCGACGAAGGCGGCGATCTTCGCTTCGAGGGTCTTGTGGATGTCCTGCGTGCCGCAGATGAAGCGCACCGACGAGAGGCCGTGACCGTGCGAGTCGAGGGTCGCGTGGGCGGCGGCGATGACCGCGGGGTGCGCGCTGAGCCCGAGGTAGTTGTTCGCGCAGAAGTTCAGCACCTCGCGCGTGCCTCCGTCGGGGCGCGCGACGCGGATGTGCGAGCCCTGCGGCGTGACGATCACGCGCTCGTTCTTGTAGAGCCCGGCGGCGCGGATTTCGTCGAGCGTGGCGGCGTAGAGTTCTCGGGCGCGGGTGTACATGGCGCGCGGAGGGTAGTTCCGGCCGACGCGCGGGGGCAACGGCGATGGCGTCGGGGGTCAGTTCCGCGCAGAGGACGCGGGGTCGACGAGGGGGAGGAGCGTTGCGATGACGGCGCGGAGAAAGTCTGCGAGACCGATGCGCGCGCCACGGTCGCACAGCCCTTCGAGCGCGGGTTCATCGCGGATGGCGAGACACCGACGCTCGCGCTCCCACGTGGTCACGCCGAGCGCGTGGAGCGCCTGCTTCGGGTGCTTCGACGCGTGACGGTCGGACGCATCGAGTCGCTCGGCATGGAGCACGGGGTCGACACCGAGCTGCTGCCGTAGCGCCGTCGCGCGTGTGAGCTCCGCGTCGGTCTCGGGCTCGAAGCCCGCGAGCACCCACGCCTCGCGCATCGGGTCGGGACACGCCAGCACGAGCGCGAGCGGTGTGTGGCCGCCCGCGTTCCACTGGGATGCGCCCTGCGTGAGGCCCGACCTGCGCGCCGTGCCATCACGGTCCATGTCCCAGACGAGCACGACGGCTTCCAACGGAGCGCCGCCCTCGCGCATCCGGCGGACGACGCGCGCGATCGTGTCGACCATGCGCGCGCCGGGCTCCGTGGGCGCGCCCTGAAAGTGCCCGTGGGAGCGACGGATGCCGAGCTTCGTCGCGAGGGCGTTGAGGCCGTGCAGGTCGAACCACGGTCGCTGATCGAAGGTCGCGGCATCGGGCCACCACGCGCGCACGGTGTCGGGCGCGTCGACGAGCTGCGCGGCCACCCACGGTGATCCCCGGAGCGCGAGGATTTCGTCGATCAGCGTCGCGGCCGTGCGGTGGTCCGCAGCGGCCTCGCAGAACATGACCCACGATTTCACGGCGCTCCCCCGAGCACCCACGCGCGCTCGTCGTCGAGCGTCCAGAGCTGCCCCGACGAGAGCGCGCCCGTGTAGCGCGCGGCCTCGGGATGCTCGGCGAGCGAGCGCACCGCGGCGGTTCCGTCGTCGCGGAGGGCGAACACCTGGACCGCATGGGGCTCCACCGCGTCGAGGATGAAGGGCGAGTGTGTCGTCGCGATCACCTGGATCGCCTCGGGGCCCTGCGTGAGCGTGCGAAGCGTGTCCATGAGCGCTGTCTGCGCCGTCGGGTGCAGGGCCTCGTGCACGTCGTCGAGAAGCACGAGGCGCGGGCGCGTCGGACCGTGAATCGCGGTGAGCAACGCCAGCGTGAGGAGCGTTCCTTCGCTCACGCCCGTCGCGGGAATGTCGCGTCCGCTCGCCATGTCGAAGCGAAGCTCATAGGCCGCTTCGGGGCTCTTGCGATCGCCTGCGGTGGTGGGCCGTACGCGGACGTTCCGCACCGACGGCACGATGCGACGGAGCCCCTCGACGATGCGCGTGAGGGCCTCGTCGTCGGCGAGCTTCAGGTTCGCGATCACTGCGGCCACGTTGGCACCGGTGCGGCGCATTCGTGCGTAGTCCACGGCGCGCGCGGGTGCGGTCATCGCCGCGGCGTCGAGGCGTAGAAAGGTCGTGCGAACGAGCCCCGGCCAGTACGTCTCGCTCGCATGAACGACCGCAACCGGCATGGCATCGGCAAAGACATACGCGGCGTCGTTGATCGTCAGCCTGGTCTCCCACCGACCGCTGGTCGCCGTGCCTTCGCGGAGAGCTGCGTCAACGGACACTCGCTGCGTCACCCCCGCATCGTCGCCGGTGACCTGCATCGCGAAGCTCGATGCGCTCTCGTCGTGGCGCAGCAGGTCATCGAGACGACCCGCACCTACGAGCCCCTCGTCTTCGTTGCCTTGCAACGCCCTGGAGAGCAGCGAGAGCGCCTCCAGCACGCTGGTCTTGCCCGAGCCGTTGGGGCCGACGAGCACGGTCAGCGGACGGAAGCGCACCGTCGTCTCGCGGTGTCCCTTGAAGTTCGTGAGTTCGAGCTGGTCGATCATCGGCGATGGGCCCCTGACGCACGCATGAGAGGCGGTTCGCACGCGGCCCTGTCAAGCCTCATCCCGCGCGACAGGCGCGCGCCGCGTCTCCGCGCTTGCGCCCACGCGATGACGGTGCACACTGGCACCCCCCATCGCGGACGCGTGGAACAACGCGCGGCGCGGCGGCATCCCAACGCACTCTCCTCCCGCTCTCTCACTCCCTCTCGGAGGTCGTTCCCACGGTGCGCGCTCGGCGATGGAACCTCGGCTCCGCTCAGACCTGGTTCGCCGTCGCCGCCATCGCGACCTTCGTGTACGGCGTCGAGTCGTGGCGCCGTCGCGCGTCGGCCCGCGCATCGACCGGCGAGCAGGCGCGACTCCACGCGGCGGTGACGTGCCTCCTCGGGGCCGACGGTGTGCCCCTCGCGTATCGCCCGGGAGAGGCCCGCGCGCGGCTCCGCGCCCTCGCGATGGACACCTCGCTCACGCCGTCGCCCACGTGGATCGACCGCTGCGTGCCGCTGCTCCGCGACCTCGCCGTGCACGGCGCCGAGGTCGACGTCACGCAGGACCTTCGCAGCGCGCCCACCGCCGTCGCGCGCCACGCCCGCGAGCTCGCCCTCGCCACCGCGCGCGTGGGCCTCGTGTGGGAGGTGCGCGCGGGCGGTCCCGACTCGGACATGGACCACATCGCCGAGCTCCTCGTGCGCACCACGACGGAGATCGACCTCGCGAGCGTCACGCCCACCACCGACGCGATGAAGGGCCCGCGCGCGCCCGTGCCGCGCCCGATGCCTCCGATGCTCACCCTCGCGACGGGCGGGCTCCTTCCGCTGCCCGTGGGCACCCCCGAGCGCTTTCTCGTGGGCGCGCCCCTCCCGCTGCTCTCGACGGTCTCGGTGCGCGCGGGAGCGCTCGCGATCACACCCGGTCCCAACGACGACGCGCGCTGGTGGCGTGTGGTGCCGCAGGGCCTCGTGCGTGTGGTCGCTGAAGAGGGCGCGCACGACGGCCTCGCGCCCGTGTACCTCGACGCCGTCGACGGACCCGTCGGGAGCGCCCGCATCGCCGCGCCGCCGCCCACCCTCGACCCGCGCGCCGTGGCCCTCGACGCCGTGGCCCGCGACAACGTGCTCTGGCTCGCCGAGGCCGTGCGCGGACAGAGCCCCGTGCTCGCGCGACTGCCCTTCGAACACACGCACGGCGTCGCCACCGCGGCCCGTCTCTCTCCACCGCCCACCCCCGAGATGGAGCGCGTCGACGAAGAGGTCGCCGTCACCGCCGACGCGCGCGGCGTGCTCGCGGCGTTCACCCGTCACCTTCCGTCGAGCGGTGCCGTCGACGTGCGCCTCGTGCGGGCCTCGGGCGGCGAGCGCGCGGCCGTGCACGACGTGACCTTCGCGGGCGATGCGTGGCAGCTCTCGGGTCGCAAGGTGGGCCTCTCGTTCTGCACGTCGCGCGTCGGAACGTGGCTCTTCGCGGCCTCGGGCGATGCGTGGCGCGCGGGCCTCGTGCGCGACGGGACCGTGATCGATGCGGGCACCGTGATCCGCAGCGGAACGCGGCGCTTCGACGACGCCACCACCGTGCGTTGTGGGCCCCAGGGCGTGGTGGTCTACGGCCGCGAGCGACCGCGCGGGAGTCCGCTCTGGCGCTGCGCCGTGGGCGAGTCGGGCGTGCCGCGCTGTGGGGTGCTCCCTGCGCTGCCGTCGGAGCAGCCGCGCGACCTGCCGCCGTGGACCACGTTCACGCCGCGCGGCGAGCGTCGCGCCCATGCGGAATGGCCCTTCGCGCTCGCGCTCACCACCCGCGGCACCGTGCTCGCGGCGCGCGCGTCGGGCACCGTGGTCGCCGTCGCGCGACTGCCCGCGGGCGCCACCGCGTGGGAGACCGAGCGCGTGGTGTTCGACGCGTCGGGCGATGCGCCGGGCGCCACCGTGCTCGGCGCCGAGCTCTACACCGACGGCGTGCGAACCCTCGTCGCCGTGAGCCGCGCGCAGGACCTTCGCGTGTCGCGCTCCGACGATGAAGGCGCGACCTGGCATCTGCCGTAGCGCTGCGATTCGCGTCGTCGCGGGCCCTGCGCGTCGGTGGTAGTGTCGCGCACCGTTTATGGCCCTGTTCGTCGCGCGTCCCTCTCGCGGATCGTGGGTGTTCTTCGGGCTCGTCGCCCTGGGCGTGGCCGCCCTGCGAGGCTGGGGACGCTACGAGCGCGCCGTGGTCCGCCGCGATGCGCCCATCGCCACGCTCACGCAAGACCTCACGGTGTGCCTCCTCGGCGTCGACGCGCAGTGGATCGTGCCCATCGACCACGGGATCGTGCACGCCATGGGCACGCTCCTGCGCCGCGCGGTGTCGGCGGAGCAGCGCCCCGACTGGCCCTCGCGGTGTGTGCCCATCGCGACGCAGCTCCAGCAGCGCATCGACGCCACGGCCAACGCCTCGGAGACCCTGCGCGGCACCGTGCGGCAGCTCCACGACGAGCTCGTGAGCGCCTCGACGCACCCGATGGAGCTCGTGGCCCTCGCCGACAGCAACGTGCTCGCGACGCGCCTCGCCGAGCTCGTGGTCGACGTGCGCACCATCTCCCTCGGCACGCGCGAAGGGTGGAGCCCCTCGCCGCCGAACGCCGATCGCTGGGGACGCCTCGCAGCGCCCGCGCTTCTCTCCCTGCGACCGATCCCGTCGGAGTGGCTGCACACCGCGCCGCTCACGGGCGACCGCTTCGCGATGTTCCACCAGCGCGACGGGAGTCTGTATGTGCTCCAGGTGCGGGGCGGCGAGATGCAACGTGTGACGCCCGGAGGCCTCGCGATGCCCGTGGGCGATCCCCGCGACGGCGCCCTCCGCACCGAGAGCGACCGCGGCCTCGCGTGGATCGACACGCACTCCCCCGCGCGCCTCGTCGAAGCCCCCGCGGACCTCTCCCTCGACGGCGACACGCGCGACTTCACCTGGGACCTCTCGCGCACCCTCACGCACCGCGCGCTGCTCACCGTCGACCACGGCTCCATGCGCCTGCGCACCGCGGAGTCGACGGCCTCGCGCTGGTCGTCGGCGACGGCCGTGGGCATCGACGAATCCACCACCGCGGCCGTGGTCGCGCAGGGCCCCGACGGGTGGCGCGTGAGCGCGCTGCGCACCGTGCTCGACGAGGGAGTGCTCGAACAGTTCACCGTGCGCGCCGACGGCACCGTATCGCCTCCGTTGCGTCTGCTCTCGCACATGGAGACCTTCGACGCGCGCGTGCGCACCTGCGCGGCGGGCGAGGTGCGCTACCTCGCCGTGTTCGGTCCGCAGAACCTCGATGTGTTGCGCATCGTCGGGGGCGCCGTGCAGACCTCGCGCGCCGCCGTCGCGTGGGCCCGTGACGCCGCGCCCGAGCTCACCTGCGACGCGGGTCGCGCCCTCGTGAGCGCCTCGCCCGCGGTGCAGGGCAACAACCCCACGCTCTTTCAGTTCGTGCCCGAGGACACGGGGCAGGGCGCGGTGATCGAAGTGCCCGCACCCGGACCCAACGCGACGGTGCGCGCCGTACGCCTCGTGCGCGATGGGCTCGTGGCCCTCGTGGCGAACGACGGCGCCCTCCGCGCGCTCCGCTACGACACCCGCGAGAACACTGCCCGCTGGATGCCCGCCGGGCTCCTCGCGCTCGCGTCGCCCACGGAGCGCCTCGCGCGCTCGTTCACGCACCTCCGCGCGGTGACCGACGGCGACGCGCTGCTCGTGCAGATCGAGGGCACGCTCACGACGCTGCCGCCGCCGTCGCAGAAGCCTCCGACGAACGCGCCGCCGCCGGCCGGTGTGCCCTACGAGACCCTCGTCGGATCGGCCGATGGCGGTCGCACGTTCTGGTCGCTTTGAGGGCCGCGCGCCCGCGGTCTTGCTGACGGCTTCTCGCCCGTGACGGGATCTGCTAATGGCCGCCGCCATGACGCTCCGCCACGAAGCAGACCTCACCGTGCCGCCGCCTCCCCTCGCGCAGGGGATCCGCTATCGACGCATCCTGCTGAAGATGTCGGGCGAGGCGCTGTGCGCGCAGGAGGGAGGCTTCGGGCTCGACCCGCACGCGATCGGGCTCCTCTCCGATGAGCTCGCGCAGGCGTACCGCGAGCTCGGGGTGCAGATCGGGCTCGTGGTGGGCGGCGGAAACATCTTCCGCGGGCTCAAGGGCGCGGCCTCGGGCATGGACCGCTCGACGGCGGACTACATGGGCATGCTCGCGACGGTGATGAACTCCCTCGCGCTGCAAGACGCGCTCGAGAAGCGCGGCGTGCCCACGCGCGTGCAGACCGCGCTGGAGATGCGCCAGGTGGCCGAGCCGTACATCCGCCGTCGCGCCGTGCGTCACCTCGAAAAGGGTCGCGCGGTGATCTTCGCCGCGGGCACGGGCAACCCCTATTTCTCCACCGACACCGCCGCGGCGCTGCGCGCGATGGAGATCCACGCCGACGTGTTCTTCAAGGCCACCAAGGTCGACGGCGTGTACGACTCGGACCCGAAGAAGAACCCCGACGCGAAGATGTTTCCGAAGCTCTCGTACGACGCGTTTCTTCAGCAGCGCATCGGCGTGATGGACTCCACCGCGGTGACCCTCTGCCGCGACAACAAGCTCCCGATCCGCGTGTTCCGCCTCTCCGAGCGCGGGAACATCGCGCGGGTGATCCGCGGCGAGAACGTGGGCACGGTCATCGACGAGCAGGGCTGAGCGCCGCCGTCGTCTCCGTCACCGCGTCGTCCCGTTCGACTTCGCCCATCTACCCCGAAATGCAGCGCGCGCGACCGACGGATCGTCTCCGCCGACCGCGCGCGTTGTCGTGTGCGTCACCGCCCGCACGAGGCGGGCGCGTCGCTCACTTGCCGGCCTTCCACCCGTAGCCGATCTGCTGCGTGATGAGGAAGCGCGTGCCGTCGCCCACGATGCCGTCGACCGTGTAGCCGAAGGACTTCTGCAGGTGCTTCACCGCGTCTTCAGTGCCGGAGCCGAAGTCTCCGTCGACCGCGAGGGTGTACCCGAGGGTGGTGAGCTGCTCCTGAAGCGCGCGCACCGACGAGCCCTTCGAACCCTTCTTCAGAATCTCTCCAGCCGACATCGTTCGTTCTCCTTCTCGGGTGCGATCCCCGACGCGATCCCACCATCGGGTCGCGCATCGTCGCGCCGCCCGCACGGGTACCTCCGCGACGGCACCGGAATCAATGCGGTGCGCACGCCGTCACGCAGAATTCAGCGCGGACGCGCGCAGCGGAAGCCCACGAGCGCGCTGTGGTTCTCGGGGCGATACGCATCGTCGCGCGCGGCGCCCTGGAGCAGCAGCCGGTCGACGGAGAACCACGACCCGCCGCGGATCGCGGGATAGCCCGACGCGTTGGTGCCACACCGCGGATCGGTGCGCGCGCGACCGCCCCAGCACGTCGTGTCGCTGTAGAGGGCGAACAGGTCGCCGGTCCACTCCCACACGTTGCCCGCGAGGTCGAAGAGTCCCGCGCTCGCCGCGAAGGTGCCCACGACGCGCGTCGAGGCCCCCGAGGCGCCCATGCAGCGGTTCCACTGCGCGCGGTCACATCCGTCGGTGGGCACGTCTTCGCCCCACGGAAACGTGCGGTTCGCCGCGAGGCCCGCGCCGGGCGCCTGACGGGCCGCGAACTCCCACTCGGCCTCCGTCGGGAGCCGTCCGCCGTCCCACGCGCAGAAGGCCTGCGCGGTGCTCCAGTCGACGCAGTTCACCGGGTGGAACGTGCGCGCAGGATCGCTCCAGTTGCAGTTGTCGCTCGTGCCCGGCGTGGCCGTGGGCTCGGTCACGGGACCGGGCAGCGTCACCGACCCCGAGGCGTACGTCACCGCGTTGCCCGCGGGCGCAGGGTGCCCCGCCTCCCAGAACCGACGGAAGCGCGCGACGGTCACCTCGTACGCATCGAGCGTGAAGGCGCTCACGGTGATCGACGGCTGCGCGGGCGACGCGCGATAGCCCCGCGCGCTGCCGAGCGTGAACGTTCCCCCGGTGAGAAACACCACGCCGCAGCCGTTCTCCGAGGGCATCGGGCAGCTCCGTTGATCGCCGCGGCGACACGTTCCGCGCCCGTCGCACACGCCGCCCGCACACGTGGTGCCCGGCAGCTCGTTGCCCGCCTCGACGCACACCGAACGCCCCGCAGCGCAGCGCGTCCGCCCGAGCACGCAGGGCGCGATCCCCTCGGTGCACGGCAGCCCCTCGGTGCACGTCGACACGTCGCTCCCATCGGGCACGTCGCTCACGTCGGGCACGTCGCTCACGTCGAGCACATCGCTCACGTCGCTCACGTCGCTCACGTCGGGCACGTCACGAACGTCACTCGCATCGAGCACATCGCTCACGTCACTCGCATCGAGCACGTCGCGGACGTTGCTCGCGTCGAGAGACGCGGAGGCATCGGTGGGGCGTTCGTAGAAGGGCGTGCGTGCGCCGCAGGCCGTGAGCAGGGCGAGCGACGCGAGGAGCGAGGGGCGTAGGGAGGTCACAGGTAGCTGCTGTTGAACCACCACTCGGCGCCGACGCCGAGGTAGTGCTCGATGCTGTTGAGACCGAAGGGATCGCCCGGCGCGTAGAGCTTGCGCGCGCCGTCGTCGCGGGCGGTCATGAGGTAGATGAGCTGGAGGTGCGGGCGCGTGTAGCTCCCGCGGCCCGAGGGGCTGACGAAGGGAACGATGCCCACGCGCGCGACGCTGCCCTGCACGGCGCCGGCGCCGGTCTCGGGGTCGAGCGCGTTGTAGACCACGCGCTGGTAGCTGCCTTCGAGCGCGAGGCCCGCGTGCTGGCCGAACCACACCTGCGGACGCAGCACGATCGCGCCCTCCCAGAGCGCGCTGCGCGAGAACACGCCGGGGTCTGCGTCGCGGAAGTACCGCAGGTACGCGCCGCCCATGAGCGCGAACATCCCCGACTCCCAGTTGCCCGAGGCCGCGAGGCGAAACTCCTCCGCGCGCTCCGACGTGCGCACCGAGTCGATGACCGCGGGCACGCGCAGATCGCCGTACGCGCCGAGCCCCTGCGACCATCGCGCGAACACGTTGAAGAAGTTCGCACCCGAATAGATGCCGAACTGCGCGCCCACCACGTAGCCCGAGTCCGACGGCATGAGGATGCGGTCGCCGCGGTCGTTGATCTGCCGCACGCCCTCGGCCATCGCGTGCTGCTCGCCGTAGAGCGAGAGCTTCATGCCCGAGCGCGCGGTGCGCCCTGCGAGCCACCACGTCGCCTTGGCCGCGGTGATGATCCGCGGGCGGTCGAGCAGCAGCGCCGTCGCGCCGCCGAAGCCGTCGCGCGCGGTGACCGCCACGGTCTGCAACTGGTACGGATCGTCGAGGCGGTTCATGCCCACGGCGAGCTGAAAGGTCAGCGCGTCGCCCGCGTCGAAGCGCGCCCCGGCGCCCACCATGTTCAGGTTGTCGAGGGGCCACCAGTTGAGCAGGTACACGTCGTCGCCGCGGTACATGCGTGAGCCCGCCCACAGCGAGAGGTTCGGGTGCAGCGCGCCCTGCTCTTCGACGTAGAGGTTGCGCACCGCGAAGGTGCCCGTGAACTCGCCCGTGAAGTGAAAGAGGTTCTCGTTCGCCGCGAGGGTCACCACCGCGCGCCATCGCGTGTCGCGGAGGCGCCAGTCGTAGTTGAACTGGACCTCCATGTACGGCGCGAGGTCGAGGCGCGGACCGAAGGCCGTGATGTTCGCCTGGCGCCCGCTGCGTCCGCGGAGGTCGCTCGCCACGCCCACACGGCCGTAGGAGCCGAAGGAGAAGCCCGTCGTGGGGCGCACATCGGCCGCATCGGCGGCGGGCGGCGCGGGCGGCGTGGTGGCGTTGTCGGTGCCCGGTGCGATTGAGGGCGCCGAGGGAGGCAACGGCGGCGGCGGCGTCGCGGGCGCGGGGTCGGTCTGCGCCGACGCGTTGCGGGCGATCACCAGGGCGAGGAGCGGGGCGACGATGCGGGCGGCACGCACGGCCCGCGACGCTACGCGATTTTGCGCGGCGAGTGCGAGCACAAGGGACACGCGCGCAGCGACGTTTCCCCTGCACCGCGACGCGCGCCCCGTGCGACCCTCCGCGGCGCGCGGCGGGGACGCAGACACCGCGTCGAGAGGGACAGACACGCATGCAACGTCGAACGTCGGTGATGATGGTTTCGCTCGGGCTCCTGGGGCTCCCGGCGATGGGCTGCCAGAAGGTGCTCGACGTGGTGCACCGGCTCACGGGCGGCACGAACGGCGACGGCGCGGGCCCCGAGGGCGCGACCCCCACCGCGCACGGACAGCCCGAGTCCGCGCAGCCCGAGGGGGCTCCTTCCAGCGTGCGAACGCCCGCGACGGTGCGCGCCACGGGATGCCCCGCGCTCCTCGCGAACGCGGCCCTCACGCCGGGTACCGTGCACAACAACACGGTCTCGCACGACGAGACCTGGACCCTCGAAGACTCGCCGCATCGGCTCCCCGACGGCGTGACCGTGCAGACCGGCGCGACGCTCACGATCGCACCGTGCGCGGTGGTGCTCGTGGGCAACGGCAACGGCGTGCTCGTGCGCAGCGGCGCGGGCCTCGTGGCCGTGGGCGACGCGCAGCATCCCGTGCGCTTCGGCAGCGACAACGCGCAGCCCCAGCCCGGCGGATGGCAGGCCGTGGCCTTCGAAGAGAACGCGCGCAACACCTCGCGCTTCTCGCACGCGGTGATCGAGCACGGCGGCGGCGACTGGGGCGGCGAGAACGCGGGGCTCATCGTGCGGCTCACGGGGCTCCACGCCGATCACCTCACGCTGCGTGCGAACCGCGCGTTCGGCATCGAGCTCCGCGACCGCGGGAGCTTCTCCGACGACTCGGGCGACGTGACCGTCACGGGCACGGCGGCGGTGAACGCGGCGCTCACGGGCGCGGTGTGGGTGCAGAACGCGCCGCAGGTGGCCTCGTTGCCCGCGGGTGCGTACACGGGCAACGCGATCGATGAGGTGTTCATCGCGTATGCGACGGCGGGCTCGGACCTGAGCACCATCCGGCAGAGCGCGACGTGGAAGAACCTCGGCGTGCCCTATCACCTCGCCGACGGGCAGGACCTTCGCGTCGACGGTCCCACGGGGCCGGTGCTCACGATCGCGGCGGGCACGACGATCCGCTTCGGGCGCGATGCGGGCATCAGCGTGGGCTACGACGCCGAGGGCGGGCTCGTGATGGACGGCAACGCCGACGAGACGCGCATCGTGTTGCGCCCCGCGGGCACCGACGAGTCGCCGGCCCAGTGGCACGGGGTGTACTTCGGTCCGCGCTTCAACCGCTCGGCGTCGCGCATGCGCTTCGTGACCCTGCGCAACGCGGGCAGCGCGTGGAACGGCCAGCTCTGCGACTGGCAGGGCACCTCGGGCGACAACCCCTTCGTGATGTTCGAAGCGGCCCCGCCCGCCGACCACTTCACGCACCTCACCTTCGCCGTCGCGGGCCCCGACGGCGTGGCCTTCGGACGCAAATGGAACGGCGCCCCCGTCGACCTCGCGGCCGCGTCGCAGGGCCATGATTTCAGCCAGTTCGGCGCACCGTGCCACCAGTCGCCCGTGGCCGACGCGAACGGCGCGTGCCCCGACCCCGCGCCCGCCTGCCCGTAGCCTCGCGTTCTCTCCGCGGACGGTTTCATCGTGCGTGCATCAGAGGTATGCAACCGCCCGCGTGAAGGACGCTCCGCATGACCTCCAGTGACTCCAACGCCCCGTACCGCCGCCTCGACCAGGTGGCGTGGGCGCTCTCGGCCGTGGTGCTCGCCCTCGTGGGGCTCATGCGCCGCGTGAAGATCGCGTCGCCCATCGATTTCGGCTTCCTGCCCCCGGTGCACGCGACGCTCAACGCGGTGACCGCGGCGGTGCTCGTGGGCGCGCTCGTAGCGATCAAGCGTCGCAACGTCGACCTGCACCGCAGGCTCATTCTGACGGCCCTCGGCTCGTCGACGCTCTTTCTGCTCTCGTACGTGGCCTATCACTTCACGACGCGCGAGACCCTCTACGGCGACGCCGACCACGACGGCGTGCTGTCGGCCATCGAGCGCGCGGCCGTGAGCGGCTCGCGGCCCGTGTACCTCGTGCTGCTGCTCACCCACGTGGTGCTCGCGGCGGCGGTGCTGCCCTTCGTGCTGCTCACGTTCAATCGCGCGCACACGAAGCAGTTTGCGAAGCACCGCGCGATGGCGAAGTGGGTCTTTCCCCTGTGGCTCTACGTCGCCCTCACGGGACCCATCTGCTACGCGATGCTCCGGCCGTTCTATCCGTGACGGTGTGAGAGGGGCTCAGCGCGCGGGCTGGAGCAGCACGCTGTTGCCCATGGCGCCCGCGAGGTTCCACGTGGCGCCACCGGCCTGCACCGGGGTCTCGCGGTAGCTCCACACGCGCAGTCGCATCGCGGTGCCACGGAGGTTCGCGCGGTCGATCAGCGCGGCCTCGACGCGCACGGTGCCGTTCACGCGCGGCGCACACACGATCGTGGGACCGCCGCGGGTCTCGGTGTCGGGCTCGATGCGCACCTGGGCGCTCGTGGCGTCGGCGCTCGTCCACGCGACGACGAGATCGCCCGACGCGGGCCAGGTGGTGACCGCGAAGTTCGAGGGCTGCGTGATCTCCACCGAGGTGGGGAAGCGCACCGTGCCCATGAGGTCCGTGACCTGATCTTCGGGGCCGATCTCGTCGGCGCTCGACACCGTGGCGCTGCGCGTGCCGTAGAACCCGCCGCACTGGCGAAAGTTCGCCTCCCACGTGGGCGTGAGCCCCATGGTCGAACAGAAGCCCGAGAGCTGGGCGAGCGCGCCGCTCTCGACGTTGATGCCGCCCGCGCAGACCCACCGCTGCGCCGCGTAGTCGCGCTCCGGGGGATTCATGTACAGCCGACAGTCGCCGCTCGAATCGGTGAGCACCGGCGTCTGCGTCGAGGCCGTGGTCACGTCGAAGAGCACGAACGAGTAGCCGCACTGCGTGGCCGTCGCGACGCCGCCGACGCGCGACTCGGCGCGCAGCACGAGGTTGCGCACCTGGGCGCCCGCCACGAGCTGCTGCGGAAACGGCGTGGTGCCGCGCAGGGTGTAGCTGTTCGAACCCGCGGGCGTGGCGGGCGTGTCGTCGCCGCATCCCGCGGCGAACACGAGGAGACCGAGAGAGAGGCAGCGCGTGGTGTTCATGCGTTCTCGTCGTCGTCGCCGTCGTCGGCGTCGGGGGCGTCGTGCGCGTCGTGGGCGCCGGGGCGCTTGATGCCGAGCGCGCGCATCTTCTTGTAGAAATGGCTGCGTTCGAGGCCCAGATCGCGGGCCGCGTGCGTGGCGTTGCCCTTGAAGTGGTCGAGCGCGCGGAGCACGAGGTCGCGCTCGGCGGTCTCCATGAGCTTGTGCCAGCCGATGCCCGGGGCCCACGTGCCGTCGCGGGCCGTCGAGGTCGCGCCGGCCACCGCGGGGAGCGCCATGCGCACGTCTTCTTCGGTGATGGCCTCGTCGGGCGTGAGGATCACAAGGCGCTCGATGAGGTTCTTGAGCTCGCGCACGTTGCCCGGAAACGCGTGGCGCGCGAGGAGCGTCACCGCCGCGCGGGTCATGGTCTTGGGCGCGCGGTCGTTGGCCCTGCACGACGCGGGGAGAAACGCGCCCACGAGCAGCTCGACGTCGTCGCGCCGCATGCGCAGCGGCGGAATGTGGATGGGCACCACGTTGAGGCGGTAGTAGAGGTCGGCGCGAAAGCGTCCTGCGGCCACATCGGCCGCGAGGTCACGGTTCGTCGCGGCCACGATGCGCACGTCGACCTTGAGGGTGCGCGCGCCGCCCACGCGCTCGACCTCGCCCTCCTGAAGCACGCGCAGGAGCTTGGCCTGCATGGGCTGCGGCATGTCTCCCACCTCGTCGAGAAAGAGCGTCGAGCCCGAGGCCCGTTCGAACTTTCCCTTGCGCTCGCGCACGGCGCCGGTGAACGCGCCGGCCTCGTGGCCGAAGAGCTCGCTCTCGATGAGGTCGTGGGGAACGGCCGCGCAGTTGAGCTTCTCCATCGTGTGCGAGGCGCGCTTCGAACCATCGTGAATGGCCCGCGCGACGAGCTCCTTGCCCGTGCCGCGCTCGCCCGTCACGAGCACCGGCGCGCTCGCCGACGCCGCGAGCCGCACGCGGTCGCGCAGCTCGCGCATCACCGCGCTGTCACCGAGCAGCGCCGCCGCGGGACCCGCCGCTTCCTTCAGCTCCTGCAGCTCTCCCTTGAGCCGCGCGACCTCGAGCGCGTTGCCGATCGCGAGGAGCAACCGATCGGTGGAGAGGGGCTTCTCGAGAAAGTCACGCGCGCCGAGCCGCGTGGCCTGGAGCGCCATCTCGATGGTGCCGTGTCCGCTCATCACGATCACGGGCACGTCGAGCCCCTGGGCCCGCACGCGGCGCAGCACTTCGAGCCCGTTGACCTCGGGGAGCTGCACGTCGAGCAGCGCGAGGTCGTACGCGCGACTCTGGAGACGTTCGAGGGCGGCGTTGCCCGTCGACGCCGTGTCGGTGTCGTACCCCTCGACGCGCAGGGCGGTCTTCACCGTGCGAAGGATGTTCGGCTCGTCGTCGACGACCAGGATGGTTCCGCGGCTCACGGGCCCACCTATACCACCGTGTGCGCGCCCTTCGTCGGCCCACAACGGCCGCTTCAATTGCGTTGAACCCCTGCACCCGATGGGTGTAGCCACGGTGATTGGACTGCGCTGCGCGACCCGCAGCGTGACGACGGAGGTCCCTCTTGATGCGTCGCCCCTGGGAGCGTGTCGCGCACGTCTGCGCGTACCTGGTCACCGCCACGTTGTTCTCGGCCTGCGGAGGCGGCGAACCACCGGGCGGCACCGTGCCCGACGCGACGGTCGACACGGGCGTCGACGTCGCGCCCGACGTTGCCCTCGACACGGCCCGCGACACCGTTCCCACCGCCGATCAGTCGACACCGACGGACGCCGCGAGCTGTCCCGGCGGCGACACGCTCTGCGACGGACGCTGCGTCGATGTGAGCGCCGACGCGCGCCACTGCGGCGCCTGCGGGCGTGCGTGTGCCGTGGGGCAGGTGTGTGCGATGGGCGCGTGCGCGTTGCGATGTCCCGACGGGCAGACCGCGTGTGACGGGCGCTGCGTGACGCTCACCACCGACACGGCCCACTGCGGCATGTGCGGGCGCGCGTGCCCCGACGGGCAGGTGTGCGCGATGGGAACGTGCGGACAGAGCTGTCCCTCTCCCTTTCAGCGCTGTACCGAGGGCGCGTCGGTGCGCTGCGCCGACGTGCAGAACGACCGTCGCGCGTGCGGCGCGTGCGGAACGGCCTGCGCCGCGGGTCAGGTGTGCGAGATGGGACGCTGCGTGTTGCAGTGTCCCGCGGGGCTCATGGCCTGCGGCGACCGCTGCGTCGACGCGAGCAACGACCGCGCGAACTGCGGCGCGTGCGGGCGCGCGTGCGCCGACGGACAGGCGTGCATCGCGGGCGCGTGCGGAACGCTCTGCCCGACCTCGCAGGCCCTCTGCGGCGGCGCCTGCGTCTCGCTCATGACCGACAGCACCAACTGCGGGGTGTGTCGTCGCGAGTGTCCTGCCGGGCAGATGTGCTCGGGTGGAACGTGCACGACGGCCTGCACCTTTCCCTTCACGCTCTGCCCGGGCGCGTCGGGGGCGAGCGTGTGCACCGACCTCCGCAACGACCGTCGCAACTGCGCGCGCTGCGGCTACGCGTGCCCCGACGGGCAGGTGTGCGAGCTGGGCATGTGCACGCTGCTGTGCCCCACGGGACAGACCGCGTGCGGCCCGCGCTGCGTCGACGTGCAGAGCGATTCGAGCAACTGCGGATCGTGCGGCACGGTGTGTCCCGACGGGCTCACGTGTCGGAGCGGGTCGTGCTCGCTGGTGTGCGCCGCGCCCCTCACGCGCTGCACGAGCGGCGCGGAGAGCTTCTGCACCAGCACCGCGATCGACCGGCAGAACTGCGGCCGTTGCGGTTATGCGTGCCCGAGCGGACAGGCCTGCGTCGATGGGGTGTGCGCGCTGTCGTGTCCGCCGAGTCAGGCCGTGTGCGGGTCGAGCTGCGTGACGCTCACGAGCGATCGCGCGAACTGCGGCGCGTGCGGCAACGCGTGCCCCGCGGGGCAGGTGTGTGTGATGGGCGCGTGCGCGGGGTCGTGTCCGTCGGGGCAGACGCTCTGCGGGTCGACGTGCGTGACGCTCGCGAGCGACAACGGCCACTGCGGCGCCTGCGGGCGCGCGTGTGCGTCGGGCCAGGTGTGCGCGAGCGGAACGTGTGTGAGCACGTGTCCCGCGGGCCAGAGCGTGTGCGGGTCGAGCTGCGTGACGCTCGCGAGCGACCGTGAGAACTGCGGACGCTGCGCGAACTCGTGCCCCACGGGCCAGGTGTGCACCGCGGGGGCGTGCGAGCTCCAGTGCCCGTCGGGTCAGTCGGCCTGCGCGGGCACGTGTGTGACCCTCGCGACGGACCGTTCGAACTGCGGCGCGTGCGGAACCGCGTGTGCGTCGGGCCAGGTGTGCGTCGCGGGCGTGTGCACGAGCTCGTGCCCCGCGGGCCAGACGAGCTGCGGCGGCATGTGCGTGACCCTCGCGACGGACCGTTCGAACTGCGGCGCGTGCGGAACCACCTGTGCGTCGGGCCAGGTGTGCTCCGGCGCGCGGTGTCAGGCGTCGTGTCTTGCGGGGCAGACGCTCTGCGGCTCGACCTGCGCGACGGTGGCGAGCGACGTGGCGAACTGCGGCGCGTGCGGCAACGCGTGCGAGGCGGGCCAGAGCTGCGTGGCGGGGCGCTGCACGCTGACGTGTCCGTCGGGACAGACCGCGTGCCGTGGCGTGTGCGTGACGCTCTCGCGCGACGCTTCGAACTGCGGGGCGTGCGGGGTGAGCTGCGCGGCGGGCCAGGTGTGCACCGCGGGCGCGTGCGTGGTGAGCTGCGGCGCGGGCCTCACGAACTGCGGTGGAACGTGCCGTGACACGCGCGTCGACCTCGCGAACTGCGGGGCGTGCGGGGTGAGCTGCGCGGCGGGCCAGGTGTGCTCCGCGGGCGTGTGCACGTCGGCGTGCGCGTCGCCGCAGGTGGCGTGCGGAACGACGGGATGCACCACGCTGGCGAGCGATCCGTCGAACTGCGGCGCGTGTCGCAACGTGTGTGCGACGCGGGCCAACGCGCGGGCGACGTGCGGCGCGGGCGCGTGCGGGTACGAGTGCTTCGCGGGCTTCGCCGACTGCAACGGGAGCGCGTCGGACGGGTGCGAGGTCGACCTGCGCGCGAGCCCTGCGAGCTGCGGCGCGTGCGGGCGGTCGTGCAGCATCGCGAACGCGACGGCGGGATGCGCGGGCGGCGCGTGTGTGGTGGCGAGCTGCAACGCGGGCTTCGCCGACTGCGACGGCAGCGCGGCGACGGGGTGCGAGACGGCCACGCGCAGCGACGCCACGAACTGCGGCGCGTGCGGAACGGTGTGTGCGGGCTACCTCTGCGCGTCGGGGGCGTGCACGTACGCGCGGAGCTGCGCGGAACTCCACGCGGCGCGTCCCGAGCTGCCCACGGGGTTGTACCCGCTGGATCCCGACGGCACGGGCCCGCTGGGGCCGGTGACGACGATGTGCGAGATGTCGATCCTCGGCGGCGGATGGACCCTCGTGCAGCGCACGGTCTACGACTGGGAAGACAGCCGTCAGCTCCAGAGCAACTACGCGAACTGGTACGGCACGGCGGTGGGATCGCCGAACCCCGACCGCGCGTTCCGTCTGCCGGGACGCTTCTGGCCGCTGGTGCAGGGCGCATCGCCCGCGCACCTTCTCGCGATGGTTCCACGCAGGACCGACGGCCTCGCGTGCTCGCCGATGTACTACACGGCCACGGGCGGCGCGTGGTCGGTGCCCGCGGTGAGCGGCGCGCGTCTCTCGACCTACGCGCAGCGCGTGACGATCTTCGACAGCCCCGCGTGGGTGACCTCGGACACGGGTGCTCCTCCGGCGCCCGACTGCGTGAACACGTACGGATCTGTTCCGTGGACGCACGTGGCGTGCTGCACCACCTGCCCGACCTTCGGCGGCGCGCTGAGCACCACGCCGCGCCCGATGGCGAACTACCTCGCGACGGCCGACGAGTACGGCAACGTGATCTCCGCGCGCTGCGGCAGCGGCCGCGCGCTCTCCACCGGCGGCTACTACGTGCTCAACACCATGGAGTACTACGTGCGGTGACGGGTGCATGGGCGCGCGCCCTGTGATGGAGGGGCGCGCGCCATGCGATGGCGGGGTGCGCGCCATGCGATGGAGGGGTGCGCGCGTAGCGATGGAGGGGTGCGCGCGTAGCGATGGAGGGATGCGCGCGTAGTGATGGAGGGGTGCGCGCGTAGCGATGGAGGGATGCGCGCCATGGGATGGAGGGATGCGCGCGTAGTGATGGAGGGGTGCGCGCGTAGCGATGGAGGGATGCGCGCCATGGGATGGAGGGATGCGCGCGTAGCGATGGAGGGATGCGCGCGTAGCGATGGAGGGATGCGCGCCATGCGTGGTGGCTTGACGGCGAGATGGAGTGACCGCCGCGCGCTGGGATGTGAACTCAGAGCTTCGAGAGGGGGAGCGAAGCGATGTGCTCGGAGACTGCGCTGCGGAGCGGCGCCGCCACGTCGTCGCGCGTCGACTTCCACGCCTCCAACGCGCGGGCGACGAACGCGCGAGCGTCCGCGACGACGGGAACGTCGAGGCCGCGGTCGCGGAGAAAGCGCTCCATGCGCTCGAGATGGTTCCACGTCACCGCGGCGGGCACCTTCTCGCCGACGAGCTTGAGCGCGAGGCGCCGCTCGATCGTGGGGTACATCATCACGAAGACGAGGTCGTACGCGGGGCTGAGGCGAGCGCGGCGAGCGTCGGGGTACACCAGCGACCAGTTCTTGCGGTGCGCGTCGACGTTGCCCGAGAGCACCATGAACACGAGGCGACGAACGTACTCCCGCAGGTCGTCGAGACCGCAGAGCGTGCCCACGACGCGGCCGATGCCTTCGTAGGTCGCGTGGCCGTATTTCTCCGCGGGGAGGAGGCCGTTGACCTGCGCGAAATCTTCCTGGTGAACGCGCCTCCCGTCGGGCAGACGGTCGTACCGTTCGATCGCGAAGACCCGCTCGCCAAGGTCGAGGAGGCGCGGGTCGAGCCCCACGATCGAGCGCGCCTCGATGAGCTCATGAACGGGCACATCGAGTCCCGACCGCTTCGCCCAGCGCATCACGGCGAACTCGTTCTCCGGGAGCGCGGGATAGTCGGGCGAGCCGAACTTGAGGATCCACCGTCCGCCCTCGCGCGTGAACGGGAGCGTGAAGCGCGCCTCCGGGTCGCGCACCGCGGACATCTTGAACTGCACGCCGGCGAGGGAGAAGCGCCATCCCTCCACCGCGTCTGCGGGCGATCGGGCGGGCTCGTCGAAGACCCTTCTCTCAGACACCGCGTGTGACTCGCGCGCGCCCGGACGCACCACCACCGCCCCCGGCAGGTCGACCCCGATGCGGGCGAGGAGCGCGAGCGGGCCCTGGTCGGGCGTCTGCGCCTCGATGATCTCTTTCAGGGCTCCCTCGGGCATCAGGTTGGCGAAGAAGGCGGGGAGCTGGCCTGCGAGCTTCGACTGTCGAAACTGCTGCCGCTCACGGCGGTCCTCGAACATCTGCCCCAGCACGGGCCGCGCGCGCTCGGTGAAGTACCCCTCGTCGAGGGTGAACGAGACGACCCTCGTCGAGGGCTCCTGCGCGAGCGTGCCGACGCGTCGGTCGTGCAGAAACACGTCGAGCGTCACGCGCTCTCCTCCATGAGGCAGACGTCGAGCGGGGGGCGGTCGTGGTCGCCGAGGTCGAAGCCCAGATGCTCGACGAGAAAGGTGTGAACGTGTGCTGCGAGTCGGGCCCGACGGAGCCGCGTGAAGGTCGCCAGGTCGCCGCGCACGAAGGCCTCCCACGCGTCGCGCTCGATGCCGTGCGTCGCGTGCCGCGCGGCGTCCCACGGCACCTCGCGCAGCTCCTCGATGGGCACCTTCGGGTGGAGGAGCGCGTGCGCGAGGGTGCGCTCGGCGCCGGTCCCGTCGTCGAGGAGCCATGGGACCTCGTGCGTGCCGCCGTTACCGCCGTGCGAAAGGATCGAGGCGGGCTCGACGCGACCGCCTTGATCTTCGGTGGTGAGCGCCACCGGGCCCAACGCGTAGAGGGCGAGGGTCTCGATGCGGGCGCGCGCGGTGCCGCGTCGAAAGGGGCCCAGGCCGCTGCGGTAACGCTCCTCGGGCACGGGCGGCACGAGGCGGAGGAGGTTCTGCACGGACTGGTGCTCGTCTGCGGTGATGGCCTTCCAGCGGTGGCCGTCGACGGCGTTGTTGGTCTCGAGGTTGCCGGTGAGCGTCGCGCGCCAGAACCAGCGGACCAGCAGCTCGAGGTTGCGCGCGTGCGGCGTCGGATGGAAGGAGAAGAAGCGCGCGAGCGTGGGCAGCGCGCCGTCGTACGGGAGCCAGTCCGCGTGAGGCACGTCGGCCTCCGCGGAGAGGAACTCCACGGCCCGCGCGAGCGAGCTCTCGACGTCGCGAAACAGCTTCGCGGGCTCCTCGACGAGGTCGCGAAGGTTCTCCGGCAGCGCCCCGGGAGCGCGTCCCAGGAGCGCGACGGTGCTGCGCTCGACGATGTGCAGCCCGGGTCTGCCGAAGCCGAGCCGCGCGAGGGATGTGTCGACACGCTCGAGGGGCTTCATCCCCGAGGCGTCCATGTGGAGCGCGTCGAAGACCTCCTGGCGGGTGAGGGCCCTCCCGCGGCGGTTGATGCGCGCGAAGATCTCCACCGGCACGCGATCGTCCTCTTCGAACGGCACGACGTAGGCGGGCAGCGAGTACTCCCGCAGCGCGGCCGTCATCGCATCGGCCCGATCGTTGAGCTCATCGCGCAGCGCCGCGCGACGCAGCCAGGCGTTCAACGTCTTCGCAGACGAGAGCAGATGCGTCGGCACCCACGCGGGCGGCGGCGAGCGCTTGCGCGGACCGAGCACGAACGCGTTGCTCTCGAGGTCGAAGTAGATCGGTCGGCGCGCTCCGGTGAAGTCGCCGAGCAACGACATCGCGAGCGTCGAGAGGCGCTGCTGTCCGTCGACGACCCAGAGGGCTTCGTCTTGTCCTTCGACCGGCGCCTCGTAATCTCCCAGCTTGAGCGTGCCCGCGGGAGCTCGCCCCTTCGCGAGCAGAAGCGTACCGATCGGGTAGGCCTTCGCGATGCTGTCGAACAGCTGGAGCCGGTCGTCGTCGTTCCAGACGAACCCGCGCTGAAAGAGCGGCACGCGCACGCGCCCCGCGCTCACCTCCTTCAGCAGCTGGGCGATGCTGAAGAGCTCGGTCTTGAAGGCAGTTCCCGCGACCATGATCCGCCGCCCTATCACGCGCGTTCGTGAGGGGTCAACGAGGGGGGCGTGGCCTTGCGGAGCGTCCTCCCGCTTCCGCGCGACCCCGCCCGCGACCCGCTCTGATACGTTGCGCCGCATCGTCGCGCTCCACGCGCGCATCCCCACGATGGCACCCAGCACACCCCTCCCGCCGGGCCCGCGGCTCGGACTCTCCCGCATCCTCCACGCCCGCGATCCCCTCTTCGATGTCGCCGCGCTCGCGCAGCAGTACGGCGACCCGATGACGCTCCCCATGATCGGCGCCAGCCCGATGGTGCTCACCTGGGAGCCCGCCGGCGTCGAGGCCATCTTCAAGGAAGACCCCGACACCTTCGTGCCCGCGCTCCCCGAGGGCGCGGCCGTCATCGCGGGCGAGGCCTCGGTGTTCATGACCGCGGGCGAGCGCCACAAGCGCGTGCGCAAGATGCTCATGCCGTCGTTCCACGGCGAGCGCATGCGCGCCTACGGAACCCTCATGCGCGACGCCGCCCTGCGCACCGCCGCCGCGTGGGAGGTGGGCAGACCGTTTCGCTTCCTCGACGCCACGCAGGCCGTGACGCTCGACGTGATCATCGAGGCCATCTTCGGCGTGAGCGACACCGAGCGCATGCGTCGCTTCCACGCGCAGATCGTCGCGGCCATCGCGTCGTTCAACCCGCTGGTGATGGTCTTCGCGGCGCTGCGCCACGACTTCATGGGCCTCGGCCCGTGGGCGCGCTTTCGCCGCGACTACGACGCCATCCGCGCGATGGTCTTCGAGGAGATCGCCGCGCGTCGCGCCGACTCCGCGGGGCGCACCGACGTGCTCAGCATGCTCGTGGCCGCGCGCGACGAGCAGGGCGAAGGCTTCGCCGACCAGGAGATGTTCGAGCAGCTCTTCACCCTCGTGCTCGCGGGCCACGAGACGGGCGCGGCCTCCATCGCGTGGGCCTGCGACCTCGTGCACCGCCACCCCGCGGTGCTCGCCCGACTGCGCGACGAGCTCGGCCCGCTCGGCCCCGAACTCGACCCCGCGGTGGTCACGCGCCTGCCCTTTCTCGAAGCCGTCTGCCTGGAGACGCTGCGGCTCTATCCGCCCATCGCGATCGCCACCCGCAAGCTGCGTCGCCCCTTCACGCTGCGCGGCCACGCGCTGCCTGCGGGCACCACGCTCGGCGCCCTCGCGATGCTCGCGCATCGACGCCCCGAGGTGTTTCCCGAGCCCGATGTGTTTCGGCCCGAGCGCTTCGTCGGGCGCACGTACTCACCCTTCGAGTACTTTCCCTTCGGCGGCGGCAACCGCCGCTGCGTGGGGGCCGCGTTCGCGCTCTACGAGATGAAGATGCTGCTCGCGACGATGCTCGCGCACCACCGCCTCGAGCTGCGCGAGGACACCCCTCCGCGCAACGTCGTGCGCGCGGCGACCTTCGGGCCCGAAGGGGGCGTTCCGGTCGTGCTGACGTCGCGGGTGTTCGCGCCCTCGTGAGCGTCGAGCACAACTGGGGAGCTCGCGGTGTCGATCGTCGCGGGACCTCGGCGAAATTCGCACGCGGGGATTCAAGCTCCGCAGAGGCGGCGCCGATCTGCGCCCCGTGAGCGCGGGGGAGCAGCTTCACCACCCCTTCGCTCGGAGTCATTCCATGAGCGAACTCGCCGCACGGCCCTCGCGGGCCCCTGAAGCGCCCACGCGCAAGCACTCCACCCGCCAGGCCACGCGCGCCGCTGCGCGCCGTCGGAGCGCTCCGCTCTCCACGGGATGCGCCGCCGTGCTGGCGCGCTGCACGCGTCCATTGGCGGACGACGCCCGTGCGTTCTTCTCGACGGCCCTCTCAGACGCCGTCGCCGCGCGCGAGGGTGCGCGTTTCGCCTGTCGCCGGATCGTCTCGGAATGGCTCCGGGTGTCTGCGATGCTCGTGCGGCCCGTGCTCGACGAGAAGGTCACGGGCTACGGCCCCGCGCGCTTCCGCTATGCCGCCGAACTCGCCGTGTCGCTCGCTGCGATGCTCGAACCCGGCGCCGCACCGACCGTCCACACCACGGTGTCGTCGGCCCCTTCCGTCGACGTCGACACGCTCAAGCGCACGGTCGCGCAGGCGCTCCGCAACCTCGGCATCGAGGCGCGCGCGGGCCTCCACCCGAACGCCTCCGGCGACAAGGTCTCCCACTCGTTCGATGAGCTCGCGGCGGCGGTGCGGCGCGCGCAGGCCACCGTGCCGGCCTCGGTGCTCACCGACGCGGGCATCACGGCCTCCGTGCTCGACGCGCTCGATGACGCCTCCGACGCGGCGATCACCTCGCACACCTCGTCGCTCGAAGCGCGCGCCGTCCGTCGCAGCACCTCGCGTCGCGAGCAGGCCCTCGGCGGAAGACTCCTTCACGAGCTGAAGCTCCTGCGCGCGGCGGCTCGCGCGGCACATCCCGGCGATGCGTCCGTGCCCGTGGTGAAGGCCGTCGCCCGTTCGCGTCGCGCGAAGCCCGCCGCGAAGCCCGCGCCCGTCGATCCCGCCGCGCCGCGCTGACCTTCGCGCCACGCACCCCCCCAACGTTCGCTGCACGCGCGCGACGCTCACCGCACGCGATACGCCCCCACGTCGACGCCGCCGCGCTCGTCGCGCAGCACGACCCACACGCGCACCTCGCCGTCGCCCGCGTCGCGGTGGAGCACGTTCACCGTCGCCGTGCCCGTTCCGTCGGGCGTGGTGCGGTCGCGTTCGAACCAGCCGCGGTCGGTGTACCAGGCGATCTCCAGCGACTCGGTGCGCTCGTCGAGTGCGCGCGTCTCGGGGTTCACGCGCACGTAGCGCTCCACGGAGTCCGCGTTCCACAGCGCGAGGATCGGCACGTCGCGCGGTCCGCCGACCTCCGTCGCGCTCCCGGCGGCGGCGTCGCGTGCGAGCGCGCGGGTGTCGTTGTCGACCACCGCGAACACCCCGGCCAGCGCGGGGTTCACGTTGTTGCGGTAGCGCCGCGCGTAGTCGACCGCCGTCGCGCCGGGCACGTCGGGCGGCTGGCATCGCACGCGGTAGCGCGCGAACAGCGTCTCGTGCGCGTCGCCCACCGCGAGGTCGAGACGCACCGGAAGCTGCCATCCGCCCGTGATGTCTGCGTCGGGCGAGCGCACGCGCTCGGCGCCCTGTCCGACCGAGGGCGTCTGCGGGCCGATGCGCATGCACGCGTCCGACGGAACGGTCACCGTCACCGTCGTGCTGCGCTCCATCGTGAGCATCGCGAGCGCGCCCGCGTCGTCGAGGCAGCGCGGTGACACCGTGGCCGACTCCGTGGTGGCGCGCGGGGTCTCGCACGCGATCCAGTCGATCTGCGCGTCGTTGCCCACACCCGCGGGCGTCGCCACCGTCGCCGTGAGCGTCACCGTCTCGCCGGGACGCGCCTCCGCAGGCGTTCCGCGCACGGCCACCACGCGCGGTGCGGTGATGCGTGAGGCGTGCACCGTGAGGTCGGGCGCGCACGCGAGGGCCGTCGTGACGAGCGCCGCGAGCGCGCGGAGGTGTGAAGCGTACGCGGGGCTCACCACTCGCCTCGCAGCCCCAGGTCGGCCAGCAGCGGGAGGCCTGAAATGTAGCCCTGGCGCGCATACGTGGGATCCCACAGGACCTCCTCGGCGATGGGTCGGTTGAGCACGTTGAGCACGTCGAGAAAGACCACGAGCTCCATGCGCCCCACGCGGAAGCGCTTGTCGACGCGCACGTCGGCGCTCGCGATCATCGGGAGCCGGTCCGAGTTCGTCGCGCCGAAGAGCGGTTGATAGTCCCCCGTGAGCGCGTCGTAGAAGCGCCCCACCACCGGCGTGCGCGGCAGCCCCGTGAGCAGACGGAAGCGCGCGCCTGCGGAGAATCCCAGCGGCAACTGCACGCTCCCCACCGCCGTGAGCAGGTGCGTCTGGTCATAATCTGACAGGCGCGTCGGAGCCCCCTCGCGGTCGGTCACCTCGCTCCGTTGCACCGTGTACGAGAGCCACCCCGTGAAGCCCCGCGTGGGCGCGCAGCGCAGCGTGAACTGTCCGCCGTACGCGAGCGACTCGCCCGTGTTCGCGAGCGCGCTCCCCACACGCGGAACGCCCGCCACGCGCTCGGGCAGCGACGACCCCGCGCGCACGAAGCCCAGCGCTTCGAAGGTCACCGCGCGACCGAACGACACCGTCGCGCCCGCGAGCCCCTGCCACGCGCGCGCACCTTGAAGTGTGGGCGATCCGAAGACCGACGAGAGGTCCTCGGGGCGCGGCGCTGCGTGGTAGAGCCCGCCCGCGGCCTTCACCTGCAACCACGGAAGCGGACGCGCCAACACAAGCAGACGCGGCTCCGGCGAGGCTGCGAGCGAGGCCACGCCGTAGCCCGGCGCGTCGCCCGCCGCGGGATAACGTCGCGACACGTCGGTGAGGTCGGCTTCGAGGCGCAGTCCGGGCACCACCTGGAGGCGCTCGCCGAAGAAGGTCAGCGGCACTTCGAGGTAGGGCGCCACGAGGGCCTGACGCACGCGCCATGTGTCGGCGTTGAGATCGGGCGTCGGCGCCTGGCCGAAGACCGAGACGTCACCTTCGCGCGCGGGGCGGAGCAGCGAGCCGCGGCGCGTGAGGTCCCACGACGAGACCTCGACGTCGACGCCCACATCGAGGCGCGCCCACGGCGCGAGGTCGCGCTGCCACGACGCGCGGAGCCCGCCGCGCAACACGTCGGCGGTGAGCTCCGAGGGATACGCGCCCACCTGCTCGCTCCGTCGGCTCGCGTCGACGCCCACCCACGCTCCGAGCGCGAGGCGCGCGCCGTCGTCGAGCTGGCGCGTGTAGCGAAGCACCGCGCGGTGAAACTCGTTGCTGCGCTCCAGCGAGCGGGCCCGCGCGGGGTCGTCGCCGGTGAAACGGTTGGCTCCGTCGTCGCGGCTGCCGAACACGAAGCCCGTGAGCCGCGACGTGTCGGTGGGACGCACCTCGATGCGCGCCTGGTAGTCGCCGTATTGCGGCACCGAGAGGTACTGGAGCGCCTGCGCCGAGGCCACCGACGACGCCACGCGGTCGATGAGCCCGTAGCGCGCGCCGACGCCCACGGTGACGCGCTCGCCGACCTGCGCCGACAGCGCCGCGCTCGCGTCGAGAAGATCGACGGACGCATAGCCGTGCACGCCCTCGCGCATGGGCGCCGTGTCGACCTGCACCATGCCCGCGAGCGCGCGTCCCCACGACGCGCCGTAGCCGCCGGGCGTGAGCTCGATGTTGCCCACGAAGAAGCCGTTGAGCGTCGAGCGCAGTCCGCTGCCGTGAAAGAGCAGCGGGATGGGAACGCCGTCGACGTAGGCCCGCGACTGGTCGGGGGATGCGCCCCACACGATGAGCTCGCCCGATCCGAAGCTCGTGCGGCCGATGCCCGGCAGGCTCTCGACCACGCGCACCGCGTCGCCCTGCGTGCCCGGGAGCTGTCGCGCCACGGAGGCGTCGGTGCGGGTCGCCGCGGCGGCACGTCGGCGCCGTCGCACGCGCACGATCACCTCGCCGCCATCGCCGGGCTCCGCGGCCTCGGGCGCGACCTCGGCGGGCGGTGTGACCGCGCCCACCTGGAGCGGCGTGAGCATCATGGCGACCTCACTCGCTCACCTCGAAGACGAGCGCGCGGCGTCCGTCGTCGGAGGGGCCTCCGCCCGGCGCGTCGGTCTCCCACGACCACGACGTTCCGACGGCCTCGCGCACGACGGTGCCCGCGCGCACCACGCGGACGCGCCACGCGGTCGAGGGCTCGCCGCACGCGGAGAAGAGATGCACGCGCACCTCGTAGCGACCGGTGCCCGGTGCGGGGAACGTCGCGGTCTCGCGTCGCGTGCCGTCGATCACGCAGCCCGCGTTGCTGTTGAGGTCGATGCGCGCGCCGCCGTCGGTCGGACGTGTGTAGGCCCCGTCGGCGCTGCGGAGTCCGCGCGCGGTGAGCGTGCGTCCGTCGGGGAGCTGCACGAGGAGGTCGAGGTCGACGGGGCGATCCCAGTCGAGCACCACGGCGAGGGGCGCGTCGGGCAACGACGAGCGCACCGTGAGGGGCAGCGCGCGCCGCGGACCGATGCGTCCCTGCGCGTCGATGGCCGCGAAGAGGAGGTTCACCGGGCCCGGCGTGAGGTCGCTCGCGAAGTCTGTCGTGGCGTGAAACGCGAGGTTCGGCGGAAGGTCGATGTCCGCCGCGTCGACGGGCACGATCCAGTAGCCGCGGTCGTGTTCGAGGCCCACGGCGACGGTGCGCGCGCTGTACGACACGCTGCCCGTGAACTGCTTGCCGAGCTGCCCCTGCTGCACCGCGAGGCTCGTCGCGTTCACCACGGCCACCGCGGGCGGCGGCTGCGGCGTCGACGCGTCGGCCATCGGCGCGCCCGCCTCGGGATCAGACCCCGCGGGAAACTCTCCCGCCACGTAGCGTCCGCCGCGCACGCGCAGCGAGGCCTCGTAGCCCGAGCCCATCGACACGCCCTCGCTGCACCCGAGGAGCGCCATCGCCGCGCACGCGAGCGCCTTCACCGACCGCGCGCTCACGGCGACACCTGGAGCCGCAGCGTGAAGCGGTTGTTGGCGAAGTCCGTGGGGAGCCCGTCGGTGCCGAGCGCGAGGTGATCGCGCACGACGTCGTACTGGGCCACGAGGCGCGTCGCGGTGCCCGGCACCTGCACCCCCGCGAGGGCGCTCACGGTGAAGACATCGCGCGGCGCCACCACGATGCGTCCCGCCACGCTCGTCGTGCCGTCGACGTTGGGGTTGTACCAGTCGACGCGCAGTCCCACGAGCGCGCGGGAGAACAGCGTCGCCGTCGCGCCCGCCACGAGCCCGAGTCCGCGGAGGTCATAGCCTGTCACCACGGGATCGGTGAAGAAGAGGCCGCGGTCCATGTTCTGGCCGAAGGCGCCTTCGAGCCATGCGTAGAGCGAGACGTTCGCGGCGAGGCGCGCGTCGACGGCCACATCGGCGCCCGCGGCGAAGCGCGCGAAGTTCTGCGAGCGCACCGCGGCGCGTCCCTGAATGAGCGCGAGGTCGTCGGGGGTGAGCGTTCCGGTCTCCGAGGTGTTGCGCACGCCGAGGGTGTCGACGCCCTGCGGACTGCCCGCGTGAAACCCGCTGCCGCCGAGGGCCGAGATGCCCGCGGTGAGCCGCACGCGCTCGCTGCGCACGTCGACGCCGAGGCGACCCACCACGTCGCGCGGCGCGGTCGGCGCGCGTCCGCCGTAGACGGGCTCGTCGAGGGGGTGACCGTTCACCACGGCCACGGCGTAACGGAACCATCCGAGCGCGCCCTGCACCCGCGCGCCCACGTCGCTCTCGCCCGGAAAGAAGGCCTGCGCGAAGAGGGCGTTCTCGGCGAACACGCGGTCGCGCGCGCTGCGGAGCACCTCGTGGCCGAAGGGTGTGCGAAAGAGTCCGAAGGTGAGCGACGCGGGCGTGCGTCCGTGGTCGTCGACGGGGAGCCGCAGCGTGGCCTCGGCCTGGCGCGCGCCGACGGCGACGCCCTGCTGCGTGTTCACGTCGAGTTCGAGAAGGAGCTGCGCCCAGCGGTGATCGACGCCCACCACGAGGCGTCCGCGACGGAGCACGAAGCGGTCGCGGTTGAGCAGGTGTGCGCCGTCCGACGAGAGCTGATCTTCGGACTCCTGGTGCGACTCGTACTGCGCCTGGAGGTACGGCAGCACGCGCAGCGTGAACGCGCCGAGCGGGAACGTGAACCCGCTCGACGACTCGGTGTTCGTCGTCGCGGGCGGTGCTGCGGGTGCAGACGGTGGGGGCACCGTCACGGGCGCAGGCGCAGCCGCCGTGGGCGCCGCGGGAGGGGCCTCTGCGGGCGTGGCGACGGGCGCGACGGGTGTCGGGGGCGCAGCGGGCTCCGCGGGCGTTGCAGGGGCCTCCACGGGCGCTGCCGGGCCGGGCATCGGAGGCGCCGTCACCGGCGCGGGCGTGGGAGCGGGCGCGGGCTGTGCGAGGCCGACGCTGCTCGCGAGCAGGGCGGCTCCGATTCCACGCGCGACGGGCGGGTGACGGCGCTTCGTCATGTCACATCGGGAGCGGTTGCACGCCGCCGTCGGCCGCGAGACGCGCGCCGCGGGCGGCCCGCGCGGGAACGCCCACCGCGGTCGTGCAGCGGTTGAGGAAGTCGGTCATCAGCACGGGCGTTCCGACGAAGCAGCCGTCGACGTACATGCCGCCGTCGGTGGCCCCATCGGCGCTCGCGTCGGCGCTCGCATCGACGTTCACATCGGCGCTCGCATCGGCGCTCGCATCGGCGCTCGCATCGGGGCGCGCGGCATCGCCCACTACGTCGGGCGAAGCATCGCTGGCGACGTCGTTCGACGTGTCGGCGGCGGCGTCGTTCGACGACACATCGGGGCGCGGAACATCGACGGTGATCGTGGTGTTCGGGGTCGTGTCGTTGTTGCTGCACGCGCTGCCCAGGGCGAGCGCGGCGACCATCACGAAGCAGGTGCGGACGTTCATCACAGGTCTCCTCGCGGCCTCATGGATCAGCGGGCTTCGCACACGCCGCGACGGCACACGCCGCCGCCGCACGCGCTCGAATCGGTGCAGGCGGTGCAGGTCGCCGTCGCGCCGGGATGGCTGCACTCGAAGAGGCGCGCGCACGACGCCTCGGGGGCGTAGACCGAGAAGTCGCCGCCATCGCGCTCGCGCGAGACCTCCATCGCGCAGAGGGGCACGAGGTAGCTCGACGCGTAGAGGCGCTGGATGTCGCGTCCGCCCGGGAGGGCCACGGAGCCCGCGAGGAGGTCGGCGACGCGCGCGGCGGTGGCGTTGGTCGGCGCGCCGCTGCTGTTGGTGAGCACGAGCGCGTGCTCGTAGCCCCACACGGGGTAGTGGCCGTCGCGCACGTTGCGCTTGTCGAACGAGGCCGCGGTCGAGTCGGGGTAGTAGAAGTTGGTCTGTCCCCAGTGGCGGTACGCGAGGGTGCGGAGCTGCGTGCCGCGCACGGCGTTGGTGGCGTCGGTGCCCGCGAAGCCGAGGGCCGGCGTGGTCATCGCGGCGGCGACGCGCGAGATCATGTCGCTCGTGCCCGAGAGGGCGTTGGCCGTCGGGGTCTGAAAGCGCGCCTCGGGCACACGGATCGCGCGCGCCACGGTGATCTGCGTGCCCGACGAGGCCGAGCGCTGGAACACCTGGGTGTCGAGGGTCCACGGCGAGACCATCGCGGTCGACGCGCCGAAGCCCCAGATCTGGTAGGCCTCGCGGGCGTCGAGGGCCGACTCGTCCATGTTGAGGGCGGGGCCGATGAACTCGAAGGGCAGCACCACCACGCGCGTGTCGCGGAGGCTCGTGGTCACGGCGCCCGCGCACTCCGTCGGGTACACGTCGCTCAACGCAAGGTCGATCGCCATGCCGTCCGCGGGCATGTTGCAGGTGGGGATCGACGAGGGCAGCGCGTCGGCGTTGAGGCCGTTGTAGACCTCGGCGGTGCCCGTGGCGCGCTGCGGTCCGCCCGAGGTCGAGCCCGCGAGCGCGGTGACGCCCGAGCACGATCCGCGCGACGTGTTGTAGATGAGCGTGATGCGCTCCGAGCCCGTGGCGCCCGCGAGGATCGCGCCCACGCGGCGCACCAGCGGTCGGATCGCGGTGGAGCCCGAGATCACCACGGGGTTCGGGAACATCGTTGCGTCGTTGCAGCTCTGCGCGCCCGCCGCGGGCGTCGCGAGCGCGGCCGCCGTCGTGAGCGTCGCGGCGAGGAGCGTCGTCGTCCGGTTCATCGTGGGAGTGTCCTCGTGCTGCGCGCCGTCGCGTGGATGCGCGGCGCGAGCGAGACGAGAGGTAGAGGTGCGAGCGCTCGCGGCGGTGAACACTTCGTGACCGTCACGCATCACGGCGCGCGCGTGGCGCCTCCGTGGCCGCGCGGTGACACGGCGCTCACTCGAACAGAAAGCGGATGCGCTTGAGCACGCGCGTGCGAACGGCCACGCCGCGCGCGTCGCGAGGCACGGTGGTGACGCGGCAGTGTTGGAGGGCGCCGCGCTCCATCGCGGCGGCGATGCCGAAGCCCGGGTTCGCACGGGCGCGGGCGTGGGCGAGCGTTCCGTCGGGATCGATCACGAGCTCCACTGCGAGCGTGGGCACCTCGACCTCGTTGTCGAGCGCTGCCTGGGGATAGAGCCCCGCGAGCGCCGCGTCGTCGCAGTCGATCACTGCGCGCACCGCGAGGCTCTCTTCGGCCACCTCGGCGGGCTCGCTGCGACGCGACGGCGTCGGGGTCGGTGCGATCACGGGTGCGGGTGTCACCACGGGCGCGGGCGCAGGTCCGTCGCCGTTGCCCACGGTGCCGCCGCGAAAATCGTTGTTGTCACCGACGGGCATCTCGTCGCCGCCCGCGCCGCCGCCGTTGCCCTGCGCGGCCATGACGTGCGGCGCCGCGGAGCGTCCGGTGCGTCCGGGGTGCGACGACGGGCGATGCGCGGCCGCGGCGCGCGGGGGCCGGTGGCAGCGTCGGATCGGGGGGGGCGAGGGGCGCG
>CAMFHP010000081.1 GCA_945952225.1 uncultured Myxococcaceae bacterium
CGCCCGTTGCGCCCACCGCGCCGCGTCCGCCGACCGCGGCCCCCGCTGCCCCTCGCCCTCCCGCCGCGCGCCCTGCGGCCCCCGTGGCGGCTGCGCCCGCGTCGCTCACCGTCGGCGGCGCCGGCTGTGTGGTCTACGTCGACGGACAGCGCGTCGGACCCGCGCCTCTCGTGCGCTTTCCCGTGACCGCGGGGGCCCACGACGTCGACTGCGAGCGCAACGGGCAGCGCGCCCGCAACCGCGCGACGGTCACCGCCGGGCAGACCACGCTCGTGCGCTTCTAGCCTTCGCGTGGAGCCCTCCGCGGGCGTAGCCTCGCGCGCCGTCTCGCCACCCAAGACCCATCCCACGGGGGAGATTCGATCATGAGCCGAGGATCCGATCTGTACGACGTCACCGCCGACAACGTGGCCTACACGTACGAGGCCCTCGCGGCGGTGCCCGGCGACGCCGAGCTCTCGAAGCTCGCGGCGCGCGCGGCGGGGCTGCTGCGCGACTGGGAGTGCATCGAGGCCGACGGCGATGCGCTCGAACGCGCGGTGATCCGTGCGACGGCGCACGTGCGCGTGGCCGACGCGACGCTCGACGCGGCCCTCACGGCCTTCGCCAACGACCTCGTCACCCTCGTCGATGGCAACCTCACGCACGCGCTCTACGAGAAGTTCTTTCCCGAGCCCCACGAGGAGGTCATCGCCATGGGCCTCGACGCCGAGGTGCCCGAGGTGACCCTCATCGTGCACGCGCTCGACGCCGCGCCCGACGCGGTGCCCGGCAAGCTCCATGGTCACGCCGAGCCCCTGCGCGCGGCCCTCCGCGCGGGCAACGCCGCCCTCGCCCAGCGCGCCGACGCCCTCGCCGACATGGGACGCCACATGGCCCGCGTCGAGGCGTGGCACGAGACCGCCGCGAGCGCGCTCCAGGCGCTCGAAGCACGCGTCGCGCGCATCGCCACCGCGCGCAACCTCCCGGTGCAGTGGGCCGAGGCGTACTTCAACTTCTGATCGCGCAGCGCCGCGCGGCGCCCTACATCTCCCGCCCATGACGCTCCGCACGGTCACCCTCCTCACCGCGCGCGCCCTCTCGCACGACGTACGCTCGCTCACCTTCGACGCCGGCGAGGGCTTCGCCTACACCCCCGGTCAGTGGGTGTCGCTCAAGCTCCCGCGCGCCGACGGGAGCACCCTCGCGCGCTCGTACTCCATCGCCTCGGCGCCCCGCGCCGATGGGCGCTTCGAGATCGCCGTCACCCGCGTCGAGGGCGGCGAGGGAAGCACCTGGCTCCACGCCGTCGAGCCCGGCGCCACGCTCGCGATGAGCGAGCCCGCGGGCTTCTTCACGCTCCCCGAGGTGCTCGAACGGCCGCTGCTCCTCGTGGCCACGGGCACGGGCGTGGCGCCGATCCGCGCGATGATCCAGCACCTCGACGCGCAGGGATCGACGGTGCCCCTCACGCTCCTCTTCGGCGTGCGCACGCCGGGCGATGTGATCTTCGAAGACGAGTTCCGCGAGCTCGCCGCGCGCCGCGCGAACGTGCGCTTCGAGCCCACGCTCTCTCGCGCGCCCGACGGATACACCGGCCGCACGGGCTACGTGCAGACCCACCTCGCGGCGCTCGTGCACGACCTCGGCGGCGACTGCGAGGTGTACGTGTGCGGGCTCAACGCGATGATCCGCGAGGTGCGCCGCACGCTCAAAGAAGAGCTGGGCTTCACGCGCGAGCGCATCCACACCGAGCGCTACGACTGACGCGCCGCAAAGCCCGCGCGGCGCTGTGGTATACGCGCGGACCGCACGACCATGGCCGACACCTCCCACGCCACGCGCGTGATCACCCTCGGCGGCGCGAAGGGTGGCACCGGCAGCACGCTCCTCGCCTCGGGGCTTGCGATCTTTCTCGCCCAGCTCGGCAAGAAGGTGCTCTACGTCGACGCGCATCCGCAGGGGCCCTGCGTGGCGCCGCAGTTCGGCACGATGCGCAGCGGCGCGCTCCCCCCGTGGGCGCCCTCGGAGCCCGAGGCCCGCGGACGCGAGAGCGCCACCCTCCACGTGCGCGTGCTCGAAGCCACGCGCGAAGACGGACCCGCGCCCGAACTCTCGCTGCGTCAGCCCCGCGAGATCGCCCGCGCGAGCGGCGCCGACTTCGCCCTCTTCGACCTCGGATCGGGCGTTCGCACGCGCACCCTCGACGCGATGCTCGAGAGCGACGCGATCGTGACGGTCACCACCCCCGAGCCCGTGGCCGTCGAGGCCGTGTGGCGCCTCGTGCGGCACCTCTACGCGCGCCGCCTCGAAGATCGGCTCCGCACGCATGGAGACACCGGCGCCCTCGACGCCCTCCACGACGCGACGCGCGCCCACGCGGGACCGCCCATGCCCGTCGACCTCGCGACGATGCTCGCCGCGCGCTCGCACGAGGCCTCGGCCATCGCGTGGGGCGAGCTCTCGCGGCTGCGCGTGCGGCTCGTGGTGAACCAGTCGCGGTCGCGCGCAGACCTCGAACTCGGCGACGCCATCGTGCGCGTGGGGCAGCGGCGCGTGGGGCCCGTGATCGAGTTTCTGGGGCACGTGGAGTACGACGACGCGGTGTTCCTCGCGGCGCGACGCAAGCGCCCGCTGCTCGTCGATGCGCCCGCGGCGAAGGCCAGCCGCAACCTCGAACGCATCGCGCGGAGGCTCCTCTCCCTCGACGCAGGACGCCTCGCGGGCACCGCCCCGACGCCCGCCACCGCGCCCGCCGAGGTGACCGAAGCGCCGCCGCCGCCGACGCACTACGACCTCCTCGCCATCGACCGCGGCGCGAGCGACGAGGAGATCCGCCGGGCCTACCGCAAGACCCGCGAGATCTACGGCGCGGAGAGCGTGTGCCTCTCGGGGCTTCTCACCGACGAGGAGGTCTCGTCGCTCGTGGCTCGCGTCGAAGAGGCCCGCGACGTGCTGCTCGACCCGTCGCGACGACGGCCCTACGACCTCTCCATCGCGCCCGTGGGCGTGTTCCCCGTGGCGACGGCCTTCGACGACGAGCCCCAGACCGAGACCTCTGCGTCGACGCCACCCATGCCCGCCATCTCGCCCGACACCGAGTTCAGCGGCGCGACGCTCCGCGCGGTGCGCGAGGCCCGCGGCGCAGACCTCCGCGACGTGGCCGCGCGCACGAAGATCTCGATCCCGTACCTCCGCGCCATCGAAGACGACGACTTCGCCGCGCTGCCCGCATCGGTCTACACCCGCGGCTTCGTGGTCGAGTACGCCAAGTTCCTCCGCCTCGACGTCGACCAGGTGGTGCGAACGTGGTTCCGTCGCTACCGCAAGAGCAGCGAGCGCTGAGCCGTCGCGCCGCCTCCGTGATGTACCCTCCCGCGCCCAGAGCAACGACCCCGTGACCGACCCCGCCCCCCACGCTCCCGAAGGCCCCCGCGCCGCGCCCGTCGATGTCGGCGATCCGCTGTTTCCCGCAGGCTTCGCGGCGGTCGCGCTGACCGTGGGCTTCACCTTCACCCGCGTGTTCATCGGCCTCGCGGGGCAGCGTTCGGCGCTCGCCGCGTTCGGCTCCTTCGCCACGGTCACCGGCGCGCTGCTCGCCCTCGTCGCCATCGCGCGCCACGCGTGGTCACCGGGCGCCTCGCTGGGCCTCGTCGCGCGCGCGCTGCGGGCGGTCACCCTCGCGCCCCTCGTGGCGCTCAGCTTCGCGGGGATGTTCTCCCTCGACGTCGCGCTCCCGCTCCAGTGGGCGGCCCTCGCGTCGCTCTCGGCGCTGGTGCTCGTGGCGGGCGTGCGCGGGCTCGTGCTGGCGGCCCTGCGCGGTGCGCCCCTCGCGTCGACCACGCTCGCCCTCGTGGTGCTCGGCGAGGAGTTCGAACTCTTCGCTCCGGTGTTGAAGCTCGCCTCGCGCAACTCCGCGGCGCTCGCGCGGCTCGCGCAGGTCGCGGGCACGCTCGGCGAGGTGGCCGCGGTGCTCGGCGTGACGCTCGCGTTCGTGTGGTCGTTCCGCGCGGCGCTCCGTCAGCTCGGGGCCGCGCGCACGGCGATCTTTCTCGCGGTGCCCGCGACCTTCACCCTGGTGCTCGTGCGCATCGCGGTGAAGCTCCCGCGCACGTCGGAGCTCGTGGCCCGCGCAGCGTTCGGCGCGCGCTTCGACCTCGCGGGCGTGGGCGGCGCGGGGCATCCCTCGGCGGGCGCGCTCGTCGGATACGCCTCGCTCTTCGCGCTCATGGTGGGCGCCGCGAGCCTCTCGTTCGCGAGCGCGCCGGTCGACGGTGGCGCAGGCGCGCGGCGCGGCATCGCGTGGGTGGCGCTGCTGCTCGCGGGCTTCGGCGCGGTGAGCATCGCGGGCGTCATCGACCCGCTGCGCGCGGTGCTCGTCGCGTTCGCGGTGCTTCTCCTCGAAGCCGCCGTGGAGCGCGAACCCGCGCGCTGAGCGCTACGCGTCTCCGCCGGGCACCACGTTGGCGAGGGCCTGCACCGCGCGTCGGTCCTCGGGCCATCCCGCGCGCCGCGCCGCTTCGAAGGCCGCACGCGACACGGGAAACACCGCTGCTCCCCGAGACATCCGCTCCTCGACGCCCTCGGGGCGCGCGGGCTCGTAGCGTCGCACGCAGAGCAGTCCGTCATGGGCATCGAGCACGCGCGCCCACACCCACCGGGTCTCTCCCCGCGTGCGTCGCGCCGCCACCACGAGGTCACCCGCGAGGAGCGCGCGCTGCCACGCAGCCGGTGGACGTTCGGAGGAACTCATGCCCCCGGTGACGCGCGAGCGGGCGGCTCTCTGACAAGCGCGGGCACACTCTCCGAATGGAGAGAATGGCTCTCCAACTGGAGATCACCTCCGCCAGAACAACCCCAACATTGCGATGTTTTCTGAGCCTCCTCTCATGGAACGCCTCTCGCTCTCGGATCGACCGCGCCGCGCATCGCGGTCGCAGGGAGCGAGTCGAGGGTCATGGGGGAGCACACGCATCGGGTCACCGCGTCGGTCTCGCACGACGGGTGGAGCGGGGTCTGTGAGGCGCTTCGTTCGACGGATCGTCCCCACGCGCACGCGGCCTTCGCGACGCTGTGGACGCTGGCGCTTCCGACGGGTCGCAAGGCGTTGCATCGGTACCGCGCGCTCGACGCGTCGCGCATCGAAGACCTCGTGCGCGACGTGGTGGTGGCGCGTCTGTCGGAGATCGTTCGCGCCGCGTCGCCGCGGGCCTACTTCGTGAGCGCCGTGCACAACACCGCGCGCTCGTGGCTGCGGAGCCCGCGCGCCGAGGTGGCGGAGCCCGACGCGCGGGAGGGCTACGTGAGCAACGCGCTCGACGACGAGGAGGCGCTGCGCGTGTTCGTGATCGACGTGCGGGCGCGCCTCGCCGCGCAGTCTCCGCGCACGCAGCGGATCATGGCCGCGGATGCGATGGGGTGGACGCGCGAGGAGATCGCCGCGCACGAGGGAACGTCGCGGGCCAACGTGGACCAGATCCTCTCCCGCGCGCGCCGCAGGCTGTGAGGGGCGATCAGGGGGACGCGCACTCGCGGGCCCGCGGACACGACGGACACACCGCCTCAGCGAGCGACCATGACTCGTGGCAGATCTTGAAGCCCGTCGCGGTCTGACGGAGCCGCACGAGGTAGGTGCCCTGCACGTTCATGCAGGCGCGTCCGTCGACGTCGAGGAGGCCCGTCTGCGGGTCGTACTCGCGCCCCTGCACCCGCGCGAGCCACACGGTGCCATCGACCGCAGGAAGCATCGCGCACGCGCCATGGACCGAACGCGAAGCGTCGAGCGCCTCCTGCTCGATGCGCAGCGTGCTCCAGTCGAAGCCGATGGACGCGCGGTAGCCGTGAAAGAACACGCGCCAGTACCCATCGA
Source organism: uncultured Myxococcaceae bacterium (assembly GCA_945952225.1). GTDB lineage: Bacteria > Myxococcota_A > Polyangia > Polyangiales > CAISKJ01. Next base: position 5,849 of record CAMFHP010000081.1, read on the forward strand.
CGCCCTGCGGTGTACGGAGCATCTCGCCCGATCCGCGGAAGCGCGTCTGCGGCGCGTAGTAGCGACCGAGATCGACGTTGGGGTCCGTGGATTTGCGCGCGAGATCCGTCGCCCACGCGTTCAACGTCGCGCGAATCGACGGGTCGACCACCGTTGGCAACCGGGCCACACGGCGCGGCTCGGCAACCGTGACCGTCGTCGTGCCTCGTCGGGTGATCGCGTAGAGGCCCCCGACGAGCGCAAACGCGAAGGCCAGCGCGAACATCGCGGTGATCCACCTCGGGAGAGACGGCGGCGGAGATGCGGCCCTCGGCCCAGACACCGGCGGCGGCGTCGCCGTGGCGACGACCGTGGGCGCAACCGCGACACGATCGCGCGCGAGCGCGTCTTCGAAGGCTCTCCATGCGGAGAGGCCGTCGGCGAAGCGCAGCGACGCCTCCATGCGCACACAGCTCGCGAACCACACGTCGAACGCGGGCGGGATCGCGAGCGTGAGGCCCTGCTCTCTCACGCGCTGCGAGGGCGGGGTCAGCACGTCGTGGGCGCGCGGAGGTCCGTCGTAGTACGAGCGCCCGGTGAGCGCCCAGTAGGCCACGAGCCCCAGCGCCCACACGTCGGTGCGCGGTGAGATCGCGCCCGCGAGAAACTGCTCCGGCGCCCACCAGCCGTGCGTCCCCACGATGAGCGAGGCGGTCTGCGAGGAGCGCCGCGGGTCGAGGGCCTTCGCCACACCGAAGTCGAGGAGCTTCACGCGCAACGGCGCGTCGGGCGCGTGCGCTTCGGGCAGGAACACGTTGTCGGGCTTGAGGTCGCGGTGCACGAGCCCCCGCGCGTGGACTGCTCCGAGGGCCTGACCGAGCTGCGCAAGCAGGGCGGTGAGCTCGTGCCACGGGAGCGGACCGCCGCGGTTCACGCGGGCCGTGAGCGTCTCGCCGCGGAGGAGTTCCATGAGGATCCACGGGCGGCCCTCGTGCGTGCCCGCGTCGAAGACCTTCACGATGTGCTCGCTCGCGTCGGAGGGCGTGCGCATCGCCTCTTCAAGAAAGCGCTCGCGCGTGGCGTCGTCGAAGATCCCCTCGGCGCGTAGCACCTTCAGCGCGCACCGCTGGTTCGTGGCGAGGTTGGTCACCTCGAAGACCTGGCCCATTCCCCCTTCGCCGAGCATGCGCTCCATGCGAAATCGCCCTGCGAACACGGCGCCCGACGGCAACATCACGCCACCCGCCTCCCGCGCCGTCGAAGCGCGGCGCCCCTTCGGTGATAGAAGAGCCGCGATGCGTTCTTCAAGCCCCTCCGTCGCACCATGACGCCGAGCCACCCGCCGCACGACCTCGCCCTTGTGTTCGAGGCCCTGCACCAGCGGGCTTCGCGCGAAATCCTGCGCCTCGACGGACAAGCCGTCCTGGGCACCGAGATCGTCGGGGGATGGGCGAAGATCGGCGCGCTCCTCGACACGGCGCTCAAGCAGACGTTCACGCAGCTCTGCCTCGATGCGGGTCGGGACACCGACGCGGAGTTCGCGCGGCTCTCCGGTCCGTCGCGGCTCGTGTTTCAACGGGCGACGGCGGGGCAGTGCGTGATGCTCCTCCCGCGACTCGCGCAGGAGATCGGGGTCCGCGATGCGCGATGCGCCGCGGTGCTCGCGGCCGTCGTGGCGCCGCGCTCCGTCGTGCACGCCGCCGTCGAGATGCGCAACACGCTGGTGCACGGACGTGAGGCCCCATCGCCCGACACGCTCCGCGCGGTGCTCGCGCCCCTCGCGCGCTGGGCCGAGGCCGTCGCACGCGCTGGACATTGACCGTCCCTTCACGGAGAACCGTCGCGATGGCCCTCACCGCGACCGTGTACCACCTGCGCATCGAGCTCTCCGACGTCGACCGCGGCGTGTACGAGGCCCTCGACCTGCGCCCCGCGCGTCACCCGTCGGAGACGATGCGCTACCTCCTGCTGCGCACGCTCGCGTACTGCCTCTGCTACGAAGACGGCATCGCGTTTTCGAAGGGCCTCTTCGTCACCGACGAGCCCGCCGTGTGGACCCGCGAGGGCGACGGACGCATCACGCGCTGGGTCGACATCGGACGCCCCGCGATCGACCGGCTCCATCGCGCTTCGAAGCTCGGCGCGCGCGTGGCGGTGTTCACCACCGACGCCGTCGACCTGCTGCGGCGTGAGGCTGTGGGGGCGAAGCTCCATCGCGGAGACCAGGTGGAGGTGTGGACCCTCGACGGCGCGCTCCTCGATGCGCTCGATGCGCAGGTCGATCGGAACACCGCGCTCACCGTCGTGCACACCGACGGGCAGCTCTACGTGACCGTGAACGGAAAGACCCTCGAGGGCGCCGTCACCGTGCGTCCCCTCGTCGAGCCCGAGGCGTAGCGCTCAGCCCACACGCGTCGCGGCGGGCGCACCGAACTCCACCACGCCCTGCGAGGGCGACGGGAGCACCTCGGGCTGCGCGCCCGCCGTGAGGATCAGCATCGCCAGCGACTCGCGGAGCGGTCCCATCAGCAGGTCGGCGGCCACATCGGCCGCGTCGGCCATCGCCTGCACCCGAAGCTCCCGCGCGAGCTTCGGAAGCGCCTGCGCGCTCACCCCGGGAATCGCCACCGGCGGCAGCACCGACAGCCCGATCGAGAGCAGCCCCGAGAGCGCCGCGGTGCCGAGCTCGGTGTCGAGAAAGGCCGCGATGCGCGCACGGAGAGCTTCGTCACCCGGTCCGAGGTTGCGCGAGAGCGTCGCCACGAGGGGCGCCCGCGTGAGCTTCACGAGCTGACCCGCCGCGATGCGCCACGCGGCGTCGGTGGCTTCGGGGGCGAGGGTCGCGAGGGCGTTCTTCGTGGCGGCGTTCGTGAGGCTCATGGTGTCGGCTCCGTTCTGGTGCGCGGAGAGTTGCGTCTTCGCGGGCGACGGCACAAGCCCCGGGGTGACGTACCCTGTCACACGCGCGGAGGGCTCACAAACAGGCGCCGCGCGAGGCCACGCGCACGCCCGACGAGGCGGCGTAGCAGTCGTTGGGGTAGGTGCGCCCGTCGCAGCCGCAGACGGGCGAGTAGATCTCGGGGCAGATCGACGAGCGCGTCGCACACGTTCCGCGCGTGCCGCAGCCGGTGCCCGCGCAGTACGACGTCGCGGGGCAGTCGCTGTTCGAAGCGCATCCGCCCGTGGAGGGAACGTCGGTGCCCGCGTCCGTGGGCGCGATGCAGAGCGAGCCGATGGGGATGCACGCGCGCGCGGCCTCGCAGCAGTACGTGGTGGCCGTGCACCGCGCGGTGATGCACCAGCCGGTGCCGCTGTCGACGCCCGCGTCGGGCGTGGTCGAGGGATCGCACGCGCCCACGGCGCTCGTGGGGCGGTCGGGACGGCATCCCGTGTACGTCACGCCGTTGCACGCGCAGAAGGTCTCGGGGCGCAGGCACGCGATGGTGGCTTGGCAGGTGCCGCGCGCGGCGCAGGCGGAGGCGGCGAAGACGCACTCGTTTCCGCTCGGACACTCGCTGTTCGAAGCGCATCCGCCCGTGGAGGGAACGTCGGTGCCCGCGTCCGTGGGCGCGATGCAGAGCGAGCCGATGGGGATGCACGCGCGCGCGGCCTCGCAGCAGTACGTGGTGGCCGTGCACCGCGCGGTGATGCACCAGCCCGTACCGCTGTCGACGCTGCTGTCGGCGCCGCTGTCGACGCCCGCGTCCGCGGTGCCGCCGCAGGGCGTTCCCGCGGGGATGCACGCGCGCTGCGCTTCACAACACGTCGTGCCCGCCGCGCAGAGGGCCCGCGCGCAGAAGCCCGCGCCGCTGTCGACGCCCGTGTCGATCGCCGCGTCGGAGCCCGCATCGGGCGTGGTCGTGGGATCGCACGCGCCGTCACGGGCCACGTTCACGCCGGCGCCCGCCGCGTGGCAGCGCGAGGCGTAGGTCGCGCCGTCGCAACCGCACACCGGCATGTAGATCTCGGGGCACACCATCGAGCGGACCGCGCACGCACCCGCGCCGCCGCAGGTCGAGGTCGCGCAGTACTGCGTCGCGGCGCAGTCGCTGTTGCTGCGGCAGCCGGTGCTTGCGTCGGGCGTGACGCTGCCGTCGGGCACGGCGCTGTCGGGCGTGACGCTGCCGTCGGGTACGGCGCCGTCGGGCGTCGCACCGTCAGGGGTCACGGCACCGTCGGAGGCCGTGTCTGACGATGCATCGGCGCGGAGCGCGTCGAGGTTGGTGCCGCCGCAGCCCGCGGTGAGAACCACGAACGCGCAGAACGGAACCGCCCAGAAGGATCGAGTGTGCTGGCTCATGCCCGTACCGATCCGCGAGGCGCGAAAACCGGCTCAGGGAATTTTTCGTGAGCCGGTCGCGGGCCGTCGGGGGTCATGCACGCATCAGGCACCGATCGAGGTCTCGTGATGCTTCCCCTGCTGGCTTCGACGCGCGCGTTTGCACGATCATCCGCGCCCGTGGAGGCCTCTCCCACCGACGATGACGGCGAGCTCGTGCTGCGCGCCCGTGCGGGTGATCGCACCGCGGGCGCGCAGATCTTCCGTCGCCACGCGCGCACCATCGCCAACGTGGCCGCGCGGCTCACGGGCTCGCGCGCCGACGCCGACGACATCGTGCAGGACACCTTCGTCACCGCGCTCGAACAGCTCGACGAGCTCCGCGACCCCGACGCCCTCCGCGCGTGGCTCACGCGCATCGCCGTGAACCGCGCGCAGAAGCGTCTGCGACGGCGACGGCTCCTCCGCTGGTTGGGTCTCGACCGCGGCGACGACGATGCCTCCCTCGACCAGCTCGCCGCCCGCGACGCCTCGCCCGATGCCCGCGCCGAGCTCGCACGCATCGCCCGCGTGCTCGACCGCTGCGACGCCGACGAGCGCGTCGCGTGGATGCTCCACCGCGTCGAGGGCGAGACCCTCGAAGCCTCTGCCGCCGCGTGCGGCTGCTCGCTCGCCACCGTGAAACGCCGCATCGCCGCCGTCGAGCACACCCTCGACCGCGCGCTCGACACCCGGGAGTCTCCCCGATGAGCGCCCCGCTCCCCTCTCCGATCCGCGAGGCCCTGCGCGAGCCCTTCACCGACGGCGACGTCGCGCGCCACTGGTCGGCCATCGAGCAACGTCGCGCGAGCCCCCGCGTGCGCGCTCCATGGCTCGCCCTCGCCGCCGCGTGCGCCCTCACCCTGGTGCTCCTCGCGGCCCGCGCGCGCCCCGCCCCCGTGGGCCCGCTCCTGCTCGCCGATGGCAGCGCCGTGCCCGCCCTCGACGCGTCCTCCGTGGACCGCGCGGTGGATCTCTCCGACCGCTCGCGCATCACGCTCTCCGCGGGCGCCGCGCTCGTGCCCGTGCACAACACCGCGCGCGTCTTCGCCACCGAGCTCCGTCACGGCCGCGCGCGCTTCGACGTGCAGCCCCGCGGACCGCGCCGCTGGAGCATCGACTGCGGCCTCGCCACCGTGCGCGTCGTGGGCACCTCCTTCGTGCTCGACCGCGACGCGTCGCACCTCCACGTCGCCGTGCTCCACGGCGTCGTGCGCGTCGAGGGCGCGCGCGTTCCGAATGGACGCCGTGAGCTCCACGACGGAGAGCGCCTCGACGTGTTCGCCGCACCCCCGCCGACGCCCGTCGCACCCGCTGCGACCGCGCCCACGAGCGCCCCGACGCACGCGCCGGTCGCCCCTGCACGCGCGCCCCGCGTGGTTGCGTCCGAGGCGTGGCGCTCGCTCGCCCGCGCCCACGACTACAACGCCGCGTGGACGGCCCTCGGCCCCGACGGACCCACCGCGCGCGCCACGACCGCCGACGCCGACGACCTGCTCACGCTCGGTGAAGTCGCCCACCGCTCGCGCCACTACACCGATGCGTCCACGCTCTACGCGCGCTTCGTGGATCGGTACGCGGCGCACCCCGAGGCGGGCATGGTGGCCTTCACGCTCGGACGCCTTCAGCTCGATCAGCTCGGCGCACCCCGCGAGGCCGCGCGATGGTTCGAACGGGCACAGTCACTCGGCGTCGCGCGCTACCTGCAAGAAGACCTCTCCGCGCGGCTCGTCGAGGCCCACGCGCGGGCGGGCAACACCGACGGCGCGCGCGATGCGGCCGAGGAGTACCTGCGACAGTTTCCCGAAGGACGCCGCGCGGAGGACGTACGCCGTTGGGTGCGCTGAACCGCGACGTTCTCGCGCTCGCGCTCGCCCTCGCGACGCCCGCGCTCCACGCCCAATCGTCCCTGCCCGCACGCGTGCGCATCGAGGCCACGCCGTGCACCGCGCGTCCCTTCGACACGGCCTCGTGGCTGCCCCTCGTGCGCAACGAGCTCGTGACCGATGGCGTCGAGTCCGTCGACGTGGGCGCGGCCTCGGAGGGCCCCGATGCGCTCGCGGTGATTCGTGTGGAGCCCGCGGCGTGTCGTGACGACGCCACGAGCGTGACGGTCACCATCGACGATCTGCTCACACGCAAGACCGTGCGACGCGAGGTTGCGCTCGACGACATTCCCGCCGACGGACGCGCCCGCGCCCTCGCGCTCGCCATCGCGGAACTCCTTCGCGCGAGCTGGGCCGAGCTCGCCGTCGCGGGATCACACGCCACCGAAGCACCCGCGCCGCCCGCCGTGCGACGCGCCGTGATGCTCCGCCTGCGCCCCACGGTGCGCGCGTTCTTCGCCGACGAGACACCGCCCGCGCCACCTCCGCCCACCCCCGCTGCACCGCCTCCTCCTCCGCGCTGGAACCTCTCGGCGGGCCTCGACGTGCGCACGTTCCCCGGTCAGAACGGCGCGCTCCTCGGGGCGCGCGCGGCGGCTGCGTGGCGGCCCTGGCGATCGGCGCCGGTGCACCTTCGCGTCGACGCGGGATGGGCCTCGGGCACGGCCCTCGCGGCGCGCGGTGAGATCGACATGAACCTCGTCTCGGGCGCACTCGCGGTGCTCGTGGGCGGCGGCAACGAGCGCGTCGAGCTGCTCCTCGGTCCGCGTCTCGAAGTGGGCCGCGCGTGGGTCGATGGACGGCCGTACAGCGCCGCCGACGTGGGCTCCTCGGCGAGCGCGACGGTGCTCTTCGCCTCCCTCGCCTCGACGCTCCGTGTGGGGCTCAGCGCGCGATGGAGCGTCGCGCTCGACGTCTCCGCGGGACAGACCCTCCAGTACGTGACCGTGGCCTCGGGCGACGAGCGCGTGGCGGGGCTCCGCGGGCCGGTGCTCTCCGTCGGGCTCGGGGTGAACCTCGCGCTACCCTGACGGCGGCGGGAGCGACTCGCGGTAGGCGGGCAGCGCGCGGGCCTCGCGGTACTCGCCGTGACGGCGCCGCACGAGCGCGTCGAGGGCCACGAAGGGAACCCGCACCGGGCACGCGCGGGTGAGCGCGTCGAGGGCCTCACGAGAGGCTTCGGCGCGCGGCGCATCGATGCCCGCCTGCCGCGAAATGCCTTGTACGAAGGCCATCGGACCGCGTGGACCGAGAATGTCAAAGCGGTTGAGCTCGATCGCGCGGAGGTCGCAGGCGCCGCAGCCGTCGCAGCGTCCCGCGCCGCGCACGGTCTCGTGGTCGGCGTCGTCGCGGGAGAGCATCCCGTCGGGGCGGTACTGCGCCACGAAGCGCGGGAGCTCGCGGCGCCGCGAGAACACGCTCCGCAGCACGGTCTTGAAGAACGACCACCCGAGGCGAACGATGCTCTCGAACGACCACATGAGGGGATGTGAGTACCGCAGCGCCGCGCGGTTGCCTACTTCGCGAGCGAGAGCGAGGTGTCGTGCGCGGCGGGCTCGTGGCGCATGCGCAGCTTCGCGAGGGCCCTGCGCGCGGCGTCGAGGGTGACGTCGCGGGCCTCGGAGATCTCGTCGGCCACGAGCTCGACCTCGGTGCCCTTCGCGCCCGCGGCCGAGGCCACGCTGCGCGCGTGGAGCGACATGTGCCCGCGCTGGATTCCCTCCGTCGCGAGCGCCCGCAGCGCCGCGAGGTTCGACGCGAGGCCCACGCACGCGGCCACCTCGGCGAGCTCCTGCGCCGTGTGCACGTTGAGGATCTTCATCGCGAGGCGCGCGCCGGGATGCACCCGCAGCGTGCCGCCCACGATGCCCAGCGCGAGGGGGATCTCCATCTCGCCCACGAGCGTTCCGTCGTCGCCGCAGCGCCACGTCGCGAGGGGCTCGTAGCGGCCGTTGCGTGCGGCGAACGCGTGGGCGCCGGCCTCGACCGCGCGCCAGTCGTTGCCCGTGGCCATCACCACGGCGTCGACGCCGTTCATGATGCCCTTGTTGTGCGTGGCCGCGCGGTAGGGGTCGCGCTCGGCGAAGCGCGAAGCCAGCACGATGCCGTCGCGCACGGCGTCGCCGGGCATCTCCGCGGTCGCGAGCGAAGCGGCGGGCACACGGCAGCGCACGCGCACGCAGCGGCGGTCCGAGAGGTTCGAGAGGATGCGCAATCCCACCGTGCCGCCCGTGAGCGACGCGATCGTGGGCGCGAGCTTCTCGGCCACGGAGTTCACGAGGTTGGCCCCCATCGCGTCGCGCACATCGACCACGACGTGCACCACGAAGAGGCCGTCGCCGAGGTCGCGCGTCTCGATGGCCCGCGCGCCACCACCGCGCGCCACGAGGCCGGGCACGGCGGCGTCGGCCATCGCGCGCAGGGCGCTCTCTTCGGCCATCACCCGCACGCTCGCGGTCACGGGGTCGGAGACGTTCCAGAGCTGCACCTGCGCGACCATGAGGGGCTCGTCGTGGTCGGCGCTGAAGCCTCCGCCGTCGCGGATCATCTTCGAAGCGTTCGAAGCCGCGGCCACCACCGAGGGCTCCTCGACGACCATGGGCACAAGCCAGTCGCGGTCGTTGATCCGCACGTTGAGACCGAGCGAGAAGGGCAGCGCGTAGGTGCCCAGCACGTTCTCGACGGTCTTGTCCGCGGTGGTCACGTCGAGGCCGCCCGAGGCCAGGGCGCGCGCCATCTCCGTGAGCTCGAGGTCCGTGGCCTCGGCGAGCAGGCGGCGTCGCGTGTCGACGGGTTCCTTGTAGAAGCCAGGAATGCGTGAAGTGCGCTTCATCCTCGATCCTTCCGAGGGTTGGATGCGCGTCACGCTGTCGAGACTCCCGCCCCGTCAACGTTCAGCGCAACGACCGTAAATCCAGCGTCGCGCGCGGCACCGAGCACCGCGGCGAGTGCGTCGTCACTCTGGGCGAACGCGACGCACACGTCTCCGCCCCCTGCGCCCGACGGCTTGCACGCGCCGCCCATCGGCTCGACGCGCGCCGCGAGCCGCCGCATGGGCTCGGTCACGATGGGCGCGTGGGCCGCGTCGCCGAGGTCTGCCATCGCCCGCTGATGCGCCGCTGCGGCGTCGACCACGGCGCGCGCATCGCCCGCGGCGAGGCCCGCCTCCATGCCCTTCGCACACGTTGCGATGGCCCGCACGAGCCCGTCGAAGCGCAGCGGATCGCACGCCCGCAACGCCTCGACCTTCGCCACCATCTCGCTCGTGCGCACGGGCGTTCCCGACCACAGCACCGCCCACGGAACGCCCTGCATCCCCGCGTGGCGCGTCACCGCGGGCATCGCCTCACGGTCGTCGTGGAGCTGCACCCGCACGACCCCACCGAGCGCGCTCGCGATCACATCGACGCCGCTGCCGCCGCCCTGGGCCCTGCGGTGTCCCGCGCGTGCGATCCGCGCGATCTCGTGGCGCGCGCCCTCGTCGAGCAAGCGACCGCGCCGCGCGTACGCCCACCCGAGCGCCGCCACACACGCGGCCGCCGAGCTCCCGAGTCCGAGCTTGCGCGCGCCGCCTCCCTGGAGCGCCGTCGCGTCGACCACCACGTCGTCGCGGTGCGCGTCGATGAGCCCCTCGGCGCGGGCGAGCGCGAAGGTCTCGTCGATCTCACGAAACACCGTCGGATGCGGGCCTTGGTGCGCGTCGGCCACCGCGTGACGGTCCACCGCCATCACCAGCGCGGGGTGCCCGTAGAGCACCGCGTACTCGCCCGCGAGCATGAGCTTGCCCGGCGCGCGCACCCGCGCCGTCACGACACGCGCACCCCTTCGCCGGGCCGCGCGATGCGCACGTCGATCACGTTCGCCGCCTCGCGCAGCACCGCCGCCACGCGGTCTGCGTCGGCGCCCGCGCAGAGCACCTTCACGTGGGGCCCCGCATCCATCGTGGCCCACGCGCCCACGCCGTCACGACGGAGCCCCTCGACGCGATCGAGCACGTCGAGCGTCACGCCGCGGATGTACCGCACCGCAGGCACCGCGGCCCACGCGCTCGCGTGCATCGCGAAGGTGCTGGCCTCCATCGTCGCGCCCACGGCTTCGAGGTCGCGGCGCGCGATGCCCTCCTTCACCGCGTGGGCGTAGCCCGGCGCGCACGCAAGCCACGCGTGCCAGTAGGGCGACGTGCGGGCCGTCTCGCGCATGCCGTCACGCGACGCGATGGCCTTGGGCGCGCGGGTCACGAGCGCGATCACCACGCGCACGTCCCACCAGTCCGAGGGGTGGAGCATCCGCGCGCAGAGGGCGTCGTCGCCGGGAACACCCGCGGGCAGCTCGACGAAGCCGCCGTAGAGGCTCCGCGCCGCCGAGGCGCTGCCGCGACGCGCGAGGGCCGACATCTGCTCCGTGGTCAACGGCGCGTCCCACGCGCGCGCACCCGCCGCGGTGAGCGCCGCGAAGCCCGACGCGCTCGACGCGAGCCCCGACGCCGCGGGAAAGTGATTCTGCGACACCACGCGCGCGAAGCGTCGCGGGTCGTTCACCTCGACGCCCGCCGCAGCGCGCACGAGATCGAGGAGCGCCGTCACCTTGCGCGCGGGCGATCCCTCCTGGCGCACGCCGTCGATGACCACCTCGTCGGCCGTGAGCGACGCGTCGCGCTCGACCACGGTCTCGGTCACCAGCGCATCGAGTGTGACCGACACGCTCGGCACCGCGGGGAGGTTCAACCCCTCGTCGCTCTTGCCCCAGTATTTTGCGAGCGCGATGTTCGCGCAGGCCTTCGCAGCGCCCCTCATGATGCTCCCACCTCGACCACCTTCGCGCGCACGCCGAGGGCCTCCCACGCGTCGAGCACGGCGCGCTCGTTCGGGCCCGCGAGCGCGATCACGCACCCGCCACCGCCCGCGCCCGTGAGCTTCGCCCCGTAGGCCCCGGCTTCACGCGCCGCGCGGCACATCGCTTCGAGGCGCTCCGTCGACACCATGAGCGACGCGAGCAGCGCCTGGTTCAGATTCATCAGCTCGCCGAGGCCCCGCAGGTCGCCCGCTTCGAGGGCCAGCGCGCCGTTGCGCACCAGCGACGCGATGGCGTCAAAGGTCTTCTCCGAAGCCTCGGGACGCATCTCACGCACCCGCGCAACCGTCGCCACCATGTCGCGCGTGCTGGCGCGCTCGCCCGAGTCGCCGATGCACAGCCGCACGGGCGCGCGCACGTCGAGGCGACGCAGCCCCTCGGCCTTCGTGAACACCCCGACGCCGCCCATCGCCGCGAGGGTGTGGTCGACGCCCGAAGGGTTGCCGTGAAAGACCTTCTCCCACGCGAGCGCCGCGGCGAGCACGGCCTCGTGGTCGAGCATCAGTCCGCGAAGCGACGACACGGCGCGCGCGCACGCCACACCGAGCGACGCCGAGCTCCCGAGGCCGCCGCCGCCGGGCAGGTGCATCACCGCGTCGAGGTCGAACCCCGTCACGCCGAGCGCCTGCGAGAGCGCATCGAGCGCGCGACCGAGGTCGCTGCCATCGCCGACGGCGAAGGTGCACTGCCAGGGAGAGACGTGGAGGGAGACCGGTCCGTCGCTGTCGCGCGCGGTGGCTTCGACGCCCGGCGCGATGGCCGCCGCGAGGCACGGTCGGCCGTAGACCACTGAATGTTCGCCGAGGAGGATGACCTTGCCGTGCGCGATGCTGCTCATTTCGTCCGTTCGGTCAGCAGCGCCACGAAGCCCGCGAGGAGCGCGCGCCCGTCGGCACGCAGCGCGGGCGAGTCGAGCGCCGAGAGGCACCGCTCGCGGTACGCGCGCACCACGAGCTCGGCGTGCTCACGCGCCCCCGAGCGCTCCACCAGCGCGCGGGCCCGGAGCACCTCGGACTCGGTCGCATCGCGACGCCCGAGGATCGACTGAAGCTCCGCGCGATCCGTGGCGCCGAGGTGCTCCATCGCGTGGCGCACGAGGAGGGTGTTCTTGCCCTCGCGAAAGTCACCGCCCACGGGCTTGCCCGTGTCGGCCTCGCTGCCGAACGCGCCGAGGATGTCGTCGCGGAGCTGAAACGCCAGACCGAGCGGCTCGGCGAAGAGCTCCATCGCGCGCTTCGCCTCGTCGCTCGCCCCCGCGATGGCCGCGCCGAGGAGCATCGGCCCGCGCACGGTGTACGAGCCGGTCTTCAGGTCGTGGATGCGCTGGATGTCTTCGTTGAGCGTGACGTCGAGGCACTGACCGAGAATGACCTCACGCTCCATGCGCCCGAAGGCGTGCACGAGCGCGCGACGACGGGGGCCGGGAATCTCGACGGAGCCGATGAGCTCATGCACCAGGGCGCAGAGCATGTCGCCCGCGAGGATGGCCGCACACGCGCCGAGGTGGGCGTTGTTGTAGTGCCGCCCGAGGGCCACGTGCACCGAGGGGGCGCCGCGGCGAACGGGGTCGTTGTCCATCCAGTCGTCGTGGATGAGCAGGTAGGTCTGAAAGAGTTCGAGCGCCGCGCCCACGTCGGCAGCCGCGTGGGGATAGGCCCCGGGCTCGACGCAGTCGATGGCCGCGAACATCAGCGCGGGCCGCAGGCGTTTGCCACCACGGAGCGTGAGGTCACGCGCGGCGTGGAGCATCGGAAGTGTGTCGGCCGCGGCCGCCGTCGTGTCGCCTTCGACCTGCTCGAAGATCTCGTGCAGGCGCTCCTCGACCGCCGTGCGCACGCGATCGAGGAACATCCTCGGCGTGGTCGCATCACCGCCCATCACGGGCACCAGCGGGGTCGGGGGGCGCATCGAAGTCGGCGAAACAAGCGGCAGAAAGAGTGCGGTTGTCAAGCGCTGAACCCTCCATCTCTCGGCCGTGGGATGCACGCTCTCGCGAGATCGCTTCGCGCAACCCACACGACCCGTGACGGACTTCGCCGAGGGAGAAATAAAGGAAGGGCGCCGGGGGATGTGACTCCCGCCGACGCCCTTCAGAGATGTCCGTACCGCGATGGCCGTTGGGATGCTCAAACCCCTGGCGCATCAGGCCAAGGGGGGAACCTGGTATCTCCGCTTAAGGCGTCCCGGTGAAGTGTCCGGGCCTGCTCACCACGAAGAGGAATTGGCTCCCAGAGGAATGCATAGGAAGGGATTCGAGCACCCGGTCACGAATCCTCGCAGAGGGACGTCACCCACTCTACGTCCCGCGCGTCGGAGCACAAGACCCCTGCGCGCAACACCATGGGTTTTCGAAGCGCGCGCAACCGCTCACTCGCTCGGAGCATCGTCGCCGTCGGGCTCGCGCTCGGGCCGCGCGGGGGCATTGCTCGACGTCGATCCGTGGGCGTTGTTCGCGGGTGATCCGTGCGTGCTGTTCCACTCGCGGCGGGCCTCGTCGGAGAGGCGCTCGCCGTTGCTGTTCACCATGTAGCCGACCTCGTTCTGCACGTCCTGGTCGGTGGGCGGCCAGTGGCCGTAGCGCGGGGTCTCACCGGGCCCGGAGTAGTCCGTCCAGAAGGCCCGTCCCTCGTCGGTGTCGCGCACGTCGAGGTGGATGAACACGCTGTTGGGATAGAACCCCACGCCCGCGCCGGGCAGCGTGCGCGCGAAGTCACGCAGCTCTTCATGGCGCACCCCGAGGAGCCGCAGATCGAGGGCCCGCGCGTGCGAGTGACGGCTCGTTCCTTCGCCCGGTCGATACCCGCTCACGATCTCCACGGTGTGCCCCGGAAAGTGCTCGACCACGGCCTGGAGCAGCTGCAACAGCCGCGGATGAAGGGCGCGCGCGCCGCGGGCCACCTCCACGATCGGGTCGCGCGTGTGGGGATCGCGGATCACCTCGGGGGTGACCGTGCGAACCGCGCGACGGTTCATCGGACGCGGCGCGGGCGCGTCGTCGACGAGCGCGAGTCCCGCCGCGGGGGCCATGCGACGAAGCTCTCCCATCGCGGCCGGAAGGTTCATCGAGAAGATGCGATTGGGCTGCGCGAGGAGCGCGAGGGCGGCCATCGCGCGGAGCGTCGGGCGACCGTTGCAGTCGGTGAGCGAGCCCACCCAGCGCGGCGCATCGCGGCTGCGCAGCCGACGGATCTCGACGGGCGCCTTCAAACACACGCGGGCCGAGCGGGCGGCGGGCTCACGGCGCGCGGCCGAGGCGTGACGGCGCGCGCGCACCTCGGTGACCGGGAGCACCACCTCGTCGGCCGTGCCCTGGCGCGCGGCGGCGGCGACGCGTCCCGTGGTGCTGCGCGGGCGATCGGTGGTCGCGGACGTGCCCGTGGGAGACGCGCTCGCAGCGGTCGTTACAGGGGTGTGCTGCGCGTCGGCAGACGACGTCACGGCAGACACACACAGCGCGCCCACGAGGGCCAGCACGGAGCGGAACGACACGCGCTTCATGCACGGGCCGTTAGCCCGGGTGCGGTCGCGCGCTCAACTTTCTGGCATCCGCGGGGCGGCCAGTGAATGTCATTGAAAGTCGCCCTTCCCCCTTGCGATCGGGCGCGGGAGAAGGCATCTATCGGCCGCCTCCGGGCGGGTGTTTCCGGGATGCGCAACGAGAGGGTCCCCTCCTCTCTGGAGCGCCGACACACCGCACGATCGGGCAGTACCCATCAGCCGACCGAGTGACGCGAACATCCGCGCAGCAGTCAATGCGCCCGCGGATCCCTCTCCGAAGACCCGCACACACAGCAACGGCCACGACGCAGCGGCGCACGAGCGGCGCCCCCGTCGTCACGGGCATCGGAGACCGTCACCCGACGGCCCCCACCGAGGACCATCACAGGGGTAGTCATCGCATGGCGCGTGAACGCGAGCGCGAGCGTAGAAGCTGGCGCGACAACGACCGTACGAGGAGCCAGAGCTATCACACCGAAGAGCTCGGCAAGAAGGACTCCACCGCGCAGCCCAGCGCCGCGGTGAAGGAGTACAAGGCCGCCCTCGAAGCGCTCTTTCAGAAGAAGCCCGAGGCCGTCGAGAAGATCGAGAAGATGATGCCCACGGTGACCATGCCGCGGGTGGTCGAAGCCACTGCCACCGACGACGCCGTGGTGCGGGCCGCGCAGAAGCGCCAGGACCTGCTCCGCAAGATCAACGCGGCGCAGAACCCCAAGGCGATCTCCGACCACATCGACACGTTCCTGAACGCGGGATTCACCCTGCCTGACGACCAGGAGATCTTTCTCCAGATGCTCGAGCACCGGGACGAAGAGCGCGTGCGCGAGGCCCTCACGCAGCTCGATCGCCTGCTCGTGGGGCAGCTCCCGAAGCGCAAGCCCGTGCTGGTGCAGCGGCTGAAGCGCCTCGAAGAGCACGCCGACGAGAACGCCACGCGCAGCGCCGCCGCGCAGCTCCGTCGCAAGGTCGCCTGAGGGCGCCCGCGGAGCCCGCGGACGGGGAATGTCACCCCGCGCGATCGAGACCGCCGGTCACTCCCACTCGATGGTGGCCGGCGGCTTCGACGAGATGTCGTACACGACGCGGTTGATCCCGCGCACCTCGTTGATGATCCGCGACGAGATGCGCGCGAGGAGCTCGTGGGGGAGCCGCGCCCAGTCCGCGGTCATTCCGTCGGTGCTCTGCACGGCGCGCAGGGCGCACACGCGCTCGTACGTGCGCTCGTCGCCCATCACACCCACCGTGCGAACCGGGAGCAGCACCGCGAAGGCCTGCCACACCGACTCGTAGAGCCCCGCCTCGCGGATCTCGTGCTCGACGATCGCATCGGCCGCGCGCAGCACATCGAGCGCCTCTTCGGCCACCGCGCCGAGCACGCGGATCGCGAGCCCGGGACCGGGAAACGGCTGACGCCACAGCACCGCGCGCGGGATGCCCATGGCCTCGCCCGCCGCGCGCACTTCGTCTTTGAAGAGCTCACGGAGCGGCTCGACGAGGGCGAGCTTCATGCGCTCGGGGAGCCCGCCCACGTTGTGATGGCTCTTGATGACGGCGCTCGGTCCCTTGAACGACACGCTCTCGATCACGTCGGGGTAGAGCGTGCCCTGCACCAGGTGGGTGACCCCGTCGAGCTTCGCGGCCTCCTCTTCGAAGACCTCGATGAACACGCGGCCGATGATCTTGCGCTTCGTCTCGGGGTCGCTCACGCCATCGAGGGCCGTGAGAAAACGCCTCCGCGCGTCGATCACCCGCAGGTCGAGGTGAAACGTGTCGCGGAACACGCGCTCCACCTGCTCGCGCTCGCCGCGCCGGAGCACGCCGTTGTCGACGAAGATGCACGTGAGCCGATCGCCCACTGCGCGCTGCGTGAGCACCGCGGCGACCGAGCTGTCGACGCCGCCCGAGAGCGCGCAGATCACCCTCCCCGTGGGCACCTCGGCGCGGATCTTCGCCACGGCCTCGTCGATGAAGACGCCCGCGTTCCAGTCGGGCACGAGGCCCGCGACGTCGAAGAGAAAGGCCGCGAGGAGCTCGGTGCCGCGGGGCGTGTGCGCGACCTCGGGGTGAAACTGCACGCCGTAGATGCGACGCGCGAGGTGGGCCACGGCGGCGAAGGGCGAACCCGGCGACGTGGCGAGCACTTCGAAGCCCTCGGGGAGGTCGATCACGCGGTCGCCGTGTGACATCCACACGTCGAGGGTGTCGCCCGCGGAGAAGCGCGCGAGCACGCCTTCGGGACGGTGCACGGTGACCTTCGCGGCGCCGTACTCCCGGTGCTCCGCGCGCTCGACGCGGCCGCCGAGCGTGTGCGCCGTGATCTGCTCGCCGTAACAGATGCCCAGCACGGGAACGCCCAGTTCGAAGATCCCGCGGTCGACGCCGGGCGCGCCCTCATCGAACACGCTCGACGGGCCGCCCGACAGCACGATGGCCCGCGGCGCGCGGCGCTTCACCTCCGCGAGCGGGAGCGTGCACGGCTGGATCTCGCAGTAGACCGACTGCTCCCGGATGCGCCGGGCGATGAGCATGGTGTACTGCGAGCCGAAATCGAGGATGAGTACGTGCGGGCGGTCCATGGCGGGCGCGGACTCTATCCCGTGAGCGCGCGGAACTACCAGCGCGCGACCGAAGCGCTCACTCGTCGTCGTCGCCGCCGCGCGCGAGGATGCGTCGGATGGTCTTGCGGTCGACGCCGAGCACCTCCGCCGCCTGGGTCTTGTTTCCGCCGAGGCGCGCGACGACGGCGCGCACGTAGCTCAGCTCCAGCTCGTCGAGCGTGGGAACCCCATGCGCGAGGAGCTTCTCCCACAGCACCGGCAGCGAGAGGGGCTCCTCGGTGGTGGTCTGCGCGATGCGTTCGTCCCTCACCACCGGCGGCAGGTCGCGCGCGAGAATCACCTCGCCCGCCGCGAGCGCCGCCGCGCGCAGCACCGCCGACTGGAGCTCCCGCACGTTGCCCGGCCACTCGCGCCGCGAGAGTTCGGCGAGGGCGTCGGGCGAGAAGCGCCGCGCGCGCCCGTCGGCGCTGTGCGCGAGAAAGTGCTCGGCCAGCAGCGGAATGTCGTCTCTCCGCGCCCGCAGCGGCGGCACGGTCACCTCGATCACCTTGAGGCGAAAGAGCAGGTCTTCGCGAAAGTGTCCTTCGGTCACGCGTCGGTCGAGATCACGGTGCGTCGCGCACACCACCCGCACGTCGACCTTCACGCTCTCGTCGGAGCCCACGGGACGAACAAGTCCGTCTTGCAGCACGCGCAGCAGCTCGGCCTGCACGCGCAGCGGCGCCTCGCCGATCTCGTCGAGAAAGAGCGTGCCGTGGTGCGCGCTCTGAAAGAGCCCCTTGCGCGCGCCCACCGCGCCCGTGAAGCCCCCGCGCGCGTGGCCGAAGAGTTCGCTCTCGAGCGTTCCGTCGGCGAAGGCCGAGCAGTTCACGGGCACGAAGGGCCCCGACGAGCGCGGGCCGTACCGATGGATCGCCCGCGCCACCCACTCCTTGCCCACGCCCGTCTCGCCGCGGATGAGCACCGGCGCCGACGAGAGCGCCGCGCGGGCCACGGTGCCGTAGAGGGCCACCACGGGCGCGCTGCGTCCGACCACCGCGTCGGGCGAGTGCTTCACCCCCGACGCCTCGCCCGCCACCGCGCGCTGCGCCGCGGCCCGTTCGAGCGCGCCGCGCACGGCCTCGGTGAGCGCAGGGCCCGTCACGGGCTTCGGCAGGTAGCTCGTCGCGCCCCGATCGACCGCGCGCACGGCGTCGTCGAGGGTGACATAGCTCGTCAACAGGATCACCGGGATCTCGGGCCGTCCGCGGCGTAGCGCGTCGAGCAGCGAGAAGCCGTCGGAGCCCGGCATGTTCACGTCGGAGACCACACAGTCGACGGCCTCCTGATCGATCACGGCGAGGGCCTCGCGCGGGCTGTCGACGGCCGTGAGACGCCAGCGCTCCGACGAGAGCATGCGGCGCGTGAGGTCGAGCGCGTCGGCGTCGTCGTCGACCAGAACGATGTGGGGCAACGAAGCGGTCATCGCGGTGGCGCTTCATACCCCGATTCGCGTCGCGATCGTACGGGGGGACCGCTGCCAGAGAATGTCCATCGGGTGTGACAGACAATGTCCACCCCGTCTTGTGGAGGGTGCGACGGTCGCGTTAGGGGTCGGGGCATGACGAACGCGGCTGCGCAGCAGGTCCAGGGTGAGGAGTTCATCGCGAACGGGCGTCGCTTCCGGTGGGTCGAGGGCGCGCAGGGGCTCTCTCCCCGCGCGACGCAGCTCGCGGGTCGTCGGGCCTCGCTCGAAGCGCTCTTCACGGCCACGGTGGTGCCCGGTCTCGAACGCCGTCGCGCCACCCGTCGGGTGCTGGGCGTAGGCCCCCGCGGCGGCGCCTCGCGGGCCTGGTGGGTGGAGTTCCGCGCGCCCGGCGACGCGCAGCCCGTGTGGGCGCTCTACGTGCCCACGAAGCGCCTCACGGCCGCCGCGCTCGACCCCATGGGCCGTCCCGCCAACGACGGGGTGATGCTCGCCGCGTGGGGCGACGGACCGGTGATGGCCTGGGTGAGCGAGCGTCCCGAACTCCGCGCGGTGGTGCGTGACGCGCTGCGGGTGCCGCCGGCGTTTCTGCCCCAGGGCGTGGTCTCGGGCGATGCGACCTTTCCCGTGCGGGTGACGGCCTGCTGAACGGACTCTGCGCGTTATTTCGCCGGACGGAGAAAGTCCGTTAGCGTCGCGGTCGCCATGTCCAGCGCCGTTCAAGCCATCCGCGTGCTCGTGGTCGACGACGATGCGGCCATCCGCGATCTGCTCGAGACCGTTCTCCGCAAGGACGGCTACGAGGTCACCACGCTCGAAGACCCGACGCGCGCCGATGCCGAAGTGCGCGCGGGCAAGTTCCACCTGTGCCTCCTCGACATCATGATGCCGGGCCAGGACGGGGTGGAGACCCTCCGCAAGATCCGCAAGATCGACAAGGACCTCGCGGTGGTGATGATCACCGGGTACCCCTCGCTCGACACCGCCGTGCAGGCGATGAAGCTCGACGCGCTCGACTACCTCCGCAAGCCCTTCACCGTCGACGAGCTGCGCACCGTCGTCGAGCGCGTGCTGAAGAAGAAGGGCCTCTCGCGCACCCCCGAGGAGCAGCTCCACCGCGTGATCGGCGAGACGATCCGCAACCTCCGCAAGGAGCGCTCACTCACGCTCAAGCAGATGGCGAAGCGCACGGGCCTCTCGGTCTCGCTGCTCTCGCAGATCGAGCGCGCCGAGTCGTCGGCCAGCATCTCGTCGCTCTACAAGATCGCCGTCGCCCTCGACGCGCGCATTCAAGACCTCTTCGGCGACTTCTGATCCGCTACGCGGGGCCGCGCCCGAAGGCCTTCAGCGCCAGCGCCACGTTGGTGTAGCGCGCGTCGTCGGTGACCTCGTCGGTGACCCACGCGGGGCGCTCGAAGGGCTCGTCTTCGCGCGTGAGTTCGACCTCGGCGAGCCACAGTCCGTCGAGGGCGCCGTGGTACTCGTCGAGGTCCCAGGTGTGGTCGCCGACGGCGACGTGGTAGCGGGTCTTCGCGAGCACCGCGACGCACAGCGGAACCATCGCCCGTGCGTCCTCCGCGGGGATCGCGTATTCGAACTCGGCGCGCGTGAGGGTGCCGCGGCCCTTGATGGTGATCCACGCCTCGGGGGCGCGGTCGGCGTACTCGGCGAGGCGTACGCGCACCACGGGCTCGTGGCTCAGATACCCCTGCGTGAAGCGCGCGCCGTTCACCCGCGCAGCCTCGGGAACGGCCGACGCATCGACCCGAAACTTCCGCTCGATCTCGACGCCCATGGGCTACGCCACCGTCACCGGCGCGGCCACCCAGGGCAGCAGCGCGGAGCCCGTGTGAAGACGCTCCCGCGACACGCCCGTGAGCGCGCGCAGCAGGCCGTGGAGGTTGCCCGTCGCCGACCACGCGCCGGGCTTCACCCGCGCGACGGGAACGCCGTCTTCGAGCGCGAGCCCGCCCTGGATGGGGTTGTTGAACGCCCCCGTGGCCTTGTTCGAAGAGTGGAGCCCGAGGAGGTCGGTGAGCAGCACCGTGCGACCGCGGGTGAGCGCATCGCGCGCGGTGTCTCCCGCGGCCACGTCGAGGTGCGAGAAGCCCACGCGCACCGGGGCCTCGGCGCGATCCTCCGCGAGGATGGGCATGCGATACCCGTTGCCCGTGGGCGCCACCCCGAGGGCCTGCGCCGCGCGTCGGTCGTTGGGCATCACGCGCAGCACGCCGCCCTCGATGAGCGTGTGCCGCACGCCCGCCACGCCCTCGTCGTCGCACACGGCGCCCGCGAGCGAGGCCGACGCGCCGGGGTCGTCGACGAGCGTGAACGACGGGTGCGCCACCACGTCGCCGGGCTTCGCGTGCGAGAGCCCCGCGAGCACACGGTCGGCGGCCAAGCGTTCGAGCAGCAGCGAGCGCAGCAGCGATTCGAGGAGCCGGGGATGGATCACCACCGCGAGCTCCTTCGCGCCGCCGAGAAACTCCGCGCAGGTGACCTCGCGCGCGGGGAGCGCCGTCACGAGCGCGCGACCGAGGTCTGCGATGGACACATCGTCGGGACGGGCCGTGCTGCTCCACGCGTCCCAGTCGTTGCCGTCGAGCATCACGAAGGCCTGCACCGCCGTGGAACGCGCGCACACGGCCTCGCCCCGCGCGGTCACCACCGCACGCTCGCTGCGCGACACCGACACCTCGGCCTCGACCACGAGCTCCCCCGTCGTGCGGGCCGCGCGGGCGTTGTCGCGGAGGGCCACCGCGAGCCGTCGCACGACACCGGGCGCGTCGACGAGCTGCGCGGCGGCGGCGTCCCACGCGCGCCGATCGTCGGGCACGGAGGGAGTGACAGAGAACGTCCCGAGCGGATCGGGCTGCGCGGCGCCGAGCGCGCGGCGCAGGGCGTCGATGGAGTCCGCGGGCGCGTGGCTCGTGGTGGCCGCAGTGGCGATGCGTCCGTCACGGAGGGCGCGCATCGCGACGCTCCACGCGTCGCACTCCAGGGCGGGGATGACCGCGTCGTTCTCGACGGTGTAGCTCGTACGGTCACCGCGCGAGACGATCACTTCGACGTCGTCGACGAAGGCCGCGACGCCGTCGCGAATGGCCAGCGCGAGGTCGCGCGCCGCGTGGGATTCATGGGCCGTCATCGGTCACTCCTCGAAGGTGAGCATCACCGCGGGGGCGGCCGCGATGCGCACGTACTCGGGTCCGCCGTCGGTCACGCGACGGGTCTGCCCGCTCTTGCCGCAGAAGCCCACGCCGTGCGCCTCGACCGCGCCCGCGAAGGCCTCGACGGTCTGGAGACACCCCGCGGTGAGGGCCGTGAAGTTGCCCGGCGCGATCATCTCGCCGGTGACCCGTCCGTCGCGCACGAGCCAGCCGTACTGCGTCGACGACGACATGCCCTCCTTCGACACCGCGCCGCCGAGCGAGCCGTGGAGCACCACGCCGAAGGGAATCTCTCGCACGAGCTCGTCGAGCGACGCGCACCACCCCGCGCCGGGCGCAGGGCACATCGTGGTGTTGCGCATGCGCACGATGCGTCGGTCGCCGAGCTGCGAGAAGCCGTTGCCCGTGGGCGTGACCTTGTAGTGATGCGCGGTCTCGCGCGAGTGCATCATGCCGGTGATGTGTCCGCCCTCGACGAGCACGGTGTTCCGCACCTCGACGCCCTCGTCGTCGATGAGCTCGGTGCCGAAGCCTCGCGTGGCCATCGGGGTTCCGTCGCGGTCGGGCGCGGGACCGTCGACGATGCGCACCACGGAGGATCCGAGCGGGCTCACGCGCGGCGTTCCGTCGGGGGCCACGATGGCCGACCCGCCGGCGCGCACGATGTCGGCCTCGATGGGGTGACCGAGGCCCTCGTGAATGAACACCATCGACGAGTGGTGGAGCACGTAGTGGGTGACCCGCGCGCGCTCGTCGGCGGTCAGCGCGCGCGCGTCGAGGAGCTGCACCGCGCGGTCACGGGCCTCGCGGAGTTCCGCGGAGACGAAGGGCGCGAGGGCTCCCCCGGTGACGTAGTACGACAGGGGCGCGGCCTCGCCGAAGCGCACGCGCGTGCGGGCCTGGCGCTCGCCCCGCAGCGCGCGAAACACCACCTGAAGGAACGACACGGGCATCGACTGCGTCTTCACGACGCCGTCGGTGTCGGCGACCCATTTGTCTTCGACCTGCGTCCACGACCAGAGCTCGGGCACGACGCGCACCCCCTCGCCCGCGGGCTCGTCGGCGATGGCGCGCACCGCGGCGACGAGGTCGAGAAAGGCCTCCGTGGGGTCGACGTCGCGCGGGTCTTCGTCGAGCGCGAGCCCGTAGCGCACACGCGTGGGATTGGGAATGGGCGCGAGGCCGAAGCCCGGCGACGGAGGCTCCTCGGCGAGCGCGGCGGCGGCGCGGTCGACGGCGGCGGCGAGCGCATCGGGGGTCACCTCGCCCGCGCGCACACCGACGTGGCGTCCGTCGGCGCCCACGAGGCGCACCTGCGCGGCGCCCTTGATCGACGCGGGCTTCACGATCACCTGCCCCGACGAGAGCAGGTTCGCTTCGCACTTGTAGATCCGTTCGAACACCAGGTCGGCGTACGAGGCCGCGGCGCGCGCGCGGTCGAGGGCGGTCGCGAGCGCGGCGCGCACCTCGACGTCGCCGCGGGGAACGGGGCCCTCCAGGGGCGCGAGGGGAAGGTTCATCGGAGTCCTCGGTGCGTGAGAGACGGGCGTTCGGGAACGCTGTCAGGGATGTGTCAGGTTTCGTCGACGACGCCGGGGATGCCCGTGGGGAGCCGTCGCATCAGTCGGAACACGGGCACCGCGGAGAGCGCCGTCGCGACGGACTGCGCGACCACGGTGAGCATCGCGGGGAGCACGCCGAGCGGGCGGCGATCGAAGACCAGCAGCAGCGCCATCATCTCGATGCCCACGAAGACCGACGCCACGAAGGTCAGGAGCATCTGGAACACCACGCCGTGCAGAAAGAGCCGCAGGCCCGCCACGCGCACGAGGAGAAAGATCGAGACGAGCGAGAAGGTCCAGAGGCCGATGGAGCCGCCCGCGAAGACGTCGGCGAAGTAGCCCAGCACGAACGAGAGCGAGACCCCGCGGCCGAGGGAGAAATCACCGACGGCCATGTAGAGCACCATCGGGATCACGAGCACGGGCGAGACCATGTCCGCGGGGAGGAAGTACGACAGCGCGTACGCCAGCAACCCCTGGAGCACCAGCATCACCATGCCCGTCACGAGCAGCAGCGCGTTGGCCATGGGTCCGTCGCTCCCTTCTCTCTCCGACCTACTGACTGCCCGCGTTGGCGCCTGCGGCGGTTCCGCGACGCTGCGGCGTGGCGGTGGCGCCGGGGCGACAGGTCGGACGGTCGGCCTCGCTGTCCATCACGAGCACCTCGGTGAGACGCGAGAAGTTCACCGCGGGCGCGAGCTCGACCTCCTGGTAGAGACCGAACTCACGGCGCGTGACCGCCGCCACGCGGCCCACCATCACCCCGGCGGGAAAGCGGCACCCGAGGCCCGAGGTCACCACCACGTCGCCCACGCGCACATCGTCGGTGCGCTGGAGGTACTCGACGCGGGCCGAGTAGCGGTCGCGCTCGCCCGTGCCGCGCGCGATGCCGCGGGCGCCCGTGCGTTCGATCATCACGTCGACGGCGCTGCGCGAGTCGACGGTGAGCAGCACGTCGGCGTACTCGCCGAAGGTGCGTGAGACCTGTCCCACGAGGCCGTCGTAGGTGAGCACGGGCATGCCCGCGCGGATGCGCGTGCGGTCGGGCGTCGAGATCGCGAGGCGCGTCACGCGGAAGAACGGTGACGTGTCCTTCGCGATGACCTCCGCGGCGAAGACCTCGCCGGGCGTGTCGACACGGAGCTGGAGCAGCCGACGGAGCCGACGGTTCTCATCGTGCTCGGCGCGGTATCGCGCGGCGTCGACGCGCAGGCGGGCGTTCTCGGCGTGGAGCGACTCGTTCTCGCGGCGCACCTGCCAGAGGTAGACGTAGTCCATCCAGACGTCGGCGGCGCCCTCGGCGATGCGGTTGATGAAGAGGTTCTGCAGCGCGCCGACGGGCTGCATGAGCACGCGGTCGAGGGCGTCGTAGTGGCTCGGATCGCGCGTCGTCGTGCGGAGCAGAAAGAACGGAATGCCCAGCGCGAGCACGCTCAGAAACGCAGCCTGGTATCGCTTGAGAAAATCCATCGCGCCGTACGACCGACCGGGGTCGTGGCTTTCGCACAGAGCGGGCGCCGTGTCGAGCGCGTGCGCCCGTGGCAGACCGCGGTGCGGGGGCGCGGGATCAGTCCTTGAGGTACTCGTCGAAGGAGCGGTCGACGTCGTCGCGCGCGGGGCTGCGTCCGCCGTCGCTCACGCCGTGCATCGCGCCGTGGAGTCGCGCCACGCGCTGCCGCACGTTGCGAAAGCTCGGGTCGCGCTTGTCGACCTTCTGAAAGTAGTAGAGCGCCTCGGAGAGATCGCCCACGGACTCGTACGCGTTGCCCATCTCGAAGTAGAGCCCGAGCTCCTCGCGCTCGCTCCGCTGCTGCGCCTGGAGGCCCTGCTTGAAGTGTTCGAGCGCCTGCGCGACGTCGCCCTTCTCCATGTAGCAGATGCCGATCATCGTCTCGCCGATGCACTGCCGCGCGGGGTTCATCGTGGCGATCTTGAACTCGGCGATCGCGTCATCGAGCAGGGCCATCTCCTTGTAGGCGATGCCGAGGTCGTAGTGCGTGTCGCAGTCCTCGATGCTCACCGTGCGACCGACGCCCTGACGAAACTGCGCGAGCACGGTTTCGACATCGATCTGCCCCGTGGGCGGGCCGTCGAGGGGATTGAGGTTCTCGACCTCCTCCGCGATCTTGTCGGCGAGCGCGTACGAGGGATCGCCCGTGTCGTAGCCGCCCCCCTGCATCGCCGCGAGCTGCTCGACCTCTTCGAGACGCTCCAACACCAGCGGGTGGTTCGGGTACGTCGCGAGGAGCTCCTGCAGCGAGGTGCGCGCGTCGTCGTAGAGGCCCTGCGTGACGAAGAACTCCGCCTCGTCGAGGCCCTCTTCGATCTCACGGCGACCGGGACGCAGCGAGGGACCGCGCACCGTGTGATCCGTCTCGATCACCACGGGGATGCCGTGGTTGTCGTAGGTGTACGGGTGCGCGAGCTGCTCGTCGGTGTGGTACGCGTTGAGCGGCGAGACGCCGATCTCCGTGGCATCGCCCGCGTCGGCATACGAGGGCAGCGCGTACTGCGCGTCGTCGTAGCCGGGAGCGAAGTAGTCGGCCGGTCCCGCGGGCAGCGGCAGCACCTCGACGGCGCTGTTCTCGGCCATCATCACGTCGCCCTCGTCGATGAGCGAGCCCTCGTCGCGCGAGGTCTCCGACGAGACGTACTGGCCCCCGAGACGTTCGTAGAGGGCGCGCGCCGTGGGGTTCTCGCTGTCGATGTCGAGCGCGCGCGAGGCCTCGGCGAGGGCCGCGTCGGGGTCCGACGGTTCGAGGAGTTCTGCCACGCGGAGCGAGCAGCGGAGCACCGAGCTCGCGTCGTTCATCGCCGCGTAGAAGTCGCGAACCCGCACGAGGATGTCGACGGACGAAGGCTCCAGCTCCGCAGCGCGGGTGATGTGCGCCATGGCCTTGGAGCGCAGGCCGTACTTCATGAAGATCTCGGCCTCGGCGAGCAGCCGCGCGGCCTCTCCCGCGGCGCTGTGCGGGCCCGTAGGCGCGGGCTCCGGGGCGCGGGGCACGAACGCGGCGCGGGTCGCCGGGGGCGCGGACACGGGCGCGTGGCGCGTGGTGGCCTCGGGCTCGTCGGGCACCATGGGCGCGCGCGGCGCAGCGGGGATCTCGGGGGCCGCACCGGCGTTCGAGGTCGACGGCTTGGAGGGCCGCTGCGAGAGGTTGAACACCACCTCCTGCGGGGCGGCCTCGGGCTCGGCCTCGACCTCGTCGGAGACCTCTTCGATCGCGTCGTCGTGCACCTCGACGACATCGACCGCGGAGACCGTGTCGACAGGCACCGGCACGGCCACGGCGGGACGCGCCGAGGTCGTCGCGAGCGCCGCCGCGAGGCCCGACGACGCGAGTGCCGATGGGATCGCAGACGCCGTCGCGGACGGGGCCGCGGAGTGGGCGAGGGAGGGCGCGCTGGAGGCCGTTGCCGGCGCCGCGGGAGGCACCGAGGGCGGACGCTTCGAGCCCGACATCGACTGGCCGCGGAGGGCCTCGCGGGCCTCGCTGTCGGTGGGATTGAGCTCCAGCACGCGCTGGTAGACCTCGGCGCGCTCACGGTGGCGCCCCTCGGTCTGGTGGATGCGCGCGATCTCCTTCAGCACCGAGATGGTCTTCGGGAGCTGGCCCAGTCCCTTGAAGGCCGTCGCGAGGAGGTCGAGCGTGGCGACGTCCTTCGGGTTGACCTTGTAGCAGGCCTGGATCTTCGGCAGCGCGCGGCGCGCGTCGTTGCGCTCAAGGTAGAACGACGCAAGGCGACGGAGCACCGTCACGTTGGTCGGTCGGTGAAACACAAGCCGCTCGGCGACGCGCGCCCACTCGTCGACGCGGCCCGCGCTGTCGAGGAGGTTGCAAGCGACCTCGAACTCCGACGCCGCCTCTTCGCCGCGACCGAGCTTGCTGAGCAGCTCGCCGTAACGAATGCGCGTCGCGAGGTTCTGCGTGTCGAGCAGGAGGATCTGCCGGTACGTGCTCGCGAGGCCTTCGAGGTCGTTGCCGCGCACGTGCCGCTGCGCGAGGAGCTCCAGCGCCTGCATGGCGTCGGCGGAGAGCCCGAGCTTGATGTGCAGGTCGGCCACGCGGCCGTAGAGCGCGAGCTGATCGGGGTCGATCTGGAGGATCTGCTTGTAGACCGCGATGGCCTTCTGGTGCAGGCCCTGCTGCTCGTAGAGGGCGCCGACGTGCTGGTACGTCTCGATGGCCCGCGCGGCGTCGTTCATCCGCACCTGCAGGTCACCGATGCGAAGCAGCGCGCGCACGTCGTGGGGGTCGGCCGCGACGAGCTTCTGGTACTCGGCGATCGCCTGTTCGAACTGATTTCTGGCCGCGTAGTTCTGCGCGCTCTCGGCGATCTTTCGGCGGTCGACGGTCACGGCACAGAACCTCTCAACCCCCATCGGCGGGGTGCGCAGGGCAGCGCGCGTGGAGCTTCTTCGAAGCACGCGGAGCGCTGTGTTTCCGCGATACGGTAGTTGTTCGGGCCTTCGAGCGTCAAGCGCGCCCTTCGCGCAGAAGCCCTTCGAGAAAGCGTGTCGAGACGTCGCCGCGCTGGAAGCTCGGGTGATCGACGATGCGCCGGTGGAGGGCGATGTTGGTCTTGATGCCGCCGATGACGAACTCGTCGAGGGCCCTGCGCATGCGGGCGATGGCGCCGGTGCGATCGGTCGCGTGCACGATGAGCTTCGCGAGGAGCGAGTCGTAGTGGGGCGGTACGGTCCAACCGGCGTAGATGCCCGAGTCGACGCGTACGCCGAGCCCGCCGGGCACCTGGTACTCGGTCACGCGCCCCGGGGAGGGCGCGAACGTGAGCGGATCCTCGGCGTTGATGCGGCACTCGATGGAGTGTCCGCGCGGGGTCACGCGGTGCGCCTGCACACGGAGCTTCGCCCCGCGCGCCAGGAGGATCTGCTCGGCCACGAGGTCGATGCCCGTGACCATCTCGGTCACCGGATGCTCCACCTGCACGCGGGTGTTCATCTCCATGAAGTAGGCCTCGCCGCGCTCGTCGAGGAGAAACTCCAGGGTGCCGAGCGAGGTGTATCCGGTCTCGCGCACCGCCGTGGTGACGAGCTCGGAGAGATGCGCGCGCAGCGACGCAGAGAGCGACGGCGACGGCGCTTCTTCGAGCACCTTCTGGTGACGGCGCTGGAGCGAGCACTCGCGCTCGCCGAGGCACACCGCGTTGCCGTGCTGGTCGGCGACGACCTGAAACTCCACGTGTCGCGGCTGCTCGATGTAGCGCTCCAGGTACACGTCGGGGTTGCGAAAGCCCGCGAGGGCCTCGCTCTGCGCGGCGTGAAACGCGTTCTCGATCTCGCCCTCGGCGCGAACGATCTTCATGCCGCGTCCGCCGCCGCCGCCCGAGGCCTTCAAGATCACGGGGTATCCGATGCGAGCGGCTTCGCGACGCGCGTGGTCGGCGCTCTCGAGCACGCCTGTTCCCGGCAGCATCGGGAGCCCGAAGGCCGCCGCGTTGCTGCGCGCGCTGACCTTGTCGCCCCACGCGCGCATGGCCTCGGGCGACGGGCCGATGAAGGTGATCCCGCAGCGGCGACACACGTCGGCGAAGCCTGCGTTTTCGGAGAGAAAGCCGTAGCCCGGATGGATCGCGTCGGCGCCGGTGATCTCCGCGGCGGCGATGATCGCGGGGATGTGGAGGTACGACTGCGCGGGCGATGCGGGACCGATGCACACCGACTGGTCGGCGTGGCGCACGTGGAGGGCGTCGGCGTCGACGGTGGAGTGCACCGCGACCGTGCGCAGCCCGAGCTCGCGGCACGCGCGAATGATCCGCAGCGCGATCTCTCCGCGGTTGGCGACGAGGACCTTCTTGAACACGGCGCCTATCCCGCGCGGCGGATGCGAAGGAGCCCCTGGCCGAACTCCACGGGCCGACCGTTCTCGACGAGCACCTCGGCGACGACGCCGTCGACCTCGCACTCGATCTCGTTCATGAGCTTGAACGCCTCGATGATGCAGAGCACCGTGCCCTTGCGCACGTGGCTGCCGACCTCGACGAAGGCCCGCGCCTGCGGGGAGGGCGCACGGTAGAACGTGCCCACGAGGGGAGAGCTCACGGTGACGAGCGAGCTGTCTTCGCCCGACGTGGGAGCGGCCGCGCTCGGAGCGAGCCCCGTGGGCGCATCACGCTCGCCGGTGGTCATCGGAAACGCAGCGGGCGTGGCGGCCACGATGCCCGCGTTGCGACGGAGCGTGATGCGCTCGTCCCCCTGCTGGATCTCGACCTCGTGGAAGTCGTGATCGCGCAGGGCCTTCATGAGCCCTTCGAGCTGCTGGATGTCGATGTTCACGGGCCGCGGAGGCTCGCACGCCGCGGCGTGTGCGGGCAATGCGGGAGCGGTCAGCGCGTCGTGAGCCCGAGGTGCGCAACGAGGCCGTCGAGCGCGAGGAGGTACCCGCGTGCGCCGAAGCCCTGCACCCGCGCGAGGCATACCGCGGCGACGTAGGAGCGTCGGCGAAAGTCCTCACGCGCGTCGGTGTTCGAGAGGTGCACCTCGACGACGGGGAGTCCGATCGCCGCCACCGCGTCACGGAGTGCGATGCTGGTGTGGGTGTAGCCGCCGGGGTTGAACAACACGCCCGCACAACGCCCACGCGCCCCATGGAGCGCGTCGATCAACGCGCCTTCGTGGTTCGATTGGAAGCACTCGACCTCGACACCGAGCGCGCGTCCATGATCGACAAGGGAGGCGTCGATCTCGGCCAGGGTGGTGACACCGTAGACGTGGGGCTCACGCGCGCCGAGGAGGTTGAGGTTCGGCCCGTGGAGCACGAGCACGCGCGGCGCGGTCACGGGAGGGCGATCAGGCGAGCGCGGCGAGGAGGCGCGGCGCCGCAACACGAAGGAGGAAGCGCCCCTTGCCCTGGTTGCCGGTGGGCGCGAGCGCGAGCGCGACGACGTACTCGCCGGTCAGCGTTCGCACGATGCCCGTGAGCTTTTCGGTGTGAAACGTGAACTCGCGCATCGAGCCCGCATCGAGCTGTTCCGTGGCGCGGCGCACGTCTTTGAGCACCACCGAGAGTTCCATCCCGACGGTCTGGATGTCGATCTCCGCGTTGTCGCGCGACCAGTGCTCGACGGCGAAGCCTTCATAGTCCATGAGCACGCCGGCGATGCCGCCTTCCGTACCCTCGACGACCTCGCGAAGCGTCTCTTTGAACATGGTGTGCGTCGCCCTTTCCGACCTGATTCGATCGTGCCACCGTGGCGCGCGCAAGGTCAATGAATGAGCCCGGCTGATCCACGGCTCCCTGCGCGCGCCTGGGCGGGGCTGTACGCAACCGCAACGCTCGCGTCGCTCGCGATCGGCCCCTCGGGTCCGCGCTATTGGGACTCCTTCGGCTACGTGATCCAGTCGATCGACGGGCGTGTGGGCGGCCTCATGCTCGGTCGCCCGACGTTCATCCTTGCAGGCCACGTGGTGCTCCGTGGCGCGCTGTTCCTCGGCCTTCCGCTTCGCGCGAGCGAGGCGCTCCTGCGCGCCGTGTGGATGCTCGTCGCATCGACCTCGGCCCCGCTGCTCGCGACGGTGTCTCTCCGCGCCGGTCTCTCGCTGCGCGCTTCCCTCGTTGCTGGAGCCTTCGTCGCGCTCTCGCCCGCGGTCGCGCACACCAACCGCGCGGTGCTCACCGACGGCCCGTCGATGGCGCTGGTGCTCCTCGCGACGTCGCTCGCCTTGCGAACGCCCACGAGAGCCCGCACCTGGGTGATGGCCTCGGTCGCGCTCGGTCTCGCCGCGGGCGTTCGCGAAGCGGCGCTCGCGCACTTCTTCACGCTCCTCGCGGTGTGGTGGACGACCCCTCGCGCGCAACGATGGCGTGGCGCGCTGCCGACACTGGGTGTCGTCTCCGCGCTGACCCTAGCAGCTCCGCTCGTGTGGGTGATGTTCCATCAGCCGGGCTACGTGGCCGGCGTCATCGACTGGTCGCGCTCCATGCGCGCGGAGCGCGGCGCACACCCCTACGGCCTCCGCGACGCCGCGATGGCTGCGGTGTGGATCGTGGTGTGTGGCCCGGCTGCACTGCCCCTCGGGGCTCGCGCCTGGATGCACGCAGGGCGACGTCGGGCGCCCATGCACCGTGCACTCTGGATCGCACTCCCCTCAGCGCTCCAACTCACCTCGCTCACAACCTATCAGGACATCGCGTTCTCACCACGCTATCTACTGGCTGCGTGGCCCCTCGCGATCGCGCTCCCGGCAGCGGTGGTCTGGGACGAGCTCACGGCGCGCGCCCGACGCGCTTCGGTCGTCTTCGCGGCAGGCACCTTCCTCGTCGCGCTTCCCGTCGTTCATCATGGGGAAGCCGCGCTTCGAGAGGGGCTCACATCGCTACCAGGTAGGCTCGACGCGCTGGATCCCGACGCCGTGGTGGTCACCGGACAGCTCTGCCCCGCAGTGGTCTACGAACGAGAACTACGTCGCCGCACGGGCGGTCGTGGATCTGTGTCGTGGGTTCAGGTCTGCCCGGGATGGCGCTGGCCCACGAACCTTGCCGCGCGCCTCGATGAGCTGCGCGCCGAGGGGCGAACGATCGTGCTCGATCTGCGTCCCGCTTCGTGGGTCGGTCCGCGACAGCAGCGCTCCCGGGAACTCGTGGAGGCGTATCAGCGAACATACCCAGATCGTGGCGTGGTCGTCTGGCGTTGACTCCGAGATGCCACGCGAACGGAGAAGACGGCCTCGCACGTCGTGAAGTCAGTCCCGTCGACGTAGCCCTCAAGCGCGTGAGGGCACGGTGGCGGAGTCGTGGCGTGAGCCCGGTTCAAGGGACTTCGAAAAGCGAAACCCCCGCACCGGCTTATGACCGATACGGGGGCTTCTTAGATAGACCCCGGCGGCGTTCTACTCTCCCACAAGGTCACCCTTGCAGTACCATC
>CAMFHP010000082.1 GCA_945952225.1 uncultured Myxococcaceae bacterium
CGGTGGCCCTCGCGGCCGCACGAGAGAACGCGGGCGGCGCGTGGGTGCAGGCGATTCCCGAGGTGGCGCTTGGGGCCGCGCGGGCGCTGCGCATGGGGGCCGAGGTCTTCGCGAACGATCCCCTCGTGCGAAGGGCCCTCGCCGACCGCGCGCTCGCGCTCTGGAACGCACACCGCGACTTCGAACTCCGATGGCGCATCGCCCCCGCGCTGGCCGCGAGCCCCGAGGGCGTCGACGCGCTGCGGGATGCGCTCGCCCACGACGCAGACCACGACCTTCGGGCCGAGTGTGCGCGGGCGCTGACGGGCGTCGCGGACGCCTCCGAGGCCCTGCGTGCGGCGCTCGGCGATCGGGCCCCGCGCGTGCGCATCGCGGCGTTGCGGGCGCTCTCGGACAATGCGTCGAGCGTCGAGGCGCGTCTCGCGGTGCTCACGAACGACGGATGGCCCGCAGTGCGCGCAGAGGCCGCGCGGGGGCTCGCGCGCGAGGCCCGTGCGACGGCGGCGTTGCGGGCCTCGCTCGACGCGGCGTCGACGGTGACGGTGACGGCGGCGATCGAAGCCCTGGCCGAGAGCCCGGACCCGACGGCGACCGCGGCGCTGACGGGCTTTCTCGATCAGGGGCGGCGCGCGTCGGTGCTCCGTCGTGCGGCGGCGGAGGCCCTCGGGCGGCGATGCGATCCCACGTCGGCCGAGGTGCTGGAGCGCGTGGCGACGGGGCTCACGGACCCGGCGCTTCCGCCCTGGGAACAGGCCGTGGGGCACACCGCGCTGGCCTCGCTCGCGCAGGTCGACGCGGCGCGCGCGCGGGCGTTTCTCACGCGCTCGGAGGCGAATGCAGAGGCGCTGTCGGCGGTGGAGCGGGCGGCGCGTCGGGGCTGTGCCGTGGCGTCGCCGCGCGCACGTTGAGGAGCCACGCGAGCACGCCCACGGCCCATCGCCGCGCGAGGAGCAGCGGCACCACGGTGGTCACGCCGACCATCAGCCACGGGGCGTCGAGGGCCTGCGCGGCGCGGAGCGTGAGGGCGCCCATGCCGTCGAGGCCGAAGAGCACCTCGACGACGAGCGAGGCGAGGAGCACCGCGGGCGCCGCGAGGCCCATGGGTGCGAGCAGCGAGGCCGCGCCGATGCGCGCGGCGTGACGTACGAGGTCGAGGTTGGTGGGTTCGAGGCGCTCGGAGGTCCAGCGTTCGGCCTCGACGCGCACGGCGTGGAGCACCACACGGAGCTTCGGCCTGCGAAGCCACAGCGACGCGAGCGCAGCACAGCCCGCGACGGAGGCGAGCGAGCGCACGGCGCCCACGCCCGAGAACAGCTCCGCGGCCGTGCGGAGCGCGTCACTGCGGGACGTCACGCGGAGCAGCACCCACCACGCGGCGGCGAAGGCCACGAGGCCCGGCGCGAGGGCGCCCACGAGGTCGGTGAGCTTCGTGCGGAGCGCGCGCCGACGCATCGCGGGACCGCCGCCGAACGCGATCACACCGGCCACCGCGACGAGCCCGCCGAGGCCCGACGTGAACGAGCTCACGGGCAGGCGCTCGCGCAGTTCGAGCGACACGGGACGACCGGTCACGCGGCTCACCCCGAGGCGTCCGCGGAGCGCGCGCACGAGCCACTGGCCGTAGCGCGTCTCGGTGACGTGTCCGAGCGTGCGCT
This sequence comes from uncultured Myxococcaceae bacterium, assembly GCA_945952225.1. Classification (GTDB taxonomy): domain Bacteria; phylum Myxococcota_A; class Polyangia; order Polyangiales; genus CAISKJ01. Next base: position 1,656 of record CAMFHP010000082.1, read on the forward strand.
GCCACGGGGTGAGGGTCTCGTACTCAAGGTGCCGCGCGAACCAGAAGGCCTTCCACGCTTCGGTGACGCGCGTCGCATCGGCTGCCGTGGGGGCCGCGCCGAGTCGCATCGGAACGCCCGTCGCATCGGAGAGCGCACCCACCACGCGCGCCACGGCCTCGGGCGAGCGCGCGACGCCCAGCGCGTCGACGAGGTTGGGGAGCGCGTACGTTCCCAGTCGGGCCACACGCTCGGCGGCGTTGCGGCTCTCGCGCGTGGCGAGTCGCTCGGCCTGTCGCGAGGCGTAGCCCGGTCGAAAATCGAGTTCGCGCGCCGCGTAGAACCGCTGCCACCACGCGAGCGCCGCGCCGTCGTCGCCGGGCCGCGCGGGCACCGGGGCGGTCTCATCACCCGTGAGCACGCGCGAGCCCGCAGAGAGCGCGCGCAGGGCCGCGAAGCGCGCGTCGGCGGGGAGCGCGTCGAGGTGCGCCATCACCACGGGGAGCGCGGCGGATCCGCGGGCCACGAGCGCGCGTTCGGCGCCATCGCGCGTGGCGGGCGCGCGCAGCCGTTCGAGGTCGCGGATCGTGCGGGCGCGGGCGTCGTCGACGTTGGCGTTCCACACGAGCGGAAGGTCGCCGGTGCTCGCGCGGCGCGCGTCGAGTCCGAGCGTCGGTGCGTAGTGCGCGGCGCCGAACCAGTCGTGGTCGCCCACGGTGTCGAGGGCCACGAACGACACCACCGTGGCGGCCACGAGGCCGAGGGCGGTCAGGGTCGTCTCTCGCAGCGCCACGTACAGCATCGCAACCGGGGCGCCGACTCTACGGGCATCGCGCGCCGACGTGATAGAGCTTCCGCGTGAACGCCTCGCGCGCAGCGGTGTACGTGCATGTTCCGTGGTGCCTCCAGCGGTGCCCCTACTGCGACTTCGCGACGGAGGCGATCGCGCCCGCGCGCATTCCCCACGAGGCCTACGCCCGCGCGGTGCTCACCGAGCTCGAACTCCGCGCGCGCGCCCTCGCTGCACCGCTCGAACCCATCTCGCTCTTCTTCGGCGGCGGCACGCCGAGCCTCTGGTCCCACGACGCGCTCGGCGCGGTGATCGCCGCGGTCTCGCGCTTCGGCCCGCTCGGGGAGGTCACCGTCGAGTGCAACCCCACCTCCATCGACCGCGACCGCGCCTCGTCGCTCCGTGACCGCGGCGTCACCCGTCTCTCGCTGGGCATCCAGTCGTTGCGCGACGTGCACCTGCGCTACCTCGGTCGCCTCCACGACGCCGCGGGCGGGCTCAAGGCCGTGCGCGAAGCCATCGCCGCGGGAGGCCTTCGCGTGAGCGCCGACGTGATGTTCGGCATGGCCGAGCAGCGCCGCGACGAGCTCGTCGACGACGTGCGCGCGCTCGTGAACGAAGGGGTCGAACACCTCTCGTGCTACGCGCTCACCATCGAGCAGGGGACGCGCTTCGGCGAGCTCGCGCGCAAGGGGCGTCTCCCGCGCCTGCCCGACGACGACGTGGCCGCGCTCTACGAGGGCATCGAGCGCACGATGGGCGACCTCGGCTTCGTGCACTACGAGGTCTCGAACTACGCGCGACCGGGACGCGGCTCGGAGCACAACCTCTCGTACTGGCGCGGCGAGGCCTACCTCGGGCTCGGCGCGGGCGCGGTGGGATGTGTGCCCACGGAGGGCGGTGCGGCGCGGCGATGGCGCAACGCCCACGACGTGCCGGGCTACCTCGCGTCGCTCGAACGGGCTGAGCTCCCCGCGGGCGAGCTCGAAGACCTCGACGCCGACACGCGGGTGCGCGAAGGGCTCATGCTCGGCATGCGCACCGACGAGGGATGCGACCTTCGCGCGTGGGCCCGCCGCACGGGCACCGATCCGCGGGCGAGCCGTGCGGCGCGCATCGCGCGACAGGTGGAGCGTGGCAACGTGATCGACGAGGGTGACGTGCTGCGCATCCCGCAGGCGCGGTGGCTCGTGGCCGACGACATCGTGGCCTCGGTGTTCTGACCGCGCGCGCTGCGCAGGGCGCTGCGCTTCGGACTCCCGCGACGCGCGTTTCGTGGGATGCTCGCGGCCCTCCGATGACCTTCTGCACCTCCTGCGGCGATCAGCATCCGGCCGACGTGACGGCCTGCCCGCGCACGGGGCAGTCCCTGCTCGGGGGCCCCTGCGGCACGCGCCTCGCGCGCTACGAGGTCGAGCGCCTGCTCGGAGACGGCGGCATGGGCTCGGTGTACCGGGCGCGCCACGTGATGCTCAACCAGCACGTCGCGGTGAAGCTCCTCCACGCGGAGTTCGCGCGCCGCGGCGACATGATGGAGCGCTTTCTCCGCGAGGCCCGCGCGGCGGCGGCCATCGGCAACCCGCACATCATCCGCGTGCACGACTGCGACGTGACGCCCGATGGGCGGCCCTTTCTCGTGATGGAGATGCTCGACGGCGAGGGGCTCGAAGTGATCCTCCGCCGCGAGCGACGGCTCACGCCGCAACGCACGGTGGCCCTCGCGCAGCAGCTCCTCGACGGCCTCGGCGCCGCGCACGCCGCGGGGATCATTCACCGCGACATGAAGCCGGCCAACGTGTTCGTGCGCAAGACGCCGGACCCCGCGGTGCCCGAGTTCGTCACGATCCTCGATTTCGGCATCAGCAAGATGGCCGACCCCTCGGGCGAGCAGCAGCACCTCACGCAGACCGGCGCCGTCATCGGAACGCCGGTCTACATGGCCCCCGAGCAGATCATGAGCTCGAAGGACGTCGACCTCCGCGTCGACCTCTACGCCACCGGCGTGATGCTCTACGAGATGCTCTCGGGCCGCCTCCCCTACGAGGGCGCCAACACGGCAGAGCTCATCGTGAAGGCCTGCACGGTGCCTCCCACGCCGCTGCGCGAGGCCGCGCCCGACCTGCCCGGCCCGCTCGTCGACGTGGTCGAGCGCGCGCTCTTGCGCGAGGCCTCGGCGCGCTGGCAGACCGCCGCCGAGTTCGCCGATGCGCTCCGTCGCGCGGTGTCGTCGGCGCCGTCGCTCCCCACGGCGCCGCAGGGCTCGGGCGCCAACGCGCAGCCGCAGGTGTGGTCGCAGGCGGCCTCGTCGCAGGTCGGTCCCTTCGCGCCGCACGGGGGATTCACGCACGCGCCCGTCACCGCCGCGCCGCCGCACACCGCCGTTGCGCCGGTGGGCGTGCCCGCCGTGGCGACGCCCTCGCACTGGGGCGCGCTCCCGTCGCCGCCCGCGGCCCCCAACCTCGCCGCCGCGCCGCAGTGGGCGCCGCCCGTCGCCGCCGCGCCGCCTCGCACGTCGACCGCGCGCACCGTGATGCTCATCGTCGGCGTGATCGCGGGCCTCGCGACGCTCTGTTGTGTGGGCTCCATCGCGCTCGGGTGGTTCGCCGCCGACAACGCGACGAGCAACAACAACGGCACCCACAACCCGCCGCAGATGCAGCCGGTGAATCCTCCGCAGCCGCAGATGCAGCCGGTGAATCCTCCGCAGCCGCAGATGCAGCCGGTGAATCCCTCGCAGCCGCAGATGCAGCCGGTGAATCCCTCGCAGCCGCAGATGGTGCCGATGAACGAGTCGAGCGGCTTCGCGCCGTTGCCGCCCGGCGTGGGCGTGCAGGCCGACGCGCCCGAGGTCGTGGGCTTCATGCCGGTCGATGCGGTGCAGGCGGTGCTCGACCGCGCCGTCGCCACGATGGATCGCTGCCGTGTCGCCACGCCGCAGCGCGTGCGGGCGCTCGCGATGGTGCAGCCCAACGGGCGCGTGGTGATCGCACGACCCGCGGATGACAATCCCGGCGACGCGTCCGTCGCGCGCTGTGTGGCCAATCGGTTTCAGGCTGCGGGGCCCGTGGCCTCCGAGGGCAACGCGGGCATCGTGCGGTTCACGGTGCGCCTCGCGGCGCAGTAGCGGCGGTCAGTTCGACGAGGTGCGCACGACCTGTTCGCGCGGCGCGTTCGGGTCGACGTAGCCCACGGCATCTTGCACGCGCTGCACGGCCGAGGGCGTCGCGGGCGTGAGGTGCCAGTGGGGGCGCACCTGGCCGTCGGCGTCGTCGTACCAGCGCACGAAGAGGATCCACTCGCGCGACTGGAGCCGCGACGCGCTGTTGCGCACGGTGTTGTACCCGACCTCGCCCTCGCTCACGCGGAGGTCGACGCGGTGGTCGTCGGGGAGCGTTCCCCGCAGCGCCGCGCGCGTCGCGATGGTCGAGAGACGGAACGAGCCCGACGAGGTCGACTCGGCGCCCGCGGTCACGGTCTCGACGCGCACGACGGCCACGATGTCGGAGTTCTGCGAGAGCCCGTCGATCTGACGGCGCCAGTCGGTGGCGACGCGTCCGCCGAGGTCTTCGACGTTCTCCACGTAGTCGACCGCGTCGTCGAAGTAGACCGCGAGCTCGGGGGTGAAGGGCGCGGTCACCACGCGGGCGGCGCCGTTCGAGGTGGTGGTCGTGCACGCGACGCCCGAGAGCGCGAGGGCCAGCAGAAGGGTCACACAGTGGCGCATCACGGGGAGCGGTAACACCACGCCCCCGCGGCGTCGAGGATCATTCCGGCCGTGCGGCGCCGCTGCGCGCGTGGGCGGTACAGAAGGCGCGCATGTCGTCGGGGAGCGGGGCCACGACGCGCATCGACTCGCCCGTCACCGGGTGCGCGAACGAGATCGCGTGGGCGTGCAGCGCGTGCCGCGGAAGGTGCAGCAGCGCGGCGGTCTCGTCGTCGGGCGGGCCGTCGAGGCAGCGCAGAAAGACCTCGTCGCCGTGCGCGTAGAGCTTGTCGCCCACGATGGGGTGGCCGCTGTGCGCGAGGTGCACGCGGATCTGGTGCTGCCGTCCCGTCTCGGGGTGCGCGGCCACGAGCGTGAAGCCCGCGAGGCGCTCGATCACCTCGATGCGCGTGAACGACGCGAGGCCTCCGTCGGACTCGGGGCGCACGCACATCTTCACCGAGACCTCGCCGCCTTCGAGGCACATGGGCGCGTCGACGTCGAACGTGTCGCGCTCGACCTCGCCGTGCACGAGCGCGAGGTAGGTCTTGTGCACGTCGCGGCCCGCGAACGCGGCCTTGAGCGTGCGCTCCGCGGCGAGGGTGCGCGCGGCGAGGAGCACCCCCGAGGTCTCGCGGTCGAGGCGGTGCGCGAGGGTCACGCGCTCGTTGGGAAAGCGCTCGCCGAGCACCGACGTGAGCGTGTTCTGGTGGTAGCGCGCGGTGGGGTGCACGGGCAGTCCCGCGGGCTTGTCGACGGCCACCATCGCAGCGTCGGCGAAGAGCACGGTCACGTTGCGCGGCGCCTCGGGCTCCTCCCAGCGCGGGCGGAACACCACGATCACCTCACCCTCGCGCACCCGATGAGACGGACGGAGCTGGCGCCCGCGGTCGTCGAAGGCCCAGTCCTCGACGATGCGCTGCGCGCGGCTGCGCGTGAGGCGCGAGAGCTCCAGCGAGAGCCAGCGGTCGAGGCGGTGGCCCGTGTGCTCGGCCTTCACGGTGAACACCGAGCTCAGGGCGTCGTCGGGCACCGACTCGGGACGCACGAACTCGGGCTTCGGCCGCAGCGCCCGCGGGGGCTCGTACACGCGCGTCTGTCGGTGTCGGGTGCTCATCGGTCGGTGCGCTGCGATGCCACGACCGGCCCGCGGGTGTCTACCACCGCCGAACGTCGCGACCTTGCGCAATGGGCCTCCGTGGGAATACCTCCCCCGCCCGTGAGCGCTTCGACGACGACCGTGCAGACGCGCGTGGCCCTCGTCGCCTTGGTGCTCTCGACGCTCTCGCTCCCGGGTCGCGGGCGCGTGCGTCTCGCCGCGCGCGCGGAAACGCCTGCCGCCGTGCCCGTGGCGCCATCGCCCGCACCGGGCCGTACGCACGCCGCCCGCGGCCGCGTCGAAGGCCCCGACCACACCGCCATCGCGAACGCCACCGTGCGCGCCGTGCTCGCGTGGGAGGGCAACACCTGGCCTCTCGCCACGGGCACCACGGGCGCCGACGGAGCCTTCGCGCTCGATGGGCTCCCCGAGGGTTCCTACTGGCTCGTGGCCACCGCGCCGGGCCGCGCGCGCGCCATCGCGACGGTGCGCCTTCACGACGACGAAGACCCCGCCACGACCCTCACGCTCGCGGACGGCGTGCGCATCGACGGACGGGTGCTCGCACGCGATCGCGAGGGCGCCACGGGCATTCCCCGCGCGGTGGTGCGGGCCTGGCGCGAGGGCGCGGCGGCCGACGAGCTCCCGTGGGTCACGCGCGCGAACGGCACGGGACACTTCGCATTCGAAGGGCTCGCCGCAGGCACCTACCGCGTCGAGATCGCCGAGGCGGGCTACGAGTCGTTGCGAAGGGTCGGCGTGCCCGCGCCCACCGACGGACTCACCCTCGCCGTGCGCGCGCTCGCGTCGATCGAGGGTGTGGTGCAGACGGCCCACGGCGAGGGCGCGCGCGGCGCCACCGTGGTGCTCTCGGGCTCGGGCGTGTGGCCGCCGCGGAGCGTGCCGGTCTTCGACGACGGACGCTTCCTCATCGCGGGACTGCCATCGGGTGTGTACGAGCTCCGCGCGTCACGCGACGACGACGTCGCCGAGCCCCTCGCACCGCTGCTCCTCGAACCGGGCGACCACCGTGAGGTGACGCTCGCCCTCGGCGCGGGCGTGACCCTCGCGGGCACCGTGCTCGACGCCACCACGCGCGCGCCCATCGCGAACGCGCGCCTCGTCGTCGCAGAAGATGCGCTCTCCACCGCGCCCCGCGCCCTCGTGAGCGACGCGCGCGGACACTTCGCCGTGCCCGGGCTCCTGCGACGCGCGCATCAGGTCTCGGTGCGGGCGCCGGGATACGCTGCGCGCACGGGCGTTCCCGTCGACCCCACCGGTGCGCCGACGGTGCTCGCACTCGACCGCGCCGCGGTGCTCGAAGGCCGCGTCGTCGACGGCCGCGGACAGCCCGTGGCCAACACGCAGATCGAGCTCTCGGTGCGCGACCACGACGGCGCGGTGACGTGGCTCACGGGCGCGACGGTGGCCTTTCGCGAGGCCCTCTTCGGCGCGCAGGCGCAGGGCCCGCGACCGCTCGTGCCCGCGGGGGAGCTGGGCGTGATGCCCGGTCGTGTGCCGCTCATTCCGCGCATCCCCGTGCCTGCGGGCATCACCGCCGACCGCGCCGCGCCGGGCTTCACCACCGGGGCCGACGGACGCTTCGTGATCGAAGACGTGCCGCCCGGTGTGGTGGTGGTGAGCGCGAACCATCCCGCGTTCGTGCGCGGCGACAGCGAGGGGCGGCTGGTGCAATCGGGTGAGCGCGCCGAGGTGACCATCACGCTCCACACCGGCGGAACGCTCGACGGACGTGTGCTCACCGAGCGGGGCTTTCCGCTGCGCAACACGCAGGTCGAGATCCGCAGCTCGACGGACCCGGTTCCGCGTCGTGTGTTCACCCTCGACGACGGCACCTTCAGGGTTCCGTCGGTGCGCGGACACGTCGCCCTCGTGGCGCTCTCGGGCGCGCGCATCGCGGCCCGCGCCGAGGTCGACGTGAACGACGACGCCACCGTGCCCGTGACCCTCGTGGTGCCCGGCTCGCTCCGTCGCATCGAGGGACGCGTCACCGACACGCGGGGCTTTCCCGTCGCGGGCGCGTCGGTGTCGATCACCACGCTCGACACCACGGCCCTCGGCTCGGCCACCACCATCACCCACGACGACGGAACCTTCGACACGGTGATGGGCGGCACCCGCGGCGTGAACCTCGAAGTGCGCCATCCCGACTACGCGCCGCGCGGACTTCGCGTCGACGATCCCACGCGACCGATCCGCGTCGAGCTCGGCACCGGCGCATCGCTCGACCTCACGCTCCACAGCGACGGATGCATGACCGGCCCCGCGCGCGTCGAGGTGCGCTCCACCTGCGGCCCCGTGCGCGCGACCGTGCCCGAGCGCGACGACACGCACCTCGAACGCCTCTGCGCAGGCCGCGCCACGCTCGTCGTCGATGCGCCCGGATGCATCCGCGCCGAGCGCGCGGTCACGCTCCCCACGTCGGGCACGCTGCGCCTCGAACGCATCGAGCTCGTGGCCGGCGGAGGCGCCGAAGGAGACGTCGTCGACGCGCGCGGCGAGGTCGTTCCCGGCGCCGTCGTGGCTCGCGAAGACGCGCCGCCCGACGCGCTCACGGGCACCGCCCGGAGCGACCGTCGCGGGGCGTTCTCCGTCGCGAACCTCCCCGAGGGAGACATCGCGCTCGTGGCCTGGCACCCCACGCTCGGACGCTCCGCACCGTCGTCGGTGCGCATCCTCCGCGGCACCGTCGCGCGCGCCGTACGACTGCGCTTCGAACGCGACACGACCACGGCCACGCAGGCCCTCGCCGTGCGCACGGTGTCGCTCGTCGAGGTGCCACTCGTCGGCGGATCGCGTGTGGTCGAAGTGCGCGCCGTGGCCACGGGCTCGGCGGCCGATCGCGCGGGGCTCCGTCCCGGCGACCGCGTGCTCACCGTGAACGGTGTCGCCGCCACGAGCGCCGCCGAGGTGGAGCGCAGATTCCGCGGTGCGGTGGGCGACGACGTGGTGCTCGAAGCCGAGCGCGACGGGGTGCGGCGCACGGTGCGCTGGGCGCGCGAGTCGCAGCCGTGAACGCGGTTGATTCCCGCGGCGGTGACACCTACGGTCGCGCCGCCATGAATGAAGACCGTCTGCACAAGCTCGAAGAGCGCGTCGTGTGGCTCGAAGCCTCGATGGTGCGCATGCGGGCCAACTACGAGCGCAGCCCGAAGTTCGCCGCGTTGATCCTCCTCGCGCTGCCGGTGGGCCTCGCGGCGGGCGCGCTCTGGGCCTTTCTCGTCGCGCTGATGGTGGTGTCGTTCGTGGGCGTGCTCGTCTACATCGCGTGGAGCCACGTCAACGAGAACGAAGAGGAGCTCAAGAGCGTGCGCGCCGAGCTCAAGCGGCTGAAGGCCCTCGAAGCCGACGCGCGTGCGGCGGCATCCCACGGCGCGTAACCGAGGAGACCCAACGACCATGACGACCCTGCATGACTTCACGATGCGCACGCTCGACGGGCGCGAGCTCTCGCTCTCGGACTTTCGCGGCAAGACCGTGCTCGTGGTGAACGTGGCCTCGCGCTGCGGATACACCCCGCAATACAAGGGCCTCCAGGCGCTCTGGGAGGCGCATCGCGACCGGGGGCTCGTGGTGCTCGGCGTGCCCGCCAACGACTTCGGCGCGCAGGAGCCCGGCAGCGACGCGGAGATCCAGACGTTCTGCGAGAAGAACTACGGCGTGACCTTTCCCGTGCTCTCGAAGATCACGGTGAAGGGCGCGAACAAGCACCCGCTCTACCAGTGGCTCACGTCGGCCGCGCCCGCGGGCGAGGTCGCGTGGAACTTCGAGAAGTTCCTCGTCGACGGCCAGGGCAACGTCGTCGCGCGCTTCCCCTCGCGCGTCGCGCCCGACTCGCAGGAACTCCACAACGCCCTCGCGTCGCACCTCGCCTGACCCGCGTCCCCCGCGACCGTCCGCCGTCGCACGCAGCGCCTTCCGCCCGCCCGCGGTTGCGTTACCTTCGCAGCCCGCTCATCACCGCGCGGATCCCCCTCGCACCGAGGTGCTCGCATGAACGTTGAAGCCGCTTCCGCAAGCGCCGCGACCCCGTCGCCGCGCGTGACCGCCGCCGACCTCGCGCCCACGCTCCATCGCCTCCGGGCCGCGACCCGCACGCGCGGAACGCCCACGCTCGAAGCGCGCCTCGCGTGGCTCGACGCCCTCGAACGCATGCTCCTGCGTCGCAAAGACGACTTCGCGCGCACCATCTCCGAAGACTTCGGCAACCGATCGCGCGTCGAGACCATGGTGGCCGAGGTGGTGGTGACCGTGGAGGGCATCCGTCACACCCGCGCGCGCCTCAAGGAGTGGATGGCCCCGCGCCGCGCCGAGGTGAGCTGGCTCTTTCAGCCCGGCCGCGCCGAGGTCATTCCGCAGCCCCTCGGCGTCGTCGGCATCATCGCCCCGTGGAACTACCCCCTCCAGCTCGCGTTCGCGCCCCTCGCCGACGCGCTCGCCGCGGGCAACGCCGCGATGATCAAGCCCTCGGAGCTCACGCCCGCCACGAGCGAGCTGATCCGCCAGGCCGTCGCCGACACCTTCGACCCCGACCTCGTCTCCGTGGTGGTCGGTGGCAGCGACACGGGGCAGGCCTTCTCGCAGCTCGCCTTCGACCATCTGATCTTCACGGGCTCCACCGCGGTGGGGCGCCACGTGATGCGCGCCGCGGCCGAGAACCTCGTGCCCGTGACCCTCGAACTCGGCGGCAAATCACCGACGATCGTGAGCCGTGACAGCGCGCTCGCGACGGCCGCCACGCGCGTGATGTCGGGCAAGCTCTTCAACGCGGGCCAGACGTGCATCGCGCCCGACTACGTGCTCGTGCCCGCCGAGCGCCGCGACGAGTTCGTGGCCGCCGCGCAGAAGGCTGCCGCCGAGCTCTACCCCACGCTCGGCTCGAACGGCGACTACACCTCGATCGTGAACGATCGCCACTACGCGCGCCTCGCGTCGTACCTCGACGACGCCCGCGCGAAGGGCGCGAAGGTCATCGAGGTGAACCCCGCGCGCGAGACCCTCGACCGTGCGTCGCGGCGCATGGCGCCCGCCCTCGTGCTCGACGCCACCGACGACATGACCGTGATGCAGGAGGAGATCTTCGGACCGATCCTCCCCGTGCGCACGTACACCTCGATCGACGAGGCCATCGCGTACGTGAACGACCACCCGCGTCCCCTCGCGCTCTACTACTTCGGCAACGACCGCGCAGAGACCGCGCGCGTGCTCCACGAGACCGTGTCGGGCGGCGTGACCGTCAACGACGTGCTGCTCCACATCGCGCAGCACGACATGCCCTTCGGCGGCGTCGGACCGAGCGGCATGGGCGCGTACCACGGCCGCGCGGGCTTCGAAGCGCTGAGCAAGTTGAAGCCCGTGTTCCATCAGGCCGCGGTGAACGGCACGGGCCTGCTGCGCCCGCCCTTCGGCCGCATGATGGACGTGGTGCTCAAGCTCCTCCTCAACGACTGATCGCGACGCGCGCCATGTCGATCGTGCTCACGCCCGCGGCGCTCACCGCGTCGGCCTTCGCGCCCTACGGCGACGTGGTCTCCGCCGACCGCGACGACATCGCCGCCGCGAACGCCAACCAGGGAACGGCCGCCCGCCGCAACCACCTCACGTCGCTCGTGAACCTGCGCCCCCACGCGGCGCTCAACGTGGCGAGCTTCCGCTGTGCGGCGCAGACCGCGTGGCCGCGCGCGCTCGCATTGTTGGAGAAGCATCCCCACTCGACGCAGCTCTTCGTGCCCATGACCGCGCGGCGCTACCTCGTGGTGGTGGCCCTCGGCGGCGACGCGCCCGACCTCGCGACGGCGCGGTGCTTCGTGGCCCGCGCGAACCAGGGCGTGTCGTACCGACCCGGCGTGTGGCACCACCCGATGATCGCGCTCGACGCCGCCACCGACTTCACGGCCTTCGTGCACGAAGACGGGAGCCCCGACGACTGCGTGGAGCACGCGCTCGCCGACGGGGCCCTCGTGGTGACCGCGCCGTAGCGGTCAGCTCCCGCGGTACGTGCTGAATCCGAAGGGGTTGAGCAGCAGCGGAACGTGGTGGTGCTCGGCGCCGTTGCGCACCGTGAAGGTGATCGACGCCTCGGGGTAGAAGCCCTCGACGCCGAGGCGCGTGAAGTACGCGTCGGTGTCGAAGGTGATGCGGTACACGCCCGCGGTGAGCGCGTGTCCCTGCGTGAGCGTGCGGAGCCGTCCGTCGCTGTCGGTGACGCCGCGGCCGACGAGACGCCAGGCGCCCGCGTCGTCGCGCGCTTCGAGGGTGACGGGCACGTCGGCGGCGGGGCGGCCGCGCGAGGTGTCGAGCACGTGGGTGGTGATGGCGCTCATGGTTCGAGGAGCTTCTCCAGTCGGATGCGCGTGATCTTCGCCTGCTCGCCCGCGGCCACGCGCAGCTCCGCGTCGCGCTCGTTGCCCATGCGCGACCGCGCGAACTGGAGCATCTCGTCGGCGCTCCGCCCCGTGGCGCACACGATGTACACGAAGCCGAAGCGCGCCTCGTACGCGCGGTTCACCTCGGCGAGCGCGGCGCGGGTCTCGTCGCTGGCCGTCGACACGCCCGACTGCTCCTGACGCGACCACCCCGCGGCCTGCGCGCTCTGCGTCGGCGCGGCCTTCTGCTCGCCGATGCGCGGGTGCGCGCGAAAGGCCTCCAGCACGTCGTCGTCGCCCGCCGTCGACCACACTGCGTCCGCCGCCGCGAGCACCGCCGCGGGCGTCTTGAAGGGCCTGCGCGCGAGCATCCCCTCGACCCACGCCGTCGACCCGCAGCACGCCTTCAGCGCCGCCGCGGCCATGCCCGGCGGGAACGTGTCGAGGCGCTTCACCCCGAGCGTCAGCCGCGCCTCGCGGTCGAGGGAGCCGTACACGCGCAGTCGGCTCACGCCGCCGTCGGGATACACACACAGCCGCAGGTGCGTGACGGGCCCCACGGCGTGCAGGGCCTCCTCGAAGTAGTGCCGCGTGTGGGCCTGGAGCTTCGTGCGGTCGAGGAGAGGCTTCCACAGCGCGTCGTCGCGGGTGAGCGCGTCGAGGTCGTCGCCCGCGTAGTCGCACGCTTCGAGCGTGCACGTGTCGGGGTAGTTGCCCTTGAAGTGGTTCGTGTCGATCACGAGGCGCGAGAGCGTGGCGCGCCCCGCGAGCTTCACGATGCTCCAGTCGTGGCCGGGTCCGCGGCGTCGGCGCGTCTCCCACCCGTCGCTCATGTTGAGCGCGCGGTCGGGCATGATGAGGTTGCGACGCTCGCCGAAGAACATGTCGCTGCACGCGAGCACCTGTCCGCCGTGCTCCGCGGCCGCCACGTCGAAGTCGCCGCGCGCGTGGCCGATGCGCCGCCAGTCGGGCACGGCCTCGCCGTAGACGCGAAAGCGCGCGACGCCGCCGTCGGGGTAGATGCGCAGACGGACGTGCGAGAACGCGAAGGGCGAGGTGATCTCGAAGCGGTTCTTCGAGTCGCCGTTGAGCGGTGATTTCGCGAGGATCTCGACCCACTCCGTCGACGGGTCGTCGAGCTCCTCGGGGCGCGCGTCGAGGGGCGCCGCGCACGCTTCGATCGAGCAGTGCGAGGGGTAGTTGCCGCGAAAGTACGCCGTGTCGACGAGCACGCCGCGCACGATCCCCGGCACGCCGAGACGGATCACCGCCCAGTCGTGACCGGGCACGCGCTTGCGGCGCGACTCCCAGCCGTCCATCCACTTGCCGCGGTCGGTGTACTCGTGCGCGAGCCACACGGCGTCGCCGGGCTTGAGGAGGTTCTCCTTCTCCGCGAAGTAGTCGTCGGTCGCAGAGACGACGGCGCCGCCGAGGCGCAGCGAGGCGAGGTCGAGGTTGTCGGTGAAGTCCATGGTGGTGATGCGTTGCGTGGGGTGCGGGAGCGTCAGCTCCGGGTGATCCAACGGCCCGTGGGCGAGGGGAGAAACGTGTGCCCGTCGTAGACGCGCGCGCCGCGCACCCAGGTGCCGCGCACCACGCCGTCGAGCGTGCGGCCCTCGTAGGGCGTGAGCTTGTTGCGATGGTGGATGAACGGCGCCGTGACCGTCGTCTGCGCCGCGTCGTCGAGCAGCACGAGGTCGGCGTCGTAGCCCTCGGCGATGCGTCCCTTGCGGCCGTGGAGGCCCGCGTGACGCGCCGGTCGCTCGCACATCCACTGAGCCATGTGGTGCAGCCCGAAGCCGCGCCGACGGGCCTCGGTCCACACGGCGGCGAAGCTGAACTGCAGGCCCGCGATGCCGCCCCACGCGCTCATGAAGTCGCCCTCGTCGAGGCGCTTGAGATCGGGCGTGCACGGCGAGTGATCGCTCACGACCATGGTGATGAGCCCGTCTTCGAGCGCGGCCCACAGGCGCTCGCGGTTGTCGCGCTCGCGAATGGGCGGCGCGCACTTGTACCAGGTTGCGCCGTCGGGCACCTCCTCGGCGTCGAAGTGGAGGTAGTGCGGCGCGGTCTCGGCGGTGAGCGGGAGGCCCTCATCGCGCGCGCGGGCCAGCGTTTCGAGCGCGCCCGACGACGAGAGGTGCACGATGTGAATGGGCGTGCGCGTCTCGCGGCAGAGCGCGTAGAGGAGCTCGATGGCCTGGTCTTCCGCAGCGCGCGGGCGGGAGCGCACGTAGGTGCGGTAGCTGCGCGGATCGGGCGGCGGCACCTCGGCGGCCATCTCCGCGGCGGCCACATCGAGGGGACCGGGCAGCTCGGCGTGCACCATGAACACGGCCTCGGTGCCGTGGATCTGCTTGAGCGCCGCGCGCACGTCGTCGGCCTGCACGTACGGAAACTCGTCGACGCCCGACGGAACGAGGAAGCACTTGAACCCCATGGCGCCCTCGCGGAGCACCTTCGCGAGGCCCTGCGCATCGCCCGTGGTGTTCTCGGGAATCGCCCCGCCCCACAGGCCCACGTCGACGGCCACGCGGCCTTCGAGGGACTCCTTCTTCACGGTCACACCGCGCGCGCTCGTCGCCGGCGGAATGCTGTTGAGCGGCATGTCGACGACGGTGGTGATGCCCCCCGCCGCGGCCGCGCGCGTGGCGCTCTCGAAGCCCTCCCACGGGGTGCGTCCGGGCTCGTTGATGTGCACGTGCGTGTCGACCACGCCGGGCATGAGCGCGCACGGTCCCGCGTCGATCACGGGGGCGCCCGCGGGCACGTCGTCGTAGTGCGAGACGCGCGCGATGCGACCCTCTCGCACGTGCACGGTGGCGGGTCGCACGCCGTCGGAGAAGACCACGCGCGCGGCGCGGAAGATCGTTTCGTTCATGGGCGTCCTCTGTGCGGTGCGAGAGGGGAGGGGGATGCAGAGGGCAGTGAAGTGCGCGCTCAGTCTTCGGGCGCGCCCTGGTCGATCCACGCGCCGATGCGGGCGCGCTCGGCGTCGGTGATGTTGGTCACGTTGCCGAGGGGCATGTTGCGCAGGCTCACGACGCGGAGCTTGATGCGGTCCTTGAGGCGCGCGACCTGCTCATGCTCTTCGAGCACGATGCCGTTGGGCGGCGCGCGGAACGCGGGGTCCGTGGGAAAGCGCGAGTGACAGCGCTGACATCGCGCCTGAAAGATAGGCTCCACGTCGCTCCACGCGACGGGTTGTGTGCCCGCGGGGAGGTGCCGTCGCGGGTGCAGGCCCTCGGGATGCGCGAAGAACCACAGCGCCGCGACGCACGTGACGAAGAACGTGGCCGTCGCGGGGAGGAGCCACTGCCGGTACGTGAACCGGATGTTCATCAGGTGACGGATGAGCGCACTCCCGAGCGAGAGCACCAGCAGCACGAGCCAGTTGAGCGCGTGGCCGAAGGTCGTCGGAAAGTGGTTGCTCAACATGATGAAGAGCAGCGGAAACGTGAGGTAGTTGTTGTGAATCGAGCGCTGCTTCGCCTGGTATCCGATGGCCGGGTCCTGCGGGCGCCCCGACTCCGTGGCGGCCACGAGCTCGCGCTGCGACGGGATGATCACGAACCACACGTTGCCGGTCATGATCGTGCCGAGCATGACGCCCACGTGCATGTACGCCGCGCGCCCCGAGAGCCAGTGGAACTGCACCCACGAGAGCGCGAGCACCGAGAGCACGTTGAGGGCGAAGGCGAGCTGCGGACGGCGTCCGATGGGCGAGCGCCACACGAGGTCGTAGGCGAGCCACGCGCCCACGATGGTG
This sequence comes from uncultured Myxococcaceae bacterium, assembly GCA_945952225.1. Classification (GTDB taxonomy): domain Bacteria; phylum Myxococcota_A; class Polyangia; order Polyangiales; genus CAISKJ01. The sequence goes on from CAMFHP010000082.1 coordinate 17,382, forward strand.
CCGATGCCGAGCGCGACGGAGCCCGCGGGCGAGATGCGCGACACCGCGGGATCGGTCATCAGCGAGGCCCCGCCCATGTAGTACACGAGCACGAGGAGCGAGATGCCGCTGAGCCAGGTGATCCCGTTCTGCCACTTGAACCAGTGGAGGGTCTTGGGCATCTGGCCCGGCGCGAGGTGCTTCTTCTCGACCTGGTAGAACCCGCCGCTGTGCACCATCCAGATCTCGCCGATGAGACCCTCCTTCGGGTCGTCGGGGAGCACGAGGTTGCGGTCGAGCCAGTTGAAGAGCATCGAGTTGCCAATCCACATGATGCCCGCGATCAGGTGGACCCACCGCGCGACGAGGTGGAGCAACTCCGTCAGGTTCGCCATGTCGGCGACGCTAGCGCAACAGAACGGTGACGCGAACGGTGTTCCTCACACGGGGCGGGTGCGCACGGTGAGTTCAAAGTTGGCGCGGTTCCCGTCGCCGCCGTCGCGCACGTACACGATGTACCAACCCGGTTGAAGCAGCCGCGAGAGCGTCTCGCGCGGAGCCGTGCCGCGCGCCGACGCGAGAATCTCGCCGCGGATGTCGCGCAGTTCGAGATCGAGGTCGCTGCGATCGGCGCGCGTGCCGCTGCCCTGGATGCGCAGCTCGAGGTTGATCCACGCGCGGGCGGGGATGTTCACGCGGTACACGCGGATCGCGTCGAGGCCGTTCTCGGGCCGTCGCGCGCCGCCGCTCGGGGCGGGGTCCGTGAGTCCGTCGATCTTGTCGGCCACACGCGCGGGCACGGTGAGATCGAGGGGCCATTGCGCACCGGGCGAGGCCGCGAGCATGGCCTCGGGCTCCTGCGTGGCGCGGAGCATCGCGGCGAGCGCATCGGTCGAGACGAGGGCGTCGCGCGTGGCGTTGTTGGCGAGCGTCTGCGGTGCGGTGATGAAGCGCAGAAAGCTCGCGAGGCAGGGGAACGCGCCGGGCTGACGGTTCATGTCGACCATCGCGCGGAGCAGCGCCGCGGGGTCGAGCGCGAGGCCGTCGCGGTCGCGGTCTTCGTAGCCGTTGGCGCCGTCGATGAGGTCCCAGAGCACATCGGAGACGCTGTTCTCCGCACCGTTGCCGCGCGGCCCCATGGAGCGTTCGAGGTCGTGGTCGACGCGGAGGCTCCCCGAGGGCTCGATGCCGATGGTGTCTTGATAGCGCGGGTCGTTGCGCACGGCCGACGAGAACCACGTCGCGCGCCCCTCTTCCCACGCGAGGCCCGGGTCGAGGAGCACGTTCGAGGGGTGCGTTCCGCCCGTCGACGAGTTCGTGCTGAGACGGTCCATCACGAAGTGCCCGACCTCGTGAAGGATGATCCCCTCGTCGTGCTCGTCGGTGTCGGTGGTGCTCTGTCGTCCGCGCTCGCCGCCGAGCAGTTCGAGCATGAAGCGGTTCGAGTGCGCCGGTCGCTCGCCGCGGTAGTAGCTCCACTCCGTCGTGATGCCGCGGCCCCAGTACACGATGAGCGGCGGGAGCGTGTCGCCCGTCCATCGTTGCACCGCTTCGAGCCCGCGGAGCACGGTGTCGACGATGTGCAGCGCGCCCGCCATGCCCGACGGATCGCTGTCGCGCACGTCGACCGTCATCGGCGCATCACCCATTGCGAGCGGCACGCGGAGTTCGTGATCGCGGCGCAGGTCCTGATCCGGCGAGCACGACGTGTCGAGTCCATTCTCGTGGGCGTGGGCGCGCACCGCGAGCTGCGTGGTCGCCGCGGGAACGGAGCACGCGAAGTGTCCCGTCGCGTCGGTCGCACACTCGGCGAGCGCGTGTCCCTCGCGGTCGAGTGCGGCCACGGTGACGAAGCGCGCAGGACGCATCTCGCCCTCGCGCGACGCGCCGCCGTGCGTGGGGCGCCGGGCCTCGTAGCGCACCGTGCCCGCGAGCGCGCGGGGCGGTCCCGGCGGCGGCTGCGTGACGGGCACGAGCGCGGCGCGGGCGGTGGTGGTGCAGGCAGCGAGGAGCGAGAGCGCGGCGAGGGAGGGGAGTCGCATGACGGGCGGCGCAGCGTACCGCAGGGCTCCGTCACGCGACGGCAGAAGCTGTGGGGCTACGCACGAGTGCGCTGCGTCGCGCAGAAATCGTCACCGTCGGGCTTCAACCGCGCGCGGCGTCGACCGCTTCAACGGAACGCAAACCCCAACCGCACGGACCCGGTTCCGCCCACGCAGGAGGCCCACGCCCATGATCGCTCGTCGCTACGCATTCCTCTCGCTCGCCGCGTTCCTCGTCACCGCCGGTGTCTCGTACGACGGCGCGTCGTCGCGCGGTTCGGTGTCGCTCGTGCCGTCGGCGGGCGCGCAGGGCCTCACATGCTTCACCCGCTGCAACGGCAACGACGCCGCGTGCCGGAGCAGCTGCGAAGAGAACGTCGGCGACTGCCTCCAGTCGGGCTACGGCGAAGAGCTCTGTCGTCGCAGCCGCGGCGCGTGCATCACCCAGTGCACCGAGGTCCGCGTCACCTGCGAACGCGCCTGTCTGTGAGCGCACCGCGGCCCACGCGCGGCCACCCAGCGCACCCTCCCACCTTGCGCGCGCATCACGTCGCGCGATGGCTCGCGTAGAGCGCCACCACCAGCGTCAGAACCACCAGCCACGCGAGCGACACGGCCGCGAGGATCCACACGCTCCGTGACGTCGTCGGCGCGTCGGTGACCGCCACCGGCACGGGCACAGGACGCGGCGGAAGCGGCGGCGTCCACGCGCCCGGCGACGTCTGCGGAAGCACGAACGCAGGCGTCGGACGCGTCGCCGCGAGGCCCGCGGGACGCACGGGCGAGAGCGTTCCGATCGGGAGCGTCGCGGGCGCGTCGGGGGTGAGCGCCGCGGGATCGACGGTGCCCGGACGCGTGTCGGCGAGGCGCATCGCGGGTGCGACCGCGAGGAGCACGGGCGTGCCATCGGCGCAGGTGACCTCGGCGCTCCACGCATCGGCGTGCGACGCGCGGGTGTCGAGCGTCGCATCGACCGCGGGCGGCACTTCGACGGTGTCGCGCGTGGGCGCGGGCGTCTCGTCGGACCACGCGCTGCGAAGGTCCTCGCGCGGCGGTCGTGCGTGCGGTGGGCGCGGTGGATCCACGGCGAGCGCGCATCGTCACACGGCCTCGCGCGGCGGGGCAACGGGGGCGCGCACGCAGAACGCGACGGCGCGCACGCGAGCCCTGTATGCTCCGCGGGTCGTGAGGTTCGAGACGCCGTGACCGAGGAGCAGAAACATCCCGCCGAGGCGTGGGTGGGCCGGGTGGTGGCCGACAAGTACCGCACCGTGCGGGTGCTCGGACTCGGTGGCCACGGGGCGGTCTTCGAAGCGGTGAACACCTGGACGGAGCGGCGCGTCGCGTTGAAGCTCCTCGTGGGCGCGGCGACGCTGCACCCGGAGATCTCCGAGCGCTTCTTTCGCGAGGCGCGCGCGTCGACGCGGGTGACCCACCCCGCGATCGTCGAGGTGCTCGACATGGGGCGCGACCCCCACGACGGCACGCTCTTTCTCGTGCAGGAACTCCTCGACGGCGAAGACCTCCGCGACGTGCTCCGCCGTGATCGCACCATCGATCCGCACGTGCTGATCGAGCTCCTCGCGCCGGTGCTCGACGCGCTCTCGACCGCACACCTCGCGGGCGTGGTGCATCGCGACCTCAAGCCCGCCAACATCTTTCTCGCCCGTCAGCGCGACGGACGCATCGCCGCGAAGGTCATCGACTTCGGCGTCGCGAGCATGAACGAGGGCGCGGGCGGCGCGCAGGAGCTCACGAGTGCGGGCGCCCTCCTCGGCACGCCCGACTACATGGCGCCCGAGCAGGCGCGGGGCGAGCGCGCGACGGGCCAGAGCGACGTGTGGGCCATGGGCGTGGTGCTCTACGAAGCGCTCGCGGGGCAGCGTCCGTTCCGCGCGCAGGGCGCCCACGCGATGCTGCTCAAGGTCATCGCCGACGATCCGCCGCCGCTCACCTCGGTGGCGCCCGGCGTGCCCGCGTCGCTCGCCGAGCTCGTGCACCGCGCGCTGCGCCGCGACCCCGCCGAACGATGGACCTCGATGGCCTCGCTCCGCGACGCGCTCTCGCGCTGGGCCGAGTCGAACCCGCGCGCTGCGGGCGCCAACGAGGTCACGCCGCAGACGCAGCTCGCGCCGACCTTCGACCCCGGCGACGCCACGCCCGTCTCCCTCGAAGCGCCCGACATGGGCGACCAGACCCTCGCGGTGCAGCTCCCCGAGCACGCGCACTACGCGGGCGGCGATGTCACCGATGAAGCCACGCGCCTCCGCAGCGCGCCCGTCTCCTCGCCCGTCGCAGCGCCCTCGATGCCCACCGCGCCGCCGGTGATCTCCGTCGCACCCCCCGCGCCGTCACGTTCGTCGTCGTCGCGCGCTCCCATCGTCGCAGCGGTCGCGGTCGCGGCCTCGCTCATCGGCGCGGCCCTCTACTTCGTGCGTGTGCGCGCGTCGATGCCCACACGGCGCGCCGTCGCAACGGTGCCCGAGATCGAGCCTCCGCCCACGCCCTCGCCGCCCGCGGCCACCGCGCCCGCTCTGCCCGTCGTGGTTCCCGCGCCCCCGCAGCTCGTGGCGCCTGCGTCTCCCCCGACGCCAGGCCCCATCGCGCGCGACGCGTCGGTGATCGCCGACGCATCGATCGCGCCTCGCATCGTGCGTGCGGTGCCGCGCCCCGTGGTGCCGACGCGCGACCTGCCCGAGCCCCAGGAGATGCGCGCGCTCTTTCAATCCGCGACCCCCGCGGTGCGCGCGTGTGTGGGAACGGGCGGTGCGACCTTGCTGGTCACCTCGCGCGTGCTCGGCGCGTCGGGGCGCGTGACCAACGTGCAGATCTCCTCGCCGTGGACGAACTCGCCCATCGGCGTGTGCGTCGCGAACGTGATCCGACGGCTGCACGTCGCGCCCTTCCGTCAGGATGGGCTCGATTTTTCGTGGCCGTACGTGATCCCCCCCGGCGCGACCCCCGCCGCGCCGACGGCTACAGGTACCGCGCGTCGCGCGCCGTGAGGTTGATCGCGCCCTTCAGCTCGCGGAAGCGCGCCGCGAGCTCGTGGGCCCGCACCCCGTGTCGCTCGGCCACCTCACGCTGCCGCGCCGCGACGCCGTGCACGCGCCCGATGGCGTAGTCGATCGCCGCCGCGGTGACCTCACACATGCGCGCCTTCGCGGCGAGCTCGTAGTCACGCCACATGCGCGTGGCGCGCGCGATCTCGTCGTCGGTGGCGCCCGCGCGACGGAGCTGCGCGGCGAGCACGGCCTCGTCACTCCGCGGAGCCTCGGCGGGTCGCGTGCGACGACGGGGCATCGGGGCGACGGCCTGCACCGAGGGCGTCGCGCGCTTCGACGGACGCGTGCGATGCGCGGGCGCGCCCTCTTCGAGCCACGCGAGGAGGCGCTTGAGGTCGTCGTGGTGCGGGTGCCGTTGCAGCAGCGTGCGCGTGAGGGTGATGGCCTCGGCACACTCGCCGAGACGGCCGAGGCAGTGGGCGAGCGAGGCGCCGACCTCTTCCTGCTCGGGCTGCGCGCGGTGGGCCTTGCGGAGGTACACGATCGCGTCGCCCGGCGTGTGGAGCGTCACGTCGAGCAGGTGCCCGAGGTTGTGGTTGTACCAGGGGTTGTTCGGCGACAGTGCGACGGCCCTGCGAAACGACGCGACGGCCATGCGGTGGTTGCCCTGGAGCGCCTGACAGAGCCCCATGAGCGCGTGCGCCGTGTCGTCGTCGGGGCTGTGCGCGAGGAGCCTTCGAAGATGCAACGCCGCCGACCACGGACTCGATTCGAGCTGCACCTCGGCGAGCTGGCGCCGCGCGAAGCGCGAGGCGTCGCTGTTGTCATCGGCCTTCGCGACGAGCTCTTCGAGCAGCGCAACGATCTGCTCTCGGGGACGCGACGCGCGAATGGCCTGTTCGACACGGTGCCGAAGCACCTTGAGGTCGCCCTCCGGTCCCGTGGCGTTCATCGCCCGCTTGCATAGCCCGCTCGTTTCAGCGAGGCAAGGGTGCGCGCCGCGGCGAATGCCCACGATCGTGCGCCTCCGTGACACGGCTCCGGCGAGCGCGTTGCGCGAACGGGGCGTCGGCGTGCGCTTGCAAATGCAATGGATTCCGCGATGCGCGCCGCTGGTCGCACCGCATCGCGAGGTGTAGGGTGCGCGAACCATGAAACACGCGATGTTCTCGGCCTCGTTCGCGATCCTCTCGGCGCTCGCGCTCCCGGCCTGCTTCGTCGGATCGACGCAGCCCGTGACCTACTCGCCGGGCTACTACGGCTACCAGTCGTACGCGGCCCCGAACACGGTCTACTACCAGGGCGGCTACCACCAGAACACGTACTACCCCGCGGGCTACTACGCGCGCACCGCGCCCTTCGCGACGACCGCGTACGCGGCCCCGACGGCCTACGCGGCGCCCGCGGTGTACGCCGCGCCCACACAGACGACGGTGTACGCGGCCCCTGCGCCCACGACGGTGTATGCGCCGGCGCCCATGGCGCGTCCTGCGCCGGGCGTGGGCGTGTCGGTGAACGGTGGCTTCGGCGTGGGCGCGGTGCAGGCGGGCGGCGGGGTGCGTGTGGCGGTGCCCGTTCCCTGAGCGATCGTCAGCGGTGACGGGCGGGCGCGCTCGACGCGGGGGGCGTCGGGGGCGCGCCGGGGTGGGGTCTCACAGAAAGCCCGTGCGGCGGCTCTTGCTCTCGCGCTCCGAGGGCTCCTGACCGATGGCGCGGATGTCGTCGGCGACGACGACGAAGCGGTGCTTCTTCGACGTTTCGAGCAGCACGAAGCCGGCCTTGAGGGTGACGCGCACGACGTGGGGAACCGTGAGCGACGCGCCCTTCTGGCCCGCGTGCACGGTCACGTCCCACTGGTCGTTCATCTCGAAGGCGTCGCCCTCTTCCTTCACGTCGGAGACGGCGCGGAGCATCGATCGCAGGAACTCGCTCGGAGTGGTCATGGGCGTCGTTGCTAAGCGAGCGCCCGTGACCCGTCAAGCGCCCTCACGGCGGGCACGTCGGCACGAGCGGGTACGGCGTCGAGAACGCCGAAAGCTCCGTCTCGATCTGCGCCATCGTGCGGTCGAGTTCATTGGTCGTATCCGCGAGCGCGACGCACACGCGCTTCTCCTGTCCGCACGCCCGCATCGCCTCGCAGCGGGGCCGCGCCGCCGCGGGGAGCGCGTCCATCAGCGCGGCATCGCCGTACATCGGCCGCCCGCCGAGCATCACGAAGCGCACGTCGGCCACCGGCGCATCGAGCAGCGTGTCGTACGCATCGCACCCGCGGTCGGGCACCACCATGAGGTCGGCGTACCGTCCGACGGCGATCGATCCCACCTGCGTGCGATCCGCGGCCTGCGCAGCCCGTGACGTGGCCATCTCGAAGAGGTCGCGCGCCGTGAGCCGTCCGCCCATCACCGCGCGCGAGAACTCCCTCGCGTAGCGCATCTCCTGCAGGAGGTTCGGGCTCCCCGTGGGCGTCCAGTCGGGCGCGAGGGCCACGAGCAGTCCCGCGTCGAGCGCCGCGCCCACGTCGGTCGTGCGGCCGTAGAGCACCATGTTCGACCGCGGCGACCACACGAGCCGCGCGCGCACCGACGCGAGCGCGTTGAACTCCGTGCGACCGAGCGCCGTGCCGTGAATGATCATCAGCGCGCCGGTGAGCAGGTTGCGCGACGTGAGAATCCCCCACTCGCGCCACGCGCCTTCATCGATCCCCTCCGAGAGGTGGAGCATGTAGGCCGTGACCGTTCCATTGTCGATGGCGGTGCGCAGCGAGGTCGCGTCGGCGGCCGTGAGCGACGCGATGCCCAGCGTGTTCGTGCGGTGCGTGTCGACGCCCGCGAAGTCGGTGCCGTACTCCAGATTGCGCGCGAGGGTGCGCGTCGCACACACGCGATTGAGCGCGCCCTGCACGCTCGTGGTGCCCGACACGATCGCGCGGAGCTCGCCCCACTTGAGCATCGCGCAGGTGTGCGTGCTCTCGTTGTTGCGAAGGGGCTCGGTGACCGCGCGATACGCCGTCGCGGCCTGCCACTGGTCCGAGTTGAGGTAGCGCGTGGGCGGCGTCCACGGCGGGAGAAAGTCGTACTGCGGATGGTCGTGCGTGTTGACGAGACCCGGATACACCACGCCTGACGTCTCGATCACCGTCGCGCCCGCGTAGGCCGCGTGGCCGTCGCAGCGAGCCGCCACACACGCGATGGTGGTGCCCTGCACGAGCACCTCGCCGGGCGCGAGCACACCCGACGGCGTCACGATGCGACCGCGGAGCACGTAGCGATCGGTGGCGCCCGGCGTCACGCGCGGCGCGTCCATCGAGGGCGTTCCGCAGGTCACGCGACGCTCCGGCGCGAGGGCCGTGGTGAAGCCCGCGCCGATGCCCGACGGAAAGGTCGTCGGCCCCGCGTCCGATGCGCTGCCATCGCGCACGCCGCTGTCGACGCTCGCATCGGCGATGGGCCCATCGGGCGCTGCGGCATCGGACACGTCGCGCGCAGCATCGGAGGCGCCATCGACGGCGGGCGCATCCACAGGCGGCGCACCGCGGTCGGTCGCCACGTCGTCGGCCAGGTCGTTGGTCGGCGCGCGGTCCGTCATCGTCGTGTCGACCATGGCGTCCATCGATGCATCGTCGGTCGTCGCATCGACGACATCGATGGTCGGGGTGGAGTCGTCCGGGGCCGCATCATCGGCATCGAGCGCGGGTTCCGCGTCGTCGCCCCCTCCGGGGCCGACCGTTCCTGCGGGCGTGCAGGCGAGGAGCGTGAGCGAGAGCAGGGTGATCCGTCGCATCCGTCGTCGACGCTACCGCGAGACGCGACGTCGCTGTGATATGGCTCGCACAAAGAGCACGATGCGCGATGAAACCGAGATCGAAGCCGTCGGCGAGGCCGTGTCGCGCCTCGCGTTGCGCACGCCTACGCTGCCCCCGGCGACGCACACGAACAGCTATTTCGTAGGCCTCCGCGCGTTCTACGTCGTCGAGCCCGCGTCGCCCTGGCCCGAGGAGCAGCAGCGCCTCCACGACGCCGTCGCGCGACGCATCGCGGCAGGCGACACGCTCCTCGGCGCGGTCGTGACGCACCACCACGGAGACCACGTGGGCGGCGCCGCGGAGTTCTGCGCGCGCTTCGCCGTGCCCCTCTTCGCGCACCCGCTCACCCGCGATCGCCTCGCGGATCGCGTTGCCGTCGACCGCACCCTCGACGACGGAGCGGTGCTCCCCGGCCTCGACGTGCGCGCGCTCCACACGCCGGGTCACGCGCCCGGTCACCTCTGCTTCGCCCACGCCTCGGGCTGGATGATCGTCGGCGACATGGTGGCCTCCGAGGGAACGATCCTCATCGACACCTCGGATGGCGGCGACATGCACGCGTACCTCACGCAGCTCGAACGCCTCGCCTCGCTCGCGCCCGCGCGCCTGCTCCCCGCGCACGGAGCCCCCATCGACGACGCCGTCGCGCGGCTGCGCTTCTACATCGCGCACCGCCTCGCGCGCGAAGCTCGCGTGCTCGATGCGGTCACCGATGAGCCCTGCGCACTCGACGCCATCGCGGCGCGCGCCTACGCGGATTCGCCGCACGCGCCGGTGTTTCTCACCGAGCGCAGCGCGCACGCCCACCTCGTGCGCCTCGCCTCGCACGGACACATCACGCACCACGGCGACGGCCGCTGGTCGCGCAATGGTCGCGCATGACAGCGCGCGCGGCGGAGGTGTATACGCGGCCGCCATGAGCGACGCGACGACCCCCGACTGGAAGGCCCTTGCTGCACGCTGGATCGACGGTGATCCCGACCCCACGACGCGCGACGAGCTCCGCGCGCTGATCGACGCGAACGACCTCGCCGCGCTCGCCGACCGCTTCGCCGCGAAGCTCGAATTCGGCACCGCCGGCCTCCGCGGCATTCTCGGTGCGGGACCCGATCGCATGAACCGCGCGGTGGTGATCCGCACGACCGCGGGCCTCGTCGCGTACCTCCTGAAGCACGCCCCCGACGCGGCCTCACGCGGCATCGTGATCGGCTACGACGGACGACGCTTCAGCGACACCTTCGCCCTCGACGCCGCCGCGGTGATCGCCGCTGCGGGCATGGTCGCGCACCTCTTCGACACGTACGCCCCGACGCCCCTCACGGCCTTCGCGGTCAACGACCTCGGCGCCGCCGCGGGCGTCATGGTCACCGCGAGCCACAACCCACCCGAGTACAACGGCTACAAGGTCTACTGGGGTAACGGCGCGCAGATCATTCCGCCGCACGACACGGGCATCGCCGCGGCCATCGACGCCGTGGGCGCCGCCAACGCGGTGCCGCGCATGGCGATCGACGAGGCCCGCGCGAATGGGCTCGTGCGCACCGTCGAGGCGTCGGTCACGGAGCGCTACCTCGCAGGGCTCCGCGCGCTCTCGCCCGTCGACGCGCCCGCGAACCTCACGATGGTCTACACGGCGATGCACGGCGTCGGGGCGAAGCTCGCGCTCCAGGTGCTCCCGCGCTGGGGGCGCGTCGCGTCGGTCATCGAGCAGCAGGAGCCCGACGGGGCCTTTCCGACGGTGGCCTTTCCGAACCCCGAAGAGAAGGGCGCGATGGATCTCTCCATGGCCCTCGCGTCGCGTGAGAAGGCCGACCTCGTGCTCGCCAACGACCCCGACGCCGACCGACTCGCCGTGGCGGTTCCGCGCGGCGACGGATGGCTCCAGCTCTCGGGCAACGACGTGGGCGTGCTCCTCGGGCACCACCTGCTCGTCGAGGGCGCGCAGGGCGCCGATCGCCTCGTGGCCATGTCGATCGTGTCGTCGCCGCTGCTCGGGGTCATCGCGAAGGCCCTCGGCGTGCGCTGCGAAGAGACCCTCACGGGCTTCAAGTGGATCGCCAACCGCGCCCTCGAAGTCGAAGCCGAGACGCCCGCGCGCTTCGCCTTCGGCTACGAAGAGGCCCTCGGATACAGCGTCGGACGCCTCGTGCGCGACAAAGACGGCATCAGCGCCGCCTACGTGATGGCCGGCCTCGCCGCGTCGCTCAAGGCCCGCGGAGAGACCGTGCTCGGGCGCCTCGAAGCGATCCACCGCGAGTACGGGTACTTCGTCTCGGGGCAGCGCAGCGTGACGGCGAAGGGCGCCGACGGAATGAAGTCCATCGCCGCGACGATGGCGGCCTTTCGCGCGCAGCCGCTCACCGCGCTCGCAGGCATGGCGGTGGTCGCCACGCGCGACATTGCGAAGGGCACCGTCACCGACGCCGCGGGACACGTGACGGCGCTCTCGCTGCCGCCCTCGAACGTCATCGCGTACGACCTCGAAGGAGGCAGCCGTGTGATGCTCCGCCCGAGCGGCACCGAGCCCAAGATCAAGTTCTACTTCGACCTGCGCGAGACGCTGCGCGCCGACGAGACCTACGCAGAAGGCGCCGCGCGGGCGAAGGCGAAGCTCGACGAGGCCGTCGCCGAGTTCACCCGCGCCTCGCAGTCGCGCGGCGGTCTCTGATCACGCGCCCGTGAACACCGGCGGTCGTCGCTCGGCGGCCGCCTTGAGTCCCTCTCCCAGATCCGCGCTCGCGTAGCTCTCGGCCTGGTGCCGCGCCTCGGCGTCGAGGGCCCGCGCCAGCGCCGCGCGGTCGAGCCCGAGCTGCTTCTTCAACCCTCGCACCGCCAGCGGACCGTTCGCCGCGATCGTCGCCGCCAGCGCGTGCGCCCGCGGGAGCACCTCGTCGGCGCTGACCGCTTCGAGCGCCATGCCCATCTGCGCGGCCTCGCGTCCGTCGAAGCGGCGTCCCGTGTAGAGCAGCTCCGACGCGCGCGCGGCACCCACGCGGAGCGGCGTGAGGTACGTCGCGCCCATGCCCGGATGGAGCCCGAGCTGCGCGAAGTTGAGCGCGAGCTTCGAAGCCTCGTCGACCACCATCAGGTCGCACGCCATGGCCACGCAGAGCCCCGCGCCGATCGCCGGACCGCGCACCGCCGCGATCACCGGCACCGCGAGTTCGGCCACGCGGAGGTAGCGCGCATAGAAGCGCAGCATGAACTCGCGCGACTCGTCGAAGCCCGCGCTGCGCAGGCGTTCGAGCATCTTGAGGTCGCCGCCCGCGGAGAACGCATCGCCCGCACCGGTGAGCACCACGGCGCGCACCGAGGGGTCGTCGCGGAGGCGCTCCACGGCATCGTAGAGCGCGTCGCCGAGCTCGGGGGTCATCGCGTTGCGACGGCGCGCGTCGTCGAGGGTGAGGGTGGCGACGTGGTCGTGCACCTCGGTGCGCACGACAGGGACGTGTTCGCTCATGGCGTTCTCGCTGCGGGAAGGATGGGTGAGAGAGACGAGAGGAGGTCGCGCGCGGCGCGTCGGTCAGGGCTCGATCTCGCGGAGGTCGGGCGCGATCTTGAGCGTGGGCTCGGTGCGCTCCTGCACCTCGCGGGCGCTCACGCCCTTCGCCACTTCGCGGAGCACGAGGCCCTCGTCGGTGACGTCCATCACGGCGAGGTCGGTGATGATCCGATGCACCACGCGGCGGCCCGTGAGCGGGAGGTTGCACTCGCGCACGATCTTGGGCGTCCCGTCCTTCGCGGCGTGCTCCATCATCACGATGACGCGGCGGGCGCCGTGCACGAGGTCCATCGCGCCGCCCATGCCCTTCACCATCTTGCCGGGGATCATCCAGTTCGCGAGGTCGCCCTTCTCGCTCACCTGCATCGCGCCGAGAATGGCCAGGTCGATGTGCCCGCCGCGGATCATCGAGAAGCTCTCGGCGCTCGAGAAGTAGCTCGCGCCGGGCCGCACGGTGATGGTCTCCTTGCCCGCGTTGATGAGGTCGGGATCGACGTGCGCTTCGTCGGGGTAGGGGCCCACGCCGAGCACGCCGTTCTCGCTCTGGAGCACCACCTCGACGCCCGCGGGCACGAAGTTGGGCACGAGCGTCGGCATGCCGATGCCGAGGTTCACGTAGTAGCCGTCGCGGAGCTCGCGCGCGACGCGCCTCGCAATGTCGTCACGGGTCAGCATCGCCATCATCCCTTGCGCACGGTGCGCCGCTCGATGCGCTTCTGGTAGTGGGTCCCTTGAAACACGCGCTGCACGTAGATGCCCGGCGTGTGCACGTGGTCGGGGTCGAGCGCGCCCGGCTCGACGAGCTCCTCGACCTCGGCGATCGTCACGCGACCCGCGGCCGCGCAGAGGGGGTTGAAGTTCCGCGAGCTCTCCCGGAACACGAGGTTGCCGTGGCGATCGCCCTTCCACGCCTTCACGAGCGCGAAGTCGCCGGTGATGCCGCGCTCCATCACGTAGTCGCGGCCGTCGAAGCTGCGGGTCTCCTTCTTCTCGCTGGCCTTGAGCACCGCGCCGCCGGGGCCGTAGAGCATCGGAAGCCCGCCGTCGGCCACCTGCGTGCCCACACCCGCGAGCGTGAAGAACGCAGGAATGCCCGCGCCCCCCGCGCGCAGCCGCTCGGCGAGCGTGCCCTGGGGCACGAGCTCCACTTCGAGCTCACCCGAGAGGAACTGCCGTTCGAACTCCTTGTTCTCGCCCACGTAGCTCGACGTCATCTTTCGGATCTGCTTGTTGCCAAGCAGGATCCCGAGTCCCCAGTCGTCGACGCCGCAGTTGTTGCTCACCACCCACAGGCCCGACGTCCCCTTGCGTCGCAGCGCGGCGATGCAGTTCTCGGGAATGCCGCAGAGCCCGAACCCACCGGCCAGCACCTTCGCGCCGTCGGGGATGTCGGCACACGCGGTGTCCGCATCGGAAAAGACCTTGTCCATCGACGCCATCACCCTCTCTCGGCCCGTCGCACCGCGCGCGGACTCTCCTCCGGCGCCGACGGGCGCGCGGATCGAACACCGTCGCCATCGCGCGTGTCAACGCTCACGCGCCGCGCCCGACGATCGCACGTAACCTCGCCCCGACCTCGCGTACATGGGCCCCGCCGCGTGGCACCCGACGCCACGACGCACTCCCAGGAGTCACGCAACGATGACCCAGCAGACCACCGACTACGGCGCCCTCCTCCGCGACGCGCTCACGGCCTCGACGCGCACCGACAACGTGCTCCCGCTCCTCGTCGACGGGCTCCTCGTGCTCGCGATCGGCGCGTGCACCCTCGGCATCTGCGCGCCCGCGATGCTCCGCGGCTACACCGCGATGTGCCTCCGCGTGGCCCGCGGCGAGACGGTCTCCGTCGGCGAGTCGTTCCGCGGCTTCGAACACTTCGGCTCCACGCTGCTCACCGGGCTCCTCGTGGTCGCGGTGGCGATCGTGCTCTCGGTGCTCCCGCTCATCGGCACCGGCGCGGGCCTCGTGCTCGGCACGTGGGTCTGGTGCGTTCACGTCGACCGCCCCGACCTGGGCCCCGTCGAGACCTTCAAGGCCAGCCTCGCGATCGTGCGCGATCACCTCGTCGACACGCTCGTGCTCTGGCTCGTGACCGCGGGCCTCGGCGCGCTGCTCACGGTCACCGTCGTGGGCCCCGTGCTCGCGTTCGCGTACGGCACGGTGCTCACCGCGCTGCTCTACCGCCGCTGGTCGTTCTGACCGCGCGCCGCTTCTCCGCGACGATCCCCGCCGCGGCTTTGCTACATTCCACGGCCTCGTGAAGCGCTACGTCGTCCTCGCGCTCCTCGCCGGGGTGGTGCTCGGAACCCTCGGCACGCTCGCCGTGGGCGCGTGGCGCGTCGACGCGGTGGAGCACACCTGGTGCCTCCGCTGCGCACGCCATCGCACCTCCTTCGGCGACGTCGTCGACGAACACGGCGGCCCGGTCTCCGCGCTCCTCGCGACGCGCAATCCTCCGCACCATCACGTCTGGGCCGACACGGGACGCGGCCCGCGCCGCGCGCTCCCGCTCACCGTCGACGCCGCCCGCGAGGCCCTCGCCAACCTCGACGCGATCGAGTCCGACGCGCGCGCCGTCGCCGTGCTCGACGAGGCCTTTCGCAACAGCCCCGAGCGCGCCGAGCGCCTCGTGCGAGCCGTGCTCGACCCCGAGGCCCATCTCGACCGCAGCGCCCTCACGCTCGTCGCACGCCCCGAGCTCTCGTGGCCCGACCGATGGCGCGTCGTCGATGCGTTCCTCGCTGCGTACACCTGCACCCGCGCGGCGCAGGCCGTCACGTGCACGCTCCCCGTCGGCGACGTGCGCATCGTCGCGTGGCACCACGTGCCCGGCAGCGTGATGCGCGGACCCGTGCCGTGGGCCACCTGGCTTCCGCAGGGCTTCGCACCGACCGCGTCGCCCACACCCACCCCGTCGCTCACGCCCATGACGCCCATCGCGCCGCCGATCCCCGTGGGCCCCGCGACGCCGGTCACACCCGCCGTGCCCGCCTCACCGCGCGACGACGAGGCGTCGGTGAACGCAGGCATCGCGCAGGCCCGCCGTGGCGACCTCGAAGGCGCCGCGCGCACGTGGTCGCGGCTCTCGACGCACACGCCCCGTCCCGCAGGGCTCCCGCGGCTCCGCGCGGCCATCGAGCGCCAGGCCGGAGACGCCATCGACACGATGATCCTCGACGGACGGTGCGCCGCCGCGCAGCGCCTCGTGCGCTCGCTCCGCACCGCGGGGCTGCACCTCGACGGCGCGCAGCACTTCGGTTCGGCCTGTCAGCAGCCATGAACCATCAAGGACACAAACTGTCCTCGATTCCGATCAGCTTCCCGCGGGGCAGGTGGTGATGCGCGCGGTCTGTCCCACGCGCACGTCGACGTACTGCTGGAGCGAGTTTCCGTTCGCCGACAGGATCACCTGCACGTGCCCCGCGACCGAGCGGATCGACGCCGCACGCGGCAGCGGGTAGTGCCGTCCGCCGACCTCGATGGCGCCACTCGCGCAGCTCACCTCGATGCTCCCGAGGCGCCCCTGCACGTCGCCGAGCAGCGCGTTCGTGAAGCCCGTGTGCGAGGCCGTCCACGCGTCGCCGTTCGCCATCGCCTGGAGCAGCCGCTCCTCGCACTCCACGATGCGCCCCGACTGGCGGTAGAGGTGCGCCGCGCCCACGAGCGCGCGTCCCGAACGGAGCGCGAGAAAGCCCGACAGCGCCGCCGCACGGTCACCTCGCGCGAGGGCCTCGCAGGGCTCGCGCACGCTCGCATCGCCGTCGCAGTAGGGCGCGCCGCGCGGGGCCGTCGCAGCGGGCGCGGCGACGTTCGCAGCAGGTCGTGCGATCGTGGGCGCAGAGGCATCGCGCGGCGCGTTCGCGGTGGTGCTGGCATCGTGCGCGGTGGTCGTCGTGCTGGCGTCGTGTGCGGGCATCGCAGCGTCGTGGGCGATGGGCGGCGCGACCGGCGGCGTGACGGGCGGTTCGGCGACCGGCGGAGCAGCGGGCACTTCGGGCGACGTCTCCGCGGGTTGCGCCGCGGGAATCGACGGCTCGCGCTCGGGGGCGGTGGTGCCGAAGAGGTGCTGTCCGCCGAACATCGCGGCCATGCCGAGCACGGCGCCCGTGGCCATGTGACGCCAGGTCGGGTGCACGGCGGTCTGCGCGGGACCTCCCTCGGCGGTGTGCGCGCGCGGCTTCGGCGCGTCGACGGCGACCTTCGCGTAGAGCGTGGGCGCGTCGGTCGAGACGCCGTCGTGCACGGTGGTCTTCTGCATCGACGACTCGCCGGGCGCTTCGGAGAGGCGCGCTTCGATCACGTCGGGCACGCGCGAGAGCGGATCACCCTCGCGGTCGAAGTGACGGGCCCACAGCGCGCGCACCGCGGGGCTCGCGAAGGGCCACAGCGCCGTGCCCGCCGCGCGCATCGAGGGAAAGCGCTTCGGCACGTCGCGCTCCATCATGCGCGCGATCACCGTGTCGAGGCCGCGGGGAACGCTGTTGCGCACCTCGCTCGGGGCCTTCGGCGTGCGCGCCGTGATCGCTTCGAGCAGGTCGAGGAGCACCTCGGCCTGAAAGGGCTTCTCGCCCGTGAGCGCCTCGTAGAGCACCACCGCGAGCGACCACTGATCGCTGCGCGCGTCGACGTGCTTCGACTGCCGCACCTGCTCGGGCGACATGTAGAAGGGCGTGCCGAGCCACGAGTGCGTCTGCGTGAGGTCGAGGTCGTCGGAGAGGAGCTTCGCGATGCCGAAGTCCACGAGCTTCGGGTACGCCGCGCCGGTGACGTGACGCGCGAGAAAGATGTTCCCGGGCTTGATGTCGCGGTGCACGACGCCGGCGTTGTGCACGGCGTCGAGGGCCGACGCGATGGGGAGCATCACGTCGACGATCTCGTCGGGCTCCATCGGGCCCTCGCGCTTCAGCCGCTCGGCGAGGGTCTCGCCTTCGAGGAACTCCATCGCGAGGTAGCCGCGCTCGTCGAGCATGCCGCCGTCGAACACCTGGATGACGTGCGGATGCTCCACCTGCGCGGCGGCCATGATCTCGCGTTGAAAGCGCGTGACGGCGTCGGGCGTGGCGAGCACGTGCTCGTGGAGGATCTTGAGCGCGACGCGCTTCTTGAGCGGGCTGCGCACGGCCTCGTACACGATGCCGAAGGCCCCGCGCCCCACCTGGCGCACGATGGAGTAGGGACCGAACGTGGCGCCCGCGCCGAGCGTTCCCGAGGGGCTGTTGGCCATGGCGGCGGAGGGTGCTCGCGCCGCGCGCGCGCTGTCAACGAATCGCGCGGGCCAGCGCGTCGAGCACGAGGTCGACGTGGGTCCGCGTCATCGCAGGCCCGAGGGGCAGCGTGAGGAGCCGCGCGAAGGCCGCCTCGGTGCGCGGCAGCGAGACGTGCGCGCCCCGCTGCGCATAGGCCGAGAACATGTGCGTCGGCGGATAGTGGATGCTCGTCTGCACGCCCTCTTCGCGCAGCGACGCCATCACGCGCTCGCGGTGACATCCCTCGGGCAGCATCACGACGAAGAGGTGGTGCGCGCTCTCGCCGAACGAGCCGCGCGTGAAGGGCACGTGGAGCCCCTGCAACCCCTCGGCGCGCTCGTCGATCGCGTCGAGGTACATCTTCACCACGTCTGCGCGACGCGCGTTCGCCACGAGCACCTTGCGGAGCTGGATGCGCCCGATCGCGGCGCGGATCTCATCCATGCGCGCGTTCGTACCCACGCGGGCGACGTCATACGTAAACGCATGGCCGCGGTGACGGTCCCAGGTGAGCGTGGTCATGCCGTGCGAGCGCAGGAGCCGCAGCGTCGCGGCCGTCGCGTCGTCGCGCGTGGTCAGCATCCCGCCTTCGCCCGTGGTCATGTTCTTGTTGCTGAAGAACGAGAACGCACCCACCACGCCGAGACCTCCGCAGCGCGCCGCAGGCTCTCCGTCGCGTGCTCGCTCGCGGGCGCCGGGCGCGTGGGCGCAGTCTTCGACGATCACCACGTGCGAGGCGCCGTGTGCGTCGAGGGCCTCGCGCAGCCCGCGCACGTCGGCCGCGAAGCCCGCGTAGTGCACGGCCACCACGGCGCGGGTGCGGGGCGTCACGCGCTTCACCACGTCGAGGGGATCGAGGCACAGGTCGTCGTCGCTCGTGATGTCGGCGAACACGGGCGTCGCACCGAGGCGCACCGCGGCGTTGGCCGTGGCCACGAAGGTGAGCGCGGGCACGATCACCTCGTCGCCGTGCTCCACACCCGCGGCGGCGTAGGCCAGCTCCAGGCCCACGGTGCAGTTGTTCACCGCGATCGCGTGAGGAACGCCCACCATCGCCGCGAACTCGCGCTCGAACGCCGCGATGCGCTCACCCTGCGTGAGCCATCCCGAGCGCACCACGTCGGCAGCGGCCTGCGCCTCCTCTTCGTCGAGGGTCACGTCGGTGAGGGGAACCTTCCACTGGGGGGCGCTCATGGCGGCGCGAAGGTGCGCGCGGCGCCGCGCGGCTGTCAACGTGCTCGCGGTGCCCGCGCGCGACCCGGTGATTGCCGCACGCGACCGACGTTCCGCGCTTCGCGAATCGCGCGCGGTGCTCTATGCAGCGCGACCATGCACACGCTCCGTCTCACCCTCGTCGCCGCCCTCTGCGCGGCCTGCGCCTCGTCGCCCCATCCCGCGACCACGGCTCCTCCCGCGGCTGCGTCCATCGCGGTGCGCGACGACATTCGCGCGGCCCTCGACGCGAGCGACCGCACCGAGGCCGACCGCGCCCTCGACCCGCAGCGACACCCCGGCGAGATGCTCACGTTCTTCGGCATCGCGCGGGGCCAGCACGTCGCCGACCTCTTCGCGGGCGGCGGCTACACCTCCGAGGTGCTCGCGCGCGTCGTGGGATCCGACGGACAGGTCTTCAGCCAGAACAACCGCTTCGCCGTCGAGCGCTTCGCCAACGCGCCGTGGACGGCCCGACTCGCGACGCCCGCGATGCAGCGCGTGGTGCGCGTCGAGCGCGAGTTCGACGACCCGCTTCCGCCCGAGGCCGCGAACCTCGACGCCGTGCTCAGCGTGCTGATCTACCACGACACCGTGTGGCTCAACGCCGACCGCGCCGCGATGAACCGCGCGATCTTCCGCGCGCTCAAGCCCGGCGGCGTCTACGGCATCATCGATCACAACGCCGCCGACGGACACGGCACGCAGGACGCGCAGACGCTCCACCGCATCGAGGAGCGCGTGGTGATCGACGAGGTCACCGCCGCGGGCTTCCGCCTCGACGCGCGCTCCGACCTCCTGCGCAATCCCGCCGACGCGCGCGACTGGAACGCGAGCCCCCGCGAGGCCGGTGCGCGCCGCGGTCAGAGCGATCGCTTCATGCTCCGCTTCGTGCGTCCGTGACCGAGCGCGCTGCGCCTACGAGTGCAGCACGCCCCACGCGATGAGCCCGAGCACCGAGCCCGCTGCGACCACCACCATCACGAGCAGGGCAGGGTGCGCCGCGGGCTCCTCGCGCGGCGGATCGGGCAGCGGCCGCGGCACGTAGGGCTCCGGCGCGCGCGGCGGCATCACGGGCATGCCGAGCTGCGCGCGCACGACGTCGGGCACCACCGTGTCGGGCATCGTCGATTCGACCTGCATGAAGGGCATCGGCGCGGGCGCGCGCGGCATCGCGGGCATCGGCGCGACGGGCATCGGCGAGGGGGCCACGGGCAGCGGCGCGAGGGGCATCACGGCCTCCGCGGGCATGGGCGGCAGGGGTTGCGTGCTGTCGTGCGGCGCGAGCGATTGCAGGCGCGCGGTGCGGTCTTCGAGCACGGGCGCGGCGGGCGGGAGTTCGAGCATGCGCGTGCCGTCCCACGCGGGCTGCACGGGCGCCGACGCGGCGAGCTGGTCGGGGTGCGCGAGGATCTGCGTTCCCTCGGTCTGGAGCAGGCTGCGAAAGCCGCCGGGTGGCATCGTCGCGGGGCGCTGCGCGGGGAGCGACACGATGCGCGTTCCATCGACGGGCGCGGGCGTCGCGTCGTCGTCGCGGAGGTCGGGCATCGGGGCCTGCGTGTGGAGCTGCGTGGCCTCGGGCGCGAACCACGACCGCGACGGATCGGCCGGCGGTGTCGAGCCCGTCGTGGGCTGCGGTCCCGTGGGATCGGGCGCGTCGGCCTCGCTGAACGTCGACTCGGCGAGGGGATCGAAACTCGGCACCGGCGGGAGCGCCGTGGGCTCCGGCGCGCGCGGTGTCGCAGGGCGCGCGAGCGAGGGCGCGGCGACGGGCAACGCGATGGGCGCAGACGGCGCGGGCGGTGCGGGCGAGGGAGGCGGCGCGGCGGGCTTCGAGGGCGCAGGC
>CAMFHP010000083.1 GCA_945952225.1 uncultured Myxococcaceae bacterium
CGATACCCGGCGGTATCGCAAGGTGGCGTGACGACGGCCGACGACGTGGATCTGCTGCAAGCTGCGGGGAATTCCACGTCAACACCCTCGAAGACCTTCTTCCGATCGCAGCCGTCAGAGCTCGCCCGCCGTCTCGCCATCCACGCTCGATTTCGCCGCAAGGAGGCCCCGCATGGGACGCAGGGTGCTGTTCATCGTGAAGGAGCTCGAAGGGGCTGAACCCCTCGGCGCGCTCTACATCGCAGGGTGCCTCCAGGCCGCGGGCCACACGTGTCGCTTCGTGGGCACGCGCGGCACCGACCTCGACGCCGAGGTGCGCCGCTTCGATCCGCACGTCATCGCGGTGGGCGCCACCACGGGGATGCACCGCTACTACCTCGGGCTGTTGCATCACCTGAAGCAGCGGCATCCGAAGGTGCTCACGCTGATGGGCGGCGCGCATCCGACGTTCTATCCCGCGGTGCTCCAGAGCCCGGCGCTCGACGTGATCTGTCAGGGCGAGGGCGAAGACGCGGCGGTGGAACTCTGCGACGCCCTCGACCGCGGCGACGACCCGCGCGGCATCGCCGACCTCCACGTGAAGCGCGACGGCGTCATCTGGACGAGCGCTCCCCGCGCGCTGCGACGGGACCTCGACGCGATCCCGTTTCCGCCGCGCGAGCTGCTCTACGCGTGGGACGACTCGTTGCGCCTGCGTCCGCTCAAGTCATTCACGACGAACCGCGGGTGTCCCTTCCCGTGCTCGTACTGCTTCAACCCCTCGCTCGTGTCGCACTACGGACCGACGTGGAAGAAGCCGCGCATCCGAAGCCCCGAGAACGTGGTCGCCGAGCTCGTGCACGTGCGCGCGCAGGGTCCGCTCGACGTGGTGGGATTTCGCGAGAGCATCTTCGTGTACGAGGCCGCGTGGCTGCGGCGCTTCGGCGAGCTCTACCGCCGCGAGGTGGGCCTCCCGTACTACTGCCACCTGCGCGCCGACATCGTGAGCGACGAGATGGTCGACCTGCTCGCGTGGTCGGGGTGCCACTCGGTCAACGTGGGCATCGAGACGGCGAACCCGCGCCTCGCCAACGAGGTGCTCCGTCGCAACGTGAAGATGGACCGCCTCGCGCGCGGCATCCGCGCCCTCAAGCGCGCGGGCATCGTGGTGTTCGCGGACAACATCCTGGGCATTCCCGGCTCGACCTTCGAAGACGACCTCGCGACGCTGCGCCTCAACATCGAGCTCGACGTCGACTACGCCGCGGCGACGCTGTGTACGCCGTACCCCGGCACGGGCATCGCGGAGCACGCGCAGCGCATCGGGTGGTTCGACGGCGACTACGACGCCATCGACCGCAGCTACTACACCGAGTCCGTGCTGCGCTTCCCCACGGAGCGGCACCGTCGACGCGTCGAGAACCTCCACAAGGTCTTCGCCGTCGCGGCCGCGGTGCCCGCGCTCCTGCCGCTGTGGGAGCGCCTCCTCGACCTGCCGCCCAACGACTTCTTCTACGCGCTCTTTCGCAGCTGGTACTACGTCTGCCACGTCACCGACGTGATGCCCCGCCGCCTCGACCTCGCGCAGCTTCGCGACGGACTGCTCAGCGTGTTCGGTGTGTTTCGCGGCGCCGACGACCACTGGTTCCCGATGCCCGCCGCCGACGACCTGCCCGTGCGCGAGGCGCCTCCTCGCGCGAACGAGCGACGCGCCGTGCGACTCCCCACCGTCACCGAGGACCACGATGCCTGTCGATGACCGCACGCTCCGTCTCCGCCGCGTGAAGCGCCAGCTCAAGGCCGGCGCGTCCATCGTGCTCGCGCTCGCAGCGGGCGCGTTCCTCGCGTGTCAGCGCACACAACCGACCCCCGAGCGGAGCCCCATGGGACCCGACGCGCGCAGCGGTCCCGCGCCCGCCGACGCGTCACCCGATGCGGTCCGCGAGGCGCCTCACGACGCAGCCCACGATGCGGCACACGATACGGCACACGACACCGCCGACGACGTTGCCCACGATGCCTCCGCGCTCGCCGTCGATGCCTCGCACGACGCAGGCGCGATGGTGCGCCACGACCCGTCGCACGCGCGCCGTCACCGCGTCGACCGCGACGAGCACCGCCGCGGATTGCCCGTCCTCGACAACCTGCTGGAGTGATCCCCGTCAGCGCGCGCGCAGCGCCGTGAGCACCGTCACCACGCGCGCGTCGTCGTCGTCGGTCTCGCGACCGCGGGCCTCGAGCGCGGCCACCAGGGCGGCATCGCGACGAACCACACGCACGATCACCGGAAGGTCCATCGCCCACTCGCACTCGGCGAGCTCGTCGGCCTCGTCGTCGTCGAGCGCGACGGTGTCGAGCGCGAGCCCCTCGGACTCCAGCAGCTCGCCCCACGGGTGCTCGTTGAACGACACGCGCCACACGGGGCCTTGCGCACGCTCCACGGGGCCGTTCGCGCGCACGGCGGCCTCACGGTAGCCACCCCCACCGGCCGCGGCGCTCGCGGGTTCGGGCGCGCGGTCCGAGCGCCACGACCAGCGCGTCACCGTCGCGTAGAGGAGCGGCGCGCGGTCGTCGCGGTCCCATCGCGCGAGCATGCGTGCGAGACCGCGTTCGAAGTCGTCGTCGGTGGCCGTCACGAAGTCGTCGTCGTGCGGCTCGATACCGGGATGCTCGCAGGTGCCTGTGACCGTCCACACGCCGCGCGCGCGCTCGGCGGTCACCATGCAGGTGATGGGCTGCTCGTCGCGCGTCCACGTGCGCTGGTAGCGCAGCACGTAGGGCTGATGACGGAGCTGCGCGAGGTGACGCAGCGACGCCCAGGTGAGCCACACGCCCAGCGCGGCGAGACCCACGCCCACAATGGGCAGCGCCGCACTCCCCCGCGGCGTGGATCCGTACGCGATGCAGAAGCCCGCGAGGGGCACGAACGCGGCGCCGAAGAGGGCCACGCCGACGCTCTCCATCGGCTCGACCCGGGGCGCGCTCCAGTGCGCGTCGCGGTCCGCGCGAGGCAGGCCGCAGCCCTCGCAGACCGGGGCGCCCACGTCGCGAAGACCGCACGCGGGACACGCGCCCAGCGCCGTCGTGAGCGCGCCGATCGCACGTCGGTCGCGGAGGAAGCGCGACCACGGGCTCAGCGCGAACGCGAGGAGCCCCGCGAAGAGCAGCGCGAAGAACCCCACGAGGCCCAGGAGGTCGGCACGCAGCGGGCGCGTCGCGACGAGGTACGCGGCGCCGACCTCGAGCGCCACGAGCGCGAGGGCCATCACGGCCGACACGACGAGGGAGAAGGTGTCGGGGTCGCGGTGCGGCTTCGTCGTGATCATCGCGAAGCGAGAGGAGAGCGCATCGGCGCGCGCGCTACCAGTTCCACGAGGCCGGGAGGTGAAAGCCTCCGGGGAGCCCGCGGGTCTGGAGCAGCGCGGCCATGTCCATGCTGATGGCGACGGTAACGTGGATCAGAAAGCCCGACCAGATCGAGCGCGTCTTGAGCGAGAGCGTGCCGAGCACGGTGCCCGCGAGGATCGCCGCGAGCGCCTCGGCCCAGGGCTTTCCGAAGTGGATCATGCAGTACGGCGTGACCATCGCCATGATGACCGCCGAGCCCATCGCCTCGCGGCCCGCGAACACGAGAAAGCCTCGGAAGAAGAACTCCAGCGTGAAGAACTGCGAGGCGTACACGAGCTCCCACGCGGCGAAGTCGAACCAGCTCCGCGAGGCGTCTCGGTAGAACGGGTAGTAGTGCGAGAACTCGCCGGTCTGCGAGACGATCACCACCGCCACGAGCACGATGCCGAAGAAGAGCGCGTAGATCCACGCGTGCGAGAGAAAGCCCTTCGTGCTGAGCCCGTAGTCGCGGATGCGGTCCCTGCGCCAGAACAGCATCAGGAGCGCGGGCACGATGAGGTACCCGAGCGAGCGCGTGAACGACCAGTAGATGAGCCCGTAGAGCTCGTTCCAGCGCGGGTCCTGCGCCCAGGTCATGGGCTTGAGGAGCTGGAGGTGATGCGTCGCGGGCGCGTTCGGTCCGCCGCCCCACTCGATCACGAAGCCCCGTGAAACCAGGGCGTTGAACGCGGTGCGGTCGCCGAAATACTCCTGCAGCGTGAGCACCACCGCGGCGGCCACGTAGGCCACGATGGGTCGCCAGTCGTAGCCCAGACCCGCGGCCTCACGGGCGGCGCGCGCGACCGTCGCCTCGCGGTCGACCTCGCGCCACGTGTCGAGAAAGAAGCGCCGCGGATGCAGCTCGACGAGCTTCTTGCGGGCCACCACGGCCACGAGGAGCACGTACGCGATCGAGGCGAAGAAGACGACCTTCACGGGCCCCCCGCGCGCTACGCCGACGCCTTGCGGAGCCGCGCCACGGTCACGTCGCGACCGAGCACGGCCATGACCTCGTAGAGCCCCGGCGACGCGCTGCGACCCGTGAGGGCCACGCGGGCGGGCTGCGCCACGTGCTTGATCTCCAGCGACTGCGAGGCGAGCCAGGCCTCGACGGCGTTGTGGATCTCGGCCTCGGCGAAGGGCTCCACCGCGGCCACCACGTCGGCGAGCGCGGCGAGCTTCGGCTTCGCGTCGGCCGTGAGGAACTTCTCCGCCGCCTTCGCGTCGACCACGGGCTCGTCACGGAAGTAGTAGTCCATCGCGTCGGCCATCTCGACCAGCGTGCTGGCGCGGGGCTTCACGGTGTGCACCGCGGGCACGAGGCGCGCGTCGGCCGCGTCGACGGTGAGCCCGCGCTTCGCGAGGAAGGGCAGCACCATCGCGGCGAGCTCGTCGTCGGTGCGCTTGCGCAGGTGCTCGGCGCTCACCCAGAGGGCCTTCTTCTTGTCGTAGCGCCCGTCGTGGTTGCCCACGTGGTTCCAGTCGAACTTCTCGATGAGCTCCTCGCGCGAGAAGATCTCCTGGTCGCCGGCGCTCCACCCGAAGCGCGCGATGTAGTTGAGCACCGCGTCGGGGAGCCATCCCTTCTCGCGGTAGGCGCCCACGGGCACGTCGATGCCCTGCTGATCGCCGAGGCGCTTCGACATCTTCTCGCCCGTGGGGGTGAGCATCATGGGCAGGTGCGCGAACTGCGGCACGTCGGCGTCGAGCGCGCGGTACAGCAGGATCTGCGGCGGCGTGTTGATGAGGTGATCCTTGCCGCGGGCCACGAGCGTGACGCCCATGGTGACGTCGTCGACCACCGCGCCGAAGTTGTAGAGCGGCACGCCGTTGGAGCGCATGAGCACCTGGTCCTGCATGGCGTCGCAGGGCGTCGACATGGCGCCGCACACGAGGTCGGTGTAGGCGACGGCGCCGCCGCGCGGGAGCTTCTGGCGCACCACGTAGGGGAGGTCGGGCTCGTCGCGGCGCTCGCGGCACGTGCCGGGGTAGACCCAGTGCGCGCGCTTCTTCTCGGGCAGGGCGTTGCGCTGCGCTTCGAGCTCCTCGCGGGTGCAATAACAGCGGTACGCGGCGCCCGCGCGAATGAGCTTCTCGGCGTACTCGCGGTACAGGTCGAGCCGCTGCATCTGGAAGTACGGGCCGCAGTCGCCGCCCGCGTGCGGGCCCTCGTCCCAGTCGAGCCCGAGCCAGCGCATCGAGTCGAAGATCACGCGCACGCTCTCGTCGGTGCTGCGCTCCTGGTCCGTGTCCTCGACGCGGAGGATGAACGTGCCGCCCGTCTTGCGGGCCCACAGCCAGTTGAAGAGCGCGGTGCGGGCGCCGCCGATGTGGAGGTAGCCCGTGGGCGAAGGCGCGAAGCGTACGCGAGGCCTGGTCATGGCCGGGGGAGGTACCGCGCACCGCCGCGCGGGGTCAATGGCGAGGCGCGCGTCGGTGCAAGCGAAGACGTGCGCCGCGGGGCTTATTTCATGGGCCCGCGCGTGTGTGGGAACCGCACGGCCGTCCGAAGCCCGACCGTGCGCACGGCGCTGTTCAACTCTTCGCCATCGAGGCCGTTCATCGTGGGCGGTCGCCCGTTGTCGCCGCTCCCGGCGCGACCACAACACCCGGCGGCACCCCTCCTCCTGCTTCACGAGGAACATGGTCTTCGAAGATCCATCCCAGACGCGTCGCCGCTGGCTCGTGCGCGCGGCGGTCGGGCTCGCGCTG
The DNA here is from genome assembly GCA_945952225.1 of uncultured Myxococcaceae bacterium. Taxonomy (GTDB): domain Bacteria; phylum Myxococcota_A; class Polyangia; order Polyangiales; genus CAISKJ01. The sequence goes on from CAMFHP010000083.1 coordinate 6,079, forward strand.
CTCCTCACCGTTCCCCTCGCACTCTCCGCCCACGAGCGCTCGCCAGTGCGCCCACGCGCGGCACTCCCTGCGTTGTCTCCCCGCGCGCTCCCCACGCCCACGACGCCGTGGCGCGACGAGCCCGCGCCCGCGCTCCCCACGGAAGCTCCTTCGCCCGACTACGCCGCGCTCCTCCGCACGCTCGACGCGCGCGCCGGCGCCCTCGCGGCCTCGATCACCACGCCCGCGCTCCCCCTCGCGCCCGACGCCCGCGTGCTCTTCACCGTCGACGAGCCCGCCGCGCACCGCGCGATGAACGCGCACCTCGACGCCGTGACCGCGGTGTCGCCCGACTGGTTCCGCGTGGGCTCCGCGCGCTGCGACGTGCGCGAGACCCTCGACGCCCCGACGCGCGCGCTCCTCGGACGCCGCGGCACGCAGGTGATCCCGCGGCTCGCGAACCTCGACGGCGACCGCTGGGCCAGCGCCGAGACCGCCGCGCTCCTCGCCGACGACGACGCGCGCCGTTGTGTGGTGCGCACCGTGGCCTCGCGGGTGATCGCGCTCGGCGCCCACGGCGTGAACGTCGACTTCGAAGCCCTCGCGCCCGAAGACGCCGCGGGCCTCGTGGCCTTCACCGCAGAGCTTCGCGCGGCGCTCCACCCGACGGGACGCACGGTCACCGTCGACGTCTCCGCGTGGGACAGCGCCTACGACCTCGCGCGCCTCGGCGCGGTCTCCGACGGCGTGGTGGTGATGGCCTACGACCAGCACCATCCGTCGAGCGAACCGGGGCCCGTGGCGTCGCAACACTGGCTCGGCGAGACCCTCGACCACGCGCGCGCCCTCGTGCCCGCCGACCGGCTCATCGTGGCCCTCGGGTCGTACTGCTACGACTGGCCCGTGTCGCCCACGGGGCGCGGCGAATCCATGAGCTTCGCCACGGCCATGGGACGCGCTGCGCTCGCGAACGCCACGCCCGTCTACGTGCAGGGCGGCGGCGCGCGCTTCGACTACCGCGCCCCCGACGGACGCGCGCACACGGTCTGGTGCAACGACGCCACGGCCACCGCCGACACGCTCGCGCAGCTCGACGCGCGGGGCATCACGCGCACGGCCCTGTGGCGCGCGGGCACCGAGGATCCCTCGCTCTGGCCGCTGCTTCGCGCACGTTCCGTGTCCGCGCGACGCGATGCGCTCGCACACGTCGCTGCACCCGCGGCGCCCCTCGCGCTCGGCGAAGGAGACCTCCTCGCACAGCGCGCCGCGCCCCGTGACGGACGCCGCGCCGTCACCCTCGACGCACAGGGACACGTGCTCGATGCGCGCTACCTCACCGCGCCCTCGCCCGCGGTGATCGAGCGCTTCGGCGGTGACGCTTCGAAGCGCAACGTGGCGCTCACCTTCGACGACGGACCGGACCCGGTGCACACCGCAGCGCTTCTCGATGTGCTTCATGAAGCGCACGCGCCCGCGGCCTTCTTCGTGGTGGGCGAACAGGCGGCGGCCTGGCCCTCGCTGGTGCAGCGCATCGCGCGCGACGGACACCTCGTGGGCAACCACTCGTTTCACCACCCGCACATGAACGCGCTCGACGACCGCGCCTACGCCGCGGAGATCGACCGCACGACGCGGCTCCTCGAAGCGCTGTCGGGGGTGCAGGTGACGCTCTACCGCGCGCCCTTCACGGCGGTGGTCGACGCGGCCTCGCAGCGTGAGGTGGCGGCGCAGTCGCGGGCCTTCGCGCGGGGCTACACCTACGCGGGCGCCTCCGTCGACGCCGACGACTGGCAGGGCGGAGACGCATCGTTGCTTGCGCGGCGCATCGTCGAGGGCGTCGAGTCGGGCGGACGGGTGATCGTGCTCCACGACGGCGGCGGCGACCGCAGGGCCACCGTCGAGGCCGTGCGTCGGGTGATCCCCGAGCTGCGCGCGCGGGGCTACCGCTTCGTCTCCCTCGATCGCTACGCGGGCGTGTCTCGCGCCGCGATGGCGCCGCGGCTCTCGCCCGGGGAGCGCATCGTGGCCACGGGCTCGGCGTGGATGGCCACGGCCCGCGCCTCCTTCACCCGCGCGCTCTCGGTGCTCTTCGTGACGTGCACCGTGCTGGCGGGGCTGCGCATCGTGCTGCTCGCGGTGTTCGCGCTGCGCGACCGTCGACGGCAGGCGCCCGTTGAGGGCTACGCGCCGCTCGTGACCGTGCTCATGCCCGCGTACAACGAGGCCACGGTGATCGAGGGGAGCGTGCGCTCGCTCCTGCGCGGCGAGTACGCGAACGTCGAGGTGCTCGTGGTCGACGACGGCTCGCGCGACAACACCGCGGAGATCGTCGAGCGCATCGCGATGTCGGAGCCGCGCGTCCGCTGCGTGCGCAAGCCCAACGGGGGCAAGGCCTCGGCGTCGAACCTGGGCATCCGGCACGCGCGCGGAGAGATCCTCGTGGCCGTCGACGCCGACACGGTGATCGCGCCCGACGCGATCCGTCGCATGGTCGCGCACTTCGCGGATCCTTCGGTGACGGCGGTGTGCGGCAACGTCGAGGTGGGCAACGTGCGCTCGTGGCTCACGGCGTTTCAGGCCATCGAGTACGTGACGAGCCAGAACTTCGACCGGCGCGCGTTCGCAGCGCTCAACTGCGTGGGCGTGGTGCCCGGCGCGCTCGGCGCGTGGCGACGCGACGCGGTGGTGGCCGTCGGAGGCTACAGCGACGACACGCTCGTCGAAGACGCAGACCTCACGATCACCGTGCTCCGCGCGGGCGGAACCATCACCTACGAGCCCCGCGCCATCGGACGCACCGAGGCCCCGGAGTCGCTCGGCGCGCTCTGGCGTCAGCGCGTGCGGTGGACGTACGGCACGTACCAGTGCCTCGCGAAGCACCGCGGCGCGCTCCTGCGCGGATCGCTCGGGTGGGTGGCGCTGCCCAACCTGCTGCTCTTTCAGGTGCTCTTTCCCGTCGCGTCGCCGCTCGGTGACCTCGCGATGCTCCACGCGATCGGCACGGGCCAGTGGAGCGCGTTTCTCAGCGGGTATCTGGGCTTCCTCACGATGGACGTGATCGCCTCGGTGCTCGCCTTCCGCCTCGATCGCAAGCCATTGCACTGGCTCGCGCTGCTGCTCGTGCAGCGCTTCACGTACCGCCAATTTCTCTACGCGGTGAGCCTGGTCTCGATGGTGTCGGCGGCGCTCGGCGCGCGTCAGGGATGGCGCAAGCTCGATCGTCTGGGCACCGTGGCGCCGCTCGTTCCGCGGGCGCCGTCGGTGGCGCCGTCGCCGATGAAGCGTGCGGCGTAGCCGTCGGTCGCAGCGTGAGAGGAGAGCGCGTTACGAGCGCTCGATCTCGCGGGCGATCTTCTCGAAGGTGTCGCGCGCGCGCCCCTCGACCATGGTGTTGAGCAGGCGCCGCGCGGCGGGCGCGCGGTTGAGGATGTTGTCGATGTCGGCCTTGTCGAAGCGCACCACCGAGGTGTCGGTGAGCGCGGTGATCGTGGCCGTGCGGGGCATGCCCGTGAGCATCGCGACCTCGCCGAAGAAGGCCCCGCGCTGAAGGGTCGCGAGCACCACCGGCGCGCCCGACGGACCCACCGTGGTCACCTCCACGACGCCGCGGTCGATGAGGTAGAAATCCGTGCCGCGCTCGCCCTCGCGGAGCACCACGTAGCCCGCGGGAAAGACCATCACGACCCCGCGGCCCACGAGCTCTCGGCGGCCCTCTTCGTTGAGCGACTTGAAGAGGAGCGAGCCGGCGACGACCTCCTCGACGTTGTCCCACACGCTGTCGAGAATGTCGGCGCTGTCGCGGGGGTTGTCGGCGCGCGCGGCGCCCTGGTCCGATGCGTCTGTCATGGCGGGTCGTGAGGCCGCTCCGACGGCAGCGCGGAGGGGCCAATACCTCGACGGTTCTGGTACCGCAGCGCCGGGTGCGTTGTCACGCGCGCTCCACGGTGCGCTTCGCGGGCGGCCTTGAGTCCGCGCGCGAGATTGGTACTGTCGCGCCCGATGGTTGCCCCCCCGACGCATCACTCCAACGCACCGCCGCCCGCGTTGATGCCGCCGGGCACGCGCCTCGGGCGCTACGAGATCATCGGCGAGCTGGGCACGGGCGGCATGGCCACGGTCTACGAAGGCCGCGCCCTCTCCGTGGGCGGATTCGCGCGTCGCGTGGCGATCAAGTACCTGCACCCCCACCTGCTCCGCGACGAGCAGTTCGTGCAGATGTTCATGGACGAGGGACGCCTCGCGGCGCGCATCCACCACCCCAACGTGGTGGGCGTCGTCGACCTCGTGCTCGAACCCAACTGCATGTACATGGTCTCCGAGTTCGTGGAGGGCGATCAGCTCCTCGCGCTCTTCCGCAACGCGCGCGAGCACAAGACCCGCATCCCCACGGCCATCTCGCTGCGCATCGCCCTCGACATGCTGGCGGGCCTCCACGCGGCCCACGAGCTCACCGGCGACGACGACGCGCCACTGCGCATCGTGCACCGCGACGTCTCCCCCCACAACGTGCTGGTGGGCGCCGACGGCATCACCCGCATCACCGATTTCGGCATCGCGAAGGCCGAGGAGCGCATCTCGACCACGCGCGACGGCATCGTGAAGGGCAAGCTGTCGTACATGGCGCCGGAGCAGCCCGACGACGCGCCCGTCGACCGCCGCGCCGACCTCTTCAGCGCCGCGACGGTGCTCTGGGAGTGCCTCACGAGCCGTCGGCTCTTTCCCGGCAAGAGCGACCGCGAGGTGCTCGACGCCCTGCTGAACAAGCCCATTCCGAGCGCGCGCGAGCTCGTGCCCGACCTGCCCGAGGTGCTCGACGAGGCGCTGATGAAGGGCCTCGCGCGCAACCCCGACGAGCGCTACGCCACCGCCGCCGAGTTCGCCGAGGCCCTCGAAGGCGCGGCCGTCGCCGTGGGCATCGCGACGCCCCGCGAGGTGGCCCGCTACGTCGAGCAGAAGTCCGCCACGAAGCTCGTCGCCGAGCGCGAGCGCCGCCGCGCGATGACCACGCGCGAGCTGCCCGTGTACCGCCCGAGCATGCCCGACGCGCCCGCCGTCACCACGGGCCCCGTGCCCACGGCGCCGACGGCCGTGCGCACCGATCCGGGCCTCGGTCCGCCGCGCGACCCCGACGACCAGCCCACGATGTTGAGCGCGCCGCACTCGATCCGGCAGCTCCGCAACGACATCGCCGCCGTCGACGGAGCTCCGCGCGACTCACTCCCGCCCGTGGCCGTGGCCGCACCGCCGGTGCCCGCCGCGACGCCTGCGCCCGCGCTCACGAAGCCCGCGACGGCGCCCGCGAAGCCCGCGCACGACGACGAGCGCCGCACGCGCGTGTGGCCCCTCGCGCTCGCGGTGCTCTTCGCGGGATCGGCCCTCGGATACGGCATCTGGTGGATGACCCGCCCCGCGCCTACGGTGAACACCGTGGCCACGATGACCGCGACGGCGCCCGCCCCCGCGCAGCCCGCTCCGCTCGCGCAGGATCTTGCGCCCGCCCCTCCGGAGCCCGCCGCGCCCGCGCCGCCGCCGCCCGTCGAGACGTCTCCGACGCCCGCGGTGACGCCGCCGACCGCGCTCGCGCCGCCCTCCAGCCCGCCCGTGGAGGGCGCCCCCCGCACGGCCGTGACACCGCGCGCGGCGCGTCCCCGTCCGACCGTCCACACGACCGCACCGTCCGCGCCTGCGGCGCCCGCACGCCCCGCCCCCGAGGGCGCGACCGACACGCCCGCAGCCCCTGCGGGACCGCGCCTCCCCCGACACATCTGAGCCCATGAACCGTCGCATCTCCGCATCGATCGCGAGCGCGCTGCTCCTCGCGTGCATGGCGCCCGACGCCTTCGCACAACCGCGTCCCGCACAGGGCACGGCCGTCGACGCCACGCGCCTCACCGCCGCGCAGCAGCGCATGGAGCGCGGCCTCGGCCTCTTCGACCGCAACGATTTCACCGCGGCGCTCACCGAGTTCCGCGCGTCGTTGGAGCTCTACCCCTCGCCCAACACGCGGCTCTACGTGGGCCTGTGCCTGCTGCGCCTCGGGCACCTCGCCGACGCGCACGCGGAGCTCTTTCGCACCTACAACGAAGCCCGCGACCGCGCCGTCACCGACCCCAACTACACCGACGCGCGCGACGTCTCGCAGCACGAGCTCGAACAGCTCCGACCGCGCCTCGCCGAGCTGGTGCTGCGCGCGCCGAGCCTCCCTGCGGGCGTGAACATCACGGCCAACGAGACCGAGATCCTCCCCGCGATGGTGGGCATCGCGCTGCCCTTCGACCCCGGCGAGCTGGTGGTCACCGCGCGCGCCCCGGGATTCCGCGAGTTCCGCCGCACGGTGCGCCTCTCGGCGGGCACGGCGACGGAGGTGTCGGTCGCCCTCGAACGAGATCCCAACGCCTCGACGCAGACCGCGACCGCGCCGCGCACCACGACGGACCCGCACCCCATCGAGGGACCGCGCGGCGTCGAAGACGTGCGCCCCATCGAGCAGACGCGCGTGTCGGCGGCGACGGGCGGCGGCGTGCGCACGGCGGGCTTCGTCGTGGGCGGCGTGGGGCTCGCCTCGCTGGCGGGCTTCGCGGCCTTCGGGCTCCTCGCGGGGTCGACCTACAACGACCTCGTGACCGAGTGCTCGCCGCGTTGCAACACGTCGGCGCAGCGTGAGCGCATCGACCAGGGGCAGAGCTACCAGCTCCTCTCGACGGTGGCGCTCGGCGTGGGCGGCGCGCTCACCCTCGCCGGCGTGCTGATGATCGCGCTCGGTGGACCGCACGTTGAAGACGCGCCGCGCGCGGGTCTCCGGGTGCGTCCGTGGTTCGACGCCTCGCGCGCAACGATGGGGGTCGGCGGTGTGTTCTGAGCGTTCGACGATGCGCCGCGCGTCGGCGCCCCTCCTCGCCCTCGCGCTCGCTGCGACGGGCTGCACCTGGGACTGGGATGCGCTTCACAGCCAGTCCTCCGTCGACGCATCGCTCGACGTACGCACCGACGCCATGACCGACCGCGGCGCCGACGCACCCGCGGACCGCGCGACGCCCGACGTGGCCGACGTTCCCGATGCGCTCGACGTCGTGGACGCGAGCGACGTCACCGACGTGTCCGACGTGCTCGACGCGAGCGACGCCGCCGACGTGCGCGATGCGTCCGACGCGAGCGACGTGACCGATGCGTCCGATGTGTTCGACGCGAGCGACGCGACCGATGCGTCCGATGTGCTCGATGCGAGCGACGCGACGGATGCGTCCGATGTGCTCGACGCGAGTGACGCTGCCGACGTGCGCGATGCCGCCGATGTGCCCGACGTCACCGACGCGCCCGTCGACCTGGGACCGCCCGTGTGCACCGGCGCGCCCGCGACCTGTCCGTGCTCCGCCACGAACGCGGGAGGCTACTGCCGCCCCGGCGAGAGCTGCACCGGCGGCGCCTGCGTGGCGGGCACGCTCGCGGGATCGCTCGTGATCACCGAGATCATGAACGACCCTGTGTTCGTCGGTGATGAGGTCGGCGAGTGGGTCGAGGTCTACAACCCCGGCGCGACGCCCCTCGACCTGCGCGGCATGCGCATCGGCAACAGTCGCGCGCAGTACGCCACGATCACCGCCGCGGCGCCCGTGGTGCTCGCGCCCCGCGCGTACGGCGTGCTCACGCGCAACGGCGACACGACCATGAACGGGAACGTCACCCCGCTCTACACCTACGGCACCGGCCTCGCGACGAACACGCTGACCTTCAGCAACTCCGCGGGCGGCGACACCGTGGTGCTCGACCTCGGCACCTCGACCACCGAGATCGACCGCGTGGCCTACCTCGGCGCCGCCCCGTGGCCCATGACCATGGGACGCGCCAAGAGCCTCCGCCCCGCCATGCTCACCGCGACGGCCAACGACAGCGCCGCCGCGTGGTGTAACGCGCCCACGCAGTGGGTCAGCGGTCGCGACTACGGCTCGCCCGGCGTCGTGAACCCCGACTGCCCCTGACCCTCACGCACTCCGTCAGTTGAACGGGTTGTTCTCGTCGACGACGGGGTGCGCCGGGTCGTGCGTGCGCGGCCGCGGCGGATCGGGCTGCGACGGTGCGGGATCGCGCGTCGGCGCGGGCGGTGTGGGCGTGGGCGCGGGCGTCGGCGCGGCCACCGTGGGCTGCGCGGGCACCATGGGCGGCACCACCGTGGGGGACGCGTTGTGGCTCCCGTGGCGGCCGTTCGAGGGCGCGGTGGGAGGTGCCACGGGCGCGGGCGTCGGCGCGCCCTGCGAGGCCATCAGCGCGCGCTGGATGCGCACGTCGCTGTCCGCCGACAGGACCTCGTTGACGGTCACGAAGCCCGGCGCTTCGAGCACCAGCGGGTGACGGCGACCGTCCTTCGGGCGCACGACCTCGGCGCGTCCGTTGCCGATCACCTCGCCGTCGAGGCGGATCGTGGCGCTGCGGGGCTCGACCTCGATGCTGAACAGCACCTCGCCCGCGTTGACCGCGGGCGGCGTCGGCGCGGCCACCGGCGTCTGCGCGACGGGCGTCTGCGGTGCGGGTGACGAGCGTCCGAATGCGGCCCATCCGAGGCCACCGACGGCGAGGAATGCGACCACACCGATCGCCGCGAACTTCGGTCCGTTCGAGGCGGGCGTCTGCACCGGCACCGTGAGCTGCGCGGGCGCGGGCGTCACCTGCGACGGAACGCTCGCCACCGCCGACGGCGTCGCGCTCACGGTCACCGCGGGCTGCGCGCCGGTGGTCGCGCGCGACGGATCACGAAACGGCGCCAGCGCCTCGCGCAGCGCGGTGATCGTGGGGAAGCGGTCCTCGGGTTTGCGCGCGAGCGTGCGGTGCACCACGGCCACGAACGCCGGGTCGAGGTCGGGGCGGATCTGCGCGAGCGACTCGGGCTCCTGCGTGGCCTTCGCGACGATGAACGCGTTGAGCGTGTCGGCGGAGAAGGGGTTTCGCCCCGTGAGCGCTTCGAACATGGTCACGCCGACGGCGTACTGATCCGCGGCGCCGGTGACCGTGCGCGACGACATGATCTGCTCGGGCGCCATGTACGCGGGCGTGCCGAGGGCCATGTTCGCGCTCGTGAGCTGGACGCTCTCTTCCTGGCGCTTCGCGATGCCGAAGTCGACGATCTTGGGCGTCGACTCGCCCTCGTCGTCGCGCACCAGAAAGATGTTCTCGGGCTTGATGTCGCGGTGGATCACCCCCCGCTCGTGCGCCGTCGCCAGCGCGCGCAGCACCGGGTCGAGAATCGCCACGAGCTGCGGCACCGGCATCCGCCCGTCGCGACGGAGCTTGTGCGCGAGGTCTTCGCCCGCGAGCAGCTCCATCACCATGTACGGGCGGTCGCCGTCGACGCCGTAGTCCGTGAGCTCGACGATGTTCTTGTGCCGCAGCTCCGCGGCGGCCTTGGCCTCTTGAAGAAAGCGCGCCACGAGCTGCTCGTTGTGGGCGATCTCGGGCTTGAGCACCTTGATGGCCACGCTGCGCCCGAGGATCTTGTGCCGGGCCTCGTACACCGCGCCCATGCCACCCTCGCCGAGCAGCCGCACGATCTCGTAGCGGTCGCCCACGAGCGTGCCCGCGGCGAGGCCCCTGCGCGGCGGGGCAGCGGTCGACTCCGTCGACTCCGAAGTGGCCAGGGTGTCGGTGTGCGGCATCGTCACGGTGCGCGGACTCTACGCCAGAGCGCGCGCGCAACGCACCTTCGCGCCGCGTCCCTTCGCCCGCCTCCGCGCCCTCGCGCACGGTGGCGGTCCGCCACCCCGCCGCCACCCCCCTGCCACCCCCCGCCACCCCTCGGGCCTGCCACCCCCGTCGCGCGAAATACCTTCTTGATAGGCATTTCAGCGCGCGGCACGGCCCGTGAGTTGGCGAGGCGCTCACAGGAGACACCGCATCCCCCTATGCTCGCCACGACCCACGCCAGCACGCTCGTCGGGCTCGAAGCCCACCCCGTTCACGTCGAAGTCGACATCGCGCGGGGACTCCCCACCTTCGACCTTGTGGGCCTCGCCGAGGCCTCGGTCCGCGAGTCTCGAACACGCGTCCGCGCCGCGTTGGAGCAGCAGGGATATCCCTTTCCCCTGCGCCGCGTGACCGTGAACCTCGCCCCGGCAGACCTCCGCAAGGCGGGCACGGGCTTCGACCTCGCCATCGCCATCGCCACCCTCGCGGCCGCCGGGGAGTGCCCCACCGATCGCCTCGACGAGTGGCTCCTCCTCGGCGAGCTCTCGCTCACGGGATCGCTCCGCGGTGTGCGCGGCGTGCTCCCGCAGTGTGTGGCCGCCCGCGAGCGTGGGCTGCGCGGGGTGATCGTGGCGAGCGAGAACGCCGCCGAGGCCGCCGTGGTCGACGGCATCGAGGTGCGCCACGCCGAGGGGCTCCGCGCGGTGTGCGAGTTCCTCGCGGGACGCGACGCGCTCCCCGTCATGGCCCGCACGCCCATCACCGTCGAGCGCGAGACCGAGCGCGAACGCGACGACCGCAGCGCCCTCGACCTCCGCGACATCCGCGGGCAGGAGCAGGCCAAGCGCGCCTTCGAGATCGCCGCCGCGGGCGGACACAACGTCATCCTCGTGGGCCCACCCGGCGCGGGGAAGACGCTGCTCTCTCGCGCGCTCCCGTCGCTCCTCCCGCCGCTCACGCTCCGCGAGGCCATGGAGGTCACCGCCGTGCACTCCGTCGCGGGCATGCTCCGCAACGGCACGGCCCTCGTGCGCGAGCGCCCCTACCGCGCGCCGCACCACACCGCGAGCGCCGTCGGACTCGTGGGCGGCGGCGATCCTCCGCGGCCCGGCGAGATCGCCCTCGCGCACCACGGCGTGCTCTTTCTCGACGAGCTCCCCGAGTATCCGCGCGAGAGCCTCGAAGCCCTGCGCGAGCCCCTCGAAGAGGGACACGTCACGATCGTGCGCGCCCGCAACCGCGCGAGCTATCCCGCGCGCTTCACCCTCGTGGCCGCGATGAACCCCTGCCCGTGCGGCTGGCACGGCGACGCGAGCGACCGCTGCCAGTGCCCCGAGGAGCGCGTGCGCCGTTACCGCGCGCGGGTGTCGGGCCCGCTCCTCGACCGCATCGACCTGTACGTCGCGCTGCCGCCGTCGAACGTCGTCGACCTCGACGCGCCCGCCACGGGACCCACGAGCGCCGAGGTGCGCGACCGCGTGGCCCGCGCCCGCCAGACGCAGCTCGATCGCACCGGAGACACGAACGCGCGGCTCTCGGTGCGCGCGCTCCGCGAAGCCGTCGAGCTCGACGCCACGGGGCAACGGCTGCTCTCCAGCGCCGCCGAACGCCTGAGCCTCAGCGCCCGCGCCGTGCACCGGGTGTTGAAGGTCGCGCGCACCGTGGCCGACCTCGAAGGCAGCGAGCGCGTGGCCGTGCACCACCTCGCCGAAGCGCTGGGCTACCGCGCCCCCGCGGGGGTGTGACCGTGGGCGCCGACGATGCGCTCGCGACGCTCTCCGCCGACGACGCGGAGACCCTTCGCGCGTGGCTGGCCACCTTCGGCGACGGCGCCCGGCCCCGCGCGGTGACGGCCCGCGTGCGCCTGCTGTTGTCGCTCCGCGCGATGCATCCGACGCCGCTCACGCTCGACGCGCTGCTCGATGTGCCCGAGGCCCGCGCGGTGCTCTGCGCGAGCCCCGAAGGACGCCGCGGAGAGCTTCAACGCTACCGCGCCTGGTGCGCACGACGGAGGCGCGACCCGTGACGGCGCGACGGGCGGGCGCGCGGGTCTCGCATGGTAGCGTCGCGGCTCGAAAGGAGCGTCGCCCGATGACCGCAGCCCCGAAGCGCGTGGAGATCGTGTTCGAAGTCCCGTGGTCGCACCCGTCGTGGGTGCTGTCGGACAAGAAGACGCCCGAGAGCGCACTGCAAGACGCCGTGTGCGACGTGCTCGCGTCGTCGCTGCGCGCGTGGGCGAAGCGCGTCGGGCGTGCGGCGATGGTGCGACGCAACCTCGCGGTGCGCTGGGACGAGGACCATCCCCGCATCGGCGTCGACCCCGACGTGTGCCTGTTGATTCCGCCGCCCGCGACGCCCGAGTCGAAGCTGCGAAGCCTGCGCACGTGGGAGGACGGCAACGCCCCGCCCCTCGTCGCGATCGAGGTGGTGAGCGCCGAGATGCCGCGCAAGGACTACGAGCTCAGCCCCCGTCGATGCGGCGCCGCGGGGATCGGCGAGCTGTGGGTGTTCGATCCGCAGCGTCTCGGTCCGCGCGACGACGGAGGTCCGTGGCCCCTGCAGGTGTGGTCACGCGGAGGCCGCGGCGAGTTTCGTCGCGTGTACGCAGGCGACGGTCCGGCACGGAGCGAAGCGCTCGACGCGTGGGTGGTGGTGACCGACAACGGGATGCGGCTCCGGGTGAGCGACGACGCGCAGGGCACGAAACGCTGGCCCACGGAGGCCGAGGAGGCCCGCACCGCCGAGGCCGAACGCGATGCGATGCGCGCGAAGGTCGCGGAGCTGGAAGCGATGCTCGCGGCGCGCGGTACGCGATAGCGCATCGAGACGGCCATCCGCGGCGACCACGGCCCTCCACCCGAAGCGCCAGGCGAGCCGCGCGGAGTGATCGCAGCATGGACCGGCGCGCCGCTGCGATGCTACCGACGACCTTGTGAGCGACGCCCCTCCGCCTCGTGATTCGCCGCGCGCCCGCACGCTCCACGAGCTCGATGGCGTCGTCGTGGGCTTCGAGCTCACGGTCATCAGCATCGTGCAGGGCATGGCGCTGTCGTTCCTCGTCGAGGGCGCGCGGTCGGTCTTCGTGGAGGGGAGGCTCGCGCCGACTCCCTATGTGCTCGCGGGCTTTCTCCTCGCGTGCAGCCTGTGGGCGCGCGCCGTCCTCCACGCGTTCACCGTGATCCGCTGGCCCCTCGACCTCGGACACAACTTCCTCTACTTCGTGGCTGCGCTCCTGGAGGCTGCCCTCTTCTCACAGGCCGGACGCCCCGAGCGCTGGTACCCCATCGGCACCGTCATGCTGCTCGCGTTCTGGGGAACCTTCGTGCGCGAGCGACGCATCTACCAGGCCCGTCGACGAGACCTCGCAGGCCCCGTCGGCGCCGCGCTCGTCGATGCGCTCGAACAAGAGCACGAGCTCAACATCCGTCTCTGGATGCCCGCGCTCGTCGTGGTGTGGGGCGCGATGACGGCGCTGCTCTTCGCGAAGCCCGACGTGTTTCTCACGGGCGGATGGCACGTCGCGTTCGGCGCGCTCCAGGCGCTCGGCCTCGGGGGCTACCTCGCGTACATGGTCCGCTTCTACCGACGGGTCATCGACCGCGTCGTCGAGGCGCGCAGCGAGGGCGGTTGACGCTGCCCGACGTGAGGGCACCGCGCCTCCTGTTGGTTGGGTCGCGCGCCCCCCCAGTTGGGTCGCGCCGTGGGCCCCCTGGATCGCGTTCCCCCCCCGGTTGGGTCGCGCGCGCGGCCCGTTGGATCCGCCGCATGGCCTGTTGGATCACGACATCGGCGTCCTGGCGCACGCCGTCGGCGTGTTGGGTCACCCGTGGGGGCAGTTGGATCACCGCACATCCGTGTTGGATCACCGACGCGCGGTCGCTGTGATCGGGGTGTGGCGGGCTGCGCACGCGCGCGGGCGCCGAGGTGCAGCCCGCGGAGCAGCGTGGGCGTGACCGTGAGCGGGAAGCCCTTCGTGTCGGCCCTGCGGGCGTTGGCGAGGCCGTCGTCGAGGGGCGTCGATCCCTTCAGGTGGGGAACGGGCGACGCGCTCGCCGCGAGACGACCGCGCGTGTCTGCGAACCCGCGCCGAGATGTGGCGCGAGGGCCACGTTCGCTAGCGCCGCACGCGGATCAGCGAGCCGCAGTCGCCCCATTCGAAGACCCCGTGCGCGTCTTCGGCCACGGGGTGGAACCGCGCGCCCGACGCGTCGTCGGGTGGAATCACGCACACGTGAAAGGTCGCGCGATCGACGGGCGGGTCGTCGCGGAGCGGCTCGTCCTGGTGGAAGACCTGGGTGCCATCGTCGAAGAAGCCGTGTCCCAGCGGACGAAACGCGCGCGCATGCGCCGACTCGATGAGCCCGAAGTAGAAGCCCGTGGAGTCCGCGCAGGTGGAGGGCCCGCACGACTGCGGAAAGGGCAGCCACACCTCGCCCCCGGAGACGATGTAGAAGTTCGTCCACACCGCGCACGGCTCGGTCACTTCGACGAAGAGGGTCTCTTCGGGTCGCCCATGCGCACGCCAGTCCGGGTGTCGACTCGCGACGAGTCCGGCGCGCGAGCGGTAGAAGCCATGCGCCCGCGCGAAGAGCGAACCGAGCCGGTGCTGCGCGACGACGTGACAGTCGGTGACCGGCACGCAGGACTCATCGGGCGAGGTGTCGGGCGGCGCGTCGGGCGCTGGTGACACCACGCCGTTCGGTGACGTGACGCGCACGCGGTGATCGACGGCGTCGGGCATGCGCGAACGCCTCGGAGGGTCTTCGATGCAGGCCAGCAGAACGATCGTCGCGAGGAGGTGGCTTCGGCGCATCGGCGGCCCGTCAGCACACGACGGACCACGAGAACAGAATCCGCGTGGTGACGCCTCGGAGGCCGTCCGCACGCCGACGCGCGACGCGCTGCCCTGCGGTAGCGTGCGCGCGATGAGCCCCACGATCCCCTCCGCCGAATCTCGCATCCCCGCGATCGGCAGCGTGCCGCAGGCGCTGCGGATGTTTCGCGTGAACTGGGTGGCCGCGGAGATCCGTTCGCCGAGCGGTGTTCCCATGCACTCGCCCGACTACGTGTCGCGCCTCGGACGCTTCGCGCACCTCGTCGACGTGCGCACGCCCGAGGAGATCACCGGCCCCCTCGGGTACATCCCCGGCTCCGTGTGGGTGCCCCTGGAAGAGGCCCTCCCGCGCCTCGACGCGCTCTCGCCGGAGACGCCCGTCGTGCTCGTGTCTCGCGGCGGCGAGCGGGCGGGCGAGCTCGCGAGGGCCCTCGAAGCGCGCGGCCATTCCTTCGTCGCGTCGCTCATGGGCGGCGTGGTGGCGTGGCGTCAGGTGGGCTTCTCGACCTCACGCGAGCCCGACATTCTCGCGCGTCGCGGCGAGCTCGTGGAGGTCGATCCGGTGTGGGTTCCCCGCAAGCGCACGCTCACGCGCGACGACATCGTCGAGCACGTCGGTGATCCCTGCTCGCTGCGGTGGATCAAGCTCGCCTCGATGCTCGTGACGGGCCGTCTCTCGTGCGTCGATGGCCGCGACGACGCGGGCATCCTCGGAACGCCCGGCGGCGATGCAGGGGAGTTCGCCCTCGCCCTCGCCGCGCTCGAACGGGTGGCGGGTGTCACCCTCGACGACGCCACGCTCCACGCCCTGCTCCTGCGGCGCATCGACGCCTTCGGGCGCTTCTATCTCCACACCGACGTGCACGCCTCCAACGCGTTCATCCGCTCGATGCGCGACGACCGCAGGCTCGACGACGCGCTCGCCCATGTGTTCGAACCGCTGGAGTGGCGACGCTTCCTCCAGTCGCCGCCCGAGGCCCTGCGCGACATCATCCTGGAGCACCTCGTGGTGCCCGAGCACATGGGCTGCGGACACCTTCGACTGTCGCTCCAACGCAGCGAGGCCTACGGCGTGCGGCCCGAGATCGTGCGCTCGATGTACCGACAGTTCCTCTCGCTCCGCTGGCAGGGCGTCGAGGAGAACGAGATCGCCGTGCTCCCCGGTGGCCACGCCGAGGGCGCCGTGGTGCGGGTGTTTCTCGAAGACGGCGCGGACGCGTTCTCGAACGTTCCGCTCATCTCCCCGACGGCCGCGGGCTCGCAGATGTTCCTCTGCCACCCGCAGGTGAGCGGCTTCCTCCGCGAGCAGATGGTGCGGTTCCTCACGCGCCAGCGCGACCTCGTTCCGCTGCCGAAGGGCTCGGAGGCCGCGCTGCTCGCCGAGGTCGAGCGCCTCGGCGACCAGCAGCTCACCGCGACGCTCTCGGCCCTCGCGCCGGGGCTCCCGGTCTTCGACGTCACCTTCGGCGACGACGCGGTCACCGTCACCGAAGTCGGCGCCGTCGCGCGCGCCTGAGACACGCTCTGGCACTTGTTCACAGGCCCATCGCAACGGTACGACCTGCGCGTGAACGTCCTCCCTCCGCCATCATCGTCGACCGGGACCGGTGGCGAGGCGAACGCGTCGTGGTCGCTCCAGACGCCGCACGACGCGTACCTCCTCGGGCTCCGCGTGGAGCACCCTGCGAACCGCAGCGCGCGCGAGGTGTACGCCGCGTTTCTCGGCGTCGAGCCCCACACACTCCGCGCCACCGAGGGAGGCGGCGTGTGGCGCTGGTTCGCCTCCGATCGCACCGTGCGCTGGGCCCCGCAGGAGCGAGCGCCGTGGGCGTGGCGCAAGAAGGCCACGCGCGATGCGTGTGAGTCACCCCGCGAGCTGTGGGAGCGCCTCGCCGCGCGCGGCATCCTTCCGCCGACGTGGGTCGACAGCGTGGAGCGCGAGTTTTTCGACCTGCCCGCACGCAGCGAAGCGCTGGTGATCACCGACGCGCCCCTCACGTTGGAGCTCGCCCTGCGCCTCGCGAGCGACGTCGCAGGAATGGTCACCGCCGAAGCGCTGATGCGAGAGGCCATCAGCCTCCTCGCGCCCTGGGGAATGCCGTGTCCCGCGAAGGTCCGCTGGAGCGCGTTCCCCACACAACGCGACTGGTACGCCGAAGGGCACGCGGCGGTGATCCCGCCCTATCTCGCCGACCTCGTCGAGCGCACCGAGAAGGAGCTCGCGCGCCGCAGCGCCTTCGTCACGGAGTTCGCGCGCGGCACCACCGTGCCCGCGAGCCGTACCTTCGTGGCGCAGTCGCTCCTCGAGGTGCATCTCGCGTGGCAGCAGTGGTGCGCCGACGATCGTCGCGTGCCCGCCCGACGCGAAGACTGGCCCCCGACCCGGGAGCCGCGGCCCCGCGCACCCAAGATCACCTGGGGCCGTTGCCCGGCGTCGGTCGCAGGCGTGCGCTTTCGCGAGCTCGCGGATCCCACGCGGCCGCTGCTGGGCATCGTCGCGCTGGGGTACACGCCCGACTGGATCCGCGTCGAGTCGGCGACGATCCTGCACCGCGGCCGTTGAGCGTCGCGTGCGAGGAGAACGCGCCGAACGCCCTCGCCCGGTGATGCGACGCGCGGGTCTCGTTCACCGACCGCGTTCGAGCTCGTAGAACGCCACGCCGCCCTCGTGCCGCGCCCAGAGCCCCGCGCCCGCCTGCACGAAGTGGCGCGTGAGGCGCTGGCGGTACCACGCGCCCGTGCGCCAGTGGCACTCCAGGTCGGTGGAGGCCGGGTCGATCACGTGCGTGCGGTCGTGTTGTGTGGGCACTTCGAGGTACAGCAGCGAGCGCGTCGCGCGCCCGAGGTTCTCGATCGCCGCCGCGGCCTGCGCGTCGTCGAGGTACTGGAGCACGCCCTGGCACACCACGAGGTCCGACGGGCTCCGCGGCGCCCACGCGGCGATGTCGCGCTGCTCGTGGCCGTAGCGCTCGCACGCGTACGCGCTCACGTCGGTCGAGACGTACTTCACCTCGGGGTGGTGCTTGCGAAACCAGTCGCGCCACAGGCCCGGTCCGGCGCCCACGTCGAGCACCGAGGTGATGCGCACGCCCCACCACGCGGCCATGTGCACCACCGCGGTCGCGAGGTGCGCGACGGAGCCCGCGGTGTGCACCGGACGCTGCTCGTAGAAACGTCGGTAGTACTCGGCATCGAAGCGCGCGGTCATCGGGGTGGAGACTCTCCTCGCGCGCTTCATACCGCACCCCATCGGGTCGGCGATGCGCGATCCGCGCGCGGCGGATTTGGGGGGTTCCGACCGACGCGCCACGCGCCTACGATGGCGGGAAGAGAGGCGGTGGAGCCAATGATCATCCGGCGTCACAAACGCGGGCAGGAGATGGGCTTTCTCGACGCGAAGTCCGTCCATCGGGGAACGGCGCTCGACGAGGCCGAGCTGCTCGGCGAGCACTACATCGCGAACGCGCTCGCGGGCGAAGAGACGCTGCCCGACACCCTCGACGCCGTGAGCGCCGAAGAAGACGGCGGCCCCTGGATCGAGACCTCGGGCGAGAAGGAATTCGCCCTCGACGTCGACGCGTCGAACCCGCGCGGAAGCCACCGCGAGGCCTTTCCCACCGCCGTGCACGGCCCCCGCGCCCTCCGCGCGCGCCGCTGAGCCGCGCACCTCCCCACCGCCGTCAGCGCGCCTCGTCGAGCGAGTAGATCAGCGCCGACCATGCGCCGAGTCCTACGTGCAGTTCGCCCGCGTCGTCGGTGCTCGCGCTGACCGACTCGGTGCCATCGAACACCTCGCTGTAGCCGCGCCAGTCGGAGTTGAAGCGCAGACGCCAGACGCCCTGCGTGGGGGCCCGGAGCACGTAGTCGTCGAAGGCGCGGCCCGAGAGGTTCGCCACCACGATCACCTCGTCGCCGGGGCCTCCGTGGAACCACCGCCGATACGCCACGGTCTTGTTCGCCTCGTCGACGTGGAACACCTCGATGTGCGGCCCCACGAGCCCCGCGCAATCGCCCGCGAGGTCGAGGCGCAGCGCGATGAGGTCGCGAAAGAGCGCAACGATTCCGCCGAAGACCTCCGCCCGGCGCCAGTCGAGCGGAACGTCGTCGCGAAAGTACCGATCGGCGAGCAGCGCCTGCCCCTGGAACAACATCGGAATGCCCGGCGCGGTGAGCACCAGCGCGGCCCCCAGCGTCGCGCGCTTCTGCGACTCGCGGCTGTCCGCGGCGCCGGGGTGGATCTCCTCGGGCACGCGCGCGCTCCCGTTGGCCACGGCGTCGTGCGACTCGGTGTAGATCACCCGCGCGAAGGGGTTGTCGTGGTCGCGGGCTTCGAGCGCGTCGATCACCGCGCGCAGGTCGCGGGCCTCGTCGCTCGGCGTGATGAGCGCGGCGCGCACGGGGTGGACGAAGCGCGCGTCCCACTGGGCGTCGAAGCCCGCGCCGCCCGCGTCGAGGGGCGCCGTGATGGCGGCGTTGTTCTGCAGGTCTTCGGCGATGAGCAGCACCTCGGGGTCGACCTCGTCGAGCGTGCTCCGGAGCGCCTGGAGCAGCGACCATCCCTCGTGAATCGCGGGCGAATCCGGGGCGCCATCGCGGGTGTACATGTACGGCGTCATGTCGACGCGCACGCCGTCGAGGTGAAAGTCGCGCACCCGCGACGCGAGGTTCGCGAGGATGTACGCGCGCACCTCGGGACGCCCGTAGTCGGGTCGCGTGTCGCCCCACGGCGTCGTGCGACGGTCGTCGTTGTAGAAGTAGATCCCGCCGCCGCCGTGCTCGCTCCAGCCGTCGAAGCGCCAGAGGTCGAGGTCCGTCGGGCCGAAGTGGTTGTAGACCACGTCGAGGATCACCGAGAGGCCCCGCGCGTGCGCCGCCCGCACGAAGCGACGGAGCCCGTCGGAGCCTCCATACGCCTGCTCTACCGCGAAGGGATGCGCGGGGTTGTAGCCCCACGAGCGGTCGCCCGCGAACTCGGCGACGGGCATGAGTTCCACCGCGTTCACGCCGAGCTGCACGAGGTGATCGAGGCGCTCGATCGCGTCGTCGAAGGTGCCCACGCGACCGGGTAGCACCGCGCCGTACGAGCCCACGTGGAGCTCATAGATCACCATGCGGTTCACCGGCGGACGCACGGGCTGATCGTCGCCCCACTCGAAGGCCTCGGGGTCTTCGATGAGTCCGTTGCCGATCGACGAGGTGACCGCGCGCACCCACGGATCGATGCGCGACAGACGCCCCGCCTCCGTGTCGAGACTGAACCGGTATTCATCGCCCACGGAGGCCTCCGCCACGTGCGCGAACCAGTGTCCGTCGGCCTCGGGCTCCATGGGATCGGCCTCGGGGTTCCACCCGTTGAAGCTCCCCACCACCGACACGGCCTGCGCGTTCGGCGCCCACACGCGGAACGCCACGCCCACCCTGCACACGATCGCGCCCATGCCGGGCGGCCTCGCCGTCACCACTGCGTTCATCGTCGCTCCCTCGCGGGTGTCGCTGCGCGGCCCACGCAGCTCCATCGCCACGGCGCCCGACACCCGACGCCGCCGCGCAGTGCAGCGCCCGTGCCCTCCGCGCGATCACGCACATTCACGCGATCACGAACGCGCGCGGGTGCCGCGAATCTCCTCGCGTGGTGCGCGTCGCCACGGTCAACGCGCGCCGTTGCGGTCCATGCGCCCCTTGTGCTGCCGATCACCGCTGCGGTACGCGGAGTGCGCCGCCGAGGGAGCACACGATGAGCAAGAAGACGAAGCAGGCCGCCGCCCCGTGGACGCCTCCTCCGGCGCCACCGCCGATCGTTCCGCGCACGTTGCCGACAGGCACCCGCGAGGCGCTCACGGCACAGCTCACGGCCCTCGCCGCGGGCCCGCAGACGCGCACCGCGTGGATGCACCTCTGCGCCCACGTCGAGGCGATCCATCGGCAGCACGGCGACGCGACGGAGGCCATCGCCGCGGTGCAATCGCAGGTGTCGTCGTGGCCCGCGCCGCTGCGCATGGCGCCCTGGTTGTGGATCAACAAGCTCGTCGCGGGCGCGCTCCCCGTGGCCGCGCTGGCGCTGGTCTCGGGGCTGCCCGTGTCGGCCGCGATCGGAGACAACGCCGCGCAGAACCCGCGACGCGAGGCGCTGCGCACGTGGCTCCGCGCGCTCCCTGCGAAGACGCCCGCGCTCGACGCGCTGGTGCTCTCGTGGCGCACCGAGGTCCGCCGCGCGATCGAAGAGGCCAACGCGCGCGAGCCCGACGCGACCTTTCACGCGACCCTTCCCCACGAGCGCGTCTACCACTGGGAAGAGGGAATCCTCGAAGCGCTCCTCGCCTCGCCCCTCGCGCGCGACCTGTCGGTCTTCGACGCCTCGCTCGCGGTGCCTGCGGGTGACTACACCGAGCGCACGCCCGGCGTGATCGACGGCAACACGGCCTCCTTCGCGCGGGTGCTCGCGCTGCTGGGCAAGCGCACGAAGCGCCTCGCGCACCTCGACCTCCGCGGAAGCACGCTCGCACACGGCGCCGACCGATTGAAGACCCGCTACGCCCTCCCCGCGCTGCGCGTGCTCGACGTGGGCATGAGCGCGCCCGTGGGCGATACGTTCCTCACGGTGCTCGCCGCGAGCGCGCCGTCGCTCGAAGCGCTCCACACGGTGCCCGACTGCACGGGCTCGCTCCTCGACTACCCCTTCGAAGAGTTCAGCGACGACGAGCGGTCGAACCTGGAGCAGTACTGGAGCCTCGCGGACCCGACGCGTCCCCCGCGCATCACCGCGACGGGCGTGAAGACCCTGCTCCGCGGATGCCCCGCGCTGAAGCTCCTGGTGCTCCAGAGCACGTACCGCCGCGACGAGGCGATCACCGCGCTCCTCGCCGCGCGCGAGGGCCTCGTGGTGGATCACACCTACGCGCAGGGCGTGTCGGTGCTCCACGGCGCGTGGCCGCTGGCGCAGACGTGGTCCCTCGACGAGCCCGTGTGAAGTCTCTCCGTCGCGGCGCAACACCCTCTACACTCCGCCGCGATGACGGCCCTCCGACGCGCGCCTTCGCGCCTCCCTGCCCTCTGTGTGCTCGCGAGTGCGATCCCGCTGCTGTGCGCGCTCACCGACTGCGCGCCCACCACGCCGCGACGCGCGACGCCCGACGCATCACCGCCGCGCGCGGCTGCACCCACCGGTCCGCGCGTGCGCTTCGACCACGCGGGTGACGGACCGATGACTCCGCTCGTGCGCACCTTCGCCGAGCGCGCGCGCCGCGAAGGACGCATCCCCCTCGTCTACGTGGGCGCGACGTGGTGCGAGCCGTGCCGGTACTTTCACGCGGCTGCGGAGCGCGGCGAGCTCGATGCGGTGCTCCCGCCGATGGCCCTGCTGGAGTTCGACCTCGACCACGACGGCGCGCGCATCGAGGAGGCGGGCTATCGCTCGCGGATGATCCCGCTCTTCGCAGTTCCAGGGCCCGACGGACGCGGCACCGGACGCCAGATCGAAGGCTCCATCCACGGGCCGGGGAGCCCCGCGCAGATCACCCCGCGGCTCCGCGCGCTCCTCGACGCGGCCGCCGCCACGCCCTGAGCGAAGGCCCTACGCGAGCATCGCAGACGCGACGAGACGCGCGGTCCGACGACCCGGCGATGCGCCCACTGTTCTCGTGAGGCCGCGGGTATGCTGCGCGCGCGATGACGCGGCACTTCAACACGGCCGGACCTTGCAGGCCCGGGTTCCACTACATGCTCCCGCCGGAGCAGCGCCTGCCCGCGGTGCGCGGTCTCGTCGACCAGCAGGCGTACTTCGTCGTGCATGCGCCTCGGCAGGTGGGCAAGACCACCGCGCTCCTCGCCCTCGCCAGATCACTCACCGCCGAAGGACGCTTCGCGGCCGCGCTCCTCTCCATGGAAGACGGCGCCGCGTTCCCCGCTGACATCGGCGCAGCGGAGCTGGCGGTCCTCGCGTCATGGCGCTCGAGCGCCGAGGCGCGGTTGCCGACCGAGCTGCTGCCGCCGCCGTGGCCTGACGCGCCTCCAGGAGCGCGCATCGGCTCGGCGCTTTCGGCGTGGGCCCGCGCGTGTCCCCGTCCCCTCGTGCTCTTTCTCGACGAGATCGACGCCCTGCGAGATCAGGTGCTCCTCTCGGTGCTGCGGCAGCTCCGTTCGCGATTCGAGCTTCGGCCCGAGGCGTTTCCGCGGTCGATCGCGCTCGTGGGCCTCCGTGACGTGCGCGACTACAAGATCGCTTCTGGCGGATCCGACGCGCTGCACACGGCCTCGCCCTTCAACATCAAGGTGCGCTCGCTCACCCTGCGCTCGTTCACCGCCGCCGAAGTCGGCGAGCTCTACGCGCAGCACGTCGCCGACACCGGGCAGATCTTCGAGCGCGCCGCGATCGCCCGCGCCTTCGAACTCACGCGCGGCCAGCCGTGGCTCGTCAACGCGCTCGCCTACGTCGTCACCGAAGAGCTCGCGACCGATCGCGCGACCGCCATCACCGAGGCCCATGTCGACCGCGCGCGCGACCTGCTCATCGAACGTCAGGACACGCACCTCGACTCGCTCGCCGAGCGCCTCCGCGACCTGCGCGTACGTTCGGTGATCGAGCCGATGATTCAGGGAGAGACGCTCGCGCCCATCGCGCCCGACGACCTTCGCTTCGTGATCGATCTCGGTCTCGTGTGCGAGCGCGCCGATGGAGGCATCGAGGTCGCCAACCCGATCTATCGCGAGATCATCGCCCGTCAGCTCGCCGTGACGGTGCGCGCCTCGCTCCCTGCGATCACGCCGTCGTGGCTCGACGCCCATGGACGCCTCGATGCCGACAGATTGCTCGAGGTGTTCGTCGAGTTCTGGCTCGGGCACGGAGAGGCGCTGCTCGGGTCGTCCCCCTACAACGAAGCCGCGCCCCACCTCGTGCTCATGGCCTTTCTGCAGCGCGTCGTGAACGGCGGTGGACGCATCGACCGCGAGTACGCCATCGGCTCCAGGCGCCTCGACCTCTGCGCGGAGTTTCGCGGCGAGCGGCTCGCCATCGAGGTCAAGACCTGGCGCGACACCGACCGATCCGCCGACCCTGCCATCGAGGGGATGAAGCAGCTCGACGGATACCTCGCGCGCCTCGGCCTCGCGAAGGGTTGGCTCGTGCTCTTCGACCAGCGCAGTCGCGCGGCTCCGCTGCCCGAACGGATGAAACGCGAGCGCCTCACCACCGCGAGCGGTCGACAGATCGACCTCGTTCGGTTGTGACCGCGGCGCGTGAGGAGAAACTTTCTTCCTCCTCCGCAAACAACCTTGTGGTCGCCACTCGACCGGACCGTGACCGCGACGACGCCCGCATCCTCGCCGCACCGCGCCGCACGCACACCACGAGCGCGAGAACGATCACGCGCCAGCCCTCCGGCGCACCACGCGCCGCCACGTCGCACGAACACCCGCGCCACCCGGGATACGGAGACGGCCGTCGCGCAATCGCCCCGTCGATCACGTCTGGACCATCGGCGCCCCCATCCGCTTCGCTCGCGACGTCGTCCGCGTCGCTCGCCACGTCGTCCGCTTCGCTCGCGACGTCGCCCACATCGCGTCCGTGGCCCGCGTCCATCACCGCCACGCAGGAGCCCGCAACACACGCGCTCCCTGCCGGACACCGCACGCCCTGGCACCCGTCGACGCAGCGGCCGTCCACACACCTGCCCCGCGGCGCATCGCACTGCCGCACACGCCGCGTCGACACACCGTCCGTCGGCGCCGCACGCGCGCCCCTCCACGCAGCCCGTGCAACGACACGCATCGACACACTGGCCGACGGACGCGCCGGGACCGCGGTCGCACACCTGGTCCGCGGGGCAACGGACATCGGCACACGCGTCGACGCACCACCCTGCGCGGCAGATCTCACCCGCCGGGCACACCACGCCATCGCAGGGCGCGAGGCACGCGCCGCCGACACAGCGCTCGCCCGCGTCGCAGACGCGACCGTCACACGCGGCCTCCACGCACACGCCCGCCCCCGAGCACACGAAGCCCGCCGCGCACGGAGCCCCCGAGGCACACGCCGCCGCGCACAGCCCCGCCACGCAGCGTTGGTCCTGGGGGCACAGCCCGTCGCCCTCGTCTGCGATGCCGTCGCAGTCATCGTCGAGGCCATTGCATCGCTCGGCGCGCGCGTCGAAGAGGCGCTCACACGAGACGCCCGCCTCCGACGCGCAACGCAGGAGGCCCGTCGCGCAGATCCCCGTGCGGCCTGCAAGGGTGCAGGCGAGGCCGACGCCGCTGCACACGCCGCGGAGCTCGCCCGAACGCACTTCGAAGCGCCAGAGGCCCGGCGGGCCCGCGGGCACGTTGCCGAGACGGCACACGTCGGCGATGGAGCCCGTGCGCGACATCGGCACGTTGGTGAAGTAGCGCCCGTCGCCCGCGTCGAAGCCCACCTGCGCAGGGGTTCCGCCGAGGCCGCCGACGCCGCCCGAGGCATCGCCCGTGGTCCACGCGCAGCGGTTGTAGCGGTACTCCACGACGAAGTCCGTCGACCCCGCGAGGCACACGTTCGGGCGCGACAGAACCATCTGGAAGTCGTTGACCCGATCGACGTGACCGCGCCCGTAGCCCACGTCGTGCCACGTCACCACGAAGCGCTCCGCGTCGATGTGGAAGCACACCACGTTGCGCGTCGGCGCTCCGCCCGCGGAGGTGTCGACGTCGGCCCACCACGGCGCGAGGAGCGGCTGATCCCGCACCGGAAAGGGCATCGGCGTGGCGGCGGCCAGGGGCGCGCGGAAGCTCACCGTCCCGTTGGTGTTGACGTACGCCGCGCGAAACACCCGCCCGAAGAAGCCGATGCCATCGGGAAACACGGGCGTGAGATCCACCGCGACCGCGGGCGCGTCGGGCGGAGCGTCCGGGCCTGCGTACGAGCCGTCGTCGCTCGGCGAGAGGCAATGCGCCGGGAGGCCATAGCCCGACGGTCCGCCAAGGCCCGTGAGCAGTGGCACGGCCTCGGCGTCTCGCGCGGCGAGCACCCACCCCATCGCCACGCACCCGAGGCTCCACACACCACGCATCGCCCCCCCCGCGGCGCAGCGCGCGCCTCTTCCCGACGCCCCGTGATGGTCGACCGCCGCGATCGTCACCGCGTCACCGACGATCACCACGATCGAGCGTACCGTTCGTCACCGCGTCACCGACGAGGATTGACCGCAGGGCCCCGCGATCGTCTCCGAACGTCACGCGTTTCCCCATCAACCTCCCGACGACCCACCGCGCCCATCGCCTTGTTTCCCCTCTGCGCGGCGTGATAGGCGCGTCGCGCAACGGCCCCGCCCACGATGCCCCCTCCCGCCCGAGTTGTTGCTCCCGCGCATCGCGTCGCGCTCCTCCTCGCCATGACGCTCGGGTGCGCGTCGGCCGGGGAGGACATGCGCGCGATGCTCGGCGTCCCTGCGAGCGCGCCGCCGCCGCAGACCGTCACCGCGCCTGCGCCACGCCCGCGGCCCCTCCGCGCCGACGGGATCGCCGCCGGGCCCTACCACACCTGCATCTGGGGCCCCGAGGGCATCCACTGCTGGGGCCCGACGTGCTCCGCCGCGCCGGGCGGACTGCGCCTCGCGTGCTCGCCCGAAGGGCTGCCCTCGCCCGACACCGTGCAGATGACATGGACCGAGTCCGACACCGGCGAGCTTCGCGACCTCTGCACGCTCCGCCGCGACGCCTCGGTCTGGTGCTGGTCTGCCGACGAAGATCCCGCGCGCGCGGCCCGTCGCGACCTCCCCCCCGTCACCCGCATCGTCGCGGGAACCTTCGACACCTGCGCGCTCCTCGCATCCGGGCGTGTTCGCTGCTGGGGACACCTTCCGCCCGACGAGACCACGCACGACGTGGAGGTCTCCGTCGAGGGCGCGACCACGCTCGACGCGCGCGGCACCGTCGCCTGCGCGGGCACGCGCGACCGCACCTTCGTCTGCTGGCGCGCACAGCACGGCGAGGCCACCGCGCTCGACGACGCACGCGGCGCCGACGCCCTCGCGATCGGACACGAACACGCCTTCCTCGAACCGTCGCTGCGCTACGGTCTGCGAACCGTCATCGAGGGAGGGAGCTGGTGCACCCTGCGCGAGGGCGCGCTGCGCTGCTGGGGGCCGAACCGCGAGGGCACCGTCGGTGACGGCACGTCGATCGCGCGCGAGCACCCGGTGCCGGTCACGACCGACGACGGACGCCCGTTCGGCCCGGTGGTGTCTCTCGCGATCGGATTGAACCGCGCGTGTGCGGTCGTGCGCGAGGGCGCCGTCGCCTGCTGGGGCTCGCTCGGCGAGGCATCGCCCGTCGCGCGCGGATACGCACACCCGCGATGGATCGCCGGGCTCCGCGACGTGGTCGACGTGGTCTCGGGCTACAACCACGTCTGCGCGCGCAGCCGCGACGGGCTCGCGTGGTGCTGGGGGGCGAACCGGGGTGGCGTCCTCGGTGCGGCGGGCGCTTCGGAGTACGCGGCCGATCCCGTACCGCTGATGCGCTGACCGCGCTTCATCACGCGCAGCACGGTTGGTGGAAACCGACGACACCGTGGGGGCAAGGGCTCGGTGCGCGCCCTCTCCGAAGAAGAAGCCACGCGCGCCTCGCCCGGTGAATCTGGAGTTCGCGCCGTCTGCCCTTCACGAGCGACCGCGCCCCGCGTACCGTTCCCTTCCGCGCCCGGGTGAGAAGGGCGCGTCGCAACGTCTTCCGCACGCGCGCGGCGCCCCTCACGGCGTGGTGGGGGAGCCTGGCTGCGTCTCGCGCAGCAACGCCCGCTGCGCGCCCTGTGACGGCCCACGCCCCACCGCATGGAGAGCCCCCGACGCCATGACCTACGCGTACGACCACTCCTTCGCTCCCTTCGTGTTCGCCGATCGGGTCGTGCTCGATCGGGAGGCGCTCCCCGACCTCGCGTGGGTCTCGCGCGTCGTCGCGGGGCAGCTCCGCGGCGCCGTCGTGGCGGGCTATCAGCGCGTCGCAGGGGCGCTCCCCGAACGCCTGCGCGGAGGCCTCGCGGGGCGTGCGCTCCACGGCGCGTTTCGACGGGTGATCCCGCCCATTCCCGGCGCGGTGGCCACCGTGGGCGATGCGGAGTTCGCGTGGCAGCGCTTCGCGGGCATCAACCCCATGACCGTGCGCGCGGCTCGCACGCTCGACGACCTTCCAACGCGGCTGCGCCTCTCCGACGCGGAGATGGCCTCGCTGCTCGGCACGGGCGCCACGCTCGCGCAGCGCATCGCGCAGGGCGACGTCTTCGTGCAGACCTACGACGAGCTGCGGTCGGTCACCGAGGCCTCGCTCCAGCGCGGACGCTTCGTGTCCGGTGGAAACGTTCTCTTCTGCCGCGCGCCCGAAATGGACGCCGCGTTCGAAGTGATTCCCCTCGCGATCGAGTGTCCCTCGAACCGCCCCGACGGACTCACCGAGCTCGTCACCCCGCGCGACGGCGCGCGCTGGGAGGCCGCACGCCAGATGATCTCCGTCGCCGACCTCCACGTCGCCGAGCTGTGCGTGCACCTCGCCCTCGGACACAACCTCGTCGCGCCCTTCGCGCTCGCGCTCCGTCGACGGCTCCCGCGCGGACACGCGCTGCGCGACCTGCTCCTGCCGCACCTTCGCTACAACGTCTTCATCGACCACATGGCCTGGCGCCAGGGCGTGCGGTCGACCGACGGCGTGCTCATCACCACCCTCGGCGGCACGGCCTCGTGGTGCCACGACATCGCGCGCGCCCGCCGCGTCGGACGCACCTTCCGCGAGATGCGCTTCGAAGCCGACCTCCGCGCGCGCGGCCTCGACGAGCACCCCGTGGAGTATCCCTACCGCGACGACGCCCGCCTCGTGCGCGCCGCCCTCGCCCGATGGGTCACGCGATGGGTGCAATGGGCCTATCCCACCGACGCGTCCATCGCACACGACCGCGACCTTCACGCCTTCTTCGAAGAGGTCGGCGCGCCCGATCGGGGAAACCTCCCCGGCGTCTTCGAAGGCCCGCGCGTGTCGGGACGCGACGAGCTCGCCTCGACGCTCGCCGAGCTTCTCTTCTGGGGCGGTCCCTTTCACGCGATGGCGCACTACGCGCTGTCGGCGCACCTCGAAGCCGCCGACGCGAACCCCGCCTACCTGCTTCGCAATCCCCTCGCCTCGCCCGTGGTCGACCTCGACACGGCGCGCGGCACCGCGATGCACAAGGGACAGCTCGCACGCGCCCACGCGACGCACGTTCGCTTCGGTCGACTCGGCGACTACGAGGGCGCGGCCATCACGCGCCACGCCGCACTCGCGACACCGCTCGCCGACCTGCGGCGCGATCTCGACGAGGTCGAGCAGGTGATCGTCGCGCGCAACGCGCAGCGGTTCCTTCCCTTCGTGCACCTGCTCCCCTCGCGGCTCGCCAACGGAGTGACGCTCTGATGAAGACCTGGCGCAACTGGCTCGGCAACGTCACGGCCTCGCCGCACGACCTCGTCACCCCCGCGAGCACCTCCGAGGTCGTCGACTGCGTCGAGCGCGCATCGCGTCGCGGGGAGCGCGTGCGCGTGGTGGGCGCGGGCTACGCGTGGAGTCCGCTCGTGCCCGTCGAAGGCACGCTGCTCTCGACGGCGCGGCTGCGCGCGGTGCGACGCGTCGACGTCGAACGTCAGCAGGTCACCATCGAGGCGGGCGCCACCGTGCGCGAGCTCGTCGACTTCGTCACGGCCCACGGCATGAGCGTGCGCAGCCCCTCGATGTTCATGGGACTCTCCGTGGGAGGCCTCCTCGCGACGGGCTCGCACGGCACCGGACTCGACGCCGCGACCTTCGGCGACGCGGTGACGTCCTTCGAACTGGTCACGCCCGACGGATCGGTTCGCACGGTGACCGACGTCGACTCGCCCCTCGCCCGCGCGCTGCTCTGCAACCTCGGCGCGCTCGGCGTCGTCACCGCGGTGACGCTCCAGTGTCGGCCCGCGTTCAACGTGCAGGAGGTCCACGCCCCGGCGGACATCGACGACGTGGCCGCGCTGATTCCGTCGATGCTCGCGGAGAACGACTTCGTCGAGCTCTTCTGGATGCCGCCGTCGAGGCGCGCGAAGTTCAAGCTGGGCAACCGCACCTCGCGCCCCGCGACGCCCGTGACCGGTCGACGCCATCCCTCCGCGGGCGATCACTTCATCGCGGGACTGAGCCCGCTCTTCCCCTACCTCGCGCACCTGCGACCGATCCTCGACCCCCTCGCGCAGACCGTCTACGACCGCATCGGAACGGGCGTGCGAGTGGTGAGCGCCCCCGACTTCGCGCACTACAACCAGGCCTATCCGCGCTGCATCAGCAGCGAGTTCGGCATCCCCATCGAGCGCGCCCCCGAGGCCTGGCGCTGGATCCACGGCCGCCTCCGACGCTACGGCGACGCGGGCGCGCGCCCGGTGAGCCTCATCGTGCACGCGCGCTTCTGCGGACCGAGCCGCGCGCTGATCGCCCCCTCGGCGGGACGCGCGACGTGTCACCTCGAAGTGCTGTCGTTTCACGGCAACGAGCACCGTCACCTCTTCGGTGAAGACTTCGACCTCGTGATGCGCAGCCGCTTCGACGGACGCCCGCACTGGGGCAAGGAGATCTTCAACCCCGCCGAGGCCGCGTCGGGCTATGGCGACAACCTCGGCGTCTTTCTCGACCTCCGACGTGAGCTCGACCCGCGGCAGCGCTTTCTCAACCCGTTTCTGCGCGACCAGGTCTTCGGCCTCGGCCGCCGCCTGCGCGCTGCGCCCCACGACAGGCGCGACGCGCAACGGACGGACTGAGCGGCTCCCATCGAGACGAAGGTCGAGCGTCCCCGCACACCACGCTCCCCACCACGGCCGCGGCCGCGTCAGGTCTTTCCGCGCCAGTGCGCGCCGTGCCGTGCGAAGCCCTCTCGCACGCGCGACCGCACCTCGTCGGGCAGCGGACCCCGCGCGACGCACGCGACGGCGCGTTCGAGGTGTTCGACGCTGGCGGTGCCGACGATGCACGCGCTCACGCCCGGCGCGAAGGCCGAGAAGCGCAGCGAGAGCTCGTCCCACGCGAGCGGCGACGGATCGAGCGCCATCGCGCGCAGCCGCTCCCAGTAGACCTCGGCGTAGTCACCCACGGGACGCGCTTCAAATCGCCACGGCGCGTTGGCGAGCGGACGCTTCGCGATGACCCCGAGACCGCGCGACGCCGCCTCGCGCAGGGCGCCATCGAGTGAGGCCTGATCGCAGAGATTGACCGACGCCTCGACGGACGCGAAGCGCCCCGAGCGCACGGCCCACGTGAGCGCCTCGTTCTCGCCCGAGTAGGCCGCGACGCGCACCTTGCCTGCGCGCACGGCGCCTTCGAGCGCTTCGATCACCTCACCGCGCGCGAGCACCTCCCTCGGACACGAGTGCAGATGAAACACGTCGATGCGATCGGTCACGAGCCGTGAGAGCGCCGCGTCGACGCCTGCGGTGATGCAGGACGCCGTCCAGTCGGCCACGCCCTCGACGCCGTAGCCGCCCTTGGTCGAGAGCACGAACTCGTCGCGGCGGTGCTTGAGATACCGCGCGATGCGAGCCTCCGAGGCGCCGTAACTCCGCGCGGTGTCGAGGAGCGTCACCCCGAGGTCGAGGGCGCGATGGAGCAGCGTTTCCGCCTCGCGCTCGCCGAGGTCGGCGCGTCCGATCTGCGCAGCGCCGAGGCCGAGCGCAGAGACCGTGAGACCCGTGGAGCCGAACGCGCGACGCGGGAGTGAAGGGTTCATCGTGGTCGGTGACGATACGCGAAGCACCTCCGCGGCGAGCGCTTCTGACACGGGGCGTGCGATGCGTTCGACGTGGCGACGTAGGACGGCACCCCGACGTGGGCTCGTTGCGCGAGCTCCTCATCGCGACCGACGCGGGTGTCGGCGCGGTGGTGGCGAGCGGTCGACATGAGCCGTAGCGCGACGCCGCGGGCATCGAGCAGGGCGCACTGTACACCGTGGTCATCGCCGCGATCGTGGGCGGGCTCCACGCGCGACGCGCGCACGTTCGAGCGTCCCCACACGGCACAGGAAACCTCGCCCGGCGTCGTGGCCACTCATGAAGCGTCACACGACCTGATTGCATCGGCGCGCTCCCGGTACGAAGGTGGCGCCCATGCTCGACCACCGGGAACTTCTTCAGGCCGTGGCGTGCGCCGAACGCGCGCTCCTCCACGACCCTGTCGGCCACCTTGCACCAGGGCGGGCGCACCAAATCTGCTTGAGTTCTCGGGCAATCGCGATAGGGGCGATTCATGGAGAGCTCCAGTCCCCCGAAGGTCGGCGCGGTGCTCGCAAAGCACTTCGAGACGCTGCATGACCCTCGCGTCGCGCGTGGCCGTCTTCATCCGCTGCTCAACGTCGTT
>CAMFHP010000084.1 GCA_945952225.1 uncultured Myxococcaceae bacterium
TCTACACGTAAGGAGTCGTCGGCAGCGTCAGATGTGTATAAGAGACAGGCCCTTCCGAGGCGCCCGCGCCCGTGGCCGTTCCCTCGCCCGCACCCGCGCAGACGCCCGCGCCCACGCCGTCGCCCTCGCCCGCGCCGCGCGCCGCAGACCTCTTTCGCGCGGCCTCAAACCTCACGGTCACGGGCGCCTCCGAGGGATGGCTCCAGCCCGCCGCCGCGCCGCGCCCCAACCGCGACCTCTTCGGCGGCAATCGCACGGGAGAACCTCCCTCGCCCGAGCAGCTCCGCGCGATCGCCGCAGGGCCCACGCAGCAGGCCCTCGCGGGGAGCGTGCGCGACCACCGTCCTGCGGGTGCGGGCGTGCACGATCGCTTCGTGGCCCGACGCGCGATGGAGCACTTCAACCCCGTGCGCGAAGTGCCCGGCCTCGGTGCCGGTGTGCGTCGCGCGCCGGAGATCACCAGCGAGGGACAGGTGCGCAACGTCTCCGGCGGCGAAGGCGGCGTGGCCGACAACTTCGACCACACGCACGGCACCTCCTTCGCGTCGATGACCCGCGCGGCCCGCACGAGCGACATGCGCTACCGCTGCCTTCGCACCGACCTCGACATCGAGCAGGACGCGTCGGGCGCGATCCGCGCGGTGCGTGTGGCCCACGCGTCGGGCATGCGCGCCTTCGATGATGCCGCCGAGCGGGCATTGAGGGAGGCCATGCCCGAACACCCGTGGACACCGGGCACCGGACGCGCGACGCGCTGGCGCTTCGAGGTCAGCGAGGCCGTGGGATTGTCGGTGACGAACGGCGACGAGGGGTGGACGGTGCTCGGCACCGAGAGCGACGGGGTGCGCGTGCGGGTGCGCGTGCGAATGCTGTCGCAGCGGCTCCTCGGCGACGCGGGCGTGTGATCAGAGGTCGACGAGCGGGAGCGAGCCGATGAAGTCGGCCTTGCCGAGGTCGACGCCGTTGTGGCGCAGGATCGAGTACGCCGTCGTGACGTGGAACGCGAAGTTCGGGCCCGCGAGCTCGGCGAGGTAGTTCGTGCCGCGCACGCCCTTGCCAGGCATCCACGGGAGCGCCACCACGCGCGTCGCCGCGCCCTCGAAGTCCGCGGGCGAGAAGGTCTTGAGGAAGGCCACCGTCGACGCGATGCGCGCGTGGAGCTCTTCGAAGGTCTTCTCGTTGTCTTCGTGGCGCGGGGGCTCGCGGCCCGAGAGGCGCGCGGCGGCGAACTTCGCGGCGTCACACGCGGCCTGCACCTGACGCGCGAAGGGGTACTGATCCGGCGCGAGGCGCGCGCTCACGAGCACGCTGGTGTCGAAGCTCTTCTGCTGCGCGTAGGCCTCGGCCTTCGTGAGCCAGCGGTCGAGGTTTTCGAGCTGCTTCGTGAACTGCGCGATCGATTCGTAGAACATCGTGGGGAGACTCCTCGTGAACGGCCTGTCGGGTGACCGCACTGCGATGCGCGATCGGCCGGGGAGGCTACACACAACCGCGCTCAGCGGTGATGGCGTCGGTGGTGCCGCGAGGTGCCCGCGTCGGCCGTGTCGGCGGTGACCTCGTGCCGTCGATGGCGTCCGTGCCGTCGCTCCGTCGGCGCCCCCGCGTCGGCCTCGTCGGCGGTGCCCGGCGCGTCGTCGGCGAGGGCGCCAGCGTCGTGCGAGGCGTCATCGGTCACCGCAGCGGCATCGGAGGTTGTCGCGGCCGTCGCATCGAGGGACGCATCGTGCGCCGCGAAGACCACGCGACGCACCGCCGGCGGCGCGAGCGCAGGGGTCGTCGCCTCCTCGCGCTTCATGAGCGAGATCGCGATGATCGACACGACCACGAGGGCCGAGAGCGCGAGCGCCAGCACAGCGTAGAGCGAGCGGATGCGGCGCGCGTCGTCGGGCGAGGACACCACCACCTGCGTCTGCGCGACCATCGGCGTGACGATCGACACGCTGTGCTCGTTCGGCGCCGTGTTCGCCACCGTGGGAATGGGCGAGAAGGTCGCGCTGAGGGGCACCGGACCCGAGATTCGCCCCGGTCGGCTGTTGCGCAAGGAGGGCGGCGGTGGCTCGTCGGGCAGCACCATGAGCAGCGCGTCGAGAAAGGCGTTCACCGTGGCCCAGCGCACGGCGAGGTCGCGCGTGAACGCGCGGTGCACCACGTCGGCGAGCTCGCGCGACACGTCGGGCACGCGCTCGTCGAGGCGCTGCGGCGAGCTCATGAAGATCGCGTGGAGCACCGCGTGGAGGTTGTCGCCCGCGAAGGGCAGCTCCCCGCTGAGCACCTCGTACCAGATCACCCCGAGAGCCCACACGTCGGCGCGCGCGTCGAGGCCCGACTCGCCCCGCGCCTGCTCGGGGGACATGTAGAAGGGCGTTCCGATCACGGCGCCGGTGCGGGTCATGCGGTTGCCCGCGGTGCTGTCGGTGCGGGCCAGACCGAAGTCGATGACCTTGGGCACCATGTGGCCGTCGGGCGACTGCACGAGAAAGACGTTCTCGGGCTTCAGATCGCGGTGCAGCACGCCCTTGTCGTGCGCCGCGGCCACGGCCTGCATCACGGGAATGAGCACCTGCTGCGACTCCGACACCGTGAGCCTGCCCCGTTGCTTCAGGTGCTCGTGCAGGTCCCTCCCTTCGAGGAACTCCTGCACGATGTACTGGTGCCCCGTGGCCTCGTCCTTCCCCATGTCGAGGATGTCGACGATGTGGGGGTGGGCCACGCGCGTCGCGGCCTGCGCCTCGATGAGAAAGCGCTTCGCGATGTCGGGGTCGTCGACCAGCTCGGCGCGCAGGAGCTTCAGCGCCACACGCCGCGTCGTCCAGGTGTTGATGGCCTCGTAGACGTGCCCGATGGCCCCCGCCCCGAGCTTGCGCACCACACGGTAGTGCCCGCCGAGGAGCGTGCCCGGCGCGATGTCGTCGTCGCGCTTTCTCCGCGGCGCCGCCTCCCGAACCGGAATGGGATCGGGCGACGAAATCACCTCCTCGCGGACGATCGTGTCGTCTTCTTCGCGCCGGAGGCGCTCACGACGGCCCGTCATTCACGCACCCCTGCGCGAACCGACGTTTTTGTGCCGTGAGAGCGAAGCCATACAGCGACGGTAGAAGAGTGCGCGCGACGGTGTCAATCATCGGACTCGCGCAGTCCGTGGCGTCGCACGAGGGCGCGGAGGTGCTTGCGGTCGACGCCCGACACCCGCGACGCGGCCGAGAGGTTCTGCTCGCAGCGCTCCATGAGGGCGCGGAGGTAGGTGCGCTCGAAGGCGTCGATCACCTGCTGCCGCGCCTCGGCCCACGGGAGGTCGGTGCGTACGGCGAGCGAGGCGCCGTCGTCTCCGTGCGCGCCCACCGAGAGCCCATGCGCGAGGTCGGCGAAGCCCGTGGCGCGGGGTGCGAGGGCCACCGCACGGTCGATCACGTTGCGGAGTTCGCGCACGTTGCCTGGCCAGTCGTGCCCCAGGAGCAGGTCGAGTCCCGGGCCCTCGACGTCACCGGGTTCGATGCCCCGTCGGCGCAGCAGTTCGGCCACGAGGGGCGCGAGGTCTTCGCGGCGCGCGCGCAGCGCAGGGAGCGTCACGCGCAGCACCGAGAGGCGGTAGTAGAGGTCGGGGCGAAAGCTCCCCGCGGCCACCTGCGACGAGAGGTCGTGTCGGGACGCTGCGACCACGCGCACGTCGAGGGGACGGTCGGTGTCCGAGCCCACGGGGCGCACGCGGCGCTCCTCGATCACACGGAGGAGACGGGCCTGCACCGCCGACGAGATGCTCCCGAGCTCGTCGAGAAAGATCGTGCCGCCGTGGGCCCGCGCAAACGCCCCCGCGCGCTGCGACGACGCGCCGGTGAACGCGCCCTTCACGTGGCCGAAGAGCTCGCTCTCCAACAACGACTCGGGGAGCGCGCCGCAGTCGATCGCCACGAAGGGTCCGCGACGACGCGCGCCGCCGTCGTGGAGGGCCCGCGCGACGAGCTCCTTGCCCGTGCCGGTCTCGCCCTCGACGAGCACCGTCACGTCGCTCTGCGCGGCGAGTTCGAGCACCGCGAAGACCTCTCGCATCGCGAGGCTCTCGCCCACCATGTCGCCGAAGCGACGGGCCCGCGACGGCGCGAGCTCCACGCGCTGGGGCACGGGCTGCACGCGAAGAAAGGTGCGTCCGACCTTGAGCGTCGCGCCCGCGGGAACCCGCGCACGGGTCAGCGCCGAGCCCTCGTAGCGCGTGCCGTTGGTGCTCCCGAGGTCTTCGACCACGAAGCGTCCGTCTTCGATGAACACGGTGAGGTGACGCCGCGACGCGCGGTCGTCGGTGAGCACGAGATCGCACGCGGGATCGGTGCCCACGACGACGGGACGGTCTTCGAGCGGAACGCCGCGTCCACGGTCGGGTCCATCGACGACGACCACCTGGCACTGAAGTTTGCGCGCGAGGCCGGGGAGCGATTCGGTGTGCACCGTGGCGGGCGGGGGAGACATCGGCGGGTCATGCGATGCTGCACACGCCGCCGCGACCACGGCAACGGTGCGTCAGCGCGCGCGACGCGGACGGGATCGCGTGCGCCCACCGCTCGGCGCGCGGAGTCTCTCGGGCTCGATCCACTCGTCCCAGGTGTCGTCCCAGCCGTCGAAGTGCACGAGGTGAACGCCCGCGCGCGACGCGAGCACCTCGGCGGGCCACCAGGCTTCGTCTTCGTCCTGCGCTTCGACGCGCGTGCCCGGCGCCCACTGCACGGGCTCCCACGGCGACACCTCGCCCTCGGCGACCCACTCGTCGTCGGCGTCGTCCCAGCCCACGTAGTGCACGCGAAGCTCGCCGGGGCGCGCGTCGGTGACGAGCGCTTTGTAGGTCTCTCCGTCCGACGCGGTGGCGCGCACGTACTCGCCCACGAGCGGGTGCGCGCGGCGCGTTCCGGCGCCGAGCACGAGGTCGGCGTCGAAGCCCGCGGTGGCCACGAAGGTCGAGAGCTGCCCCTCGCCGTAGGCCATCGTGCGCTCCGCGTAGTTCGCCAGCTCGCGGAAGGTCACGCGCCCGTCGCCATCTCCATCGACCGCGAGCGCGCCGTCGAACGCGCGGATCACGCAGTCGGTGAAGGTCCACGCGCCGGTGGAGGTGAGGCTCGACGACGACGACGTGAGCACGCCGTACGCGACGCGCCCCGCGCGATGGATCGCATCGAGCGCGAGCTGTCCCGAGAAGCAGCAGTCGGCGAAGAGCATCGCGTGCGATCCGCGGAAGCGCCGCTCGACGATCGCAAACACCGCAGGCGTCGGGAGCACGTCGTCGTAGAGCACGAACGAGCCGGTGCCCGCCTCGCTGCGGTCTCCGTGGCCCGCGTAGTACACGATCAGCGTGTCGCCCTCGCGCGCCCGCGCGGCGATGGCTTCGAGGCCCGCGCGCACCGCATCGAGCGTCGCGTCGGCGTCGCGCAACACGGCCACCTGACCGCGAGGAACTCCCCGTCGCACGAAGGTCTCGACGAGCACGTCGTCGCGTCGCCCCTCGGTGGGCCAGTGCTCTCCATCTGGATAGGTCACGATCCCGACGGAGAACACCCAGGTGCGTGACGGGTCCCACGAGGCGCGCGGTGCGTTCATCGCGCGAACGGTAGCGAAGAGGTCGCCGTGGGCGCGAGGGGGTTTCGCGCGGCGCGCTTCAGCGAAGGGCGTTAAGCGCCGCAGAGACCTTCGTCGTCGACACCGAGAAGGGCGTGGTGAGCTCGGGCGCGAAGATCGACACGCGGAGTTCTTCGAGCATCCAGCGCAGCTCGTCGACGGCCTCGGCGTCGGCGGCCTTCGCGCGCTTCGTCACGAAGGTGGCGAGGAGCGGCGCGAGCGGACTGTACTTGTTGGCGTCCTTCTGCGGGTCGTCGACGGCGCGGGCGAGGCGCACCTGGATGGCCTTGAAATACCGGGGAAGGTGCGCGAGGCGCGTGAGCGGCGCCGTCTCGACGAGCGTCGCGGGCGCGAGGGCGTCGAGCTGCGCGCGCATCTCCTTCAGGGCGGCGGAACCGCTCGGGTGCTTCGAGGCGTTGCGCAGCGCGAGCACCGTGCGATCGAGCTCGGCGGCCACGGCCTTGAGCGTGTCGGCCCAGCGGCGCGAGACCGGATCGAGCTTCGGCGCCCCCTCGCGCACGAGCTGTTCGAAGCGCTCGCGC
Source organism: uncultured Myxococcaceae bacterium (assembly GCA_945952225.1). Taxonomy (GTDB): domain Bacteria; phylum Myxococcota_A; class Polyangia; order Polyangiales; genus CAISKJ01. The sequence goes on from CAMFHP010000084.1 coordinate 6,138, forward strand.
GTGCGGGGGAGCGTGTCGTCGTCGAGGCCGAACGCGTCGTCAACGATGCGCGCGAGCACGGTGTTGCGAAAGGTCTCGGCCTCGGCGCGTCCGAGCGGTGAGCCATCGAGGTGCGGCAGCGGTGACGGGATGCGCGCGATCACGGTCTGCACCACGCCGCGCGTCGCGAGCATCACGAGGCGACGCACGCCCGCACGGGTCGCGGTCACCGCCGCGGGCGACGATTCGAGCAGCGTGAGATCGACGGAGACGCCGCGGTCGAGGAGCGCGGGGTACGTGCGCACGTCGACGTTGCCCACGCGGCGCACGACGAAGGGCGGGAGCTCGCCGAAGTCCCACGCGGTCACCCCGCGGCGCTCCCAGGCGGGCGGTGCGGCGGTGCCCTTCCACGCGGCGCGGGCGCGGGCGCCGTGGCGTTCGAGGAGCTCGTCGGCGTTGCGTCCCTCGGCGACCACCCGGCCCTGCTCGTCGACGATGCGAAGGTACAGACGGAGGAAGGGAACGCCCGCGTCGAGCTCCAGGTCGCGCTCGTCGACGGCCACGCCCGAGAGCGCCGCGGCGGCCTTCGCGAGCGCGGGGCGCAGCGGTCCGTCGAAGGGCTTGAGCTGCGAGGCGATGACCTCGGCGAACTCGCTCAGCGTGCCGAAGCTCTTGCGCACGGCCTTCGGAGCGCGCGCCAGAATCGACGCGATGCGCTCGCGGTGCCACGCGGGAATGGCCCAGTCGAGCTCGCCCGCGCGGATCTGCGGCACGAGCACGAGGGGCACGGTCACCGTCGCGCCGTCGTCGTCGGCGGTCGGGTCGAAGCGGTACGTCACGGGCAGCGCGACGCCGTGGAGGGTGATGGCGTCGGGGTAGTCCTTCGGGCGCAGATCGGGGTCGTTGGCGAGCACGTCGTCGACGGTGAGCGTGAGGAGGTCGGGGTTCTTCGCCTCCGCGGTCTCACGCCACGCTTCGAAGAGCTTGCCGTTCACGATGTCGAGCGGGACGCGCTGGTCGAAGAAGTTCAGCAGCGCGTCGTCGTCGACCACCATGTCGCTGCGGCGGGCCTTGTCGCGAAGCTTCGCGACGCGCTCCATCACCTCGCGGTTGCGCGCCTGAAAGCGCCCGCGGGTCTTGAACTCGCCGCGCACGAGCGCGTGGTCGAGGAACATGAGCCGCGCCTGCGGCGGCGACACGCTCGCGTAGTCGACGATGCGGTCGCGAAAGAGCTGCACGCCGAAGAGGGTCGCGCTCTCGCGCACCACCGCCCGCGCGGATTTCTCGGACCAGTGCGGGTCCGTGTGGCTGCGCTTCACGAGGTGCGGGGCGGCGTCGAGGATCCACTCGGGCTCGATGCGCGCCACGACGCGCGCGTAGAGCTGCGCGGTCTCGACGAGCTCGAAGGCCATGACCCACGGGGCCCCGCGCTTCGCGAGCGCCGACGAGGGGTGGATCGCGAAGCGTGTCTCGCGTCCGCCCTGGTAGATGCGGTGCTGCGTGTGCCACTGGCCGATCTTCGAGAGCAGGCCCGTGAGCAGCGCGGTGTGCAGCGCGCGGTCGTGGGGAGACTCCTCGCCCTCGGGCGTCGGCGTGCGGGCCGCGGGGCGCGTGACCGGGAGCTTGAGCTCGCGCACCACCTCGTCGAGCTGGCGATGCAGCTCGCGCCACTCGCGCACACGAAGGAACGAGAGGAAGTTGTCGCGGCACACCCGACGGAGGTGCGAGGTGCCCTTGCGCTCGGCCTCGCGCACGAAGTCCCAGAGCTTGAGGAGGCTCGCGAAATCAGACCGATCGTCGCGGAAGCGTCGGTGGAGCTCGTCGGCCTTCTGCGCGAGCTCGCGGGGGCGCTCGCGGGGGTCTTGCAGGTTGAGCGCGGCGGCGATGACCAGCACGTCGTCGAGGCATCCGCGCTCGGCGCCCGCGAGGATCATGCGGGCGATGCGCGGGTCGACGGGAAAGCGCGCGAGCTGGCGTCCGAGGGACGTGAGCGCGCGCTCGGGCGTGAGCGCGCCGAGCTCTTCGAGCACCTTGTAGCCCTCGCTGATCGCGCGAGGCTGCGGCGGGTCGAGAAAGGGAAAGGTCTCCACGTCGCCGAGGTCGAGGGACTTCATGCGCAGGATCACCCCCGCGAGGCCCGTGCGCTTGATCTCGGGGTCGGTGAACGCGGGGCGCGCTTCGAAGCTCGGCTCGTCGTAGAGGCGCACGCAGATGCCGTCGCGCACGCGTCCGCAGCGCCCCTTGCGCTGGTCCGCGGAGGCCTTCGAGATGGCCTCGATCTGGAGCCGCGTGACGCCCGAGCGCGCGTCGTACCGCGAGAGCCGCGCGACGCCCGTGTCGATCACATACACAATGCCCGGAATGGTCAGCGAGGTCTCGGCGACGTTGGTCGCGAGGATCACCCGACGCTGCGCGATGGGCGCGAACACGCGCGACTGTTCGGCGGCCGAGAGGCGCGCGTAGAGCGGCTGCACCGCGGTGTTGCGAAGCTGCCGCGCGGCGAGGGCGTTCTCGGCGTCACGGATCTCGCGCTCGCCGGGGAGGAACACCAGCACGTCGCCGTGGGGATCGAGGCCCACGACGTCGACCACCGCGTCGGCCACCGCGTCGGCGAGGTCGAGCTCCTCGGCGGGCGGCGCGTAGAGCACGTCGACGGGGTAGGTGCGTCCCTCGACTTCGATCACGGGCGCGTTGCCGAAAAACGCTGAGAAACGCGACGTTTCGAGCGTCGCCGAGCTCACGATCACCTTCAGGTCGGGGCGCCGCGGGAGGATGCGGTGGATCCATCCGAGGAGGAAGTCGATGGTGAGGCTCCGCTCGTGGGCCTCGTCGATGATGAGCGTGTCGTAGCGGCGCAGCAGCGGATCGCTGTGGATCTCCGCGAGGAGCACGCCGTCGGTCATGAACTTGATCGCCGTGTGCTTCGCCGTGCGGTCTTCGAAGCGGATCTGGTAGCCCACCTCGGCGCCGAGGGGCGAGTCGAGCTCCTTCGCGACGCGGGTCGCGACGCTCGTGGCGGCGATGCGTCGGGGCTGGGTGACGCCGATGAGCCTGCGGTCGCCGCGGCCCATGGCGCGCACGATCTTGGGGAGCTGCGTGGTCTTGCCCGAGCCCGTGGCGCCCGCGACGATCACCACGGGGTGCGCGCGCACGGCGGCGGTGATGTCGGCCACGCGCGCCGTGATCGGGAGCTCGGGCGGAAAGGTGATTTCGCGCGGCGCAGGGGGCGGAGGCGCGGCGGTCTTCGGGGCGTCGGACGCAGAAGGATCGGAGGGCATCGGCGGAGGGCGTGAGGGAGTATCACCGTTGCGCGGCGCGCTCCATCACCGCACGGGGCGAACGGTCGGCGGGGCGAAACGGAGGGAGAGGAGTTCGCCCGCAGACACGCTCTGCCGCGTGCGCCCCAGTTCGACGAGTCGCGCGAGGGTCACGCGCACGCAGCCCACGGTCTCGGCGAGGAGCACGTCGGCGTCTTCGACGCACACGGTGAAGGCATCGTCGCGCGCGACCACGATGCCCGGCGCCACGCCGCGCCACGTCGTGAGGAACACGTCTTCGCGCACGGCCGATCGCCACGGTCGCGCGCTCGTGCCGTCGCCGCGGTCGCGCTCGCGCGTCCATCGAAGGTCGGGGGCCGAGAAGTGGGTGTCGACGTCGTCCCACGGTCGGTGTGCGGCCTCGGCCGACGCGACGGACACGCCCACTTCGAAGAGCGGGGGCATCGTCACGTCGACGGTGAAGTCCGTCTCGCCCGTGACGGCGAGCGCGCGTCCATCGGGCCGCCGTGCCGCCCACGCGCCGCGCAGTCGGTGGGGCCCCGCGGCGAGCACCAGCGCAGACCACGGAACGAAGATCCTCCGCGTGAGGCGCTCGTAGCCCACGTCGTCGAGCACGGTCTCGGTGCGCGCGCTCGCGCGGCCGTCGGCGTCGCGCAGCCGCACCGCCGCGCCGTGTTCGTCGTAGAGCGTGAGCGCGAGGCGAAACGCGCGCTGCGGACCCACGTCGCCCGGCGTGCGCACGGCGGCCACGGTGAAGCCCGTCGCACCTTCGCGCGCCCGCGTGTCGATCGCGCTCGATGTTGTGTTGAAGCGCACGGTGCCCTCGGGTTCCGGGGGCAGGAGCGTGACGGCCATGAGGCATCCGCGCTCGTCGAAGCGCACCGCAACACCCCGCGCGCGGTAGTGGTGCGGGAGCCACGCGACGGGGCGCAGCACACGCTCGTCGGGCGGACCGAGCCGGTCGAACACCGCGCGGACGTCCATCGAGAAGGTGAGCCCCTCGGGGAGCACGCCGTTCCACGCGCGATGACGGTCGGCGACGAGCCACACCTCACGCACGCGGGCTTCGTCGTCGGGGTCCGTGCGCCACTCGACACCCGCGCCGTCGAAGCGCTCGCGGCGTTCGCCGTCTTCATCCTCGCTTCGCGCGTCACCGAGTTGAGTGCGCCATCGCGCGGCCTCGTCGCCGTGGGCGCTCGCACCGAGGAGCGCGCGCATCGTGTCGGCGCGCACGTCCCCCGTCGCCTCGGGACGCATGCATTCGGAGAAGCGAGGCGGGGGCGGAGCGGTGACGGTCGCCTCCGCGGTGACCGGTGACGGATCGGTCATCGCGGGCAGCGGCGGAATGCACGCCCCGAGCGCGATCGGCAAGACGAGGACGACGGGTGGACGTGCACGGCGACGCGGAGGAAGGAAGGTCATCGCAGCGGGTGCGAGTGTCATCGCGTGGCGCGCGTTGTCGAGCGGCGACAGCGGTTGCCGGGCGTCGCGGGTGTTTGCGATGCTCCGCGCACGATGAAGCTTCGCGGACGCAACGGGCGCATGATTCTCAAGGGGCTCAAGGGACAGATTCCGTCGAGCGCGGTCGATGGAGAGCTCGTGGTGGCGGTCGACTGGCGCGGCGCGCTCGTGGCGTGGCAGCTCTGGAACGCGACGCCCCTGCGCACCGTGGCGAAGGCCCACGCGGGACGCGCGAACGCGGTGGTGCTCGGCGCGACGTGGGTCGCGACGACGGGCTGGGATGGTGCCGTGCGCCTCTGGGATCGCGAGACCTTCGCGCCCCTCGGCGAGTGGGTGATGCCCGATGAAATTCCCCACGGCGGCATCTGGAAGCTCTCGCTCCACGACGACGTGCTCGACGCCTGCCTCGATGTGGATCAGGCATGGCGCTTTCCGCTCGTCGACGGTGTTCCTTCGCTGAGCGCGGCCACGTACGTGGAGTCCACGGAGCGACGCGCGGGGCTTCACGTGCGCGTGCGCTACGGCGCGCAGAACGCCACCACGTTCACGGTGTGCGAGGGCGACACGGTGCGCACCACGATCGAGCTCGGCGTGCAGGCCAACGAGCCCGTGCTCTCGCACGACGGCACGCGCCTCTGGGCGGTGGTCTACGGCACGCGCGACTTCAGCGGCGGAAACACCACGCTGCGCGAGTACGCGATCGATGGCGCGCTGCTGCGCGACGTGGCCCTCCCCACGCAGGACGGCTGCCGCACGCTGCTCTACGGGCTCTCGCCCGATGGAACGCTGCTCCTCGGGGCCACCATCGACCGGCTGCGTCTGTGGGACGTGGCCACGCTCGCGGAGCTCGTGCCCGAAGACTGGCGGCACACGCAGCTCATCAGCGGCGCGCACTTCACCGACGGCGGCGAAGGCATCGTGAGCGCAGGCTGGGACGCCACGCTCCGTCAGTGGGACCTGCGCGAGATCCTCGCAGCGCGCCCCGCGGCGCCTGCGGTGGCGCCCGCGGTCGAAGCGCCGAAACCCGCTGCAAACAAGGACGATGCGCACGCCGAGGCCCCCGCGCCCGAGGGCGTGACCGACGGCGACGCGCTCTACGACCTTGGCTACTACCGCGCGGCCATCGCGGCCTATGCGAGCGCGCCCGCGCACACTCCCGATGAGATCGCGGGGCGATGCATCGACCGCGCGGCGTGTCACCTCAAGCTCGGCGAAGAGATGGACGCGTGGAACCTCCGCTGCGAGGCGGGCAACGCGCGGCATCACAGCGGCAGCGAGTTCAACCACTACGCGTGGGCGCAGCTCCAGGCGGGCCATGTGAAGAAGGCGCTGCGACTCGTGGAGACGGCCATGGAGTGGCGCCTCGACCGCGCGGAGTTTCGCAACCTCGGCGACACCTGGGCCCGATGCCTCGACGTGCTCGGACCGCGCGAGACCTTCCTCGTGGCGCTCGACGCGCTCGACGCGATGTACGGCGCGCATGGCGACACCAACGACCTCCTCGACCGCGAGCGCGCAGCCGTCGATGCCTACGCCGCGCAGGAGCCCACCGACGCCACGCGAGCCCTCGTGGCACGGGTGTTCGCCTACGCCTCGTACGGGTGGAGCGCGGTGAACGCATACGGCCTCACGCTGCTGCGCCGCTCGTCGGCGTGGGCGCCGACGGTGGTGGAGGGCCTCGCCCTCGCGCCGATGGACTGGCAGCCGCGGGACCTCTACGCGGGCCTCGACGAGACGCACGGACGCGTCGCGCTGTCGTCGCGGCTTCAGCGATGGGCCGACGTGCGCATCCGTGAGGAGGGCGGCAAGGTCGCGCTGCGCGAGCTGTTCCGCGCGACGATCGAAGACGGGGTGATCAGCGCGGCCCACGCGAAGGCCCTGCGCAGCGCGAACGGACGCAAGCGGCACCGCTTCCGCGACTGCTTCGACGGCTTCGCCTCGGCGCCGGTACTCGTCGAGCGCTTGTCGTTCCTCGTCGACGCGCTGGGCTGAGCAGCAGTCCCTTCCCGGAGCCCCTTCGCGCGCATGAGCGACCTTCCTCGCACGCTCGGTCCGTACCGTCTGCTCCGCCGCCTCGGGCACGGAGGGCTCGGCGAGGTGTTTCTCGCGATGGCCCATGGCGCGAGCGGTTTCGAGAAGCACGTCGCGATCAAGACCCTGCTCCCCGAACACCAGGGCGACGGAGAGTTCGAACGGCTGCTCATCGACGAGGCCCGTCGCGCCGCGGCGTTCTCGCACCGCAACCTCGTGGGCGTTCACGAGCTCGGACTCGCGCGCGGCACCTACTACGTGCGCATGGACTGGGTCGACGGCGCCGACCTCGCGTCGCTGCTCACGGAAGGTCCACTGCGCGCGCCGCTCGCGCTGCTCGTCGCGGGGTGCGTGGCCGATGCGCTGGCGTACCTCCACGACGCGCGCGACGACGCGGGGCGACCGCTCGGGCTCGTGCACCGCGACGTGAGCCCGTCGAACATCCTCCTGTCGCGGGCGGGCGACGTGAAGCTCGGCGACTTCGGCATCGCGAAGGCCACGCTCCTCGCCGAGGCCACGCGGGGCGGCGTGCGCAAGGGCAAGGTCGCGTACATGTCTCCCGAGCAGGTCACCGGCGCGGCGCTGACGGGTGCGAGCGATCAGTTCGCGCTCGGCACCGTGCTCCACGAGATGCTCCTCGGTCGCAGGCCGTGGGACGCCGACTCGCCCCTCGACACGCTGGAGCGCATTCGCGCGTGCGCGCCGCCCGACCTCACGGCCCTCGACACCGACCTCGCGGCCCTCGTCGGACGCTGCCTCGCGCGCGATCCCCGCGACCGCTTCGCCGACCTGCGCGCCCTCTCGCGCGCCCTCGCCACCGCGCGCCGAACGCGCGCGCCGGTCTCGTACGACGACCTCGCCGCGCAGGTGCAGCGGCACCTCGACGCGCGGCGCTGACGGCCACGCATCATGCTCTCCGTTGTGGCCCGCGAGGGGCGCGTGGGATGATGCCGCTCCCTCCGTGACACGACGCGAATCACCCGCCCGCGCAGGGGCCCTGCTCGACGGCTACGCGCTCGTCGCCCGCCGCAGCGACCAGGGGCTCGGCGACACCTGGCTCGCCCAGCGCCCCCACGCCGACGACGAGTGCATCGTGAAGTTCGTGGGTCCCGCGCTCGGCGAAGGACTCACCGCCGAGCTCCCGCCGCGCTTCAGCGACACGCTCCGCAAGGCCGCGGGGGCGAGCTCTCCGGGCCTCGTGGCGCTGCGCCGCTGGGGCGTGCACGAGGGCTGGATCTACGTGATGACCGAGGCCGTCGAGGCGCGCTCGCTCGACGACTGGCTTCAGGGGCTCCGCGACGCGAACCGTCGCGCGCCGCCGAGCGTGGCGCTGGCGCTCTTCGACACCCTCTGCGGCGCCGTGCAGAGCGCGCACCGACAGGGCGTCGTTCACCACGCGCTCTCGCCGCGGAGCGTGTTGCTCCACGCGCTCTCGCCGGGGCTCTACCACGGCTGGATCCTCGACCTGGGCCTCGCGCCGTGGATCACCGCGGCCGCGAAGGTCTCTGCGATCGACGCGCCCTCGCTCCATCACCTCGCGCCCGAGCAGCTCGACGCGAAGGGCGTCGCCGACGCGCGCGCCGACGTGTTCGCCCTCGCGCTCCTGCTGGTGGAGCTCCTGACGCTCACGGTCACGCCGGGCAGCGTCTCGCGCGAGCCGCTGGGGCTCGTGGTGAAGCGCGAGCACGCGCAGCTCGCGGGCCACCTCGCGAAGCTCCGCGACGACGTGCCCGCCGACTTCTGGCACGCGGTGGTCGACGCGCTGCACCCCGACCCCGCGCGACGCCCCGACAGCGCGCAGGCCTTGAAATCACGGGTTCGCACCGCCGCGCAGCGCGCCGCGCTCTGGTCCGACGTGCCCGATGCGATGCCCGAGCCGCCGACGCCACGACGCATCACGGGCGATGGCGACGGACCCTCTCAGGTGCGCGCGTGGGCGAGTCTTCCCGAGGGGTGGCAGCAGCCCGAGCGCCTCGCGCCGACCGCCTCGCCCGATGCGCTGAAGAGCATGCTCTCCGTGGCCGCGCGACGACGGCGCGCGAGCCAGTACACGGGCTCGATGCCCGCGCTCACGCCCCCGACGGCGCCGGCGCCGCGCGAAGATTCGGTGATGACCGCGCCCTCGCCGTGGAGCCCTCCGCCGCCGCGCGAAGACTCGGTGATGACCGCGCCCTCGCCGTGGAGCCCGCCGCCCTCGCAGGCCCCGCGTCGTGACGCGCCGACCGCTCCGACGCCGTGGTCCTTCGCCGACGACGCGCAGAGTGATTCGACGGTGCGCAGCCCCGCCCTCGCCGCCCCCGCTCGCGCCATCGAGCCCCTCGCCCACGACGACGAGGGAACGGTGCGCCGTACGTCACTCCCGACGCCCGCGCCCGACTACAACCCCGACGCGACGATGCTCCCCGACCAGGCGTGGTACGGCCGCCCCTCGCGCCCGACGGCGCCGCCGCAACCCGAGGCGCCGCGGGGACGCTCGCTGCGCATGACCCTCGGCGTCGGCGACGTCGTGCACTCGTCCTTCGCCGCCGAGGCCGCCCCCTCGACGGACACGATCATCCCCGGCACCGCGCGCGGCTCGCGTCCGTCGCCGGTGCCGGAGCATCCGGGCAACGCGGCGCGCGGTGGGCCCGACCTCTTCGACGTCGATGCGACGATCCGTCCGTCACGCGTGGGTCCCATCGTCGAGACCGTCGACGTGGGCGTGATCGCGACGCCGCTCGCGAGCGCGGGGCCCGTGCGTCCGGTGCCGGGCGATGCCGCGCGGGTGTTGCCGCCGCCGCGTCCGCTGACCATGCCGCCCGCGTCGCGTCCGCCCATGACGCCGATGCCCTGGACGCCCGCACCGCTCGATGCGACCGCGCCTGCGCCCACGCAGCCCGCCGCGTGGAACCACGTGCCCCCTGCGCCCCCGACCTTCGTGCTCGCGCCGACGCCCGCACCGTCGCGCCCCCGCGCCACGCGCAAGATCGTGGTCATGGCAATCGCAATCGTCGTCGTCGCCGCTGCGGTCGCGGCCGCCCTCCTCGTGCTCACCGCATCGGGCTGAAATTGCGCAGGATTCGCACGACGCTGCGGCGTGTGAAGTCCTCTGTCGAAGCCTCGCGCGCACCGCGGCAGGCGGTCACAACCGTCGCGGTGAAAGTTCACAGAGCGCGCTGCTGAAACCGCCAGAAAGTTGCCTCCGAGGTCCGATTCGTGGCTTGAGCCGCGATTTCGTCGGGTGCTACGGAGGGGTCGCACATCGCGCATTTCCAGATTCCCGTCGGGCGCCTCGTTGGCGCGGCGGGGCTTCGAAGGGGATGCGCCCGTACACGCGACGTCGTCCGCACAGCGGGGGGCGAACGGAAAGGTCTTGTCTCGATGCGATCACGCGCATGGTGGGTGACGTCTGCCCTTCTCGTCGGCTGCTACCAGGGCGGTGCCCGCGACACCGACGCGACGGAGGTCGGCTCGGTGGTGCAGGCGGCCTCGTCGGGCGGACGCCGACGCGACGCGGGCGCCGACGTTCGCGACAGCGGCGTCGACGTGCTCGATGCCACCGCCGACCGCGCCGACGTGCTCGATGCCACCGCCGACCGCGCCGATGCGCTCGATGTGTTCGACGTGCTCGACGTGCTCGACGCCACCGCCGACCGTGCCGACGCGACCGATGTGTTCGACGTGGCCGACGCCACCGCCGATCGCGCCGATGCGACCACGGTGACCGACGTGGCCGACGCCACCGCCGACCGCGCCGACGCGACTGCGGTGATCGACGCGAGCGATGCTGCGACGGGCGATGTTCCCGCGGCGCCGACCACCGTGGGCACCGCCGTGGCGCCTGCGCTCGGACAGCTCACGGCCGCGCAGGTGCCCACGCTCACGCCGTCGGCGGGCGTGCGCGCATTCCCCGGCGCCGAAGGCTTCGGCGCGAGCGCCACGGGCGGACGCAACGGCCGTGTGATCTACGTCACGAACCTCAACGCCTCGGGCCCCGGATCACTCACCGAAGCGCTCGCGGCGAGCGGTCCGCGCTACGTGCTCTTCAAGGTCAGCGGGTTCATCAACGCGTCGATCCGCATTGCGAAGGGCGACGTGACCATCGCGGGTCAGAGCTCGCCGGGTGGCATCACCGTGCGCGGGCTCATCACCGACGAGGACACCTGGTGCGACAACCAGTGCGGCGTCGGCGTGGTCGGTCCCGACAACATCGTCGTGCGCCACCTCCGCTCGCGCCCCGGAATCCCTGCGGCCACCGACGGATGGATCGAGCCCGACGGCGTGCGCATCCGCAACTCGCGCTACGTGGTGCTCGACCACGTCTCCGCCGAGAACGCGATCGATGAGGCCCTGGAGATCTCGTACTCGAACAACATCACCGTGCAGGACTGCCTCCTCGGCGAGACCCTCGGCGACCACGCCGACCGCGGCGGTCTCTTGATGAACTACTCGAACCGCGCGGGCGGCCACGAGCTCGACGCGATCACCGTCGCGCGCACCGCGTGGATTCGCATCGCGGGGCGCTATCCCGAGATGTCGCGCGAGGGCGAGAGCGCGGGCGAGACCATGCGCGTCGAGCTCGCGAACAACCTCCTCTGGGAGCAGCGCTACTTCATCGACTCGGGCCACTACAACGGCATCTCGGGCGACGGCGACCCGGTCTACTACCAGCTCAACTGGGTCGGAAACGCGGGCTTCACCGAGCCCACGTACCCCTACGGAATGTTGTGGTTCGCGAACCCCACGGGGCGCTCGACGGTGTTCTTCGCCGACAACCGCACGAGCCGCTGGCCGACCTACGCCGACTGGCAGCTCAACTACTGCTGCAACGACTTCGCGCTGTGGCCGCCGCCCGACAAGCCCACGTGGGCCGTCGCGTCGCGACACCCGTTCCCCGCGGTGAACTACATCGCGAGTTCGAACGTGCGCGCGTACGCCATCGCGCACGCGGGCGCCTTTCCTCGCGACCCGATGGACCGTCGCCTCATGAGCTACGTGGCCTCGGGGATCATTCCGAGCAGCGCGTGGAACACCAACCCCGCCGACGACGCGCGCAGCAACGACTGGGGCACCGCGATGCCCGCCGCGCCCGTCGACACCGACAGCGACGGCATGCCCGACACCTGGGAGACCGCGCGCGGACTCAACCCCCTCGTGCAGGACCACAACGGCACCACCGTCGGCGCCGCGTCACCCACGCTCACGGGCTACACCAACCTGGAGGTCTACCTCCACGAGCTCGCCGAGAAGCGCCTCACCGACGGCCTCTGGGGTCGCTGATCGCACACTCCACCGGGGCCACGCAGCGCGCGCGGCCCCGATGCGCGAACGTCATCCGTTGGGCAGCACGTGCAGCACGTCGCGCAGCACGATCACCACGATGCCCATGAGGCTCTCACCCGCCACCACGCCGCTCGACACGCTCACGAGGTAGCGCTCTGCCGCCTCGCGGTTGCGCTTCTGGAGCGCCCACGCGAGGAGCGCGCCCGCGAGCATCGCGAAGCTGTCGTTCGCATCGAGCACCATCGCGATGCCGAGGCCCGTCGCGCTCGGGAGCCAGCGCTTGATCGACTTCGGCGCGTACTCTTCGAGCGTCGCGAGCACCACGCCCACGAGCGCGCCCGCCGCGATGGCCGCGATGGCGTAGCGCGGGAGGTTCTGCGGCCCGTCTTTCAACAGCTTCGCCACGCTCGCCCAGGCCTGCGCCGCGGGCGCTGCGAGCTCGTTGCCAAGCTTCTCGGGCTTCGCGATGAGGAAGTACACCGGCACGCACGCGAAGGCGCCCGCGAACACGCCGAGGATCTGCGCCCAGAACTGCTTGCGGGGCGCTCCACCGAGCACGTAGCCGGTCTTCACCTCGGTGAGCAGGTCGGCGGAGTGTGCGGCCGCGCCCGCGGTCACCGTCGCGGTCATGAGGTTCGCCGCGGCGTTGCCGGGGACGAGCACGCCGAAGAGGAGCTGCGTGATCTTGCCCATGGCGCCGATGGGCGTGACGTCGGTCTCGCCCGTCGCGCGCGCGGCGACCACCGAGAGGAGAAAGGCCGCGAGCACCGAGAGCACGCCCTGGAACACCGGCACGCCGAACCACGCGCGCTGCATGTACACGGCGGCGACGGTGCATCCCGTGAGTCCGATCGCGAACCAGCGCGAGGGCACCTCGACCTCGGCGAGCGGGTCTTCGACGTGCGCCTTCGCCGCATCGCCGCGCGCGAAGAGGCGCCCCAGGCCCGAGAGCGCCCGCACGATCGTGCGCCAGCGGAACGCGAAGGCCATGAGGCTCGCGCTCACCATCACCGCGGTGCCGGGCCACACGCTCCACTTCGAACGCAGCACCGCGTGGAGCGCCTCGGGCGACCGCACGGGGATCGCGTGGGCGAGCTCCGCCGCGTGCACGAAGGCCCGCCACTGCGCGGGGTCGTGGGCCACGTCGGCGGTGGCCACGCGGAGCACGCCGTGGTCGTAGAGCCAGGGGCCGATCACCGCGTAGTTGAGCAGCGCGCCGAACGCGAGGCTCAGCGTGACCTTGAGGCCCATGATCGCGCCCGCGGCGTAGAGCAGCAGGCTCGTGTTCGCGGTGAACGACCATGCGCTGAGGGGCAATCCGCGCATCGTGCCGGGCAGCACGATCGACTCGGGGAGCTTCTTGAACACCCACAGCTTGCACTCGAAGAGGAACTTCAGCGCCGCCGCCGCAAGGCCCGTCGAGAGCAGCGCGCGGGCCTTGGTCTGCCCGTCACCGCCCGACGAATGCATCGCGCGAATGGTCTCGGCGCACTGCACGCCCGACGGGAACTTGAGCTGCTCGGCGTTGATGAGGCTGCGCTTCAGCGGAATCGCCACCACCACGCCGAGCACCGAGATCGCGAGGAGCCACGCCGTGAGCCGCAGGCCCGTGAGCTCGGGGATCGAGATGACGCCCTCGGCGCGCAGCATCGTGAGCGCGGGGATCGACGACACGAGCCCCGCAGAGGACATGTACGCAGCCGCGGAGGCCGCGGTCTGCGAGGTGTTGTTCTCCAGCATCGAGAGCGGCTTCACGCCGGGGATGCTCTTCGAGAGCGCCGAGAAGATCGCGAAGGCGAGCACGCTCGACGTGATGCTCATGCCGAAGCTCCAGCCGATCTTCAGGCCGATGTAGAGGTTCGACGCGCTGAGGATCGCGCCGAGCGTCATGCCCGTGATGGCCGCGCGCGCCGTGAGCTGCGCCTCGCCGCGGGCGTAGACCTGTTCGAGCCACGCGCGGTCGCGGGCCGCGATGGCCTCGGGATCGCTCAGGGGGCTCATGTCGAAGGGAAGGGAGGACGGTGCCTCCGCGTGCGCGTCTCCGCCGTGTGCGCTCATGGGTGCGCGCAGCGTTTCACGGCCCCGCGCCGCGCAGCAACGGGAACCGCTATGCGCCGGTGGCGAAGGGCAGCGCGAGCTGGTGATCCGTTGGGGTCTGCGTGCGTCGCACGGGGCGACGGCGGCGCGGGCGCACCTCGTTGGCCGCGCGGTCTTCGCCGAGCACCAGGAGCGGCGCGGTGCGCTCGACGGAGGGCCTCCACCGCGCGGGGAGCGCATCGCCGCGGGTGAGCGCGAGGTCGAGCTCGATCACCAGGCCCGCGAGCGCGTACACGTCGTCGTCGTCGCACGCGCGTCCCGCTTCGAGGGCGGCGTCGAGCGAGCGCGCGAGGTCGAGCACGCGGGCGAGGATCGGGGCGGTGTCCATGACGGTGTGGGGAGCGCTAGAGCTCCAGACGCTACACCGACACCGCGCGGGGCTACTGCGAGATTCCGTAACGGGCGAGCCAGTTGGTGAGGGTCTGGTAGCTCGGGAGCCCGACGAGCGCGGCGGCCTTCGTCTTGTTGCCCGCGGCCTCGGCCATCGCGCGTTCGAGGTAGTGCCGCGCCACGCCGTCGAGGAGCGCGCGGAGGTCCATTCCCTCGCCGAGCGGGCGGTTCAGCACGCCCTGCGACTCGGCCCGCGGCTGCACCCCCGCGACCAGCGCGCCCTCGACGTCGGCCGCGTGCACGAGCCTCCGCGGACACCACACCATCACCCGCTGGAGCGTGGTCTGAAGCTCGCGCACGTTGCCCGGCCACCGATGGCGCAGCAGCACCTCGCGGGCGTCGCGCGCGAGCTTCTTGCGGGGCGCGGCGCCGGGCGTGGCGGGCTGCATGCGTTCGAGCAGGGCGTCGGCGATGAGGGCCGCGTCTTCACCGCGCGCGCGCAGCGGCGGCACGTCGAGGGCGAGCACCGCGAGGCGGTAGAAGAGGTCTTCGCGAAAGCGCCCTGCGGAGACCTCGGCGAAGAGGTCGCGGTCCGTCGCGGCGATGACCCGCACGTCGACGGATCGCTCGCGCCCCTCGCCCGCCCTTCGCACGCGCCCGTCGTAGAGCCCGCGGAGCACGCGCACCTGGAGGTCCGGCGGCACGGCGTCGATCTCGTCGAGGTAGAGCGTGCCCTCGTGGGCCTGTTCGAACGCGCCGGGGAGTTCGCGATCGGCGCCGAGGTGCGCGCCGCGACGATGGCCGAAGAGTTCGGCGTCGAGGGCTGCGGGTGTGAGCGCGCCGCAGCGGACCACCACAAAGGGCTTTGTGGCCCTCGGCGACGCGTGGTGCATCGCCCGCGCGAGGAGCGTGCGCCCCGTGCCCCGCTCCCCGCGAAGGAGCACGGGAAACGCATGGGCTGACGCGACGCGGGCGCGTTCGAGGAGCGCGGCCATCGCGGGCGACGCGTGGAGCACGTCGGCGAAGCGCGCGTCGTCGGGGGTGCGCAGCCGCGCTTCGATGGCCTCGTCACGGGTGCGCAGCACGTCGGGGAGCACGTCGCCCACGAGGTCGAAGGGCACCTCGACCTCGCTCACGCCCTCTTCGGGCGCGGCTTGAAGGAAGCGCCCGGCGAAGAGGGATTTGCCCAGGAGGATCCACACGACGGTCATCGCGGGTGTGCCCGGTGACAGGTGGAACCAGAGCTCCGCGGCGTCGCCGTGCGTGGCGCGGGCCTCGTCGGCGGCGGCGCGCGCGGCGCGGTAGATGGCGGCGTAGTCCGTGGGAGAGGGCAGCGCCGAGGGTGTGGCGAGCACCGTGGCCTTCGTGCGCCCTTCGAGCCAGGTGACGTACGCGTGGGTCTTCTTCGGGGCCCAGTTGGCGAGGAGCCGCACCTCGTCGAAGGTGAACGCTTCGACCGCGGCGGCGATGGGGCCGGGGCCCGCGGCGTGGCCCGACGTGTGGCCGGTCACGCCCTCGACGGAGGCGCCGAGGAGGTCTGCGTGGCCGATCCAGGCGAGGAGCACCTTCGGAGCGCGGGGGGCGGTCATACGGTCGCTTGTACCGTGCACAAGAAATCGTGTGCAACCGGGGAAGGGCGGTGGACAGAACATCGGCGGTGCGGGCCCGATGACGCTACGGGAAAGGGATTTTCCAACGGGGGTGAAGTTCGGGGATGGGCGCGGAGATGATTTTGTTATCCTCCGCGCCGCCGCGTGCACACCGGCCGCAAGGGGCCGGGCGCCGACGGAAGAGGCCCCACGATGACCGCGATCGAGACCCTTCAGGAACGCCTCCGCGACGCCTCCGAGACCCCCACGAACGAGGCGCTCTGGGACGCCGTCGAGGCCGCCGCGCGCGACCTTCAGGCGCCCGACGACGTGGAGGCGCTCTACCTCGACGTGCTCGCACGCCCGCTGCCGCTGGAGACCCTCGCGTGGCTCGGGCCGCGCGCGGTGGCCTTCCACGACGAGTGGTCCGCCGACGCCGACGGGCTCGTGAAGCTGTTGGAGCGCGTGTTCGCCGCGGACCCGTCGGCCACCTGGGCCTTCGAACGGCTCACCATGCTCCTCACGGTCTCCGAGCGGTGGAACGACCTCCTCTCGCTCTATGACCGCGCCATCGAGTCGACGCCCGCCGACGACCGCGAGCGCCGCGCCGCGCTCCTCGACGAGGCCGCCCACGTCGCGAAGGACTTCGCCGACCAGCCCGAGCGCTCGATCCGCTACCTCGAAGGCCTCTTCGCGCTCGACCACGGCAACACCCAGGTGGCCCGCGCGCTCGAACGCCTCTACGAGCGCCACGCGCGCCACCGCGACCTCATCGCCCTCTGGAGCGCGCGGCTCCCGTACGTGCCCCGCGACGCCGCGCAGGCCTCTCGCGTGCGCATCGCGCAGACCTGGCTCGACCCGCTCCACGACCAGGGCGCGGCCCTCGACGCGACGGAGGCGCTGCTCGCCGATGGCGGCGATGAGTCCACGGCGCACGGCCTCCTGGAGCGCATCGCGGGCACCGCGGAGTCTCCCGTGGCCGAGCGCGCGATCCACACGCTGCGCACGCGCTACGACGCTGCGGGACGACGCGACGACGTGCTGCGCGTGCTCGCCCTCGCGCTCCGCGTGGCCCACGACGACGGCGCCCGCGTGCAGGTGCACGGCGAGCTCGCACAGCGCCTCCTCGACGCGCAGCGCCCGGCCGACGCGGCCGCGCACTTCGCCGAGCTCGTGGCCCTCGACCCCGAAGCGCCCTCGCACCTCTCGCAGCTCGCCGAGCTCGCGGAACAGACGGGCCAGCACGGGCTCCTCGCCGACGCGCTCGCCCGCGGCGCCGACACGCTCGCGCGACGTCCCGAGGGAGACGCTGCGCTGCGCCTCGACCTTCTCGTGCGCGCGGGCACCGTGCGGGCCGACGTGCTCGGCGACCGTCCCGGCGCGATCGTGCACTTCGGCGCGGTGCTCGCGAGCCCCGGCGCGCCCGACGCGGTGGCGCTTCCCGTGGCCCGACGGCTCGCGGTGCTGCTCGCCGACGAGGGCCGTGAAGCGCCGCGGCTCGACGTGCTCGAACGGCTGGCCTCGCTCGAACCCGACGTCGACGCGCGGCGCGGTGTGCTCGGCGATGCGGCCCGCCTCGCGGAACACCTCGGCGAGACCGACCGCGCCCTCGCGGCGTGGCACGCGCGACTGCGCACCAACCCCGGCGACCGCGAGGCCCTCGACGCGCTCGTCGCGCTGCTCACGCGCTGTGAGCGCTGGGAGAACCTCATCGGCGTGCTGCACGCGCGCGCCGCGACGACCCGCGACGACGACGCGCGCCGCGCGGATCTCGTGGCCGTGGCCGACACCTGGGCCCACCGCCTCGCGCGCCCCGCCGAGGCCGTGACCGCGTGGGAGGTCGTGCGTCGCGAGTTCGGCGAAGACGCGCAGGTGGTCGACGCGCTCTGGTCGCTGCTCTCGGAGACGGGCCGCCACGACGAGGTGCTCGACCTGCTCGCGCGCGCTGCGTCGCACGAGCACGACACCGCGCGCCGCGCCCTGCTGCTTCAGCGCGCGGGCGATGTGCACCGCGCCCGCCACGCGCTCGACGAGGCGCTCGACTACTACCGCGCGGCCCTCGATGCCGACGCTCGCCAGGAGGGCGCGCGCGCCGGGCTTCGCGCGGTGCTCGACGAGGCGCAGGCCTCGACGGAGACGGGCGCTTCGGCGGTGCAGGTGCTCGCGGCCGCGTACGCCGCGACCGACGACTGGGAGCTCACGCTCGGGCTCGTCGAGGCGCGCCTCGATGCGTCGCGCGACCGCACGGCGAAGGCCCATGTGCTGATGGAGGCCGCGGCGCTTCAGGAGCAGCGCGCGGGCAACGTGCGCGCGGCGCTCGCGTCGGCGGGCCGTGCGCTCCCGCAGTCCGTCGATGACGACGCGCTCGTGCACACGGTGGAGCGGGAGCTCCATCGCCTCGCGGGAGAGTCGGGCGACTGGCAGCCCGCGGTGCTGGCCTACCAGGCGGCGATTCGCGCAGCGGCAGGGGAGACGGCGCGCGCGGCGCGGCTGTCGTTCCAGCTCGGGTCGGTGCTCGAAGCGCGGCTCGGCGACCAGGTGGCGGCGCTCGACGCGTTCGAACGGGTGTCGATCGAGAACCCCGGCGACCTCAACGCGGCCCTCGCCGTGGTGCGCGTCGGCGGACGTGTGGGCCGCTGGGATTCCGTGGCCCGCGCGATGGTGGCCTCGTCGGTCGCGCGCAACTCGCTCCCCGCGCTGCTGGTGACGGGCGTCGAGAGCGCCGCGCGCGCTTCCACCGACCCCGCGGGCGCGTGGAACTCGCTCACCGCGCTCCTCGAAGAGTCGATCCAGGAGAGCGTTCCCCAGGCTGCGCTCGCGTGCGTGCTCGAGACCCAGGTGGGCGTGTGGCACCGCGACCGTCGCGACGACCTCGCCGCCGCCGAGGCCGCGCTGCTCCGCGCCGTGGCCCGCGACCGCAGCGAGCCCGAGACGCTGCGCATGCTCGCCGACCTCCAGCGCGCGCAGCCGGGGCGCGCCCTCATCGACACGCTGCTCTCACTCGCGACGGCAGAGTCCGACGAGCTCGTGGCCCTCGATGCGCAGCGCGAGGCCGCCGAGGTCGCCCTCACGGCCCTCGACGACGCCGCGCTCGCGCGCAGCATCCTCACGCAACTGCTGGAGCGCGCCGCGACGCGCTGGCAGGGCCTCACGCACGACGACGAGGCCGACGACGACGCCGTCGCCGCCGCGAGCGACCACACCGCGTGGGCCGTGCGCTCGCTTGTCGACCTGTACGTCTCCCGCGGCGACCACGCGCGCGCCGTCGAGATGCTCGTGAGCGCCGCACGCCTGCCCTTCGCCCCCGAGCAGAGCCGCGCGCTCCGCCACGAGGCCGCCGAACGCGCGACCCGCGACCTGAGCGATCCCGCGACGGCGATGCAGCTCTACGAGGGCATCCTCGCCGAGGCGCCCGCCGACCTGCGCGCCATCGAGCGCCTCGCGCTGCTCTACCACCACGCCGCGCGCTTCCGCGACCTGCTGGCCCTGCGCGCCCACGAGCTCTCGCTCACCGCGGACCTCGAACGCCGCCTCGCGCTGCGCCTCGACATGGCCGCGATCCACCACGAGCTCGGCGACCACGACGGCCGCACCGCCGTGCTCGAAGCGAACCTCGCCGAGTGCCCCGGCCACGGCCCCTCGATCGAGGCCCTCGCCACGGTGCTCGAAGCCACGGGACGCGTCGGCGCCCTCGTCGACATGCTCACCGCGCAGGCCGCGCTCCTCGACGCGCAGGGCGACCTCGAACGCCTCGCGCCGCGCCTCTGGTCGCGCGCCGCACACCTCGCCGAAGCGCAGCTCCACGACGTGCCCCGCGCCATCGCCGCGCACGAGCGCGTGGTGGCCCGCGAAGACGACGCCGACTCGCTCGACGCTCTCGCCCGCATGCACTCGGCCCGCGGAGAGCACCTCGCCGCGGTGCAGTACCTCGAACGCCGCCTCGCCCACGCCGATGGCGACGCCCGCCGCGCCACCGTGGCCGCCATCGCGCGCGCGCACCTCGCCGTCGACCAGCACGCGCAGGCCCGCGCCGCCCTCGAACGCCACCTCGCACTTGATCCGTCGGCGCGCGAGGCCCGCACGCTCCTCGCCGACCTCTACCGCCGCGCGCAGTCGTGGGACGCCCTCGCGACGCTGCTCACCGATCCCGCCGTCGAGGCCGCCGACCAGCTCGCGTCGCTGCGCGAGGCCGCCGACGTGATGAGCCACCACCTCGGCGCCCCCGAGCGCGCGGTGCCCGTGCTCGAACGCGCCGTGGCCCTCGCGCCCGACGACCGCGCGGTGCGCCTCGCGCTCGCCGACGCCCTCCGCGCCGCAGGTCGCTACGACGAGGCCCGCGCCCTGCTCGACGCGCTCGTCGAGGGCTACGGTCGCCAACGCCCGCTCGAACGCGCGCAGGTGCACTTTCAGCTCGCGCGCATCGCGCAGGCCCGCGGCGACCTCGCGGCGGCGCTCGCGCAGCTCGAGACGGCCTCGTCGATCGACATGGGCCATCCGGGGATCTTCAAGCTCCTCGGCGACCTCTCGCGCGAAGCGGGACACCTCGACCGCGCCGAGCGCGCGTACCGCGCCCTGCTGATGATCGTGCGGCGTCTTACGGGGCCCGCGGCGCAGTCCGTCGACACGGTGGGACCGAGCGAGGTGCTCCTCGCGCTCCACGACATCGCGACGCGGCTCGGACAGACCGAGCGCGCGCAGGAGACCCTCGAATCCGCGTTCGAAACCGCGGGACGCACCGAGCTCGAAGCGCGCCGCTTCGAACGCGCCCTCCGCGCGTCGGGTCAGCCCGAGCTCCTGCTCCGCGCGCTGGAGATCCGCCTCGCGGTGGAGCGCTCGTCCGCCCGCCTCGCCGAACTCCACGCCGAGCGCGCCCGCGCCCTCGAAGGCCTCGGACGCCACGACGAGGCCCTCGACGCGCACCTCGCGGCCCTCGCCTTCGCGCCCGACAACGAAGCGCTTCACCTTCACGTGCGCACGCTCGCCGTGTCGGCGGGTCATCCCGCGCGCTACACCGATGCGCTCGGCACCATCGCCGCGCGCCTCCGCGCGACGTCTCCTGCGGCCGCGGGCGCGCTCTACCTTCGTCTGGGCTCCGCGCTCGAAGACGACCTCGATGACCCGACGCGCGCCGCGCAGGCCTACGCGGAAGCCGAAGCGCTCGTCGAGGGCCCGATGCTGCTCACGGCGCTCCGCGCGCTCGACCGGCTCCTCGGCGCGCGCAACGACGCAGCCGGACGCGCCCGCGTGCTCCGTCGTCTCATCGACGCCGACCCCGAGTCCGCGGTGGCCGCCGCGTGGACGCTCGCCGCCCTCCAGCTCGCCTCCGACGACGAGGCCGTGCGCAACGACGGCGCCGCCTGGCTCGCATGGGCCCTGGAGCGCGACGAAGACGCCGCCCGCGCGCTCGCCGTGCTGCGCGACGCCCTCGCCCGCACGCCCTCGCACGAGGCCTCGCTGGAGCTGTACCTCCGCGTGGCCCGCGACCACCACGACGGCCCGACGCTCCTCGATGCGATCGCGCGACGCGCGTCCCTCGACGACGCGACCGTCGACCTCCTGCGCGAAGGCGTGGAGCTCGCCGCGGCCCTCTCCGACGACGCCCACGCCGACGCCCTGCTGCGCCGCGCGGTGGCCCTCGGCGATGCCCGTGACGAGGCCGGATCGATGGTCTGGGCGAACGTCGCGCTCGCCGAGCGCGCGAAGGCCGCGGGTGCGCTCCGGGATGCGGTGACCTGGCTCCAGCGCGCGGCCTCGGCCGCCGACGGTGACGAAGCGCACGCGCTCGGTCTGGAGCTCGCCGCCCTCGCTGCGGGTCCCGTGGGCGACCTCGCGCTCGCGGCGCAGACCTACGAGCACCTGCTGCTCCGCGACCCCGCGGACCGCGCCGTGTGGGAGCCCCTCCTCGACGTGTACCGCATGGCGGGCGACCACGAGCGCGTGGCGCGGCTCCTCGACGCCACCATCGAGCACGTCTTCGACCCCGCCGCGCGCAACCGCCTGCGTCTGGAGCGCGCGCGCATCCTCCTCACGGATCCGTCGCGCACCGACGAGGCCATCGAGGCCCTGCGCGGCGTGCTCGACGAGGACCCCGACGACGCCACGGCGACGACGCTGCTCGCCGACCTCTACGAGCGCCTCGGCCGCGCCGAAGACCTCGCCGACCTGCTCATGCGCCAGTTCGACCGCGCGCGTGACACCGCCGATGCGAGCGCCACGGTCACCCTGGGGCTCCGCCTCGCGTCGCTCCTCGCGCCCACGCGCCGCGGCGACGCCCTCGACGCCCTTCGCAGCGCGCTCGACATCGCGCCCGAGAGCGCCGAGCTCCTGCGCGCGCTCCTCGACCTGCTCGCGCAGCGCCCCGACGAAGACACCGCCGACGAGCGCGCGGCCCTCATGGAGCGCCTCCTCGCCCGCGAGACCGGTGAGCGCTGCCTCGCGCTGGCCCTCGACCTCGCCGCGCTCCGTGAAGTGCTCGGCGACGACGACGGCGTCGAGCGCGCCCTCGTCGCGGGCTACCGCGCGGTGCCCAGCAACACCGCCCTCCGCGACCGGCTGCTCGCGCGCTACGAGGGACGCCAGGACTGGCGCGCCATCGCCCACATTCGCGCCACCGACGCGTCGCTCCAGACCGATCCTGCGGCCCGCGCCTCGGCGCTCCGCGCGACGGCCGCGGTGTTCCGCGACCAGCTCGGCGACGACGCGCAGGCCGCATCGCTGCTCCGTCAGGCGCGCCGCGATGCGCCGGGCGACCTCGAACTCCTCGATGAGTGCGTGCAGTCGCTCGTGCGCGTGGGGCAGCTCGTCGAAGCCCTCGACGAGATCACCGGCGCCCTCGACGCAGGCGGCGACGCGGTGGCCCTCCTCCGCATGCGCGCAGGCGTTCGCGTGGCCGGCGGCGACGACGTGGGCGCCATCGAAGACCTCGACGCAGCCCTCGCGCGGGGCGGCGACGCGCGCGTGGCGGGCGAGCTCGCCGAGGCCCTCGACCGCGTGCGCGAACAGGCCGGCTCCGCGGGCGATGTGCCGACGGAACGCGCGCTCACGATGCGGCTCATCGACACGCTCCACACGGCGGGCGATGGGGCGCGCGCCGACGCGCTGCTCCAGATGTGGTCCGATCGCTATCCCGACGACGCCGAGGTGGCCCGGCGCCTCGCGGCCCAGCACGTCACCGCAGGTCGCTGGGACGACGCCGCGGCCGCATGGGCGCGCCTCGTGGGCCTCGTCGACGGCGACGCGCGCATCGACGCCGCGCTGCAACTCGCCGACGCGTGCGAGCGCGCCGGACGCCCCGCCGACGCGCTCCAGGGCCTCACCGACGCCTACGCGCAGCACCGTGAGAGCGGCGCCCTTCGCGAGCGTCTGCGCGCGCTCTACGCCGCGGCGACCTCGCCCCGCGACGTGGCCGCGCTGTGGCTCGACGAGGCCGACCTCTCGACCGACGAGGGCGCGCGCTACAACGCCCTCCGTCGCGCGGGCGAGAGCTGGCTCGAACCCGGTGGCGACCCCGCCGAAGCCGTGAGCGCCCTCGAACGCGCGCTCGCGCTGCGCCCCGGAGACAACGACGCGACGGCCCTGCTCGCCGACGCGTACGTGGCCACCGAGCGCCTCGAAGACGCCTCGCGCGTGCTCGAAGAGGCCATCGCCGCCCACAAGGGACGCCGCTCGAAGGAGCTCGCCCTCCTCCAGCAGCGCATGGCCCACGTGGCCTACGCCGCGGGCGACCACGCCATCGAGCTCGCGTGGCTCAACGCCGCCCTCGACACCGACATGCAGAACGGCGCCATCGCAGCGGAGCTCGCCGACGTCGCGATGGAGGTGGGCAACCACGAGATCGCGCTCAAGGCCCTGCGCGCCGTCACCCTGATGAAGAACCCCTCGCCCATGACCCGGGCGCAGGCGTTTCTGAAGCAGGGGATCATCGCGCAGGCCCAGGGCGACGCGAAGAAGGCCGTGTTCCTCGCGCGCAAGGCCCTCAGCGAAGACGCGACGCTCGAAGACGCGCAGCGTTTCCTCACGCAGATCTCCGCGGAGTAGAGTCGAGCGCACGGAGGTTCGTTGCCCACGTGCGTTCCGCATCCTTCACGCTCCTGCTTCTGACCACGGCGCTCGCGCCCGCGTGCGCCTCCCTCGACACCGCGTGGCTCGACACGCGCATCGAGGTCGACGCCTCACCCGCCGACACGCCCGCGGTCACCGACGCGCCCGTAGAGACCGACGCGCCCGTGGTCACCGACGCACCCACGGTCACCGACTCGCCCGCGGTGACCGATGGGCCCGCGATCGTCGATGCCTCCGACGATGGCGCGAACGTCGACGTGCCTGCGCTCGATGTGATCGACGTGACGGTGATCGATGCGCCGCGCGACACGGCCGTCGAGGTCGCCGTCGATGTGCCCCGCGACACGCCCGCCGACGTGCGCGACGCGGGACGCTGCGGCGACGGCGTGTGCGGCTCCGGCGAAACCTGCGCGAGCTGCACGGCCGACTGCGGAACGTGCGATCCGTGCCCCACGGCGACGAACTGCGCGGCCTGCACGGCGATGTCGACCTGCGGGTGGTGCGCGAGCTCGGGGAGCTGCCTCCGCGGGCAATCGACGGGCGCCTCCAACGGGAGCTGCTCGGGCACCGCGTGGGCCTGGCAGACCAACCAGTGCCCCGCCGCCCCCTGCGCGCGCTTTACCGACTGCCGCACGTGTGCGTCGCAGTCGGCCTGCGGATGGTGCGGGAGCTCCGGCCGCTGCGCGACCGGCACGGCGATGGGTCCGTCGACGGGAACGTGCGGGCGGTGGCAGCCCTACCCCATGAGCTGCGGCGGCTGATCGTCAGCGCTGCTTCAGCCGACGCGCGAGCTCGTGCGCGGGCCCGTGCGTCGGCGACAGCGTGATCGCGTGCGACACGGCCTGGCGTGCGACGGTCATGCGTCCGGTGAGCACGCTCACCCGCGCGAGGGCCACCCACGCGTCGGCGTTCTGCGGGTCGGTCTGCGTGGCGCGGCGCGCGTACTCGTCGGCGCGCGGAAGCTCCACCAGGCCCTCGCACGCGGCGTTCACCAGCGACAGCATGCGCGGAACATCGCGGGGCGCTTCGGCGCACGCCCGCGTCCACGCGTCGACCGCGGCGGCCCAACGGCCCTCCCGCTCGTGGAGCAGCGCCAGCGTCGAGGGCTTCGTCGGCGCCACGGCCGCGGGCGGAGGAGGCTCCGGCGAGGGACCCACGGCGACCTCGCTGCGAACGGGCTCCACACGGTCGAACGAGGGCGCGCGGCGCGGCGCAGGGGGCGATGACACGGGCGGCGGAGGCGGCGACGGACGGCGCATCTCCACGGTGCCCGGCGGCGGGGTGATCGGCGCGGGGCGGTGCACGAACGACGGCTTCGTCGGCGGCACGAACGCAGGCGTGGCGTGCACCTGCGGCGCGACGGGCGGCGGCGCGGGCGTGGGCCGCAGTACGGACACAGACTCCATGCGGGCGGGGTGCTGCGTCGGCGACGGTGTGGTGGCCTCGGGCGCAGCATCGATCCGCGGCGGCGTCGGGCGCAACGGGCGCGCCTCGGGCGGTGGAGGAGCGGCCGGCGCGACGGTCACCGCCGTCACGGCGGCCGTAGGCTTCAGCGCAGCGAGCGTCTGGTCGTACTCGGCGCGTCGACGCGGATCGCACAGCACCTCGAAGGCCGACGTGAGCTCGTGGAAGACCGCCTCCACCTTCGCGCGCTGACCGCCGAGGGCGCGGTTCCAGAACACGTCGGGGTGAAAGCGCTTCATCTGCTCGAAGTACGCGGCGCGCACGGTGGGACGGTCCGCCGAGCGCACCACCCCGAGCAGCTCGTAGTAGCTCTCGCCGAGGCGGGCGTGCGCGCGGTCGATCGCAGCGGACTCGTCCGACGTGAGCGGCGTCGCCGAGGCGCGGTCGCCGTCATCGAGGTCGAGGCTGTCTGAAGGTACGGTCCGCTGCGTCACGTGCGGTCCTCCGCCGAACGATCGTCGCAAGTCGCTGTGTGATGGTGCCGTGTGGCCCGCGGAATCTTCAACCCTTCCCACGTCATGAAGTGCACCTGGCGCGCGCGAGACCCGAAGCGGTCGCACGCTCCCCTCCCGCGACGGAGCGTACTGGAGGTCTTCGCGCATCGGAACATCCTGCATGGCAGCTCCACGGGAGGCCGGACGGACCTGCGGCCACGCGCCGCCCTCCGTTGCCTCCACGCAGACACAACGGCCGATGGGCGCGCGCCCTGAAGCGCTCCACGGCCGATCTGCGTTCCGTCAGTGTGCAGCGCCCGTACGGGCTCCCCGACGCGGCGGTCGTCGCGTGGGCGACGCGGGCCTCGCCGACGCATCGCGCGGAGGTTCCGTCGGGGCCGTCTGATCCACCGTCGGGGCCATCGCGGCATCGCTCGCGGGCGCAGCAGGGCCTCCGTCGCCCGCCATCGACGCATCCGCCGTGACCGCCGCGGTGTCGTGCGGCATGAGCGAGCGCACGACCATGTACGCGGCCCCCGACGCCGCGAGCGCGAGCGCCGAGAGACCCAACGCGACGAGTCCCCACGGCGTGCGCTTCATGGGGGGCTGGAGGTCTTCCGTCGCGTTCGGCGCCGCACCAGGAACCACCGCGGGCGGCTGCGCGACCGCGAGCGAGCCGGGCTGCGATGCGCCCGTGAACTCGCGCGCGAGGTCCAGGGCCGTCGCCGTGCGCTGACGCAGGTCCTTCGCGAGCGCGTGGGCCAGCGCGAGGTCGTAGCGCTCGGGGAGCTGCTCGCACCCCGGATGCGAGCGCAGCGGACGCGGCGCCGAGTGGCGATGCGCGTCGCCCCACTCCATCACCGTCGCCGCCGCGAAGGGCAGCGTGCCCGTGAGGAGCTGGTACACCACGAGGCCCAGCGCATACACGTCGGCGCGCGCGTCGGCGGCCTCGCCCATGAACTGCTCCGGGGCCATGAACGCGGGCGTGCCGAGCATGGCGCCGGTGATGGTCAACGGACGCTCGTCGGGGGTCGTCGGCGGCCTGCGCGCGATGCCGAAATCCACGACCTTCACGACGTCGGCGCCGCCCGTTTCGAGCGTCGACGCGAGGAGCACGTTCTCGGGCTTGAGGTCGCGGTGCACCACGCCGCTTCGGTGCGCCACGTCGAGCGCCGATGCGATCTGCCAGAGGATCGACTCGACCCGCTGCGGTGCGAGCCGTCCCCGCGCGAGAAGGCTCGCGAGGCTCCCGCCGGGCACGTACTCCATCACCGAGAGAAAGCGCCCGTTCTCTTCGCCGTAGTCGTAGAGCTTGATGATGTTCGGGTGTTCGAGCGACGCGATGGTCGAGGCCTCGCGACGAAAGCGCGCGACGATGTAGTCGTCGTTGCCCCGCGCCGACGCGAGCACCTTGATCGCCACGTGGCGGATCGCTTCGCCCACGCGCTGCTCGCCCTGGTACACGCGCCCCATCGTGCCCTCGCCGAGGAGCCTCACCACGCGGTAGCGACCGAGGAGCACCTCGCCCAGCAGCGGGTCGCCCGAGGGCGAGAACGAGGTCCCGCAGCGCTGGCAGAACCGGGCCTCCGCCGTGCGCGGATGACCACATCGCAGGCACGGCGCGGGCGCGATCACGGCGCGCGAAGATATACGCCCCGCGCGCGCACCGCGACTGCGAAGCACGGCGCGCGCACCGCGTCGCTTGACACGACTGCGGCTGCGCACG
This sequence comes from uncultured Myxococcaceae bacterium, assembly GCA_945952225.1. Lineage (GTDB taxonomy): Bacteria > Myxococcota_A > Polyangia > Polyangiales > CAISKJ01. The sequence goes on from CAMFHP010000084.1 coordinate 33,850, forward strand.
TTCCATCGCCCGCGAACGCCGCGCCCGACATCGGGGACGCCTCCACCCTCTGCACACCGGATCCCTCTCGATGTCGCCGCTCCCGCAGCTCACGCCCGGCACCGTCTTCGCGCGCGACTTCCGCGTGCTGCGACATCTCTCGGCGGGCGGCATGGGGGCCGTGTACGTCGTCGAGCAGGTGTCGACGCAGCGGCAGCGCGCGCTGAAGATCATGCTGCCCGACCTCGTGCGCGAGCCGAAGGCCCGCGAGCGCTTCATGCAGGAGGCCACGGTCTCCGCGCGCATCCGAAGCGACCACGTCGTCGAGGTGGTGGGCGCGGGCATCGAAGAGACCACCGGCACCCCGTGGATCGCCATGGAGCTCCTCGAAGGTGAGGAGCTCGCGGCCACCATGCGCCGTCGCCGTCTGCTCCCGCCCGGCGAGGTGATGGAGGTCTTCCGTCAGCTCTGCCACGGGCTCGCGGCGGCGCATCGCGCGGGGCTCGTGCACCGCGACCTCAAGCCCGAGAACATCTTCCTCTGCACGGCGCGCCGCGAGGGCGTGTCGTTCACGGTGAAGATCCTCGACTTCGGCATCGCGAAGGTCGTGGGCGAGTCGCGCACCTCGGCGGCGTCGACGTCGGCCATCGGCTCGCCCCTCTGGATGGCGCCCGAGCAGGCCGAGCAGGGCAACATCCGCCCGGCGACGGACGTGTGGGCCCTCGGGCTCATCGCGTTCCATCTGCTCACGGGCGTGTACTACTGGCGCATCGCGAACACGGAGAACTTCGTGTTCCCGGCCCTCCTCAAGGAGGTCTACATGGACGCGCTGGAGCCCGCCTCGCACCGCGCGGCGGCGTACCAGTGCGGACACCTCGTTCCTCCGGGTTTCGACGCGTGGTTCGCACGCTGCGTGGTGCGCGATCCGATGCAGCGCTTTCACGACGGCGCCGAGGCGCTGGCCGCGCTGCTCCCGGTGCTCGGTGCCGCAGCGGGCGTGCCCGTGAGCGTGGGCACCTACCCCGGTCCGCCCGCGTCGATGCCGCCGATGGTGCCGTCGATCCCGACGCCGAACCCGCTCGCGTACACGCCCGCGCCGATGGCGCAGACGCCCATGGGCTACGCGGCCCCCGTGACCGCCGCGCCCCCGCAGACCTGGGGAACGCAGGCGTGGAACCCCGCGAGCGGCCCCGTCGGCTACGCAGCCCCCGTCACGGCCTCGCCCGCGCAGCCCTCGTCGGGACCGTCGATGGCCCTCGTGCTCGTGGCGACCGTCGCCGTCGTGGTGCTCCTCGGCGGCGGCGTGCTGGCCTTCGTGGCGTTTCGTGTGGGCGGCGCGACGGCTTCGAACCCCGTGCTCGCGCCGGTGCTCGCCCCCTCGCGCGTGTTTCGCGGCCCCCAGTGTCGCGGCACCGGAAGCCGCACCGACATCGCGGGCCTCGCGGGTGTCGCAACGATCGCCGCGGGCCGCTACCACACCTGCGCCGCGCTCACCGACGGCACCGCCCGCTGCTGGGGCTGGAACCAGATGGCCCAGCTCGGCGACGGCTCCAGCGAAGACCAGTACACGCCCGTGGTGGTCGCGGGCACCACGGGCATCGCGCAGATGGGCGCCGGGCAGGCCATGACGTGTGCGCTCGTTCGCACCGGCGCGGTCGTGTGCTGGGGGCTCACGAGCATGGGCATCCGTCGCGAGCCCTTCATGGTCGACGGCGTCTCTCCCGCGACGCAGCTCACCGTCGGCGAGTCGCACGCATGCGCGCGTCGCAGCGACGGCGCGGCCTTCTGCTGGGGCGATGACAACAGCGGTCAGCTCGGCGACGGCAACACCACGTCGCACATGAACGCGACGCAGGTGCAGGGCCTCGCCGACGTGGCGCAGCTCTCCGCGGGTGCAGGCCACACATGCGCGCTCACCACGCAGGGCGCCGTGTGGTGCTGGGGTCGGCAGGAGCAGGGACAGCTCGGCAACGGACACCGCGCGCGCGAGCCCCTGACGCGTCCCGTGCTGGTGCCTGGCGTCGCCGACGCGGTGCAGCTCGCGACGGGCGAGAACCACACGTGCGCGCTCCTGCGTGACGGCACGCTGCGCTGCTGGGGCATGAACGAGACCGGGCAGCTCGGCGTGGGCAGCGAGGTCAACACGCCCACCGCGGTGGCCGTCGAGGGCCTCACGGGCGTGGTGCGCGTGGCGGCGGGCTACCACCACACGTGCGCGCTGCAACGCGACGGCGCGCTCTGGTGCTGGGGCGAGAACTACACCTGCCAGCTCGGAACGGGCGGGATGATGGGCAACACGCGGCCCGTGCGCATCGAGGCGCCGGGGCCTGTCGTGGAGGTCAGCGCGGGCGCGAACCACACGTGCGTGCGCACCACGCAGAACACCGTCCGCTGCTGGGGCTTCAACATCTACGGACAGCTCGGGAACGGCACCACCTCACGGCAGCCCGACCTCGACACCGTCGCGCCGCAGTAGCCGTTGAATCGCAGCGCGGGGATGCGCGTCGAGGGGGCCGTTCCGGGGTGCCCGCGCGGCGCCCCGTTCCCTTGCGCGTCGGTGCAACGCGGTGATAGACGCACGCGCCGAGCGCGGACCCCGATTGGTTCGCACGAGAGGGCTTTTCACTGCGATGAAGATCACCAGCGTTCTGGGCACCGGTCTGCTTTCGACGTTCCTGCTCCTCGCGTTCTCGGGCGACTCGCACGCGCAGCCGCGCCGCCGTCGCGTGGCCTGCGAGGAGGGCCAGCACGTGAGCGGCGGCCACTGCTGCGATCACCCCGGCGAGGAGTGGGTCGAGGCCCGCCAGCGCTGCGTGTGCCTCGAACCGAGCCTCTGCGGTGGTGGAACTCCTGCGCCGACGAACACCACGCCCGCGAACCCGCCGCCGCCGCCCAACAACGGCCGCGCACAGACGCCGCCGCCGCCGCCCAACAATCCTCCTCCGCCGCCGACGAACACCAATCCCCCGCCGCCCGCGAACACCACGCCGGACCTGCCCGCGACCACGCCGCAGCCCGAGCAGCAGTACACGTGCCCCGAGGGAACGATCCTCATCCGCCCGCAGAGCTTCATGATGGGCTCGCTGCCGGGCGCGGGCGACAACGACGAGACGCCGCCGCATCGCGTGACCGTGTCGGCCTACTGCATCGACCGCACGGAGGTCACCGTGGGCCAGTACCGCACCTGCATGCAGGACGGCGTGTGCGCGCTCAACAACGGCGTGAACCTCCCGGGCCTCTCGGCGACGGACGCGACGATGTACTCGCAGTACTGCAACGGCGCGCGCACCGACCGCGACAACCACCCGATCAACTGCATCGACTGGGCGCAGGCCGACACCTTCTGCCACAACCGCCACGGCCGTCTGCCCACGGAGGCCGAGTGGGAGCTCGCCGCGCGCGGTCCCGATCAGCGGCTCTATCCCTGGGGGCAGCAGGCGCCGACGCGCGAGCGGCTCAACGGGTGCGACGCCGACTGCCAGTCGCTCTTCGAGCGTCCGGGGCGGCCGCGCGGCGCGACGATCCACGACTCGACGGACGGCTTCGGCTCGACGGCGCCCGTGGGCACCTTCGCGGCGGGCAACTCGCTCTTCGGCGCGCAGGACATGGCCGGCAACGTGATGGAGTGGGTCGGCGACTGGTACGCCCCGTACCCGAACATCCCCTCGAACGACCCCGCGGGTCCGCCCTCGGGTCAGGAGCGCGTCGCCCGCGGCGGCCACTGGCAGTCGAGCAACCCCCGCGCGGTCCGCGGCGCCGCCCGCGTGCACGCCGCCCCGGTGGTGCGCCTCGCGACGCTGGGCTTCCGCTGCGTGGTGCCCGCGCAGGTCGTGGCCCCGCCGCCTGCGCCCGAGGCCCCCGCCGCGCCGCCCGCGACGGAGCCCGCGCCCGAGCCCCATCGCGGCCGCCGCCACCCCTGATCTGCCCGTCGGTCGCGCCGTCAGCGCGTGACCGTGAGCACCTTCACCGCCTCGCGCGCGCCGCCGCGCATCACCCCCGCCGTGTTCATGCCGAGCACCGCGCCCGACGCTGTCTCTT
>CAMFHP010000085.1 GCA_945952225.1 uncultured Myxococcaceae bacterium
TCCGCACGATCGCTCCCCCTGCTCCGCCCGCAGGCGCATCCGCACGATCGCTCCCCCTGCTCCGCCCGCAGGCGCATCCGCACGATCGCTCCCGCTCCGCAGCACGCGGTGCCCATCCGCACGATCGGAGGCACACCTGGAGCGACCGCGGGCTGCGGGGAGTTCCTCGTCGACAGCCTCCGCACCTTCGCGCGCGCCGCGAAAAAATTCGTTCAATCGCAGGGCCCGCGGGCTCTATCGTCGCGCCGCCCATGGGACACCCTCTCCGGCGACTCGTCGCCCTGCTGGCGTGCGCGTTCTTCGCGCTGAGCTGTCACCACGAACCGCCTCACGTGAGCGGCCTCGCGCGCATCCGCGCCGCGGGCGTGCTGCGCTGGGGCGCCGACCTGCAGGGCGGTGAGCCCTACGTCTACGAAGACCCGGAGCACCAGGGTCAGATCAAGGGCTTCGAAGTCGACCTCGCGAACGCCATCGCCCGCGAGCTCGGCGTGCGCGCGGAGTTCGTGCAGAACGACTGGTCGGCGCTCATGCCCTCGCTGGAGCGCGGCACCTTCGACGTCATTCTCAACGGCCTCGAAGTGACGCCGCCGCGCGTGGGTCGCGTGCGCTTCTCGCGGCCGTACTACGTCTTCGCCGCGCGGCTCATGGCCCGACGCGACAACCCCCGCGTGCGTCCCGACCTCAACGCGCTCCACGGATTGCGCGTGGGCACGCTCACGAGCTCGTTCAGCGAAGACCTGCTGCGCGGCAAGGCCACCATCGTGAACTACGAGGGCCAGGAGGAGCCGTACCTCGACCTCGTGCAGGGACGCACCGACGCCGTGCTCCTCGACGACATCATCGCGGCACGCTACGGCGAGACGAAGCCCGAGCTCCGCGTCGTCGGCGACGTGCAGGATGGCTTCTACGCCGCCGCCACGCGCCCCGCGGAAGACGACCTCGGTCAGGCCATCGACCAGGCCCTCGGGCGCATCATCGAGCGCGGCGAGCTCGAACAGATCCTCCGTCGCGAGCACATCTGGAACGACCGTCAGCTCGGGCTCCGCACGTGGGGCCCCGACGAGCAGAACCGGATGCTCGGCACGAGCGCGCAGAACGGCAGCACCCCGCGTCGCATGACCTTCGCGCAGGTGAAGCTCTTCGTGCACGGCGCGGGCGTCACGCTGCTGGTCTCCGTGCTCGCGATGCTGCTGGCGATTCCCTTCGGACTCGGGCTCGCGGTGGCGCGGCTCTATGGGCCGAAGCCCGTCGCGCGCCTCGCCAACGCCTACGTGGAGCTCTACCGCGGCACCCCGGTGCTGTTGCAGCTCTACGTGCTGTATTACGGCCTCGCCGACACCGTGCGCTTCGATGCGCTCACGGCCGCGGTCATCGGACTCGGAATGAACTACGCGGCCTATGAGGCCGAGGTGTACCGCGCGGGCATCCAGGCCGTGCCGAAGGGGCAGACCGAGGCCGCGCTCGCGCTGGGCATGAGCATGCCGCTGGCGCTGCGACGGGTGATCCTTCCGCAGGCGTTCCGCCTCGCGCTGCCGTCGGTGACCAACGACTTCATCGCGCTCCTGAAAGACAGCTCGCTGGTGTCGGTGATCACGGTGGTCGAGCTCACGAAGCGCATGACCATCGTGGCCGTCGACACGCGCAGCTACGTGCTCCCGGGCCTGCTCTGCGCGGGCCTCTACTTCGTGATGAGCTACCCCCTCTCGATCGTGGCGCGTCGCCTCGAAGAAAGGCTGGCCCGGTCGTGATCGACGTGAAGTCTCTCCGCAAGACCTACGGAGACCGAACCATTCTCAACGACGTGTCCGTGACCTTCGCGCGCGGGCAGGTGGTGTCGCTCATCGGTCCGTCGGGCGGAGGCAAGAGCACGCTGCTCCGCTGCCTCAACGGCCTCGAAGACTTTCAGGGCGGCGAGGTGCACGTCGGGAGCGAGATCCTCCATCCGGGCGGCGCCGCGCGAAACCAGCGCGCCCTGCTCGCGCTCCGTCAGCGCGTCGGGATGGTCTTTCAGCAGTGGAACCTCTTCGCCCACCGCACGGCCCTCGGGAACATCATCGAGGCCCCGGTGCACGTGAAGAAGCTCCGTCCCGAGGATGCGACGGCGCGCGCGCACGAGCTCCTGAAGCGCGTGGGCCTCTCGCACCGCGCCAACGCGTACCCCTCGGAGATGTCGGGCGGTGAGCAGCAGCGCGTCGCCATCGCCCGCGCCCTCGCGATGGACCCGGAGGCCCTGCTCCTCGACGAGCCCACGAGCGCCCTCGACCCCGAGCGCGTGGGCGAGGTGCTCGACGTGCTGCGCACCCTCGCGGCCGACGGACTCACCATGCTCGTCGTCACCCACGAGATGAAGTTCGCCCGCGAGGTGAGCCACCGCACGCTGGTGCTCCACGGCGGACAGATCATCGAAGACGGCCCGCCCTCCGAGGTGCTCGACGCGCCGAAGCACGAGCGCACGCGGGCGTTTCTGGGCCTCTCGCGCACGTAGTCTCTCCCTCCCCATGGCCCCGCGCTGCGCTACCGTCGCCGTGGTGCTCCGACGAGTTCTCACCGTGCTGTGTGTGACCGCGCCCCTCGCGTGCGCGTCGTCGCACGCCACCGTCGCGCCCGACGAGGTGCGCATTCCCCCGACCGCTGCGACACCGCGCGCGGACCCGCTCTTTCAACGCGCGGCGCCGCCCGCCGTGGCCACCGTGCGCTTCGCCCCCGTCGCCTCCGACGACGACGGACCCTTCGTTCACTACAGCGCGACGCTCACCGTGCCCGACGGCGCCGGAAGCGCGCGCGAGGTCTCGCTCGGACGCTACTCCGTGCCCCGCGATCCCAACCGCGACGGATGCCTCCCCACCGCAGGACGCGCCGACACGCTCTCGCTCCACTGCGAGACGCCGGTGGGGCCCGAGACGCTCACGCTGGGCTTTCGTGGCCGCGCGATCGTGTGGACGCGCACCGTGCCCGACGACTCCCCCGACCTTCGGAGCCCGCCCGACACGGGCGAGACCACGGTGCCCGCCGAGCTCCCGGCGACCTTCGAAGTGGTGATCGACGATGCGCGCCCTGCGGTCCGTTAGCGCCCTCGCGGTTCTCGTCGCGGCGTGCAGCGAAGCGCCCGCGGTGTACCGCACGCTCGATGCGTCCGACGACGTGCGCGATGCCGCCGACGACGTGCGCGACGTGCCGGTGTTCGACGTCGTGCGCGATGTCGTTCGCTTCGAAGACGCGCCCCTCGCCCGATGCTCGGGAAGCGCCCTGCCCGATGCGGGCGGACTGCGCGCGGTGCAGGTCTCCGCGGGCCGCGATCACACGTGCGTGGTGTTGCGCGATGGAACGGTGCGCTGCTGGGGCGCCAACGCGGCGGCGCAGCTCGGCGACGGATCGACGACGGTGCGCGACCGCGCGGTGGCCGTCACGGGGCTCACGAACGTCGCGAGCGTGCACGCGGGCGGCGACCACACCTGCGCGCGCCTCGGGGATGGCACGGTGCGCTGCTGGGGCGCGAACCCGCAGGGACAGCTCGGGGACGGCACCACGCTCGACCGCGCGATGCCCGCAGCCGTGACGGGCCTCACCGACGCCGTGGCGATCGCCGTGGGAGAGGCGCACGCCTGCGCGCTGCGCGAGAACGGCACGCTCGTGTGCTGGGGCGACAACCACGCGGGACAGCTCGGCGACGGCACCACCGCGGACCACACGACGCCGGTGGCCGTGCTCACGCCGCGGAGGGTGGTGTCGGTGGCGGCGGGCGAGGCGTTCACCTGCGCGACGCTCGACGACGGGAGCGCGCGCTGCTGGGGGCTCAACGCGCAGGGCGCCCTCGGTGACTGCACCGCGCTCGATCAACGGAGCCCGGTGGCCGTGCGCTCGCTCACCGACGCGCGCGAGGTGGCGTCCGGTGCGCGTCACGCGTGTGCCCGCACGAACGACGGCGCGCTGTGGTGCTGGGGCGACAACGGCTTCGGCGAGGTGGGACTCGGGGAGGAGCGCGGCTGTCGCGGATCGACGGGCGCGTCGTCGGCGCAGTACGAGCCCGCGCGGGTGATGACCGACGGCGTGCGCGCAGTGACCGCGGGCGCGATGCACACGTGCGCGTTGCGCGAGGACGGCGTGTGGTGCTGGGGCTCCGACCGCTACGCGCAGCTCGGGGATTGCGGCGCCGTCGACCGATGGGACGCGCGTCGCATCGAGGGACTCACGAACGTGCGCGCCGTGAGCGCGGGCGGACGTCACACCTGTGTGCTGCGCGACGACGAGGCGGTGTGGTGCTGGGGCGCCAACGAGCTCGGACAGCTTGGCGACGGCACACGGATCGTGCGGGGATCGCCCGGGCCCGTCGCAGACTGAATCGCGGCTCAGCGTGCGAGGGTGCGCGTGGCGTACACGCCGGGACCGCCCGTGCGCGTGTCGCTCCATGCGGCCCAGAGCGTTCCGTCGGGGGCGCGCGCGAGGGCGCTTCGTGTGCCGTGCCAGCGCAGGGGATCGCGGGCGGTGGTGAAGACAAATCCCTCGGTGGAGACGGCCTCGTTGCGCGTGCAGCGCACCGTCGCGTCGGCGGGGCAACGCGCGAAGGCGACCTCGCCCGCACCGAAGCGGTTGTCGAGCCAGAGCACCGCGGCCTCGCCGGTCACGGGATCGACGGAGAGCCCCGCCACGGCGTGCGTCGCGCAGCGCGCGGGGTCGTCGTTCACGACGCGGTGATGCCACACGGTGTCGCCGTCGCGGAGCGTGGCGAGCACGACGTCCCACGCGCCGGTGAGCCCGCCGGTCACGTAGACGACGTGGAGCGCGCCGCCGCCCGCGCCGACGTACGGAACCTGTCCCACGGGCGCGTCGTCGGGGCGTGACACGTCGAGGGCGTCTCCCCAGGTGCGCGCGCCATCGGTGGAACGTCGCAGCCGCACGCGGTTGATGCGGTCGCCGAGCTCGGAGAGGGCGTTGTTCTGGTTGCGGTCGATCCACGCGGCGAAGACGGCGCCGGGAGACGGCCCTGCGGCGAGCGCGGCGATGCCCGGTGCGCGGCGCGCGGTGGTGGTGACCTCGAGGCGCGCGAGGGTGCTGTGCGGATCGAAGGACGTTCCGTCGGCGGCCATGCGCGCGACCTGGAGTGCGCCCGTTCCGTCGCGCTGGCCTGCGATGGCGGCGATGTACACGGCCTCGCCCACACCGTCGGGTCCGGTGGCGATCATGGGCGCGGTGCAGTTGAGTCCGCACACCCCGTCGGCGAAGGCCGAGCGCGCCTCGCCGAAGGTCGCGCCGCCATCGGTGCTCACCGCGTGACGGAGAAAGTTGCCCGGCCGGTCTTCGTGGTTCGCGACGTAGGTGAGATGGAGACGTCCCGCGCGGTCGAAGGCCACGCCCGGCGCGAGCGTGTCGGGGTAGTCGTGGTCGTGGAGCGCGGTGATCGCGACGGCGCTCCCATCGAGTCCGAGGCGCGCGACGCCGCCGCGCCAGTAGAGCCCGCGGTTGTCGACGCCCATGAAGGCCACGACGGCGCGTCCCATCGCATCGACGGCGAGCGAGACCTCGGCCTCGCCCATGGCGTCGAAGCGACCGCGCGTGACCGACACCGCGGGCCTCACAAACGCGCTCGCAGGAAGGGGCGCGAGAAAGGGTCCGACGCCGCCGTCGCCGTCGGTGGCGAAGCACGCGGCGCCGCCCTCGCGATGGCCCACGGGCTCCTCGTTGGGCACACACGCGGGGTGCGCACCGGGACGCCACGCGCGGCACACGTAGCCCTCGCGCCAGCGGCAGTCTTCGTCGCGCTCACAACGCAACAGGCAGTAGTGCCGTTGCGCGCTCGACGGGTAGCACTCGCCGTTCTCGGGACACGGCGCGGCGCGACAGTCGGGGGCGCAGTAGCCGTTGGGGAATCCCTCGTCGGGCGCGATGCAGTACTGGCCCGCGGAGCAGCCTCCGATGGGCTCTCCCTGCTTGTTGACCCCACACGCGGTGCCCGGCGCGACGGCGGGCGCATCGACGGCGTCGGGGAGCTCATAGGTGGCGTCGTTGAAGGTCACGCGCGGCTCGTCGCAGGCGGCGAGCGCGAGGGTGCAGAGGAGCGCAACGCGGCGGATCATCGGGGCTCCGTGAGCGGCGCGAGGTCGAGCCCCGCGGGGTAGGTGTACGAGGTCGACGGCGCGAGTCCCGAGACCACGAGACCGAAGCGCACACCCGCACGGGCGGCTTCGAGGTGGTGCGCGCCCTCGGCGAGCGCGAGGTGGTACACGGCGCTGCCCGCGACGATGTCGTAGGGCGTGGCGCGCACGGGCGTTCCATCGAGCACGAGGCCCTCGCCGACGGCCAGAGTGACGATCGCGGTGTTCGTGGGAAAGCCCGTGGCAGCCACGAAGTCGTAGCGGTCGCGCGTCTGCTCCACGGGCGGAATGAGCACCATGTCGGGGTCGCCGCGTCCCTCGTCGGCGCGCGCGGGATCGTAGCCGCCGCCCACGAGAAACTGCGCCACGAGCAGGGGCGCCGAGCCCGTGACGGCCACGCTCTGCGTCTGCTCGAACTCCACGAAGTCACCGACGGCCGCGAGCGTCACGGGCGCGTGTGCGGAGGCGGGTTCGAAGGTCACGCGCGTGTCGGCCGCGGTGGCCACCACACGGAGCACGTCGGGCTCGCGGAACCACGGCGGTGTGCGCGCGACGACGTAGCGCGTGCCGAGGCTCGCGACGGGCAGGAGCTGCTCTTCGAGGTGGTCGCACGCGAAGCGGTTGTAGGGCACGAGCGCGCAGTCGTGGCCCGCGTAGACCGCCACGGGCGCGCTGCTCTCGACGAGCGAGCCCGTGAGGTCTTCGACGGTGACGGGACGGCAGAAGACGTCGCCGCGCACGGTGTCGGGCTCGGGCTGCGCGCACGATCCCGACGCGTCGGAGAGCACCTGCCAGACCTCGCCGGGCGCGAGCCTGCGACGGAGCACGGCGCCGGGGGTTCCCGCGGGGATTCCATCGCCGGGAAGGGTGCGCGCGCGGAGGGTGATCGACACGTCGGCGGGCTCGCGGTCGGCGGCGATGGCGACGAAGCCCGACGCGCGCTGCCACACGGTCTGCCCCTGCGGACGCACGCGCACCGAGGGCCGCGTCACCACGACGTAGCGTGTTCCGAGGGCCGCCGTGGGGAGCAGCAGCGAGGCGTCGTTGGTGTAGGCGTAACAGCGCGCGTCGTCGCACACCTGCGAGGCCACGAAGCCCTCGGGGTTGAACTGCCACGCGCCCACGGGAAGTGTTGCGCGTATACGCACGGCCCCGTCGGGTACGGACGCGCTCGACGGACGCACGGGATCGCCGCCCACGGCCAGCGTGCGCAACCACGGGAGGGTGATCGTGCGTGCGCCGCGCGGGGCGACGGTGAAGCTGCGTTCGGCGACGAGTCCGCCGCCGGAGACGGTGAGCGCGACGGGCTCGTTCCAGGGGTTGGTGACCGTGACGACGAAGGGGAAATCGTCGCGCGATGCGCCGGGGTCATAGCGTCCGAGTCCGGCGTTGAGCGTGCCCACCGCGCGGTGCTCGCAACCGAGGTAGCTGTGCGTCTCCGCGGCCCACGCGCAGGGCAGCACGCACCCGCCCGCGGCGCAGCGCTGCCCGGCGTCGACGTCGCAGCGTTGGGCGGGATCGCGGGCGCTTCCGTCGTCGCGGCACACGGTGACCGAGAGGCCGTCGTCGCTGCACGCGCGCGTGCCCGGCGCGCAGCGGAACACCGCCGCGTCGGACGCATCGACGGTGGCGTCCGAGCCGGGCGACGCATCGGAGGGCGCGGGCGTCGGCTCGCATCCGAGGAGCGCCGCGCAGAGCCACGGGAGGGCGTTGCGCATAGCCGCGACCGTACACGCGCTCGCCGCGCGGGCGACAGCGACACCCGCGAACCCGTCACAACCTTTCATGCAGAGCGAGGCGAGACCGCAAAGTGTCGAGTGTCACTTGACACTATTCGTCGGCGCGTCCACCTTCGGGTTCATGAACGCCGCCGATCGCACGATCCTCGACCGCGTGGAGCGCTCGCTCCCTTCGCCCCTCGGCGGCCGTCTGGCCTCGCTGCGCCGCGACCTCGCGATGGTGCTCGACGGCCTCGCGGGACGCACGCCGCCGCCCGTCGTGTGGCGCCGCGAAGGCGCTCCCTCGCCCGCCGCGCCGCGGAGCGCGACGGGCCGTTCGGTGGTGGTGCGCGCGGTGGTGCGCGAGACCGACGACGCCGTGTCGCTGGTGCTCACCGATCCTGCGGGGCAGCCCTTCACCCACGCGCCGGGGCAGTTCTACACGCTCTGCGCGACCGTCGACGGGCGCCCGCTGCGGCGCGCGTACTCCGCGAGCGACGACGGAGGCGATCGCCACACGCTGCGGCTCACGGTGAAGCGTGTGGCGGGCGGCGCGATGTCGAACTGGCTCCACCGCGCGGTGACCGAGGGCGCGCACTTCGAAGTGCTCGGTCCGTCGGGCACGTTCACGCCCGATCGCGCGGCGAAGCACCACGTGCTCGTGGGCGGCGGCAGCGGGATCACGCCGCTCTACGCCATCGCCTGCGCGGTGCTGCGCGACGACGCTTCGGCGCGCGTGACGCTCGTGTTCGCGAACCGCGCGAAGGCCGACACGATCTTCGACGGCGCGCTCACGGCGCTCACGCAGCGCTACGGCGACCGCTTCGCGCGCCACGACGTGCTGGAGACTGCGCACGAAGGCTTCGCGGGCACCGTGGGACGCCTCGACGGAGACACCGCGCGCCGCGTGTTCGACGGGCTCGATCTCGACGAGGGCGCGGTCTGGTACGTGTGCGGTCCGACGCCCATGCGCGAGGCCGTGCGCGCGGTGCTCCGCGAGCGCGGTGTGGCCGACGGAAGGGTGCGCGAAGAGGTGTTCACCTCGCCCGCCACGGTGACGCCGAACACGGAGGCGCAGACCGTCACGTTGCGGCTCCGCGGACGGTCGCGGCGCTTCGAGGTGCGCGGCGGCGAGAGCATCCTCGACGCGGCGATGCGCGAGGGCGTCGACGCGCCCTTCTCGTGCACCGTGGGCGGTTGCGGCGCGTGTCGGTGCCGCGTGGTCGAGGGATCGGTCGAGATGGCCGAGCCCAACGGGCTGCGCCCCGACGAGCGCGCCGCGGGCCTGGTGCTCACGTGCGTGGGACGCCCCGTGGGCGACGTCGTGCTGGAGGTGCCGTGATGGCCGCGCGACGCCGCGACGAGGAGGCCTTTCCGTACAAGATGAAAGACCTCTGCGACCTCACGGGCGTGCCCCGCCAGGCCGTGCACTTCTACATTCAAGAGGGGATCGTTCCCGAGGGCCACAAGACCGGGCGCAACATGGCCTGGTACGGCGAGCGCCACGTCGAGCGAATCCGGCTGATCAAGAAGCTCCAGGAGGAGCAGTTTCTCCCGCTCAAGGCGATCAAGGCCATTCTCGACGAGCGCGACGAGGCCTTCACGCCCGCGCAGCGCCAGCTCCTCTCGGCGGTGAAAGATCGGCTCACGGCCACCATCGCGCGGCCCACGAAGCCCGACGACACCGTGGAGGTTCGCGCGCTGCTCGAAGCCACCGGCGTCGACCGTCGCGACTTCGAAGAGCTCGTGGAGACGGGCCTCCTCGCGACGATGCGCGGCCCGCGCAACAAGCTCCTGGTCTCGCGCGACGACACCTGGCTCGTGGAGCTGTGGGGACGCGCGCGCGCCGCGGGTCTCACGCGCGACGACGGGTTCAATCCGAAGCTGCTCACCGTGTTCGAAGAGGCGCTCGCGAAGCTCTTTACGCGGGAGGTCGAGCTCCTCACCACGCGCGTCTCGCACCGCTCGCCCGACGAGGTGGCGTCGCTGCTCACGCGCGTCATGCCGCTCATCGGCGAGCTCCTCGTGAAGCTCCACGAGAGCCGCGTCCGAAGGTTTCTCAACGCCGCCGTCTGACCGTTCACACCCCGCAGGGAGACACCGCCATGATCGCCACCACGCACCTCTCGCACCTGCTTCCGACGCGCATGCGCGAGCGCCTCGACCCGTACCTCGAAGCGCTCGATGTGTTCCTCGAAGTGCGCGACCCGCGGGTGCTCGCGTCGCTCGGTCCGTCGGGCGTGCGCGGACTGCTGCTGAAGCGCGGCAAGCAGGGCGTGCCCACGGAGGCCCCGGCGCACCACGCGGCGCACTTCAACTGGTCGTACCCCAACGACCATGGCGACATGCGCTCGCTCTACGAGCGCGCGAAGACGGGCCAGTGGGTGTCGGAGGAGCTCCCCTGGCACACGTCCGTCGATCCGTTGAACCCCGAGGTGCCGCTCATTCCCGATGACTTTCTCGACTTCGAGCGCCTCGCGGAGATGGGCGTGAAGCTCGACCTGCGCGAGCGCCGCGAGGTGGCCGCGAGCGTGTGCGCGTGGATGCTCTCGCAGTTTCTCCACGGCGAGCAGGGCGCGCTCTTCGCGGCCGCGCAGGTCACCGAGTCGGTGCCCTTCTTCGACGGCAAGCTCTACGGCGCCACGCAGGTCATGGACGAAGGGCGCCACGTCGAGGTGTTCCACCGCTACCTCGATACGAAGCTCCAGAAGCTCTACCAGATCAACGACAACCTCTTCGTCATCATCGACGCGCTCATGACCGATGCGCGCTGGGACATGAAGTTTCTCGGCATGCAGATCATGGTCGAGGGGCTCGCGCTCGGCGCCTTCGGCACGCTCTACCGCACCACGCGCGAACCGCTGCTGCGCGAGCTGCTCAAGCGCGTGATTCAAGACGAAGCCCGCCACGTGCACTACGGCGTGCTCGCCCTCCGCGAGCACCTCGCGACCAACCTCACGCAGCGCGAACACCGCGAGCGCGAAGACTGGACCTACGAGGTCGCGCTCCTCATGCGCAATCGCTTCATGGCCTACGAGGTCTACGACGAGTACTTCGCGCACCGCATGTCGCGCGAGGCGTGGCGGCAGTTCATCACCGAGACGCCGGGGATGAAGCGCTTCCGCACGGTGATGTTCACGCGGCTCGTGCCCAACCTCCGCGAGATCGGGCTCCTCACGCCGCGCGTGATGCCCCACTACGACGCCGCGGGGCTGCTCCAGTACATGCACGGCGCGTCGGCCTCGGAGCTCACCGGCGAGGCGATGATCCGCGACCTCGACGCGGCGGCGTAGCGCCCACGCTCAGCGCGGCGGCGCGGCCTCGCGAATGGCGGCCACCACGGCGTCTTCTCCGTTCGCGAGCTGCGACACGGCGTCGGCGCAGCGGGCCTGATCGCGCGACACGATGCGCGACTCGGGCGGCTCGCGAAACGGCACGATCGACTCGCGCAGATCGACACTCCCCACCCACGGAACGAGGCGCTGCGGAGACTGTCCGGCGCCGCTCACGATCGCCACCACGGTGCATCCGCCCTGCGGCGTGTGAAAGAACGACGCGCCCACGGTCATCGCGACACATCCCTGCCGCGGACACACGCGCTCCGGCGAGGGGCGCACGTCGACGGTGCGTCCGGGCAGCGCGCGGGCCACGAGCTGTTGGAGCCGCTGCTGCACGGTCGCGGCGATGGCCGTGATCTGCGGGTCTTCGCTGCGCGGCGCCACGCGCGGCCAGAGCACCACCACCCCACCGGGAACACCCACGGAGCGCGAGATCTCCGGTGCGTCCATCGAGTTCGCGGTGACCACGCCGGGCGACGGGTTCGCGGTGGCGGTGGTCGGCTGCGCGGGCGTGGGAGACGGGGTCGGCGCGGGCGTGGGCGCAGGGGTTTCGGGGACGGTCTGCGACGTGGGCGTTGGGGTCTGCGTCGACGCGCAGGCCGTGATCGAGAGCGCGAGGAGGAGGGAGCGGGTACGCATCGCGCCGAGCACATCACGACCGCGCAGCGTGGTGTCAACGGAAGTCGCGCGTGGCCTACACTCGCGCGCGATGTTCCTCCGCGTGCGACGGCCCATGGGCGAGTGGTGTGTGCTTCACGCAGCCGAGAAGCTCCACGTGCGGGGAACGCTGCCCGGCGCCTTCGGCTTCGACCGCGGAGCCCACGGCGTGCGTGTGGCGCGCGCGAAGGGCGTGCCCTGGGAGGCGCTCGTTCCCCTCGCGATGCCCGCGAGCTGGATGGTCAACAACCGCGCGCCCTCCACGGTGTTCCGTCGGTGGCTCGCGGAGCAGACGCCTACATGGGTGGCGCTCTGCGAGGCCCTCGACGGCGGCACCGACGCGTGGCTCACGAAATCACGGACGGAACGAGACGCGGTGATGGCCCTCGCCCGCTCGCTCTGCGCGCCGGGACACGGCCTCTGCGCGCTCAGCAAGGTGCTCGCGGTGCTGTGCCCGCAGACCGTTCCGCTCCTCGACGACGCGGCGGTGCACTTCGCGCTCGGGGCCGTCGAGATGCCCGCCACCGCCGATCAGCCGCGCGCGCCCATCGAGCTGCTGGAGCCGATGCTCGACTGGTTCGCCGAGCACGTGGGGAAGCACGAAGACGCGCTCATCGAGCTGGCGCGCGCGTATCCCTTCGCGGCCCTCGACGCGGCGCAGGTCTTCGATCGCCTGCTCTGGGTGGAGTCGTGGGGATGGCGCAACGTCGGCGCCCTCGACACGCCGATGCCGCGCTTCTGGTGGCTCGCGGAGGGAGCGCGCGAGGGCATCGTGTTGCTGGAGGGGCCGCATCCGGGCTTCGCGACGGGCGCGCGCGTGGTACTCGACACGGTCGCCGACGAGGCGTGGCGCGCCCGCGCGCGGGCGGCGCTCGACGAGGATGGAGCATGGCAGACGACCCGAACTACATGACCCCCGCGGGGTTCAAGAAGATCACCGACGAGATGGAGTTTCTCGCGCGCATCGAGCGGCCCAAGACCGTGCAGGAGGTCTCCGACGCGGCGGCGCAGGGCGATCGCAGCGAGAACGCGGAGTACATCTACGGCAAGAAGCGCCTGCGCGAGATCGACCGGCGGCTGAACTTTCTCGCGAGCCGCATCAAGAACGTGCAGGTCGTCGATCCCGCGCAGCAGAAGGGCGATCGCGTGTACTTCGGCGCCACCGTCGAGACCGAAGACGAAGACGGCAACGTGCGAACGTGGCGCATCGTGGGCGTCGACGAGACCGAACCCGAGAAGGGCGCGATCTCGTGGCGCTCGCCCCTCGGCCGCGTGCTGATGAAGCGCCGCGAGGGCGACACGGTCACCGTGCAGAAGCCCACGGGCGAGTCGGTGGAGCACACGATCCTCGCGATCCGCTACGAATGACGCCCTTGCGCGGGTGCGGGTGCGACGCTAGGGTTGCGCGCCCCTGAAACACCGGGGCCACGGCGGCACCGGGGCATCGCGCAACGGCCGCCGAGACACCACCGCGCGCACGCCTCCGATCCGTCGGACGGCGGCCCGCGGTTCACCCTCCTCGGCCTCGCTCGACGCGTTCGTCGGGCGGCCCCTCGCACCTCGCACAACCCCCATCGACACGCTGTTGCGGTCGCGCACGACGCGGCCTGCACGGCCCGCGCGGCCTCTCACGGCGCAGCGCGCTCTCCCTCCCCCTCCGCACGCGGAACGTCTCATGGAACCCACCTCCAAAACCGCCCACGACCTCGAATGGCCGCAGCTCACGCGGCACCTCGCCGACCGCTGCAACAGCCTCCGCGGCCGCGAGCGCGCCCTCGCCCTCGCCCCGGCCCCGACCCTCGACGAGGCCCGCCTTCGCATGCAGCGCACGCACGACGCGCTGCGCCTCCACGCGCTCGGCGAGCCCATTCCCTTCGACCGTCTCGGCGACGTGGTCGACGTGCTCGCGCGCCTCGCCCGCGACGCCGACGCGACCTCGCACGAGCTCCACGCGCTGCGCGAGATGCTCCGCACGGCGCACACGCTCCGTCGCTACGCGCAGACGCGAAGGGTCACGTACCCCGCGCTCTGCGAGGCCCTCACGAGCGAGGGCTCCCTCGACCGACTGCAGGGCATTCTCGACCACGCCATCGACCCCGACGGCACCCTCGCCGACCGCGCGAGCGCCGACCTCGCCGCCGCGCGACGCAAGGTGCACGACGCCCGCGCGCGGGTGATCCAGCGCCTCGAAGAGGCCATCGCCCGCTACGCCGACCGCCTCCAGGATCGCTACTACACCCTCCGCGACGGGCGCTACGTGCTCCCCGTTCGGAGCGACGCGCACATCCCCGTGCCGGGCATCGTGCACGGCTCGTCGTCGTCGGGCGCGACGCTGTTCATCGAGCCCAACACCGTGGTCTCGCTGGGCAACCAGCTCCGCGTGCTCACCGCCGACGTCGAGCGCGAGGAGGCCCGCGTGCTCGCCGAGCTCTCGGCCCGCGCGCGCGACTACCTCCACGACCTCGAAGTCGCCCACGAGGCGTGCGTCGCGGCCGACGTGCTCGCGGCCATCGTGCGACTCGGCGACGACCTCGACGCCATCGCCGTGGAACCCGAAGCCGAGCCCGTGCTCGACCTGCGCACCGCGCGGCATCCGCTGCTCGTGCTCGCGGGCACGAAGGTGGTGTCGAACGATCTGCGACTGCGCGCGGGTGCGGTGCTCGTGGTGTCGGGGCCCAACGCGGGCGGCAAGACCGTGGCGCTCAAGACCCTCGGACTCGCAGCGATGATGGTGCGCGCGGGCCTCCCCGTGCCGGTCGCCGAGAAGTCGCGCGTCGGGTGGTTCGACCCGGTGGAGTGCGACGTGGGCGACGACCAGTCGATCGCCCGCAACCTCTCGACCTTCAGCGCGCACGTGACCAACCTCGCAGAGGTGATCGAGCGCGTGCGTCCGGGCGCGCTGGTGCTCCTCGACGAGCTCGCGGGTGGAACCGATCCCGAAGAGGGCGCGGCGCTCGCGGCGGCGGTGCTCGAATCGCTGGCCTCGCGCGGCGCGGCGGTGGCGGTCACCACGCACTACGAACTTCTCAAGACCCTCGCGGTGCGCGACGGGCGCTTCGAGAACGCCTCGGTGGGCTTCGACGTGGCGACCATGTCGCCGACGTTCACGGTGACCATGGGCGTTCCCGGTGCGTCGAGCGCGCTCTCGGTGGCGCGGCGCTACGGCATTCCCGCGGGCATCGTGGAGCGTGCGCAGGCGTTGTTGCCCGAGCACGCGGGCTCGCGCGAAGACGTGCTCCGTCGACTGCAAGACGAGGAGCGCGCCGCGCGCGTCGCACGGCAGGCCGTCGAAGACGAAGCGCGGGCCATCGCGAAGCTTCGCCACGAGCTCGAAGCCGAGCGGGTGGCGGCGCGCAACCGCGAGCAGGCGCGCATCTCGCGCGAGGCGTCGGAGCTGCTCAACCTCTTGCGAGAGGCGCGCGAACAGCTCCGCGAGGCCGACGCGCGGATGCGTCGCAAGAAGGCCAGCGAAGAGGACCTGCGCCAGGCCGAGAAGGCCGTGCAGCAGGTGGCCGCGCAGGTGAGCGTGACCGGGCCCATCGGGCGCGCGGTGGAGGCGGCGAAGGCGCCGAAGGGCGGTCCGCAGCGGCGTCCGGCGCGCGACGAGGACATCACCCCGGGCACAAAGGTCTTTGTGCCTCGGCTCAACGCGCAGGTCGAGGTGCTCGAACGCGCGGGGCGCGACCAGCTCCGCGTGGCCGCGGGTGCGCTCAAGCTCTTCGTGGCCCTCGACGAGGTGATGATCGAGGCCCCGAGCGGCGACAGCGACGACGAGCCGAAGACCCGCGCGGTGCCCCTCGTGTGGGACGCCGCGGGCGACACGGTGCGTCCGCTGCGCACCGATTCGAACACGTGCGATGTGCGCGGGCTTCGCGTCGACGATGCGACGGCGATGGTCGACGCCTTTCTCGACCGCATCTACGGCGTGGGGAGCACCTCGGGCTTCGTGCTCCACGGCCACGGAACGGGCGCACTGAAGTCCGCGGTGCGCGAGCACCTGAAGCAGTCGCCGTACATCACCCGCTCGCGCGCGGCGGACCCCGAAGACGGCGGCGACGCGTTCACCGTGTTCTGGCTCAAGGGCTGAACGCGATACCCTCCCGCGCGCGATGCCCACCTCGCTCGACGCGCGCCACCTCCGCTCCCTCCTCGACTCGCTCGCGCAGCACGACGCGCCTCCGACGCCCCCGCGCGGCGCCGGAGGCCGTCAGCCCGTGCACGTGCTCTACGGAGGCGCCCATCTCTTTCGCCGCGACAGCGCGCAGAAGCTCGGATCGGTCGCGCGTCGCACCCTCGACCTCTACGCCCCCGACGCGGCCTCCTTCGCCGACGCGCTGGGCCTCGACGACGACGGAACCCCCAACGCCCGCACGCACCACGCCGCGGTGTTCGAACGGGTGCGCGCGAAGCTCGATCGCGAGCCCATCGAAGACCTGCGCGTCGACTTCGAAGACGGCTACGGACCGCGCCCCGACGCCGAAGAAGACGAGCACGCGCTCGCCGTGGCCTTCGAACTCGCGGCGGGCATGGCCGCGCACACGCTCCCGCCCTTTGTGGGCGTGCGCATCAAGAGCCTCGCGCGCGAGACGGCGCCGCGCGCGCTGCGCACGCTCGACCTGGTGCTCACGGCGCTCACGACGCGCACGGTGGGTGAGCTCCCCGAGGGCTTCGCGGTGACGCTGCCGAAGGTGGAGTCGGCGGCGCAGGTCGAGACCTTGTGTGACGCGCTCGACCTGATCGAACGCACGCGCGGACTCGACGAGCGCGCGGTCTCCATCGAGCTCATGGTCGAGACGCCGCGGGCCCTCGTCGACGCCGAGGGGAGGAACGCGCTCCCGACGCTCCTCGACGCGGCGCGCGGGCGCTGTGTGGCGCTGCACTTCGGGGCCTACGACTACACCGCGGCGCTCGGTGTGACCGCGGCGCACCAGTCGCTCGCGCATCCGTGGTGCGACCACGCGCGGCACGCGATGCTCCTCGCGACGGCGGGACGGGGTGTGCGCGTGAGCGACGGCGCAACGACGCAGCTCCCGCTGGCGCCGCATCGGGCTCCGTCGAACGAGGCAGAGCGTGCGGAGAACCGCGCGGCGGTCTCGGCGGCGTGGCGACGGGCGCGGAGCGACATCGCGCGGGCGCGCTCGCAGGGCGTTCACCAGGGCTGGGACCTGCACCCCGCCCAGCTCGTCTCGCGCTACGCCACGGTGTACGACCTCACGCTCCGCGAGCTCGACGGCGCCACCGAACGGCTGAGAAACTTTCTTGTGTCCGCGGCGCGTGCGACCGCGGTGGGAAGCCACTTCGACGACGCCGCGACCGGTCAGGGCCTCGTAAACTTCTTTCTGCAGGCGGTGGATGCGGGGGCGCTCACGGCCGACGAGGTGGCGGCGCGGGTGGGCGTCTCCGTCGAGGCGCTGCGCACGCGGAGCTTCGCGGCCATGGTGACCCCGTGAGCGAGCGGCTGGTTCGCACCGAGAGCTCACGCGCGTGGACGCACCGCGACGCCTTCACCGTGCTCGCCCGCGACGGCCGCGCGCTGCGCTTCGAGGGCCCCTCCGCCGACCTCGCGCGGGCCGTGTACGAGCACCTCGCCCTGCCCCGCACGCGCGCCGACGTGCTGGCCCATGTCACCGCGCTGGCGGGTGAGCTCCGCGATCCGTCGCCCCTGGTCGATCCGTTGCTGGCGGGTCTCATCGAGCTGCGCGCGGTGGCCCCGCACCGAAGCTCCCCGCGACGCGACGAGCCCGTGCGACGGGTGGTGCTCGCGCTCTCGGGCGCCATCGCGGCGGCCCATGCGCCGATGCTGGTGTCGCGGCTCCACGAGCGGCGCTGGGAGGTGCGGGTGATCGCGACGGCCAACGCGCTGCGCTTCGTGACGCGCGAGGCCCTCGAAGCGATCTCGGCGCACGCGCTGGGCGACTCGCTCTGGCGACGCGACGACCGCACGCGGGCGCTGCACATCGAGCTCGCGACGTGGGCCGAGCTGGTGCTGGTGTGCCCTGCGTCGGCGACGACGATCGCGCGGCTCGCGACGGGCGATGGCGACGACCTCGTGGGCGCGACGGCCCTCGCGACGGCGGCGCCGGTGCTCGTGGTGCCCTCGATGAACCCGCAGATGTTCGCGTCGCCCGCGGTGCAGCGGAACCTCGCGCAGCTTCGCGACGACGGGCGCTACGTGCTCGAACCCGCGGCGGGCGTCGAGGTCGCCGACGCGCCGATGGAGCGCGCGCCCGCGGTGGGTCCCGCGCCCTCGCACGACGACGTGGTGGCCGTGGCCGCGGCCGTGCTCGCGGCGCATCCATCGCCCGCTGCGCCGCAGAGCGCCGACGGGTGGAACGCGCTCTACGCTGCGCATCCCGCGAGCGCCCGCCCGTGGCACCGCGCGTCGCCGGAGCCCGAGCTCGCCGCCGTGCTCGACGCCCTCGCACGCCCTGGACTGCGCGCCCTCGACGTGGGCGCGGGCACCGGACTCGTGGCCCGATACCTCGCGACGCTCGGGTGCACGGTCACCGCGCTCGACAGCGCCTCGCGCGCCGTCGACGAAGGACGCGCCGCGGGCTCGCCGCCCCTTCACTGGGTGGTCGGCGACGTGACCGACGGAACGCTCGAAGGCCCCTTCGATCTGGTGGTCGACCGCGCGTGTCTGCACACGCTCCCGCAGCGACAGCGCGCGGCGTGGGTGGCGACGATGCGGCGCGTGTGTGCGCCGGGCGCGACGGTGGTGGTCGTGGCGCACGACCGTGACGACGGGGCGCGCGCGGGCACGCAGGGCTTCGACCGCGACGAGCTGATCGCGTTGCTCGCGGACGTCGGTACGGTGCGCGTGGCGGCGACGACGCTGGCGGGCGACGGGGGCGTGGTGCGTCGCGCGTGGCGGGCCATCGCGCACGTTGCGGAGCCGTGAGGGCTGCTGGTAGCGTCCGCGCGCCGATGCGTTCCCTTCGTACGATTCAGGCCTTCGCGGCCGCGCTGATGCTTCTGATGCCCGCGGCCTGCAAGAAGGTCATCGGCGATTCGTGCACGGCCAACACCGACTGCAGCATCTCGAACGACCGCATCTGCGACCTCACGCAGACCGGCGGCTACTGCACCGTGCCCGGATGTGACCCCGGCGCGTGCCCCGACAACGGCGTGTGCGTGACCTTCGATGCGCACTCGACGCGGCTCCGTCGGCGCTACTGCATGGCGGGCTGCAACAGCGACAGCGACTGCCGCAGCGACTACCGCTGCGTGCGTCCCGATCCCGTGGCGTGCGTCGCGAGCGACGAGGGCGCGGTGCGTCCGGGCCAGACGTGCAACCGCATCGCGGACACCTCGCCCACCTTCACCGGCTGGTGCGTGCAGGCGCGATGAGCGGCGTCGCGGGCCTGCTCCTGCGCAGGCTCGGCGCGGGACTGTTGACCGTGGTGACCGTGGCGACGCTGTGCTTCACGCTGCTCCACGCGCTGCCGGGCGATCCGTGTGACTTCGACCTCGGCGAGACGGCCACCGCGGCCGAGCGCGCGCAGTGTCGCCGCGACCGTCACCTCGACGACCCGCTGCCCGCGCAGTACGGCCATTTTCTCCGCGACCTCGCCCTCCACGGCGGCGGGCGCTCGTCGGTGCACCGCGACCGCACGGCCCTTCAGGAGATCGCCGAGGTGTGGCCCGACACCGCCGCCCTCGCGGGGAGTGCGACGCTCGTCGCGTGGCTCGTGGCGCTCCCGCTCGCGCTCCTCGCGGCGACGCGTCCGGGCACGCGCACCGACGCGGCGGTGGGGGTGCTCTCGCTGCTCGGCATGGCGCTCCCCTCGCTCTGGATCGGCCCGCTGCTCATCGCCCTCTTCTGCGTGGTGATTCCGGTGCTGCCCTTTCCGGGCCCCGACGCGTCGGGCGCGGCGTCGCTCGTGTTGCCGTCGATCACGCTGGGCTCGGGGCTCGCGGGCATTCTCACGCGCATGGCCCGGGCGTCGCTGCGTGAGGTGTTGCGCGAGCCCTACATCGCCGCGGCGCGCGCGCGGGGGCTCTCGGAGTTCGCCGTGGTGGTGAAGCACGGCCTGCGGTCGGCGCTGGTGCCATTGCTCACGGTGGGCGGCGCGCAGCTCTCGGCGCTCCTCGGCGGCGCGGTGATCACCGAGAAGATCTTCGACCGACGGGGCCTCGGCTCGCTGCTGCTGGAGTCGATCCAGCGCCGCGACACGCCCGTCGCCATCGCGTGTGTGATCGTGGTGGCGGCCACGGTGGTGCTCATCCAGCTCGCGGTCGATCTGGCCTACGCCGCCGTCGATCCGCGCATCCGGATGGAATGATGCTTCGCCTCGACGGACGCGCCCTCCTCGGCCTCCCCCTCGTGGCGCTCTTCGCGCTGACGGCGCTCGCGGGCCCGTGGATCGCCCCCTACAGCCACCGCGCCATCGACCTCGCGCACGAGCTCGCTGGGCCCTCACGCGCACACTGGCTCGGCACGGCAGAGAACGGCGTCGACGTGCTCTCGGTGCTGCTCGCGGGCGCGCGGCTCGCGGGCACGGTGGCGCTCTCGACGGTGACCGTGTCGCTCGCGGTGGGCACGCTCCTCGGCGGCGGCGCGACCTTCGTGGGCGGACGCCTCGCGGCCGTGGTGGCGCGGGTGACCGACGCGGCGCAGTCGTTCCCCTCGTTGCTGGTGAACCTGGCGGTGCTCGCGGCGGTGGCGCGGCCCGGCGTGGGGCACATGGTGATGGCCCTCGCGGTGACGGGCTGGGTGGGCTACGCGCGCGTCGCCCGCGCCGAGGTGCTGCGCCTGCGTGACCGCGAGTTCGTCGACGCCGCGCGCGCCCTCGGAGCATCGCCGTGGCGGGTGTTCACGCGGCACATCCTCCCGAACGCGGCGGGTCCCCTCGTGGTGCAGGCGACCTTCGGGCTCGGCGCGGCGGTGCTCGCCGAGGCGTCGATGTCGTTCCTCGGACTCGGCCCTGGCGCCGCGGCCTCGTGGGGCTCGCTCCTCGACCAGGGAACGGCCCACCTGCTCCGCACGCCCCGTCTCGCCCTCGTGGCCGGCGGCGCCATCGCGGCCACCGTGCTGGGGTTCAACCTCGCGGGCGACTGGCTCCGCGACCGCCTCGACCCGCGACGAAACCCCTGATTCCACGGGCTTCCGCGCGAATCGCCCGCGCGCCGTCGATTTTAGATTGCGCACAATTCAATTGCGCACAATCATTCAGTCCGTCGGCGCCACCGAGCGCCGCAGCAACACACCAGACGGTCCCCACGCACACGGAGTCACTACCATGGCCACCCTCGAAAAGACGCTCTACACCGCCACCGCCACCGCCACCTCGGGCCGTGAGGGCCGCGTCTCGACCTCCGACGGCAGCTTCGACCTGGGCCTCTCGATGCCGCGCGGCCTCGGCGGCGCGGGCGGCGCGGGCACCAACCCCGAGCAGCTCTTCGCGGCGGGCTACTCGGCGTGCTTCGGCAGCGCGCTGAGCCTCGTGGCGCGGATGCAGAAGGTCACCACGGGCCCGGTGCACATCACGGCCAACGTCTCCATCGGCCCCGTGGGCGCGGGCTTCGGCCTCGCGGTGGAGCTCACCGGAACCTTCCCCGAACTCGACCGCGCGCAGGCCGAGGCGCTCATGGCCGCGGCGCACCAGGTGTGCCCCTACTCGAACGCGACGCGCGGAAACATCGACGTCACCCTCCGTGTGGCGTGATAGGCCCACGGGCGCGATGCGCAAGACGCCCGACGCCCTCCGCCTCGACCAGCAGCTCTGCTTCGCCCTCTACGCCGCCTCGCGGGCCATGGTGCGCGCCTACGGCCCGGTGCTCGAACCCCTCGGGCTCACCTATCCCCAGTACCTCGTGATGCTCGTGCTCTGGGAGCGCGACGGACTCACCGTCACCCAGCTCGGCGAGCGCCTCGCCCTCGACTCGGGCACGCTCACGCCGCTGCTCAAGCGCCTCGAAGCATCGGGCCTCGTGGCGCGGCGGCGCAGCGACGACGACGAGCGCGTGGTGCTCCTCGACCTCACGGCCGACGGACGCGCGCTGCGAGCCAAAGCGAAGGGAGTGCCCGAGGCCGTCGCGTGCCGCTGGGGCTACGACGTGCACGATGCCGGTGCGCTCGACGAGATCGCGGCGCTCCGCGAGGCGCTCACCGACCTCACGAAGCGCATCGCGGCGAACGGGGGATGAGCCCCCTCAGCGGCCAGACCACACGTCGCGCACGACGGTGATCCCGTTGCGCCACACGGAGAACACCTGGCCGTTGGCCCAGGTGAGTCCGTCGGTGAAGCCCGGGAGCTCGCGCGTCGCGACGGTGCGGCCCGTGGTGAGGTCGAGCACCACGAGGTTGCCGTCGTGGTCGGCGGCGAAGCCCGTGGTGTTGCGGGCGTAGAGGTCGACGAGGTAGCCCACACGCGACGCGCGCACCGAGGCCCGGCGCGTCGTGAGGTCGACGGCGCGGAGCCCGTCGGAGCTCGAAGGCACCCACGCGGTGTTGCCCGCGACGAAGACCCCGTGCGGGTTCTCGACGGTGTACTCCCGCACGTTGGGGAGCGCGCGCAGCGAGAGGTTCGCGTTCGCCGCGGGCATCGCCGTGGCGTAGAGCCGGTCGGGGCGCGAGAGGTGGCCGAAGGAGATCCAGAGCGTGTTCGACGTGGCGTCGACGAAGGCCTCGACGTTGGGCAGGTCGCTGATGGGCCCGCTGGTGCTCTCGTAGGTGCCCGTGAGGTCGATGGAGACCGTGCGCGTCACCGTCATGCTCGTGGTGTTGAACACCGTGAGAAAGAGCATCTGGCGGTTGTCGTCGAGGCTGCCGAGGGGCTGGCCCTGCCAGTACGCCATCACCTGGTTGCGGCCGATCACCTGGAGCCCGTCGGCGGGGATGCGACGGCCGTTGCGGTCGCTCCACACGCGCTGCGTGACCCGCATGGTGCGGAGGTCGACGACGTGCACGCCCTCGTAGCCCTTGGCGAGGTACGCGCGGCTGCCGAGCACCGCGATGCCCGTGTACGGCTGGCCCGATCCCGCGGAGGAGGCGAGGTCGTAGTTGCCCTCGCGCACGGTCACCGCGTCGACGGAGTCATCGGGTTCGAGCGACTCGTCGGCCGCCCCGCACCCCGCCGTCGCCACCATCGCCGCGAACACCCAGACCCGCGCTTGATCGAACATCCTGTGCTCCCTCGCGGCCGTGGTTGCTACCTCCGCCCGCGGTGGCGCCGCAAGAGCGCATCGACACGATTCGTCGCGGCTCTACACTCGCGCGCCGTGAACGACGACCGATGGCAGCGGTACGAGGCCGCGTGGCGCGAACTCTCGGGGCTCCGGCCGCTCGATCACCCCGCGTTTTCAGGGGTTTCGCGCGTGTGGCGCGTGGTGATGCACCCGACCTTCCACGACGATGTGGCAGTGACCGTCACCGACCTCGACGCGGGCGGGTGGATCGAGCTGCGGGTGGTTCCCGCGGCGGCGCGGTCGTGGGCCATGGCCACGGCGGGACTCGGGCCGTGGATGCAGGGCGCGCCCCCCTCGCCCCGCGCGGTCGAGGCCGTGCTCACCGCCGCGCAGGTCGAGTCGGTGGCCGCGTCGATGCCCGCGTACCCGTTCTTCGACGTGCCCGTCGGCGGCCGTGACGGCATGACCGTGGAGCACGAAGCCCTCGTCGGGGGAGAGGTGTTTCGCAACCGCTCGTGGTCACCGGGACCGCGGAGCGCCGCGCTGCACCACCGCCAGCTCGTCGCGCTCTGCACCCTCGCCGCGCAGACGATCCCCGACACGACGCTGCTCCCGCCGCTCCACGCCGTCGCGGGCTACCTCGCGCGCGTGTGAGTGAATCCCCGCGCCGCGCCCGCGCATCGGAGACGGCGCCCGTTCGACCCTCCCGCCGCTCGACGAGACGTCACACCATGCGCGCATCGCTTCGCTTCGTGCTTCCGCTCCTCTCGCTCGCCGCGTGTGCGAGCACTGTCACGGGTGCGTCCCCCGACGGCGCCGTCGATGCGTCGGAAAACTCCGACGGATCGCGCCGCGATGCTTCCGTCGACCGCGCCCCCAGTGACAGCGGCGTTCCCCTCGATGCGAGCGCCTCGCTGAGCGACGACTGCGCGCGCGGAACGTGGTGCTGGGAGCGTCCACTTCCCACGGGCGAGACCGCGATCGAGGCGCGGGTGTTCTCCCCGCGCGCGGTGGTCTACGTCACCGCGGGCGGCACCGTGGCGCGCTTCGACGGCGCCGTGTGGCGCACGCGCGTCTTCGACGTGCCCGCGCCCGTCGAGGCCATGTGGGCTGCCAGCACCGACTCGCTCTACCTGCTCTGCGTGGCCCGCGACACCGCCCCCGGCGGCGTGCGCCACTGGCTCGTGCGCGTCGAGGGAGACGCCGCGTCCATCGTCGACGGCCCGCGCATGGGCTTCGCGTCGACGCTCGTGGGCACCGCGCCCGACGACCTCTGGTGGATCACCGAACGCGGCCTCGAACACTGGGACGGACGCGCCGTCACGCGCACCGCTGCGCCCAACGACGCGCTGCTCTCGGGCCTCGTGAGCGACGGCCGCGGCGCGGTCACGGCGCTCGAGTCGTGGGGATCGGGCTCGGGCTTCGGAAGGCTCCATCGCGCGGTGCAGGGCGCGTGGATGGGCACCGTCGAACTGCGCGACACGGGCCTGCGCGCCGAGGCGCCGCTCGTGAAGGTGGGCGACACGCTGTGGATGCGCGGCTGGGACAGCAACGCGTCGGTGTCGGAGCTCATCGCGGTCGACGGCCATGCGGTGCGCGTCGAGGCGGCGCCGTACACCGACTACTCGCTCATGCTCCACGAGGCGGGGGGCGCGCTGTGGGGCGTGAGCGGCACGCGCGCGTCGGTGTTCGAGGGCGGGCGCTGGGTGCGCTTCAACAACGTTCCGCTCGGGTATCGCAGTGTGATTCGCGGCGCGGCGGGGCAGCCCGCGTGGGTCTTCGGCACGCGCGTGGGCGTTCGCGAAGGGAGCAGTTTTCGACTGCTCGGCGACGGCGCGCTCGCGAACGTGGCGGGCTTTCTTGACGACGACGGCACCTCGCCAGCGCTCGTCACCACGCAGCCCGCATCACTCGTCGTGCAGACCGACACGCGCACCGCGTGGACCGCCGCGGACCTCGGCATCGCGCGCTCCCTCGTGGCCTTCGCGCGCGCCTCGGCGAGCACCACGTGGCTCGCGACGGAGCTCGGCGCCCATGCGGTCGTGCGCCGTCGCCTCGGTGCGAACGTCACCTGGCCCGAGGGCGCGACCTTCAACCAGCGATTCGCCGCGTGGGAGGGATCGCTCTGGGCCCTCACGCAGCGCGGCGTCGAGCGGTACCGCGACGGACGATGGCTCGCGCCGGTGCCTGTTCCGTCGCCCGAGGGCGTGCGCACGTCGGCCAACGTGATCGCGATGCACGCGGTCGATGTCGACACGGCCCTCGTGGCCACGCAGACGATCACCGGCGACAAGACCGTGTACCTCGAAGTGCTCGCGATGCGCGGCGACACGTTCAGCCGGGTCTATGCGGGTCGCGGTGAGTTCGGGCGCTTCGTCGATGCGTCGCTCACGGGCACGCTGCCCGACGTGTGGTTCTCGTTCGAGGGACTGCATCACTGGGACGGCGCGCGTCTCACCGAGGTGCCCGCCCCCGTCGATGCGGTGGTCGACCACGCGCTCGCCGACGGACGGGTCGTGGTGCATGACGCGCGGGCCGTGCAGGTGTGGGCGCGCGGCGCGGCGACGCCCATGCGCGAGGTGCCGATGCCGGGCCTGCGCGACACGTCGCTCCCGTGGGCGCAGGTGCGCGGCGATGGGGTCGTGCGCGTGGCGAACACCGCGGGATGGGTGCTGCGCTTCAACCCGTAGCGATCAGCGTCGGCGGTTCTTGCGTCCGCTGCTGGCGGCGTCGTTGCCTGCGTCGGGTCGCGCGAGGCCGCGCACGTTCGCGGGGATCGACTCGACCACCTTCGCGTAGAGCTCGTCGGCGCGCGCGAAGCAGTCGTTCCAATCGAGGTGGCGGCGGTTCGCGACGTTGTAGTCGGGGCGCACCATCTTGTCGTCGGGCAGGCCGAAGCACGGCGCGATCTTCATCTGGAGCAGCGAGACCACGACCTCTTCGTTGTCGGAGATGAGGTCGTCGACGGGGCGGAACGGTCCCGGCCCGAGGCCGTAGTTCACCATCGAGCGGCGCTCCTTCGGCGACACGAGGAAGTGACACGCCTCGTGGAGGAGCTTCTCGGTGTCGCAGCCCTTGTCACCGGCGACGTAGAAGATCCGCCCGTCGTAGCCCACGGGCTGTGCGAAGAAGGGCGTGCGGCCCTGCTCGTCGCCGTGAAGATCCACCGTGCGAAAGCCGCGTCCGGTGACCTTCACGGTCCACTCGCAGAGTTCCTTCCAACGGGTGCCGCAGCGGTTCTGGGGAATGAGACAGCAGGGGGTCCGGTCGCGCATCGCTCAGCTCGCGCGAGCGAATGCGACGGCGCGCGCCGCCCTGTCAAGCCGCGCGTGCCTCGTTCCGCGCGTTCACGGCAGATCGACGCGCCACGCGGGCGCCACGGACCACACCGCATCGTCGCCGGTGCGCATCCACGGCGACGCGGCGTGAAAGCTCCCTCGCCCGACGACCACGAGGGGCACGCGGAGCGTGTGCTCTCCCGCACGGAGCGCGTCGTAGTGCACGTGCAGCGCGCCGTCGATGGCCTCGACGCGGGCGCGTGACTCGACGGGCGTGCGATCGAGCGCGTACCAGTCCCACCCGTCGAGGTCGAAGCCCCAGCGATCGGGCGAGCGTCCGCCGCGGGTGATGGCCTCGGGGCGCGCCCACGCGGGTGCGAGGCCCGCGCCGATCGGGATCACCAGGGTCACATCGCGCGACGCGGTGGGCAGCGTGAACGACGCGACGAGCGCGCGGTCGGCGCCCTCGGGTTCGAGGGCCACGCGGAGCTGTCCGTTGCCCACGGCGGTGTCGGGCGATGCGAGGGGGAGCTCGCCGTCGATGCGCACGCGGGCCACGCGCTCCTCGTCGGACGCGACGCGCACGGTGATGCGCTCCCCACCGCGAACCGGCACGTCGAGGGGCGCGTTCTCGTGGGCGACACCGATCTCGCGCTCGTCGACGAAGACCCGCGCGATGCCCGTTCCGTCGTGCCCGCGGAGCGAGAGCTGAAGCACCACACGGTCGACGAGCGCGGAGCCCCATCGGGGACCCGGTCGCGGGGATGGATGGCGCGCGGCCCACGCGAGCGTGCGGGCGGCGAGGGGCGCGTCGTCGCGGTCGGCCTGCACGAGCTCCGTGGCCGCGCGGAGGGCGAGCGCGACGTCACCGCGCGCGTCGTGGCAGAGGAGCCAGTGCGGCCCAGCGCAGGGCTGCGAGGGCGCCGCGCGGAGGGCCTCGTCGAGCGCGAGACGGAGCGCGTCGCGGGTGGCGGCGAAGCGTGCGGGCGTGCGTCGCATGCGGGCCGCGCGAAAGGCCCAGGTCATCGCGTCGAGGGAGCGCGGGGCGGTCATCGCGCGGTCGAGGAGCGCGTCGTAGGGCGCGCTGCGATCACGCCAGAACACGGCGGCGAGGCGCGCCGCGAGCGCAGGATCGAGCGTCGGAATGGACGCCGGGAGCCCCTCGCGGAGCATCGCGAGCGCATCGCGCCGGTCGCCTTCGGAGAGGGACTCGCCGTACCAGACCAGCTCGCTCGTGAGCCACTTCGAGGGATGGGCCCCGCGCCACACGCGCAGCCCTCCGTCGCCGCGGAGGTGCTCGGTGAGCGCGGCCCACGCGCCCTGCTCCGCGCGTCGCGTCGCGGTCGCGTAGAGCGCGCCCTGAAGGCCCACGGGCGTCGCGCGTCGCAGTCGTGTGGCCGCGAGAAAGTTCTCGAGGCGCAGCGACGGGAGGTTCCACTGCGGGGCGTTGAGCGCGTCGAGGACCGCGTCGAGCGCGTCGTGCTCGTCGCGGTCGTAGCGCACGCGGAGGGTCGTCGACGCGGCGAGCGCAGGCACGCGCACCTCGACGTCGGTCTCCATGGGCCCCACGGGCACGTCGACGCGCAGCGGCTCGCGTCCCGCCGCGTCGGCGACGGTCAGG
The DNA here is from genome assembly GCA_945952225.1 of uncultured Myxococcaceae bacterium. Lineage (GTDB taxonomy): Bacteria > Myxococcota_A > Polyangia > Polyangiales > CAISKJ01. The sequence goes on from CAMFHP010000085.1 coordinate 27,832, forward strand.
GCGAAGCGCACGCGATCCGCAGCGCCGCCATCGCCTGCTTCGAGCGTGAGCTCTCCGTCGCCCGCAGCGTCGGCGCGCACGCGGAGCGAGGCCGAAGCGTGTCCGTGGGTGTCGAGCGTGAGTGACGTGGGCAACGCGTCGAGCACCGACACCCCGCGCGCCGTCACGCGGAGGGGCACCGCGCGCCCTGCGAACGAAGGCGCATCGACGGCGACCGCCCCTGAGGCCACGTCACCGACGGCGAGTCGCGGCGGAAGCTCGACGTGCGCGGCGATGGGCTGCGTGGTGGCGAGTTCGGTGTGTGCCGTGGAGCCGGCGCCGTCGTCGGCGATGGCGAGCGCCTCGACGCGCCATCGGCCGGGCATCGCGGGGAGCGGGACCTCGACGACGGTCTCTCCGCGCGCGCCGAGGCGACGCGTGCCGAGAAAGAACACCGTGCCTTCGAGGCGCTGCGCGCGCATGGCGCCGACGTGGGCGCTGCCGAGGCCGCAGCCCGATCCGCTGCCCATGCCACGCGCGCCGAGTCCGCCGAAGCCGAGCTCCTCGCACGCGAAGGTGAGCGTGTCGCCGACGCGGGCAGCGAAGGTTCCGCTGCGGCTTGCGATGCGGGCCGCGGCGAGGTCCCACGGAACGGACTGCACCTTCACGTGCACGGTGCCCACACGACGCGCGGCCTCGGGGCACACGTTCACGCGCGAGAGGCCCGCATCGCGCGCGAGGCGACGGGCGATGTCATCGAGGGACCCGGTGAGTTCGAAGCGCGAGAGCGCCGTGGTGTGCCCGAGGGCGTGGCGCCACGTGGTCGAGGGATGGGGGTCGCCGTTCCACTCGAAGCGCGTGTCGAGGCGCCGTCCCTCTTCGGCGCCGTAGCCCGGCGCGCGCTCGCTGTCCCCCGCGCTCGCACGGCGCCCGGGCCTTTGAAAATAGGCATCCGGCGAGGGCTGGTCGTCGTCGCCGAGGCTCCACCACCCCGCGTCGGCCACCCAGAGCGAGAGCACCGCATCGCGCGGCGCGCCGTCAGACTCCCTCGCCCGCACGGTCACCCGCGCGGTGTCGCCCGCGTTGTAGCTCCGTCGATCGCCCTCGACGGAGAGCGCGAAGGGGCGCGAGGTCTCCACGGCCACCGCGGTGCTCGCACTCCGCACTGCGCCGCCCTCGACGTGCGTCGCCACCACCGTCGCGAGGCCGCGCGTCTCCTCGGGCACGTCGAGCGCGAAGCGCGTGGGCGCACCTGCGGGCACCCAGCGCGTCGACCACACGCCGCCCTGCTCCAGCGTCACCCAGGTGGTGCCCGCGGCCGGTGCGCGCAGCGACACGTCGAGGTCGTGACCGGGCCGCGCGGTGCCCGGTGCGACGGCGACGGCGAGCGGTCCGCGGGCCGAGAGCGTCATGGGACGCGAGCGCTCCCAGAGCACCATCGACGACGACGAGGCGCGGGTGGAACCCACAGGCGTCGCTTCGATCCACCACGGACCCACGCCCGGCGTTGCGAGCGCGACGGTCGTTCCTGCTGCGGCCACATGCACCCGCTGCTGCGCGCGCGCACCGCCAACCTTCGCGTTGCCATCGGAGCCGTACACCGTGACCGACGCCTCGCCTTCGGCGCGGGTGCCGCCGAGATCGCGGAGCGCGAGGGTCACGACGGTGCGCGCCCCCGAGACCGCGTGCGTGTGCGTCGACGAGAGGTCGAGCACCGCGGGCAACGCGCCAGACCACAGCGTCGTCTCGACGTAGTTCGTGATCGCGCCGAGCGCCACGGACGCGCGCACGACATGGCGCACCAGGGGCTCGCGCGTCGTCGGCATCGTGAAGCTCACCGAGGCCAGCTCGTCACCGCGCGCGTGCGCCACCATCACACCCGCGGGCGTCTCGAAGCGCACGACGGCGTCGTCGGGCCAGCGCTCCTGCGGCGAGGCGAGGGTGAGCGTCACCGACTCGCCCGACGCGGCCCACGCGCGGTCGCTGCGGAGCGTGAGCGCGCGCGACGGGAGCGGTCGTGTGTCGAGGTGCAGCGTGCGGCGATGCGCGCGCCCGGCGACGCGGGCGAAGAGTTCGTCGGTGGCGAAGGTCTCGGCGACGAAGTTGCCGTCGTCGTCGGTGGTGACCGTCGTGAAGGGCGCCATGTCGGCCGACGAGGAGAGTTCCACCGACACGCGGCGCATCGGGGCGTCGCGGCCGTCGATGCAGCCGCGCACATGACCGCGCACGTTCACGGTCTCGCGCGGGCGAAAGGTCGGACGCCCCGTGGCCGTGTACACCCGCACATCGCACGGCGCGGCGCGCGTGTGGGCGACGTCGGTCCACGCGAGGTCATCGCCGCGCACGGCCACGAAGCGCACGCTCGCAGCGTCGAGCGCGTCCCATCGGGCCTCGCCGCGCGCGTCGGTCTGCGCAGCACCCGCGGGCCGTCCGTCGACGAAGCGCTGCACGGTCACACCCGTGACGGGCGCGCCGTTCGCATCGGTCACCGCGGCCACGTCGCGCACGTCGCCGCGCCGCGCGAGCAGCGTGATCGCGCTCACCGACACGATCGCCGTCGCCGACCATCCGCCCGCATTGGCCCGCACGAGGTACACCCCCGCGGGGAGCGCGCCGAGCGACACGTCGGTGTCGGCCCACGCGCCCGCGTACACGCCGCCGGTCTCGACCTCGCCCTCGTCGGCCTCGTTGGAATCGTAGACCGCGTGCTCGTCGCCCACCGCGCGACGCGCGCGTCGTGACACCTGGAGCTCCTGCCGTTGCAGGCCCACGAGGTCGAGCGAGGCGCCGTTCCGTGGCAGCGGTCCGTCGCGCAGGAGCAGCGCCTCGGCCTCGGCCCCGAGCGGTCCCGCGGCGATGGAGACGCCCTGTCGATCGAGCGGTCGCGTGACCACCGCGTCGAGCGCGCGGAGGCGGTACACGGCGAGCTCGACGAGGCCGCCGTGGGCCTTCTGCACGCGCACGGAGACGGGGCCTCCGGGCAGCGCGCGCCGCGGCGCATCGACGAGCAGAAAGGGACGCGGGTCGAGCTCGTAGGGGAGCGTGTGCACCTCGGGATCGGCCGCCACCGACGACGACGCGAGGAGCGCTGCGAGCACGAGGGCGCGCTTCACGGCAACACCGCCCGCGCGGCGCGGATCATCTCGGCGCTCACCTCGATGTCGCCCAGCGTTTCGAGCTGTCCCGTGCGGTGCGCGATGCGGTCGAAGCGCCACCGCCGCTCGTGGGGAGAGTTCGCGAAGAGCACCACCTCGGCGTGCACGGGCGTCTGCGGCGCCACGGGCTGCGCCCAGCGGTCGATGCGGCGCACGATGACGTCTCGCTCGCGCTGCACCGTGAGCCGCGCCGCGCCGGTCGCCTGTGCGAGGCGGTCGTCGAGGGTGTCGAGCGAGTCGAGCGCGTCGGCGAGCGCGAAGGAGCCGTCGTCGTCGGAGGCCGTCGCGCCCCAGTAATGGACCTTCACGCGGTAACGTCCGGGCACCACGGTGGGGAGCACGAAGGCCTGCGAGCCGAAGCCGATGGCGTCGTGCGAGAAGTCGAGGAGGCGTCCGCCGCTGCGGGTCTCGCGGTGGTCCCACTTGCAGGTCTCGCCCGAGGGCTCGCGGGTCCAGAGGTCGAGGATCTCGCCGCGCGAGGCCCAGCCGAGCACCACCATGAGCTCCACGGGTTCGCCGCGGAGAAAGAACGTGATCGCGTCGCGGGCGACCACGCCGCCGCGGCTCACGGAGACCAGCACGCGGTTGTTGCCCGGCACCGCGACGACGCTCTGTTGGATGTGTCCCGCCTCGACGGGCACCTCGTAGCTCGTGCCGTTCACGGTGAGCATCGCGAGTCGCACGGTGGGATCGGAGACCTCGGCGTCGAGGGCGACCACGAGGTCTCCGTCGACGAGGCCCGCGGTGGGATTGACGACGCGGACCGTGAGGGGCGCGCGGTCGTCGGCGCGCGCGGGGAGCGCGAGGAGCGCGACGCACGCGAACGTGCGGACGAGGAGGGGGCGATTCATGGGGCTCCGTGGACAGCGCGAAGGCTCTGGAGTTCTGCGCGAAATGCCTTCGCAGACGGGGCTCGCGCGCGGGCGGTGAAGTCTGCGAGACTCCCGCGCCCCGAACGGTCCCACCGCCCATTCTCACGGAGCAGCGACGAGCATGTCACTTCGCAACAAGACCCTGTTCATCACCGGCGCGAGCCGCGGCATCGGCAAGGCCATCGCGCTCCGCGCCGCGCGCGACGGCGCCAACGTCGTGATCGCCGCGAAGACCTCGGACCCGAACCCGAAGCTCCCTGGCACCATCTACTCGGCCGCCGAGGAGATCGAGGCCGCAGGCGGGCGCGCGCTCCCGTGCGTGGTCGACGTGCGCAGCGAGGAGCAGATCGCCGCCGCGATGGCGAAGGCCGCGGAGACCTTCGGCGGCGTCGACGTCGTGGTGAACAACGCGAGCGCGATCTTTCTCGGCGACACGGCCACCACGCCGATGAAGCGCTTCGACCTCATGCACCAGATCAACACGCGCGGCACCTACGCGACCACGCAGGCCGCGCTCCCGTACCTCGAACGCGCGTCGAACCCGCACGTGCTCAACATCTCTCCGCCGCTCAACATGGAGGCCCGCTGGTTCGCACCGCACGTGGCCTACACCATCGCGAAGTACGGCATGAGCCTCTGCGTGCTGGGCATGGCCGAGGAGTTCCGCGAGCGCGGCATCGCGGTGAACGCGCTCTGGCCCCGCACGGTCATCGCGACGGCGGCGGTGCAGAACCTCCTCGGCGGCGACGAGACCGTGCGTCACTCGCGCACGCCCGACATCATGGCCGACGCGGCGTACGCGATTCTCACGAAGCCCTCGCGGTCGTTCACGGGCCACTTCGCCATCGACGAAGACGTGCTCCGTGAAGCGGGCGTCGAAGACTTCGCGAAGTACCAGGTCGACCCCAGCGCCGACCTCTGGCCCGACTACTTTCTCTGAGCCCTTCGAAACGCGAATCCCCCGCGGCGGAAGGTGTCTTCCGCGGCGGGGGACTGCGCGTCACGCCCGCCATCCCGCACCGCACGAGGCGGCGCAGGACGACGGACCGACGGTCACTGGATGCGCGCCGAGACGGCCGAGAACTCCGTCGCGAGGTTGTAGCCCGGCTCGGTGCCGGCCATCGCGTCGGGCTGACGGGTCCACATCGCCTGCGGCGTGGTCTCGCAGTTCGAGCCCGCGAGGAGGTTGCAGAGCGTGGTGTTGAGCGACTCGACGCGCACCTGACGGGCCGCGGCGACGGTGATCACGGCGCTGAGCGTGCCGTAGGGGGTCGTGCCGTCGGCGGTCACCCAGTTGCTCGAACACTCGTTGAAGCGGCCGCCCGACACGGCGCCGAGGCCGATGCACTTGCCGTCGGTCGGGAGGAGCACGTTGCTCATGCGGGCGTTCTCGAGCGGGAGCTCCGTGAGGAGCGAGCCGTCGGTGCCGTAGATCGGGAGGCGCACGGTGCCCATGAGGGTGCCCGAGGTCACGCGGCCCGCGGTGGTGGTGAGGGTCGTGGTGACCGGATCCCAGCGGTTGGCGGCGCCGCCCGCGGCGGGCGCGTTGCCCGCGAAGTAGCGGAACGTGCCGTCGAGGAGCCCCTGGCCCACGGTGCCGCGCGTGAGCATCGCGGTGTTGAGCGCGCCCGTGCGGAGCATGTTGCCCGTGAGGTCGAAGCTGATGCCCCAGAGGAAGCCGCCCGAGTGCACGGCGCCGTTCACCACGTTGCCGAGGATCGGCGACGCGAGCGCGGCGGGCGCGGTGATCTTGATGTGGGTCACGCGGAAGGTCGGCGCCATCGCGTTCGCCTGGGCCACGGCGGCGCTCGGGCACACGGCGGCCGAGGACTCCTGCGTGAAGCACGCGGAGCCGCCGGTGTCGGTCGGCGTGGAGGAGTCGGTCGCGGCGTCGGTGGCGGCGTCGGTGGGGGTCGACGAGTCGGTGGGCGCCGGCGTCGCGGGGTCCGAGCTACAGGCGGCGAAGGTCAGCGACGAGACGAGCAGGGCGGCGAGGCGGATGTTCATGAGATCTCCGTAAGCGTCGGGTTCGGGGTTCGAGTCGCGCGATGCAATGGGGTGTTCGGAGCGTGCGCCGTCGCCGCGATTCGTGACGCGTCCCACGTCACGGTGCGGCATCGGGCATGAGGTCCGCGACACGCGCGGCGGACCGTACGCGAAGGGCTTTTGCATCGCAAGCATCCCGGCGAAGACGCCACGGCGCGAGGCGATGACAGCGGGCGCGAGCGACGCGGTGGAGCGCCGCGGAGAGGATCAGCCGTGTTCCGCGTGAACGAGGCGCGCGAAGGCGCGGACGCGGGCGTCGATGCGGTCGCGGGCGGCGCCGAGCACACCTTCGGTGCCGTAGTGCTCCACGCAGAGCGAGGCGACCGCGGAGCCGTGCACGACGGCGCGGCGGAAGGCGCCGGGCGAGAGCGTTCCCTCGGCGTCGAGGTAGCCGAGCATGGCGCCGGCGAAGGTGTCACCCGCGCCCGTCGGGTCGATCACCTGCTCCACGGGGTACGCCGGGGCGTGGAAGATCTCGTCACCGTCGAAGAGCCACGCGCCGTACTCGCCCTGCTTCACCACCACGCGCTGCGGGCCGAGCTTCTGGAGGTCGCGGCCCACGCGGGCGATGGTGCGATGCCCCGTGAGGTCGCGCGCTTCCTCTTCGTTGATGATCAGAAGGTTCACGCGGCGGAGCACGGCGCGGAGCTCGTTGGGCGTGCCGTGGATCCAGAAGTTCATCGTGTCGGCGGCGACGAGCGCGGGCGACGCGGCCTGGTCGAGCACCTCACCCTGGAGCGTCGGGTGGATGTTGCCGAGGAGCACGATGCGCGAGTCGCGGTAGCTCTGGGGCAGCGTGGGCTTGAAGTGCTCGAACACGTTGAGCCGCGTGTCGAGCGACTCGCGCGACGAGAGGTCCGCCGCGTAGCGCCCGTGCCAGCGGAAGGTCTCGCCGTCGACCACCTGCACGCCCGCGAGATCGACGCCGCGAGCGCGGAGCGCGTCGAGCGTGGCCGTCGGAAAATCACGGCCCACGACGCCCACCATGCGCACGTCCGTGTAGAGGCCCGCCGACAGCGACGCGAAGGTCGCCGATCCGCCCACGAGCTCACGCTTCTCGCCGGTGCCCGCGAATTCCACGGTGTCAACGGCCATCGACCCGACGATCAGAACGCTCACGACTTGTCCTCCAGCGCCGCCCTCGAACGCGAAAACGGCGGACTCCCCTACTTCGATTGCCCCGCCGCGGTCAATCGCCGCCGCCCCGTCGATACGGCGCGCGCTCCACCGACACGTCGCGCGTCGCGCCGCCATCGTCGCTCCGCACCGTGAGCCGCACGGTGGTTCCCACCTCGCCACGGAGCCGCTGCACGAGCACACCACGATCGATGCCCGCCACGGGCTCGCCCTCGATGGCCGTGATCTCATCGCCCGCGCGAAGCCCCGCACGCGCCGCCGCGCCCTCGTCGGGCGCACGATGGATGAACAGCCGCCCATCGCCCGCTCGCACGCGCAGCACCGCGCCGATGCCGCCGGGCCACGCGCCGCCGCGGTCTCCCACGAAGCCATCGAGGCTGCGACGTTGCCTCGGCGTGCACGCCAGCGCGAAGACCATCGCCGCGGCTGCGGCCCACCGACGTTGCGTCTTGCACATCGCGTTGCAGGGGGCGAGCATGGCGCACCGTTGTGAGCCAGGGCTACTACAACAATCCCAACGCGGCGCCCGACCCCGGACCGCCCGCGACGCTGGGCGGCTATCGCCTCATCGACCTCCTCGGACGCGGCGGCATGGGCGAGGTCTGGCGCGCCGAACGCGACGGCCCGCAGGGCTACAAGCGCAGGGCCGCGGTGAAGCGCATCCTCGCGCGCTTTCAGAGCGACCCCACGCTGCGCGCGCGCTTCGTCGCCGAGGCCCGCATCACCGCGCGGCTCGAACATCCCAACATCGTGCAGGTGCTCGATTTCGGCGAGCAGCCCGAGCCCTTTCTCGCGCTCGAATACGTCGAGGGCACCACCGTCGCGCGCGTGCTCAAGGCCTGCGCCGAGACGGGCCAGCGCATCCCTCCCGCGGCGGTGCTCTACATGGTCGCCGAGGCCGCGAAGGGCCTCGACTACGCACACCGCAAGCGCGACGACAACGGACAGCCCCTCGGCATCGTGCATCGCGATGTGAGCCCGCAGAACCTCCTGCTCTCGCTCGATGGCGCGGTGAAGGTCTCGGACTTCGGCATCGCGCGCGCGGCCGACAACCAGGTGCGCACCGCGTCGGGGGTGCAGGTCGGCAAGCTCTCGTACATGGCGCCGGAGCAGGCCCAGGGCGCGCAGGTCGATCATCGCGCCGACGTGTTCTCGCTCGGCGTGGTGCTCTGGGAGACGCTGCTCGTGCGGCCGCTGCTGCCGCGCAACGACCCGCAGACCGCGCTTCAGATGTTGATGACCGGCGCGTTCGAAGCGCCCTCGCGCGTCGACCCGCGGCTCTCGCCCGTGATCGACCAGATCGTCATGTCGGCCCTCGCGGTGAACCCCGCGCAGCGCATCGCGACGGCGGGCGACCTCGCGGCGCACCTGCAGACCTTCGTGCACGCGCTCTCGCCCGGCTTCGACGGCGCGGAGCTCGTGCGCATCCTCGCGGCGCTCATGCCCTCGGTGCCGTGGCACAACCCCGGCGGCGCCCCGCGACCGGCCTCGCTGCAGTTCTCGCCCGGCGGTGCCTCCGCGCAGCCCGCCGCGCCTGCGGCCCCCGCACAGCCCGCGCAATCGCCGCTCTACGGCGCCGACCCCAACGCGCCCCCGCCCTCCCCTGCGGCCGGTGGATTCGCCGGTGCAGCGCTCGGAGGAACGCCGCCGCGTCCGGGCACGCTCCCTCCCTCGGGTGCGCCGCTGGGTCTCGGTGCGTCGCCCCTCGCGCCCGCGGCCTCGGGCGGTCTCACGCCGCTCGGTGGAGGGCTCCCGCCGCCGCCGTCGGGAGGCGGACTGCTCGGCAACCTGCCTCCCGTGTCGCCAGTGTCCGACCGCGGCGCGCTCGATGACGGACCGAAGAAGTCGGCGCCGCTTCCCTCGCTCGAAGGTGCGCCGCGCAAGCCCGTCGACCGCAACAAGGTCACGTACATCATCACCGGGGTGATCGTGGCGGTGATGGTCGGTGGCGCAGCCATCGCGTTGTGGGCGCTCACGAGCCGCACGACCGATCCCGCGGCCCATCGCGGCGGTGAGCCGGTGATCTCCATCGCGCCCATCGAGATGACCGCGCAGGGTGGGGCGACGCCCACGCCCGGTGCGCCCGCCCCCACGTCGCAGGGCACGCAGATGACCGCGAACGCGCGCGTTCCGCCGGACTACAGCCGCCGCGCGATCGCCGCGATCGAGGCCGTCGATCCGGCGGTGCAGGCGTGCCTTCGGGGCGTGCGCAGCGAGGCGAGCACGGTCTCGTCGGCCACCGATTTCGACAACGCGAGCGGCGGCGTCATCGCGGTGAACGTGAGCTTCAACAGCGGGTCACACCCGGAGCTCCAGACCTGCGTGCAGAACGCCCTCCAGCGCGCGCGCTTCACCCCGCTGCCCGACGTGAGCGGCATCACGCGCGTCACCCGCGGCTGGCGCATCCAGCGCGGCGGAGGCGGTGGTGGTGGCGGCGGAGGCGGTGGTGGTGGCGCGCCGGCCTTTCCCTTCGGCAACCGTTCGCGCTGACCTCGCAGGTCGGCGCCGGGCTCCTCGCGCGGGGCTGTGATACACGTCGCAGCCCGCCGTGTCCGAGGCACCTTCCCCACGACGCACGCAGTCTCCCGCGACGCTCTGGGCCGCGTCGGTGGTCGCACACCTCGCGCTCACGCTCGCGTTGCGCGCGGTGCCCCTTCGTCACACCGCCGCGCCGCCTCCACCCCCGCTCGCACCCGCCGAGTGGACCTTCTCCGAGCCTCCGCCCACGCCACCGCCGACCGTCGCATCGCCGCCCACGCCCGCGCCGCCTGCACGCCCCGACACGCCC
>CAMFHP010000086.1 GCA_945952225.1 uncultured Myxococcaceae bacterium
TGCCGTTGCAGTCGGCGAAGCCCGCGTTGCAGCTCGCGATGGCGCAGCGACCCGCGCCGCACGAGGCCGTCGCGTTGGGGAGCGCGCAGACCGTTCCGCACGCGCCGCAGTTCAAAGCGCTCGTGGCGAGGTTGGTCTCGCACCCGTTGGCGATCGTCGCGTCGCAGTCTGCGAAGCCCGCGCTGCACGCCGCGATGTCACAGCGCCCGCCCATGCACGCGGGAACGCCGTTCGACGTGCTGCACCGCATGCCGCAGCCCGCGCAGTTCGAGGCGTCGCTGCGGGTGTTCACCTCGCACCCGTTGGACGCGTCGCCGTCGCAGTCGGCCCAGCCGTCTTCGCAGGCCATCACGGTGCATCGCCCCGCGCCGCACGCGCCCGTGGCGTGGGGAGGCGCGCAGCTCCGTCCGCACGCGCCGCAGTTCGCGCGGTCGCTGCGCACGTCGACCTCGCAGCCGTTGTCGACCGCGCCGTCGCAGTCCTGAAAGCCCATCACACACGACGTGACGCAGCGTCCGCCGAGGCATCCGGGGAAGGCGTTGGGACGCGACGGGCACGCGTTGCCGCACATGCCGCAGTGCGAGACGGCGGTGTTCACGTCGACCTCGCAGCCGTTCGTGGGGTTGCCGTCGCAGTCACCGAATCCCGCGGCGCACGAGGTCACCGCGCAGCGACCCATCGCGCAGGCAGGAACCGCGTTGGGCGGATTGCAGACGGTGCTGCACGCGCCGCAGTTCGAACGGTCCGTGGCGAGCTCGACCTCGCAGCCGTTGTCGGGGTTGCCGTCGCAATCCGCGAAGCCCGCGTTGCACGCGAACTCACAACGCCCCGACGAGCACGACGAGCGCGCGTTGGGACGCGCCGCACACGCCGCGCCGCAGGCCCCGCAGTTCATCGCGTCGGTGAGCGTGTTCGTCTCGCATCCGTTGCCCGGCGCGCGGTCGCAGTCGGCGTAGGGGGCCGTGCACATGCCCACGGCGCACAGGCTGTTCATGCACGCGGCCGTGGCGTTGGCCGCGGCGCAGCGGTTGTCACATCGGCCGCAGTGGGCGGGGTTCGACACCGTGTCGACGCACGCGCCCGCGCAGCACGTCTGCGTGCCCGGACACGGCCGCGACGCCGTGCAGCCCTGCACGCAGGTGTTGCCCACGCAGAGCATTCCCGCGGCGCAGTGGTCGTCGGTCACGCACTCGACGCAGGCGCGCGTCGCGCGGTCACAGCGGCGCGCGGCCGGGAGCGCGCTCGCATCGGCGCCCGCATCGCCCGCGAGCGAGGCGCAGGCGTCGTCGTCGCGACACCCTGCGAGGCAGGTGTTGCTCGTGGTGTCGCAGAAGCGTCCCGTGGGGCACGCGTCGCGCGCGGCGGTGCAGGCCACGCAGCGTCCGCTCGCGGCGTCGCACACGGGCCCGGCGGGGTTGCCCACGCACTCCTCGTCGCGGGCGCAGCGCATGGGTGCATCGGTGACGTCGGCGACGTCGGAAGCATCGCTCGCGTCGTCGACGTCGGACGCATCGGATGCGTCGGTTGCGATCGGCACGTCGGGGGTGACGGGCGTGTCGACGGCGGGCGCGTCGGGGAGTTCGGTGTCGACCGCGAGGTCGTTGGAGCCGTCGAGGTGTGCGCCCACGACGGACTGTCCCGAGCAGGCGTGCAGCGCGCACGCGGCCAGGATCGCGAGGAGGAGACGGTGTGAAACCCAGGGCCTCATGGCGGGGCCACGATACACGCCGGGTGTGTGCGGGACGGTGAAAGCGCGGGGATTCAGAGCGGCGCGGTGACGCCGAGCATCGGGTCGAGCACGGCGCCGACCTGCGTGTGCGCGTCGGTCATCACGGTGGCCGCCACGCCGAGGTTCTGCCACGCCTGGCGCTGCGAGCTCGTGCCGCCCACGGTCACGATGCGCGTGTAGCGGGTGTCGGGGTGACGCAGGAGCGCGGCGATCCAGCGGCGCTCGTCGAGGTCGTCGACGGGGAGCGCGACCACCACGGCGTCGAGGAGGCCCGCGCCCGCGGAGCGCAGGCCGATCTCGGCGAGGCTCGCGACGTGGCTCGGCTGCGTGAGCACGTCGTAGCGGGGCGAGAGCGCGTCGGCGAGGCGTCGGCCCTCGTCGGCGGAGAAGCCCACCACCATCACGCGCGGGCGCTCGGGCGTGAGCTCCGCGGGGATCTCCATGTTGTAGCGACGGAGGAACGAGAGCAGCGAGCGGCGACGGAAGCGGAGGTGACGGCCCGGCGTGCGGAAGGCCTCCATGTCGCCGCGCTCGACCCAGTTGTGCACGGTCTTGAGGTCGACGTTCCAGATGCTCGCGACCTGCGAGGCGACGTAGATGGGCTCCTTGGGGGCGATGGGCACGCGGCGGCGCGGGCGTCCGAGGCGGGCCTGCGTGGCGCGCTCGGTGACCCGCGCGAGGAGCGTCTGGGCCTGCAGATCGAGGATCTCTCCGAGGGCCTCGATGCGCGCGCGCGGCACGTTGGCGACCACGCCCGCTTCGGCCGCGGGGGCCAGCGAGGGCGTGTCGGTCACCAGCACGAAGAGCGGCGGATCGTCGACCACCTGCGCGCGGGCCGCGTGGATCCATGCGCGCGCGTCGAACGAAGGCATCGGGAGCGAGAGCACCGCGAGGTCGGGCGGCGCACCCGCGCCCGTACGCTCGCCGAGGGAGATGAGCGCCGCGTGGGGATCGTCCCAGAGGTGGAGGTAGTACCGCGGCGTGGACCACAGCCCGAGGGTCTGGTCACCGGGCGGCACCGCGGGATTCACCGCGTCGGCGGACTCTTCGCCGGGGCGCTTGAGCAGCAGGGCCTTCACGAGGGCGCGGCGCGCTTCGCCGTCGGGTTCGACCACGAGCACGTGCGGGCGGTCTTGCAGCAGCGCGTCGGGGATGGGGTAGCCCCAGCGCGTGAGAAAGCGCAGCACCGCCGCGTGGTGAAAGCGCAGGTGCCCGCCCTGCGTGCGGAAGCTCTCGAGCTCCGCGGGGTCGTCGCTGCTCTCGCGGCGATCACACCAGTTGTGAATGGTCTTGAGGTCGACGTCGCAGATCGAGGCGAGCTGCGAGGCGAGGTACACGGGCTCGCGCGGCGCGTTGCGGGAGCCCTGATTCTTCGGAGGGGCGGAGCTGTTCATGAAGGGTGCTGTCACACGCGAGGGAGGGGGCGCGTCGCACCGCGCGATCCACACGCACGGGCGTTGGACAGACCGCGTATGCGCGGCCGTCAAAGGGCCGCGCGACGACCGTCCGCGGCGAACCGTAACCCGACCGACGCAATTCGGAAGTGCCCTATTTCAATGCTGGAGAATGCTCTCCCGCACAGGGACAGCCCCCTACGCAAGGGGCGTCCACGAGCCGTCGTCGTAGCGGAAGCGCGTCGCGAGGGCGGCGCCGTCGTGGCCACGCGCCGCGGGGAGCACCACGCAGGGCGCGTCGCCGTCGACGATGACCTCGGGCTCGATGGCGGTGAGCTCCGTGGGGGCGCGGGCGAGGGCCTCGTCGACGGTGCGGGCGCCCGCGAACTGTTCGAGCGTGCGCCATGTCGGCGGGGCGAGCACGATCTCGCGGCGACGCGCGCGGGCGAGGGCGTCGGCGGGGGTGATCCACGCGCTGTCGACGTTCTCGGTGCCGTCGTGCGTGGCGCCGTCGTGGACGCGGTGCGCACGCGCGAGAAAGAACCGCGCGTCGAAGCGCTTCGTCTCGGCGCGGGGCGTGATCCATCGCGCGAAGGGCACGAGGGCGCGGGCCGAGAGCGTGACGTGGTGCCGTTGAAAGAGCGCCGCGAGGGGCGGTGCTTCGCGGGGCGCGAGGGCGTCACGCAGGGCGCGCACCGTGCCCTCGTCGACGGGCGACGCACACAGCAGGATGCCCGACTCTTCGAGGCACTCGCGCAGGGCCGCGATGTGGAGCGCGAGGGCGCGCGCGGGGTCGTCGTCGCCGAGGCGCGCGGCGGCTTCGGAGGCCGTGAGGTCGCAGGGGATGCCGGGCTCACGATCCGCGGGGTCGAGGCGTCCGCCGGGGAAGACGTACGCGCCGCCCATGAAGCGCACGTCGGCGCTGCGCTTCACGCAGAACACCTCGGCGCCATCGGGACCCTCGCGGAACACCAGCACCGTCGCCGCGTCGCGCGTGGGCGCGGGCTCTCCGCGCAAGCTGAACTCGACGGTCATGACAGCGAGGCGAGGAGCGATTCGAGCTCGCCGGCGGCGTGTCCGTCGCGGGCGGCGCGGGCGGCGGCGAGGCCCGCTTCGACCACGGCGCGCGCGTCGTCGAGGCGCTTGAGCTCCTGGAGCACCTGCGCGGCCATGAGGTACTGCGGCACGTACGAGGGATGTCTCCCGCGAAGCGCTTCGAAGGCCGTGACGGCGTCTTCGAGGCGTCCGCGCGAGCGGTACTCCTGCGCGAGGCAGTACGAGGGGAACGGATCGTTGGGGGCCTTCGAGACCATCATCTCGAGCACGGCCAGGCGGTCGGCGGGCATCGGTCGGTCAGCTCACTCTTCCATCACGCCGATGTAGGGGAGGTTCCGGTACTTCTCGGCGTAATCGAGGCCGTATCCAACCACGAAGCGGTCTTCGATGGTGAAGCCCAGGTAGTCGATCGGGATCTTCACGCGCGACCGCGCGGGCTTGTGCAGCAGGGAGCAGAGCTTCACCGACCGCGGCTGCCGCGTGGCGAGGTTCTCGAGCAGGTAGCGCATCGAGAGGCCCGTATCGACGATGTCTTCGACGATGAGCACGTCGCGGCCGTTGATGGGCTGCGTGAGGTCGTAGGTGATCTGCACGACGCCCGAGGTCTCGGTGCCCGCGCCGTAGGAGCGCAGGCCGAGAAACTCCACCGAGAGGTCGAGGTCGATGTGGCGGATCAGGTCGGCCGCGAAGAGGAAGCTGCCCTTGAGAATGGGCACCACGACGAGGTCGGGCGACGAGGCGAAGTCGCGCGTGATGTCAGCCCCCAGCTCGCGCACGCGCGCCTGGAGCGTCTCGGTCGACAGGAGAACCTTCGGCTGGATCATGGCCGCGGTTGAACCACAGCCCGCGCGCGAACGCGTAGAAACTGGCGACCGCGCCGTGTGCGGAAGGCGCGTTACCGCGCGCGCACCTTGAGGGTCTGGCCCACGAAGTCGAGCATGCCGCGGAGGGTGTCGTAGTCGGGGTGCTTCATGCGCACCCACGCGTTGGCCATGTAGCCCGCCTCGACGGGCTGCGTGGGCGTTCCCGGCGAGGGCAGGTGCCAGTCGAGGAGGTGCGCGCCGTAGCGGTCGCGCACGGCGTCGAGGCCGTCGTAGTGCGAGATGTGTCCGTCGCGGTCGGGGCGCAGCGCGATGATGCCCGCGGCCTGGCGGCGCGAGAGCGTCTGCGAGGTGCGCCCGTGCACCACGGCCATGGCCCACTCGCGGTAGATGTCGATGTCGTTGCCGGCGGCGTAGAGATCCCACGCGCGCACGCCGGGCGGGCGGCAGCCGATCTCGCTGAACTTCAGCCCCTTCGGGCCATAGAACCACTCCATGTGCGTGGCCGACGTGCCGATGCCCAGGGCCTCGATCACGCGGCGGCCCATGTCTTTGAGCTCCTGGTAGCCCGCGGCGCTGTCAACGCGGTTCGTGGCGATGAACTGCGGCGAGATCCACCGCGTGCGCATCGCTTCGAGCACGTTGGGGTAGTAGTGGCTCACGAAGTCGTGGGCCACGCGGCCGTCGATGGTGAGCGTGTCGTAGAAGCCCTCGTGGCCTTCGATGAACTCCTCGACGGCCACGCTCGCGCCGCGGTCGAGGCCCGCGGAGGTGAGCGCCGCGTCGAGCTCCGAGGTGTTGGTGACCCGATGCGTGCCCGAGGCGCCGGCCGCGTCGCGGGGCTTCACGATGAGCGGAAAGCCCACCTGCGCGGCGAAGTCGTGGATCTCCTTGCGATCGTCGCTCCCGATGGATTGCGCGCAGGGGATGCCCGCCTTGCGGAGCGCCTCTTTCATCGACGGCTTGTCGCGGCAGAGGAAGGTCGTGTGCACCGACGTTCCCGCGATGCCGCAGCGCTCGCGCACCGTGGCGGCGGAGAGCACATGGGCCTCGACCACGGCTTCGAGACGGTCGAAGCGCACCGCCGACTGGAGCCGTCGCACCACGCGCTCCACCTGGTCGGCGTCGGTGACGTTTCCGACCTGCTCGTAGTGCGAGAGCCAGTGACGGAGCTCGGGGTCGAGGGCCTCCTTCGGGCGCTCGCCGATGCCCGTGACGCGGGCGCCGACGGCGTGAAGCGCGCGCACGAACTCGCGCTGATTGGCGGGGAAACACGGCTCCAGAAACACCACGTCGACGGGCATAGGGCCGCGATGCTACCAACGGCCGCCGCGCGGGCGCATCACCTTTGACCGAGGGCCTCGGCGGCGGCGCTGCGCACGGCGGCGTCGACGTCGTCGCGGGCCGCGCGTTCGAGGGCGGCGCGCACCGTGGGGTCGTCGCGGCGACGCGCGAGCGCGCGGGCCGCGGCCGCGCGAACGAGCGAGAGGGGATCGCCCGAGAGCGCGCGGGTGAGCACCTCGGCGCCTTCGCGAGAGGTGTTGCGCGCGAGGGCTGCCGCGGCGGCGAGGCGGGTCTTCCACGGCGACGCAGGGTCGAGCAGATGGGGACCGACCGGGGGCGCGTCTCCGTCGCGCGCGGCGAGGAGCGTGAGGGCGAGCTCTCCCGTGGCGCTGTCGGGGTCCTCGGCGGCGCGGGCGAGGGCCTCGGCGGCCTCGGGCGCGTCGCTCAGGGCGAGCACGCGGAGCACGCGCCGTCGCGTGGGCGCATCGGGGTGCTGCGCGAGCGCGGCGAGGTCGGGCGTCAGCGTGCGCACCAGCGCGCGGGCCGCGTCGCGCGCGTCGGCGGGAACTTCAGCGAGCGCGCCGGTCAACGGCCCGAAGCGGTCGGCGACGGAGAGCGCGTCGAGCACGCGGTCGAGGCCCTGCGGATTGCCCAGGGCATCGTGGGCCGCGCGCGCGATGGCCGCGGCGTGACGCACGAGCGCGGCGCTCCCATCGAGCGGAGCGTCGTCGTCGAGGCGTGCGGCGAGATGGTCGGAGAATGTCACGGCCCCGTCGGGCTCACGGAGCGCGCCGCGCGGGGAGTTCGAGGTGCGTCGCGCGAGGGCGCGCGCGGCCACCATGCGCAGCGGAATCTCGCGCACGGCGCCGCGCAGCGAGAGGGGCGTGAAGAGGGCCTCGGCGAGGTCTTCGTCGATCACCGGGTCGCGGGCGGGCGCATCGCCGAGGGCCGCGAGGGCGGCGGCGCGGGGGATCTCGGGGCCGACGAGCATCGCGCGGAGTCGACGGAGCACGACGGCGTCGGCGACGGGTCCGAGGGCGAGGGCTGCGGCGGCGCTGCGGGCCACGTCGCGCGGGTCGTCGAGGCGCGCGAGGAGCGCCGCACGCGTGGGCGCCGAGAGGGGCGCGCGGAGGTAGAGCGTCGCGGTGGCCGAGGCCTCGACGTGGCGCGAATCGAGGGCGAGGCGGGCGAGGGCGGCGGCCGACGCGGGCGTGCCGATGCGCGCGATGCCCCACGCGGCGAGCGTCGCGAACTGCGGGTTGTCGTGCTGCGCGAGGGCGAGGAGACGCGGGAGCGCGCGGGCGTCGGCGAGGCGCGCGGCGGCGCGGAGTGCGCCCACGCGGAGATCCATGGGGCCCTCACCGTCGACGAGCGCGAGGAGGCCCGCGACCGCGTTGGGGTTGCCCAGGTAGCCCACGAGGTCGAGGGCGGTGCGACGGCGCGCGGTGTCTCCGTCGGCGAGCGTGTCGAGCAGGGGCTTGAGCGCGCGCGCACCGAGGCGCGTGAGCTGCGCGCGGGCCTGTGCGGCGTCGGCGGGCGCACCGTGGCGAACCGTGTGGATCAGCGGGCGCGCGGTGAGGGCGTAGAGGTCGACGAGGAGCCGTCGGAGCACCACGCGTCCGGGGGCGCTGATCGAGGCCGCGGCGAGGTCGCGTTCGAGGCCCGCCACGTCGTCGGCCGCGGGGGCGACCTCGATGGCGACGCGTCCTGCGCGGGCCACGAGCTCGTCGTCGGGGCACAGCCGGATGAGCCGTCGGTAGAGGTCGACGGCCTCGCGGGGCTCGTTGCGCGCGAGGTCGAGGTCGGCGAGCTGAAAGTAGGCGGCGTAGAGCCGGTCGTTGAGGGCGAGGGCCCTGCGAAAGGCCTCCGCGGCGCGGGGGGCATCGTTGCGCGCGCGGTAGAGCTCGCCGAGGTGAAGGTGCCCCGTCGCGTCGTCGGGGTTGAGCGCGACGGCGTGCGCGGCCGCGTCGAGGGCGTCGCCGTCGCGGTGGAGTGAGAGCGCGTGCGCGGCGATGCGCTGGTACCAGTCGCGCGCGTGGCGCGGGTCTGCGTCGACGAGGCGTCGCAGCACGGAGATGGCGCCCGCGAGGTCTCCGCGCTGCGAGCGGAGCCGTTCGAGCGAGGCCAGCGTGGCGACGTCGGCGGGCTCGGCCTCGACGAGGCGCGCGAGCGTGCGGTCGGCGTCGTCGGGGCGACGCAGACGGGCGTACACCTCGGCGAGGTCGCGTCCCGCTTCGAGGTCCGGCGGGGTTGCTGCGAAGGCCCGTTCGAGCGCGGGGAGCTGCGCGGCGAGTGTGCCCTGCACGCTCCAGAGGTTCACGATGCGCGCGCGGGCCTCGCGGCGAAGCTCACGGTTGTCGCGCGAGAGCTCGATCACCCGTCGCCACGACGCGATCGCGGGCGCGAACTGCCGCGCCGACTCTTCGAGCACCGCGAGGTTCTTGTGCGCGTCGACGTCGTCGGGACGCAGCGCGATGGCCTCGCGGTAGAGCTCCATCGCTTCGGCGGGCATGTCGTGGCGCGCGTACACCTCGGCGAGCGCAGCGGCTCCGCGGGCGCGGTCGCGGGCTCCCTCACGGATGCGCTGCCAGGTCGCGAGGGCGCGCGGTCGGTCACCCTGTTCGAGCAGCCGTTCGCCGAGCGTTTCGAGGGCCACGGGGTTCGTCGGATCGACGCGGGCCACGCGCTCGGTCTCACGCAGCGCGAGGGCCGACTCGCCCATGCGCGCATACACCTGCGCGATGCGCTCGTGGAGGTCGGGATCATCGCCCGCCCGCGCGCTCGCCGTCGCGAGGAGCTGTAGGGCCTCGGCGCGTCGGTTCGCGCGCACGAGATCGTCGGCGAGGTCGCTCACGTACGCGGGGTTGCGCGGGGCCGCTTCGACGAGGCGACGGCGCGCCGCGAGGAGCTCGTCGAGCCGTCCGCTCTGGGCGAGGAGCTGCACCCGTTGAACGTGCGCGTCGACGTCGCCCGGTCGCAGCGGGATGGCCCGCCCGTAGGCCGCGATGGCCGCGTCGGTGCGTCCCTGCTCGGCGAGCAATCGCCCGAGGAGCATCATGCGCTCCCAGCTCGCCGCGCCCGCTTCGAGCTCGTGAATCCACGCGTCGAGCTCGTGCCGTCGCGTGCGCAGCTCGGTCATGTCGTCGTAGAGCTCGCGTCGCACGCCGGCCCCGTCGCCCGCGAGCGTGAGGGCCCGGCGCAGCGTGGCGAGGGCGTCGTCGAGCTGCCCGGCTTCCATCTGCGCGCGTCCGAGGTCGCGGAGCACGGGCGGCAGCACGCGGTTGTCACCCGAGAGCGAGCGCGCGAGCGATTGGAGCTCGGTCACCGCCTCGGCGTACATGCGCCGCGCGAGGAGGGCGTCGCCGAGCTCCCGTCGCACCGCGAGGCTTCCCGGCGAGCGGGCCACGAGGCGCTGGTGCCAGGCGCGCGCGCGGTCGACGTCGCGGGCCGCGAGCGAGAGATCGACCATCGCGCGCAACACCTCGCCCTGACGGAACGCAGGGAGCCCCAGCGACATCGCGCGCTCGTACGCGGCGAGGGCCTCGGCGGGGCGCTCCTGCTGGCGGTGAAGGTCGGCGAGCGCGAGGAGCGGCGCCGCACGATCGGGCGCTCTCGCAGCGGCCTGTTCGTAGCGGGCGCGGGCCTCGTCGAAGCGCGCGCCATCGCGGAGGATGTGCCCGAGGAGCAGCAGCGCGGGCATCGCGCGGGGACCGCTCTCGTCGGCGCGGTGCGAGAGGTCGGCGAGGAGGCGCGTGAGGTCTCCGTCGCGCTCGCGCACGAGGCGCAACAACGAGGGGAGCGCCACGGCGTTGTCGTCGTCGCCCGCGAGGAGCACGTCGAGCAGGTGCGCGATCTGTCGGTCGCGGTGCGCATCGACGGGGGCCGCGAGGCCCGGCGGCGCGTCGGGGGGAGGCGGTGCGGTGACGTTCGGGGGCGGGCTCGCAGGGCGCGGTGTCGTCGGTCGCGCAGGCTGCGTCGAGGGACGCGATGGACGCGGTGGACGCGATGGACGCGACGGACGCGACGGACGCGAGGGACGCGCGGGGCCGACGTCCCAGTCCTGCGCGGAGGCCGCGGGGGCGCAGAGCGAGGCGGCTCCGGCGAGCACGAGCGCGGTGAGCAGCGGGCGCATCGGCGCGGAGTATAGGCGCTCGCACATCGAGGCGTCGCGGGTACACTCCCGCGTTCACCGCCATGCAGGAACGCCCGCTCGACCCTTCGCTGAAGCTCCTCCTCGACGCGCTGGCGCTCGCGCCCTCGAACGCGCCGCTGCGCCTGCACGTCGCGACCGCGATGGAGAAGGCCGGGCAGCACGCCGCCGCGCGCCCGCACTTCGACCAGCTCGCCGACGATCCCGCGCACGGTGTCGACGCGCTCCTCGGCGGCGCCCGCTGCGCCCTCGCGATGCACGACGAAGACGGCGCCCTCGCGCGCGCCAACAAGCTCCTGGCGCGGGTGCCCGAGCACGCCGTGGCGCTGCTGCTGCGGGCCCGCGTGCGTGAGAAGCGCCGCGAGCACCGCGAGGCCCGCGCCGACTACGAGCGCGCCGTGTCGCTCGATCCCGCCCTCGCCGACACGCAGTTCTGGGACGCGCTCCTGCCGCGCTCGCCCGAGCCCGAAGCCCCCGCGGGCAACGCCGACGAGAAGCCCCGCGACCCCGACGCGATCACGTTTCAAGACGTGGGCGGACTCGACGATCTCAAAGAGCGCGTGCGCATGAAGATCGTGCACCCGTTCAAGAACCCCGAGCTCTTCAAGGCCTTCAAGAAGCGCACGGGCGGGGGAATTCTTCTCTACGGCCCGCCGGGCTGCGGAAAGACCTTTCTCGCGCGGGCGATCGCGGGCGAGTGCGGCGCGCACTTCAACGCCGTGGGCCTCCACGAAGTGCTGGAGATGTGGATCGGCAACTCGGAGCAGAAGCTCCACGCGGTCTTCGACGACGCCCGCCGTCGCGCGCCGAGCGTGCTGTTCTTCGACGAGGTCGACGCGCTCGGGCTCCAGCGCGCGAAGCTCGTGACCGGGGCGATGCGCGGGGTGATCACGCAGTTTCTCTCCGAACTCGATGGCTTTCAGGGCCGCAACGAGCGCGTGCTGGTCATCGGCGCGACGAACACCCCGTGGGACCTCGACCCGGCCTTTCGTCGCCCCGGTCGCTTCGACCAGGTGCTCTTCGTTCCGCCGCCCGACACGCCCGCCCGCGCGCAGATTCTCAAGCTCAAGCTCGAAGGCCGCCCGCAGACCGCCGTCGACGTCGACCGCGTCGCAGGACAGACCGAAGGCTGGAGCGGCGCCGACCTCGAACACCTCGTCGAGAGCGCCGCGGAGATCGCCCTCGCGAAGAGCCTCGCGAAGGGCGGCGTCGAGCCCATCACCCAGGCCATGGTCGATCAGGCCCGCGCGAAGCTCCGCCCCACGACCCGCGAGTGGTTCAGCACCGCGCGCAACTACGCGCAGTTCTCCAACGAGGCCGGGCAGTACGACGACATCGCCGAGTACATGCGCCGCCACAAGCTCGACAAGTAGACCGCCATGGAGCCCCGCCAGGCCGCCGAGCACCACCGCAAGCGCGCCAACGTCGCCCTCGACATCGGCCGCTACGACGTCGCCGCCCGCGAGGCCCGCAGCGCGCTCGGGTACGACCCCCGCGACGACGACGCCCTCGTGCTCCTGGCCCGCGCGCTCCTCGGCAGCGGTGACTACGCGCGCGCCCTTGACGCCGTGAGCGAGGCCACGCGCCTCGCGCCGCAGCGGAGCTATTGTCATTATCTGTCCGGCTTCACGCTGCAGTGCATGGGCCGGTGGAGCGACTCGATCGCGCCGCTGGAGAAGGCCGTCGAGCTCGACGTCGACTACGCGCGCTACCACGTTCGCCTGGCGCTCTCGTACGCGGAGACGAAGCGCGGCGACGACGCGGTGCGCGCCTGCGAGCACGCCCTCACGCTGGCTCCGCGCGACGGGGTGGTCTTCGAGAACGCGTCGCGTGTGTTCGGTGCGCTCGGGCAGCTCGCGCGCGCCGAGGAGGTGGCCCGCGCCCACATCGCGCTGGAGCCCGAGAACGCCACGGGCTTCGGACGCCTCGCGTGGGTGCTCGCCGAGCGACGGAGCTGGCCCGAGGCTATCGAGATGGCGCGCGCGTCGCTGCGGCTCGATCCGAACAACTACGCGGCGTGGGCGAACCTCGGGTACGCGGCGATGCAGGCCCACGACGACGCGCAGGCCGAGACGGCGTCGCGCGAGGCGCTGCGGCTGCGTCCGGGCCTGCCGTCGGCCACGTCGAACCTGGTGACCCTGCTGCGCCGTCGGCGCGCGTGGGACGAGGCCGCCCGCGTGCTCGCCGAGTCCGTGGTGCGCGCTCCCGAGAATCGGTCGTTGCGACAGCAGCTCACCGAGGTGCGCCGCGAGCGCGCGCAGGCCGCCACGCTGCGATGGAGCGACCGCGCGGCCGTGACCGTGGTGCTGGTGCTGCTGGCGATTCCCGTGGCGCTGACGGTGCCTGCGGCGGCCCTCGTGGTGGCCGCCGTGGCGCTCGCGCTCGCGTGGATCGTGTGGGCGATGAAGTAGTCGACGCTCCGTGAGGAGCGGGACTCACTTCTTGTTGAGCAGTCGCTCGAAGGCGTTGTTCTTGAACTGCGGCTGCGCGGGGGCCTTCGGCGGCGGCTGCGGTCCGCGTCCGGGGCGACGGTCGCCGCCCTGGGGCTGCTGCGAGGGCTGCGGACGCCCCGAGGCGCCGGGCACGTTCGCGTTGCCCGCGCCCGACTTCGCCGTGAGGCTGATGCGCTTGCGCATGAGGTCGACTTCGAGCACGCGGACCTTGATGCGATCGCCAGGGCGCACCACCTCGGCGGGGTCTCGCACGAAGCGGTCGCTGAGCTGCGACACGTGCACGAGGCCGTCCTGGTGCACGCCCACGTCGACGAAGGCCCCGAAGGCCGTGACGTTGGTCACCACACCTTCGAGCTGCATGCCGGGCTTGAGGTCTTCCATCGTGCGCACGTCGTCGCGGAACTTCGGCGGTTCGAACTCCGCGCGCGGATCGCGGCCGGGCTTCTTGAGCTCCTCGACGATGTCTTTGAGCGTGAACTCGCCCACGTCGCCCTGGGCGTACTTCTGCCACTGCACCTTCGCGGCGAGCGCGGCGTTGCCCATGAGCGACGAGACGTCGGTGCCGAGGTCCGAGGCCATGCGCTCCACGAGCTCGTAGCGTTCGGGGTGCACCGCGGAACGATCGAGCGCGTTGGCGCTCTCGCGGATGCGCAGAAAGCCCGCGGACTGTTCGAAGGTGCGCGGCCCCACGCCCGACACGTCGAGCACCTCGCGCCGCGTGCGAAACGGACCGTTCGCGTCGCGGTGCTGCACGATGCGCTTCGCGAGCGTGGGACCGATGCCCGCCACGTACCCGAGGAGCGACGCGCTCGCGGTGTTGAGCTCCACGCCCACGGAGTTCACGCAGCTCTCGACGACCTCATCGAGCTTCTTCGCGAGCAGCGGCTGAAACACGTCGTGCTGGTACTGCCCCACGCCGATGGATTTCGGATCGACCTTCACGAGCTCGGCGAGCGGATCTTGAAGCCTCCGCGCGATCGAGATGGCCCCGCGCACCGTGAGGTCGAGATCGGGGAACTCCTCGCGCGCCACATCGGAAGCCGAGTACACGCTCGCGCCCGCCTCGTTGACCATCACGGTGATGATCCCGCTGTCGGCGCCGAGGGCCTCGCGCACGAAGGCCTCGGTCTCGCGCCCGTGCGTTCCGTTGCCCACGGCCACGGCCGCGGGGCGGTGCTTCGCCGCGAGGGCCTTGAGCGTCTGGCGGCTGCGTTCGAGGGCGCCGTCGCCCTGCACCAGCATCAGCACCGTGTGTTCGAGCACGCGCCCCGTGGCGTCGACGACGGCGAGCTTGCAGCCCGTGCGCTGCCCCGGGTCGATGCCGATCACCGGACGCGCCCCGAGCGGCGCCGCGAGCAGCAGCGCGCGGAGGTTCTGCGCGAACACGTCCACGGCGTCGCGGTCGGCGCGGAGCTTCATCTCCACGCGCACCTCGCTCTCGACCGAGGGCGCGAGCAGCCGTCGCCACGCGTCGCCCACCGCGGCGTCGAGCTCGCCCGCCCACGGAGAGCTCGCCTTGCGGCCCGCCATCGCGGCCACCTCACGCTGCGCGCGCTCGACGTCGACCTCGACCTCGGCGCGGAGCACGTTCTCGGCCTCTCCGCGGCGCACGGCCAGGTAGCGGTGCGAGGGGATCGCCGCGCAGGCCTCGCGGAACTCGTAGTACATCTCGAACTTGGTGGGCCCGCTCACCTCGGGGGCCTTCGTCACCACGAGCGTGCCGTCTTTGAGAAAGAGCTCGCGCGCCCAGCCGCGCACGTCGGCGCGTTCGGCCACGGTCTCGGCCACGATGTCGCGCGCGCCCTGCAGCGCCTCGCGCACGGTGGCGACGCCCTTCTCGGCGTTCACGAAGGCCGCGGCTTCGGCGTTGGGGTCGCCGTCGGCGCCCTGCGCGAGGATGCGCTGCGCGAGCGGGTCGAGGCCCTTCTCCCGCGCGATCATCGCGCGCGTGCGGCGCTTGGGCTTGAACGGGAGGTAGATGTCTTCGAGCTCGCTCTTGACCGTGCAGGCCTCGATCTTCGCGCGCAGCTCGGGGGTGAGCTTCCCCTGCTTGTCGATCTCGTCGAGGATGGTCTTCTTGCGGTCTTCGAGCTCGCGGAGATACCCGTGCCGCTCCTCGACCGCGCGGATCTGCACCTCGTCGAGGCCGCCGGTGGCCTCCTTGCGGTAGCGGGCGATGAAGGGCACGGTGGCCCCGCCCGTGAGGAGCTCCACCACGGCGCGCACACCGTGAGCGGGGAGCGTGAGTTCCTGGGCGAGAGCGGCGATGAGATCGAGCGCCATGCGGTCTGCGTACTCCGTCGGTTGCAGAAGGGGGCGCGGACCATAGAGAAGCCCGCGTCCCTTCGCAACGGCGTCGACCGCGGCGGGTGTGACGTACTCTGTCAGGCGCTGAAGGCGGGCACGGCGCGGGCGGCGAGGTAGCTCCGCGAGGGCGCCGTGGCGTTGTCGTTGGTGGGTTCGGTGATGGTGAGCGCGATGGCCCCGTCGGGGTACGACGGACGCCGCGGCGCAGGGCGCTCGCTCGGGGCCGCGCCGATGCGCTGCGCGAGGGCCTCGGTGGTCTCGTCGATCACGGCCACCACGTCTTCGAGCGCCACGAGGGCCACGTCGTACGAGAGCGGACGCTGCCGCGCGAGGCACACCTGCACGCGCCCGTAGGTCACCTTCTTGCGGGCCGTGCGCTCCGTCGCGAGGCTGTCGCGAAAGAGGGCGCGGCGCGCGCGCGAACCCGCCGCCACCACGGCCGCGTCGTCGTCGAAGGCCGCCGCGGCGAGCAGCGCTTCGAGACGCACCTGCGCGCGATCCCAGCGGGCTTCGAGCTCCTCGACGCTCGGTCCCGTCACCGCCGAGAGCTCGCGGTTCACCGGCCACTGCACCTCGCAGCGCAGCGCCGACGACGGACCCGTGGGCGCGAGCGAGATGGCGTTCCACGGGCCCTGGCGGGTCGTGGCGCGCGGGGCGACGAAGGGCGACGAGGCGGCGACAGCGAAGGCGAGCGACATGATTGGTTCCACTCCCGAGAGGGGGAAGATGGGAGACACCCGGCGCGCCGTCGGCACACCGGTGCGAGCGTCACGGTTCCGTCAACCGTTCCGGCGCGCCGGGCGAAGTGCAGTGGCCATGCCGCACGCGAAATCCCCCTCTCGCTACAGCCGGGCTCGAAGAACTCGACGGTACGAAGAAAAACACCGCGCGGCGCCGTCGGATTTTTGACAGAACCCCGTGGGCCCGTCACGGCGCCGGTGTCGGAAATTTGACGCTCGCGGTAGAGGCCACGCGATCACCATGAGCACCGACCACGACGACACGGGGGTGCGCGACGCGCTCGACGCGCTGCACGCGCTGCGACAACGGACGCGCCGTGAGGCCCTCGCGGGCCACGGGGGAGTGTGCCTCGCGGGCGCCCTCGCGCAGGGCTTCGATGGCGCCCTCGCGGTGTGCTTCGCGCGCGCCTTCGACCATGCGCAGGGCAGGGCCGCGCTGCTCGCCGTCGGAGGCTACGGCCGCGCGACGCTGGCCCACGGGAGCGACCTCGATCTGGTGCTCCTCGTCGACGACCCCGAGGCGCCGTGGGTCGAGCCCTTCGCGACGGCGATGCTCCATCCGTTGTGGGACGCGGGCATCGCGCTGGGCCACGCGGTGCGCTCCGTCGACGATTTCGTGGGCCTCGCCCGCACCGACGTGCGCACGGCCACCACGGTGCTCGACGCGCGCGCCCTCGCGGGCGACGGAGACCTCGCCGCCGATGCGATCGCGCGCTGCACCCGCGCGGCCTTCGAGGGCGACCTCGCGCGCTTTCTCGACGGACTCGTCGACGAGATGACCGCGCGCCACCGACGCTTCGGCGCCACGGTGTACCTGCTCGAACCCGACGTGAAGCACAGCCGCGGCGGGCTCCGCGACCTCGACATCGCGCGATGGGCCCTGCGCGCACGCTACCGCACGCACGACTACGACGACGCCCTGCGCGCGGGCGGCGTGACCCCGGCGGAGCACCGCGCCCTCGTCGACGCGCGGGAGTTCCAATGGCGCGTGCGCATGGCCCTCCACGCGCGCAGCGGGCGACGCAACGACCGCCTCGCCTTCGACGAACAGGAGGAGGCCGCCGCGCGGCTCATTCCCGCAGACCCCGACGATCACCGTGACCCCGAGGAGCGACTCGGCGAGGCCACCGAGCGGCTCATGTCGGGGTGGTATCGCCACGCGCGCGAGGTCTCCACCGCGGTCGACCATGTGATCCATCGGTGCCGCCCGGGACGCGCGACGCCCGAGCACGGACCGCGCACCGACCGCCTCGCCGACGCCATCGCCCGCTACGACGGGATGCTGAGCTTCACGCACGCCGACGCCCTGCGCCGCGATCCCTCCCTCGCGCTGCGCATCTTCGAGCTGGCCCTCGCGCGCAACACGCCCCTCGCGTCGGGCACACGCGCCGCCCTCGCCGCGGCCACGAGCGACCCGGTGTGGTGCGAGTCTCTCCGCGCCGACGCGCAGGCCGCAGGGGCGTTCCGACGGCTCCTCGCGGCCTCGAACACCGCGCGTCTTCGGAGCGACCGCACGGTGCCCGTGTCCGGCACGGAGACCAACGAGGGCAGCGTGCTCGCCGAGCTCCACGACCTCGGGCTGCTGCTCGCGATGGTGCCCGAGTTCGCCCACGTCACGGGCCGCGTGCAGCACGACGTCTACCATGTGTACACCGTCGACGTTCACTCCGTGGCCGCCGTCGATCGACTGCACGCCATCGCGCGCGGCGACCTCGCCGAGGAGTTTCCGCTGCCCGCGCGGCTCCTCGTCGACACCGATCGCATGGACATTCTCTGTCTCGCCACGCTGGTGCACGACATCGGCAAGAGCCGCGGCGGATCGCACGCGAAGATCGGCGCCGAGATGGCCCCGGTGATCGCCGCGCGCCTGGGCTTCGGACCCGACGACGCGGCCACCATCGCGTGGCTCGTGGCCGAGCACCTCACGCTCTACCACGCGGCCACGCGGCGCGACCTCGGCGACCCCGCGACGCTCACGGCCCTCGTCGACACGGTGCGCGACCCGTGGAGGCTCCGCGCGCTCTACCTCCTCACCGTGGCCGACCTCTCGACCACGTCGCCCACGGCCATGACCCAGTGGAAGGCCCGCATGCTCGACGAGCTGTACCTCCGCGTCGACGAGGCGCTCACGGCGGGCGCGCAGGGCTTCGGCGAGCGCGTGGCGGCGCTGCGGGCACAATCCGTCGCGCGGGCCTCGGTCGAAGACCGCGGCGCCATCGAGTCGCTGCTCGCGCGCATGCCCGACCGCTACGTGCTGGCGAACACGCCCGAGGCCGTGCTGCGCCACGCGCGCGCCCTCGACGGACACACCCCGGGCTCACGCCGCGTGCACATCGCCCCGCTGGAGGGAGAGATGACCGGCGAGCTGCTCGAAGTGCTCTTCGCGGCGCCCGATCGGCCGGGGCTCCTCGCGCGCTTCGCGGCGCTGCTCTACGCGAACCGTCTCGACGTGCAGGGCGCGCAGATCTACTCGTCGCAGGGCGACGCGGTCGACGTGTTCGTGGTGCGCTCGACCCGCACCGACGCGGTGGAACTCGCCCGCACCATGGCCCGCCTCCCGCGTCAGCTCGACGACCTGCTCGACGAGCGCGCCGACCCCGACGCGCTGGTGCAGGCGACGCGCGGCGGCGCGGGCATTCCGAGGCCCGAGCCCGCGGTCCGGAGTGAGGTTCACATCGAGCAGGGCGCGAGCGCGACGGCCACGGTGGTCGAGGTCTTCGGCCGCGACCGCGCGGGCTTTCTCTACGGCGTCACCCGCGCGCTCCATCGCCACGGGGTCGAGGTCTCGCTCGCGAAGGTCAACACCGAGGGACGCCGCGCCGCCGACACGTTCTACGTCACCGACGCGCACGGGAAGAAGCTCTCCGACGAGCGCGCGCAGGGGCTCCGCACGGCGCTCCTCGATGTGGTACGCGGTGCCTGAGCCATGCACCTTCGCACCGCCCTCGCGCTCGTCGCGCTGACCTTCGCCGCGCCCGCGAGCGCGCAGCCCCGACTGCCCTTTCCCCTGCCCGGACGCATGAACCAGGGCGCCGCCCCGACCGCCGCCGAGCGCGCGTTCACCGAGGGCGAAGGGTTGCTCCGTCGCGGCGACCTCGCCGGAGCCCGCGCGCGCTTCGAAGAAGCCCGACGCCTCGACGCGCGCGACCCACGCCCTGCGTTCTACCTCGGTGAAGTCGACCGTCAGCAGGAGCGCTGGCCCGAGGCCGAAGCCCGCTTTCGCGAGGCCCTCGCGCTGCGTCCCACGATGGCCGAAGCGCACGCGAGCCTCGGCGCCGTGCTGCGGGAGCGCGGACGCCTCGACGACGCCGTGGCCTCCCTCGAACAGGCCGTGCGCATCACACCCTCGCTCGGTGAAGCGCACTACAACCTCGCGCTGTGCTTCGAAGACCGCCGCGATGCCGCACGCGCCGCGAGCGAGTACCAGCGCGCGATGCAGCTCCTCGCGACCGATCCGCTGCCTGCGTTGAACCTGGGGCTCCTGCTCGCGGCGCAGCCCGATCAGCGGCTCCGTGCGCTCGAAGCGCTGCGCGAGGCCGTGCGGCGTGGGTCTGCGCAGCGTGAGGTGCTCGCCCTCGCGGGCCCCGCGTTCCGTCAGCTCGGTGAAGCGCGGTCTGCGGTCGATGCGCTGGAGCGCGCGCGCACCCTCGGGGCCGCGTCGTCGTCGGTGCTCGGTGAGCTCGCGCAGGCGCAGTGGGCCGCGGGGCAGCGCGAGGCCGCGGTGCAGCGCGTGGCCGAGGCCGTGGCGCTGGCGCCGACCGATGCGTCGCTGCGCTACGTGCAGGGCCTCATGCTCGCGGGCGCGGGGCAGCGCGAGGGGGCCGTGGCGGCGTTTCGTGAGGCCGAGCGTCTGGGCGCGGGAACGCCCCTCGCAGCCCGCGCGACGGCCCATCTGCGCGCGCTCGCAACCCCCGCGCGCCGCCCGTGAAGCTTGTCTCTCTCGCGGGAACGCGGTAACGAAACAGAACGGTCGATCTCCAGGGGGTCGACAGTCAGAAGCACCATCCGATGCGCGAGTGCCCGAAGTGCCACAAGCGGTTTCTTGAGAGCAGCGCGCGCGTCTGTGACGTCGACGGAGCGGTGCTCGACCTCGTGGTGGTGGCCTCCGAGCGCGACCGGCTCGTGGGCACGACCATTCTCAACCGCTACGCCATCGACAAGGTGCTCGGTGACGGCGGCATGGGCGTGGTCTACCGGGCCATCGACACGGAGACGCGCCGCCCCTACGCGGTGAAGGTGCTCCGCGCGGAGTACAGCGCCGAAGAAGACCTCGTGGTGCGCTTCGAGCAGGAGGCCCGCGCGGCGGCCTCGGTGCAGAACCCCCACATCGTCGAGATCTACGACTGGGGTTCGCTGCCCGACAACTCGCGCTTCTTCGTGATGGAGTACCTCGAAGGTCGCTCCCTCGGAGACCTCCTCGCGCGCATGCCCAAGGCTCCGGGCTCGGACCGTCGCCAGCCGCTCCCCGAAGACTTCGCGCTGAACATCTCGATGCAGATCGCCGAGGGCCTCAAGGCCGCGCACGACATCGGCATCGTTCACCGCGACATCAAGCCCGACAACTTTCACATCGTGCGGCGCCCCGAGGAGCCGTACTTCGTGAAGATCCTCGATTTCGGCATCGCCAAGGTGCAGAACTCGAAGGCCGCGCGCACCCGCACGGGATCGGTCTTCGGCACGCCGCACTACATGTCCCCGGAGCAGGCTTCGGGCGACAAGAACATCGACGCGACGACCGACATCTACGGCCTCGGCGTGCTCATGTACGAGATGGTCGTCGGCAAGATCCCCTTCGACGCCGACAACCTCATGGGCATCCTGACGGCGCACCTCTATCACACGCCCGCGCCGCCCAGCATCTACCCCGAGTGCGAGAAGCTCTCGAAGAGCTTCGAAGCCGTGGTGCTCAAGTGCCTCGCGAAGGATCGTGAGGCCCGCTACCAGTCGATGGGCGAGCTCTACGAAGACCTCGCGCGGTGCCGCCGCGGAGACACCTCGCTCGCCCTCGACGACCAGGAGGTCAGCACGCGCCGCTTCGACCGCGCGGACTTCCTCGCCGACGCGGCCACGGTGATCCGTCAGCTCCCGACGGAGCTGCTCCAGCCCGCGAGCCCCGAGGAGCTCAACGCCGCGCTCGGACTCCACGGCGCGTCGCAGCCCTCGCCCGCGCCGACGTCGGGCGCGCCTTCGCACGTCTCCGGCGCCCACGCGATGCCCATGGCCGCGCAGGCCGCACCGCCCGCGCACTCGATGTCTCTGCCCGCGCCGCAGCCCGCGTCGATGGGCGCGCGCGCGGCCTCGCCCTTCGAGGGCGTGGGCAAGATCCAGTTCGCCGACCCCCACGCGCACGACCCTGCGAACGCGTCGCTCCCGCCGGGCACCGAGGTGGCGCGGCCCCGCGCGAAGACCGGGCTCATCGTGGGCGCGATCGTGGGTGTGGGCGCGCTCATCGCCGTGGGCATCGTGGCGCTCGCGAGCTCGCTCAACCCCGCGGGCACGGCGACCCCCGCGGGGCCCGACACCACGGCCACCACGCAGTCGCAGCTCCAGCCCGGACGGGTGGAGCCCAGCGCGCCGCCCCCCGACGCCGCGCCCGCGGTGCAGGCGCCCGTCGCGCAGACTCCGACGGCCCACACGGTGCCCGCGGCGCAGGCCGAGCCCGTGGTCATCCAGTCGAACGTGGCGGGCGCGCGGGTGTACCGCGGAGGCCAGCAGATCGGCGTGACCCCGCACGCGGTGGCGCGGCCCGCCGTGGGCGAAGAGAGCTACACCGTGAGCGCCGAGGGCTTCGCCGATCAGTCCGTGGTGATCACCCCCACGACGGCCACGCCCCTCGTCGTGTCGCTCTCCGCGGCGGCCGTGGTGACCGATCCCCCGCGCGCGCCGCGCACCGACCACCGCGACCGTCCCCCGCGTCCGCGTCGCGACCGCCCTGCGCCCCAGGGCACCACGCCCGCGAACCCGCACGGCCTCCAGGACCCCTGGTCGTAGCCGTCGCGCGCCATCCGCACCGACCCGCGCGTCCTTGCGCTTGGCGTCGGTGTGCGACTAGCCTCCGCGCGCTTTCATGCCGCCCTCGACCTTCCGACTTGCAGTCGGCGTCGCGGTCGCGGCCGTGCTCGGAGCCTGCTCCGACAACAACGGCTCCGACCCGCCGCCGAACCGGTTCTTCTACCCCGCCGCGCTCGCGCTGCACCGCGCCGCGCCGGGGGCGCCGGCCGATCGCCTCTACGTGCTGAACTCCGACTTCGACCTGGCCTACAACGGCAGCACGGTGGCCACCGTCGACCTCGCGCAGGTGCGCGCCCGCCGCGCCGACCACGCCGGGTGCCGCGCCGACGTCGACGCCCGCGGCGCGTGGGTCTGCGACGAGACCCCGCTCGTGATCGCCTCGCGCACGAAGAAGCTCAACCCCTACGCCGTCGAGGCCGCGCTGGTGCAGTACCCCCGCGGCCAGCGGCTCTACACCCTCGTGCGCGGCGGCAACGCGGTCGCGTGGTTCGACGTGGGCGCCGACGGCGAGCTCGATTGCGGTCCCGCCGACGAGCGCGGCTACTGCTCGGCGACGCACTACACCCGCACGGGCACCGACTACGCGAGCAACGCCATCACGCTCCCGCAGGAGTCGTCGGCGATCTCCGTCGACGTGGCCACGGGGTACATCGCGCTGACGCACCAGAGCTACGACCCGTCGCTCCCGCACGCGTCGCTGCTGCGCGATCCCTTCGCGGGCGCGAGCTCGACGCAGACCGACGGACCGCAGCTCGTGGGCACGCTCTCGGGCACCGCCGCGGCGCTGAGCTCGCTGGTGCTCCTGCCGCCCCTGGGAGGGCGCCCCACGTGGCTCGCCACGAGCCGCGCCGAGGCCGTGTTCACGCTGCTCCAGGTGTATCCGGGCTCGGCGCGCACGGCCTCCGACGGCGGCGTCTCGGGCACGCAAGACGGCCGCGAGATTCTCTACCGCGCCGCGGCCACGCCCATCACGGGCATCAACACCGGCACCAACAACCGCACGATCGTGCTCGACCCGCGCCCCGCGGCCTCGCCTGCGCGCGCCTATGTCGTGAGCCGCAGCCCCGAGGCGCTGCTCACCGTCGACATTCGCAACCCCGCGGCGCCCACGGTGACCGACATGGTTCCGCTGCCCACGGGACCCTCGCGCGCGGCGGCCGTGTGGCACGCCTCGCTCGGTCGCACCTACGTCTACGCCCTCTCGTACGACACGCGCTGGATGTACGTCATCGACCCCGACGAGCACCGCGTGGTGCAGCAGATCGCGACGAACCGCGGACCGCACAACCTCGTGTACGACGAGGTCGATCGGGTGCTCTACGTGGTCGACTTCCTCGACGCGTCGATCGAGCTCATCGACGTCGACCCGGCGAGCGCGACCTTCAACCGTCGCGTGCTCACCATCGGCCGTCTGGGACGCACGAGGGCCGTCGAATGAGGCGCCCGCTGCTGGCCCTCGCGGCCCTCTCCCTCTCGTGCTCGTCGTCGACGGTGGTCAACGCCACGTACAACTTCAGCCGCGCGAGCGACGTGGAGTTCGTGTGCCTCCAGAGCGACGCGGGGCGCGTGAACGTGCTGCCCCTCGCGCGCTGCGGCATCAACCCGGCGGACAACACCTCCAGCACCGGCAACGCGCACCTCTACGCGCTGGTCACCCAGGCCGAGCGCGGCGAGCTCGCGGTGGTCGACCTCGCGGCCTCGTCGGGCACCTCGATCCTCGACAACAGCCCCGACGTGCCGGGCTATTCGTTCATCCCGCTCGGGGCGATCCCCACGTCGATCGTGAGCGACGCGCGCGACAACAACACGGGCTCCGTGTGGGTCGCGAGCGCGGGCGATCGCACCATCGAGCGCCTCGACGCCAGCACCCTGCTCTACAACCCCCGCAGGGCCAGCGACGCGGGCCGCGAGGTCGTGCACACCGCCACCCGCGTGGCCATGAACGGCGCGCCCCGCGACCTCGCCATCGACACCGTCGACGGACGCACGCTCCTCTACGCCACCGTGCCCGACCGCGCCGCCGTGGCCGTGCTCGACATCACCAACGCCGCGGCCCCCGTCGACCTCGGGTTCACCCCCGTCACCGTGCCCGCTGCGAACGCCGACGCGGGCCTCGACGCGGGCTCCGACGACGCGGGCACCGGCTCCGCCCCCGCGCACCCGCAGGACCTCGTCGTCGACCCCGAGACCCATCGCGTGTACGTGAGCGACGACGGGTCGAACTATGTCCACGTGTTCGCGGGAAACCCCCTGCGCGAAGTGGATCGCATCGCGGTAGGCGCCCCGACGCGGGCCATCACCCTCACGGGCTGGGCCCGACGGCTCACGTGCGCCGCCGAGGCCGACGACCCCGACCACTACGGCCGCGCGCGCTACCTCTACGCCACCGAGGCGAGCACCGGGCTCATCACGGTGTACGACCTCACGCGCGGCGCCGTGGTGCGTCCCAACGTGCTGCCCGCGCCCAACCCCCAGCGCCGCATGCTCGCGCCCGCGCGCCCCGAAGACCGCGTGGCCCTCGCGACGCCCGCCGTGGCGCTCTTTCCAATCAACACCGCGGAGTACCGCGGACGCAACGCGGCGGGTGAGATCACCGTGCCCGACGCGTGCCGCACGCTCAACGGCTGCGGCGGCACCGGCGCCCTCGGGCCCACGTACCTCCACGGCGTGTTCGTCGGCGCGCTGCTCCGCACGGGGCGCATCGCGATCATCGACGTCGACGACTACGACGCCCCGGCGCGCGCGAAGACCCCCAACATCGTCGGCGCGCCCAACGGCTATCGCTTCGTGCGCCACGCGCCGCGGCCCACGGTCGACGTGTCGTCGACGAACCTCGTGGTGAGCACGCCCACGCTCACGGCCCTCGTGCGCGGCACGCAGCGCGTGAGCCTCTCGGAAGCGCCCGAGACCCCGGCCCTCGGGTGCGCCACCGACCGCTCGCTCGCGACCCTCGCGCCCTGCGCCTCGACGGCGGGCGATGCGGGCGTCGATGGGGGCAGCGCGGGCCTCGGAGGCATCACCGTCGTGCGTCAGCCCCGCGTGCCCACGGAGTACCTCGGCGCACCCGACGCCGACGGCGGAACCGTTCCCATGGCCGCGGAGCCTGCGTGCGCGGCGGGGGCCGACGCGGGCACCGACGCGGCCGTCACGAACAGCACCCTCGCCGATCCGTACGCCGTGCTCAACGAGACGTGGACGCTCACCTGGGAAGGCGCGATCCCCAACCTCGACCTCTACGGCGTGTCGTTCACGGCCTCGGGCGCCAATGCGGTGATGGAGTCTCCGGCCACGGATTTCTGCGCCCGCGGCGCCCTCGCCGACGACACCTACGCCCGCGATCAGGTGACCGTGCTCGGCGACCCGACCTCCCTCGCGAGCGACCGCGTCGCGTGCGGCGCCCTCTTCGGCACCGGCGCGCAGCCCCTCAACCGCGACTTCGTGCTCGACGACGCCTTCCGCGACCGGCTCGTGCTGCGTCCCAACGGCGCCGCCACGGCCGCCGACGTCGCGCGCTGCTTCGCCCTCGCGGCCCACGTGCAGGTGCGCGCGCGCCGCCAATGGATGGTGACAGGAAACGTCAACGGCTACCTCTCCGCCGTGCGCGCCGACGCGTCGGGACACTGCGAGGTCGACCCCGCGAAGCAGTCCGCGGTCGAGGCCCTCGCGTCTCGCTGCGCCGCCGAGCGCAACGTCACCCCCGCGGCGACCACGCGCTGCCTCGCGGGGCGCGCGTGCATGGCCTCCGCGGTCAACGGCGTGGTGGCCCGCAACGCGACGCCCATGTTCGCCAACCCGTTCTTCTGCGTGCAGGTGTTCCCGCCGCTCGCGAGCGGTGACGGCGGCGTGGTGGCGGCAGACCCGACGCGCGACACGCAGTTCACGTTCAGCATCTCGGGCGCGTGGGAGCCCTCGACCATCGAGGCCGCGGGCACCGGGTCCTTCCCGATGACCGGGCGCTTCCTCCCCACGGTGGGGCGCATGTACGTGGTCGATTCTGCGAACAGCGGGCTCATCGAATTCAGCTCCGTGCCGATCTCCCGCATCCGCGTGTTCAACTGATCGGACTTTTCCGGTCATCATCGACCGGTGGAGTCCGACCCCGCCGCGCATCCCATCGCCCCTTCGCGTCGCGGCGCCGTCGTCCTCGCGCTCCTCTGCGCGGTCGTCGCGCTGCCCGTCACCTGGGGCTCCACGCTCTGGATGCGCGAGCTGCGCGTCTACACCTATCCCCAGAAGCTCTACGCCATCGCGCGGCTCCGTGACGGCGCGCTCCCGCGCTGGGCCGACGCGTGGGGCACGGGGCGTCCCTTTCTGGGCGTCGCCTCACACGGAACCTTCGACCCGCTCAACGCGCTGCTGCTCCTGCCGCGGCCCTTCAACGTCGACGTCTTCAACCTCGCGCACCTCGCGATCGTGATGTTCGGCGCGCGCGCGTGGCTCCGTCGTCAGCGCCTCGACGACGACGACGCCACCGTGGGCGCCGCGCTGCTGGGCCTCTCGGGCTACGTCTCGTCGATGCTCTCGCACAACGGCACCCTCGCGTGGGGCGTCGCGTGGACGCCGTGGTGCCTCCTCGCCCTGCGCTGCGCGATGGCCGGCGGCGCTTCGTATGCGCGCAACGTGGCGCTCGCCGCGGGAGCCCTCGCGCTGTCGTTCTTCAGCGGCGACGGGGGCTCCGTGCTGTTCTCCGTCGCGCTCGCTGCGGCGCAGGCGCTCTCGGCCCGCGATGCCGACGCGCGCCGCCGTGGAGCCGCCGCGCTCTCGCTCGCGTGCGCCTTCGCGCTGCTGCTCACCGCGGTGCAGTGGGTGCCCGCGCTCTACACCGCCGCCGCATATCCGCCGCGCGCGCTCACGACCCGCGAGCTCGCGCTGTGGTCGCTCCATCCGTTGCGGCTCCTCGAGCTGCTCTCGCCCGACGCGCTCGGGGAACCCTACGGCTTCAACTGGCGCACGCCTTCGCTCTACGCGCGGCCCTTCGCGCGCGACGTGCAACCGCTCGCGGTCAACGTCTACCAGACGCTCGCCGTGCTGCCCCTCGCGCTCCTCGCCATCCGCCGTGGAACGCGCTTCGACCGCGCCCTCGGCGCCCTGGCCTTCGCGTGCGCGTTCCTCGCGTTCGGACGCCACGCGCTGCCCTGGTCCTGGGCCGTGAGCCACGTGCCGGGCTTCGCGCTGCTGCCGCATCCCGAGGCCTTCTGGTTCGTGCCCACCTTCGTGCTGGCCACCCTCGCGGCGCGCGCGCTCCCCACGGCGCGGGCCCACGCGGGCACCACCGCGCGCATCGCCGTGTACGCCGCGGTGACCTTCTTCGCGCTCTCGACCATGGCCAGACGCGGCGAGCTCGCGGCGCTGCTCCCGACGCTGCCGCGCGCGATGCTCCACTGCACGAGCTACGCGATGGCCTACGCGATCGCGTTCGGCGCCGCGCAGCTCAAGCGCATCCCGCCGCGCATCGCCCGCGCGCTGCCGGCCTTCGTGATCGTGCTCGACCTCCTGGTCTCGGCGCTCCCGCTCTACCACTGGACCCCGTCCGACGACGCCTGGCGCACGCCCCACTTCGTGAGCGCCATCGCCCGTGATCGCGGCGGCGATCCCCGCGGCGCGCGTCTCTTCGGAGGGTTCTCGCTCCGCGACCTCGTGCCCGACGTCACGCCCGACGCGCTGAACCTCTCGGTGCTCCCCAACGTGGGCCTCTCGCACGGCGTCGGGCAGCTCGATTCAAACGACGTCTTCGCCTCGACGCGCCTCCCGCGCCTGCGCCGCGAGGTGGGACTCACGCCGCTCCCGCTCCTCCGCTGGTGGGGGATCGACTACCTCATCGGCTCCGTGGCCGGGCCCTTCGATCCGCGCCTCCAACGCCTCGCCGTCGAGCCCTCGATGGGGCTGTTCCTCTACCGCGTGGAGCGCGCCGCGCCGCGGGTGTACCTCGCCCGCGAGAGCGTGACCGTGCAAGGCCCCGCCGAGGCCCTGGCCGTCGCGCGCAGCGAGGGATTCGTCGCCGGTGTGATGGCCACCGTCGAGGGCCCCGTGCGCCGCGCCACGGGCCGCTGCGACGTGCGCGTGTGGCGCGCCGAGGAGCGCGAGATCGCGTGCGAGACCAGCGCCCCCGCATGGCTCATCGTGGGCGAGAGCTTCGACCCCACGTGGCGCGCCGAGGTCGACGGACGCGCCGTGTCCATCGTGCGCGCGAACGAGCTCTACCAGGCCGTTCCCGTGCCCGCGGGACGCTCCGTCGTGCGCACCACGGTGACCGTGCCGGGCCTCCGCGGCGGCGCGCTCGTGTCGCTCGTCGGCGCCCTCGCGCTCGTCGCGTGGGGGTTGCGTTCGCGCGCGCGTGCACGCACCGTCGCGCCCCCCGCATGACCGCGACCGACCCCGACGACGACACCCCGCAGCGCCACGATCACGGCCCGCGCAACCTCGCCCTCGGCCTCACCGCGCTCGCCCTCGCCGCGGGCGCCGCGTACGCCGTCAACGCCCGCTTCGACCGCGAACGCGAGGCCCACGAGCGACAGCGCGCCGCCGACGCGTGGAGCGACCTCTCGCGCTGCCTCGCCGGCGACCTCCGACGCGTCGGCGAGATCGCCCGCACCGCCCGTCGCGCCGAGCTCCGCGTGCCCTCGACCGCCCGCGTGCTGCCCGCCGCCGCGCAGGCCCGCGAGTGGCCCTGGCGCTGCGCCCCCTACGCGCAGTCGCTCACACAATCGATCTTCGCCTCGCACAGCGAAGACCCCGCGCTGCGCCTCCTCGCGCGCTTCGCCTCCATCGCAGCCACCGAGCTCTCCCAGGGCGCGCTCCGCACCGAGCGCGACACCCCGCGGCGCTACCTCGACGAGCTCTTCGCCGCCGCGGCCCGCGCGAACCTCCCGCCCGCGCGTCGCTCCACCGTGGCCCCGCCGCCCGAGCCCATGCGCGTGCTCGACCCGTCGCGCGTGCGCCCGCTCCTTCGCGCCCGCGGCGCCTCGCAGCTCGTCGCGCTCCCCGCGTACGACACCGGCGCGCTGCGCGTGCTCCTCGGCCGCCCCGAGCGCCGCGTGTGCGATTTCGACCGCGACCTCGACTGGCCCACGTGTGAGCGCGCCCCCGCGCTCGACGCCATCGCCCGCGTCTCGCTCTCGCCCGCACGCCCGCCCCTCATGCCCCTCTGGCGCACGCGCGGAGACCATGAGTCCGGCGAGCTCCGCGCGCCTGCGCACCCCGAGACCGTGCTCCATCCGCGCGCCGTCGACGCGTGGCGCGAGACCCGCGACGGCGCCGTGATCCTCGCGGCCCTCGACGACACCGCGACGCCCCGCTACGCCCTCTTCGACAACGCCCGCGAGGCCCTCGCGCTCCCGCCCATCGAGCACCTCGCGCAGCCTCCGGCGCTCTTCGACCGCCATGTGATCGTGGTGACAGAGAATGACACCGCGCCTTCGTCGGATGGTGGCGTCGCGCGTCGCGTGGAGGTGCGCGCGGCGACGGTCTCGCGCGAGGGCGCGTGGCGCTTCGCCGAGCCCTTCACGCTCCGTGGAACGGTGACGGCCGCGGGAGAGGTGCCCATGCGCGGCTGCTGGAGCCCCACGGTGGAGCGCGTGGCGGTGTACGGCAGCGACGGCCGCGGGCTGGTGCTCACGTGGCGCGAGGGGCGCTTCGTACGGGCCGACGAGGTTCCCCTCGGCGCGGGCACCGTGAGCTGCGACGGCGCCGTGATGCGCGCGGCGTGGTACGCGCCTTCGCCCTCGCCTGCGGTGCACGTCACGACCTGCGACGCGCAGTGCGCCCACGCCGAAGCGCCCGCGCCCCTCGTCGATGGAACCCCGCAGGTGGCCGCCCTCGGCGCGCGCGTTCTCGTGGTGCACACGGGCGAGACCTTCGGCGGATTGCGCTATCGCTACGGTCCTCTCGCGACCATCGCCGACGCGAACGACACCGTGGTCTTCGACGACGCCGCGCACGACGGCGTGGACTTCGACGCGCCCGCCACCGTGCTCACCCGCGGTGACCTCGCGGTGCTCGTGGCCACGCGCGCCGCGCCGCCCTACGAGACCTGGGCGGTGCGCATCGACGGGCAGGGCTTTCGCACGGTGCGACTGCGCGAGCCGTGACGGGTCTCAGCCCCCGTCGCCCGCACCGGCGTCGGTGGGGCCGGGGCCGTTGGGATAGCAGCGCGGGAGTCGCTCGGTGCAGCACCGTTCACGCGCGAGGCGATCGATCTCCAGCGCGCTGGGCTCGACGCCCGCGACGTGCACGCGGCGCTCGCCCGTGAAGCAGTGGCCCGCGCCGTCGTTCACGGTGTAGGTCATGCGCGCGTCGCCGGGGAGCACCGTGCAGTACTGATCGTCGTCGACCACGAGGGTCTGGCCGCCGATGCCCACCTCGCCCGGCGCGCCGGTGCTCATCCACGGGAAGCGGAAGCGCACCGCGCCGATGAGCTGCCCATCGGGCACGCGGTAGAGCTTCAGGTCGACGAGGGGGAGCGTGGGCGAGAAGCCCGTCGCGCGCGCGCCGATCCAGATGTGCTGTCCGCCCTGCGGGCCGGGCACGAGGTACACGTCGTCGCCGTTCATCAACGGACGCTGCGTCGCGATCGACGACAACGAGCCCGTGGTGAGCGTGAGCGACGCGCCGTTGGCCGCACACGCGCCGCCGTCGGTGGGCGCATCCACGCCCGCATCGGAAGCAGGCGTCGACGGACCGCACGCGGTCACCGCGAGCAGCGAGAGCGCAGAGACGAGACGCAGGCGAAGCATCGCGACGGATGTACCGCGAAAGTCCGACGCTGTGCGAACGCGCGGCACGCCGTGGCAAGAGGTTCATCCCCCGACGTGACAACCCCCACGTCGCGGGTGTGCGGCGCGCGCTCTCCCTTGATGCGCGCTGCGGAGTGTGACATTGACCGTCCCCATGCCGCGCAAGCCCTCGCCAGGCCGCCCGTCGGGCCAGTACACGCAGGCCGTGAGGCTGTTCCGACTGTTCCAGTTGCTCGAAGCTTCGCCCGAGGGCGTGCGCATCGACGACGCGGCGCGCGAGCTCAACGTCACGGCGCGCTCGATCCGTCGCGACCTCAAGGCCCTCGAACTCTCGGGCACCGAGCTCGAACACGTCGACGTCAACGGCGAGCGCCGCGTGCGACGCATGCGCACCGGACGGACCACCGAGCCCGTGCGCCTCACGCGCTTTCAGCGCTACTCGCTCGCGGCCGTGCGGCGCGTGTTCGACGTGCTCGCGGGCACGCCCCTCCACGACGACTTCTCGCAGCTCTTCGCGAAGCTCTTTCCCGCGGGCGACGAAGAGGGCGCGATGGTCGACCGCTTCGTCTACATCCCCGAAGCGCCGAAGAACTACCGCAAGCTCAAGGACCAGATCTACGAGATCTACGACGGCATCCTGCGCACGCTGACCCTTCAGTTTCAGTACGAGGGCGGCACCACGCCGGGCCTGCGCAAGGTCGAGCCGTACACCCTGGTGCTCTATCAGAACGGCCTCTACGTCGTCGGCCGCGACGTGCAGAAGGGCGAGCTGCGCACCTTCGCCGTCGAGCGCATGCGCCGCGTGCGAGCGCTCGCCACGGCGCCCTTCAAGCGCGACCCCACCATCGACGTGTCGAAGAACTTCGAAGGCGCCTTCGGGCTCTTCACCACGGGCGAGCGCCAGCACGTCGTCGTCGAGTTCAGCGCCGCGGTGGCCCAGTACATCGAGCCCCGCGAGTGGCACCACTCGCAGAAGCTCACGCGCCTCGAGAACAACGACCTCCGCGTCGAGTTCGACGTGACCAACCTCACCGAGGTCGTGGGATGGCTCCTGCGATGGGGCGCCAACGTGGTCGTGCGCGAGCCGCCGGAGCTCATCCGCCGCGTGCGTGACGAGCACATGAAGGCCGCCGCCCGTTACGCCGAAACATCTTCGCCGACGGCCTCCGCGGCGCTGTCGTAGCGCCCACGCAAAGGTGCGTTGTGCGCCGCCGCGGTTCTCTCCGCGGTCCACCGGGCGCATCGTTGGCGTGTCTCGCACCGAAGGAGCTCACGCCATGATCACCCTCCGCCCCTCCGCCGCCCGCGGCCACGCCGACCACGGCTGGCTCGACTCGCACCACACCTTCTCGTTCGCCGACTACTTCGACCCGGCGCACATGGGCTTCCGCACGCTGCGGGTCATCAACGACGACCGCGTGGCCCCCGCGCGCGGCTTCGGCACCCACGGCCACCGCGACATGGAGATCGTCTCGTACGTGCTCGACGGCGAGCTCGGACACAAAGACTCCATGGGCAACGGCTCGGTGATCCGCCGCGGCGACGTGCAGCGCATGACCGCGGGCACGGGCGTGCGCCACAGCGAGATGAACCCCTCGCCCGACACGGCGGTGCACTTCCTCCAGATCTGGATCGTGCCCGAGCGCGCGGGCCTCACGCCGGGCTACGAGCAGACCCATTTCGCCGACGACGAGAAGCGCGCGAAGCTCCGCCTCGTGGCCTCGCGCGACGGCCGCGAGGGCTCGGTCACCGTGCACCAGGACGTCTCGCTCTACGCGGGGATCTTCGAAGCGGGCGAGTCGGCCTCGCTGCCCCTCGCCGCC
Source organism: uncultured Myxococcaceae bacterium (assembly GCA_945952225.1). Taxonomy (GTDB): domain Bacteria; phylum Myxococcota_A; class Polyangia; order Polyangiales; genus CAISKJ01. Next base: position 32,502 of record CAMFHP010000086.1, read on the forward strand.
ACGCGCCACGCGTGGGTGCACGTCGCCCGCGGCGCCGTGAAGGTCAACGGCCACGTGCTCCGCGACGGCGACGGCGCGGCCCTCTCGGGCGAATCCGCCGTGTCGATCGACGGCGTCGACGGGGGCGGCGAGGTGCTGGTCTTCGACCTCGCCTGAGGGCCTCGCGGCGGTCTTGCACCGCGCGCGGCGACTCGCTCACACTCGCCCGATGCTTCGTCTGTCCACCCGCGCCCCGATCGCCGCGCTCGTGCTCGTGACCCTGGGATGCGCCGAGGGCAACGACGCCCTGCCCAACGACGCGCCCGATGACCTCGTGACCGTCGATGCACCCGCCGACGACGCCGCGCCCGATGCGCCCGCGCCGCTCGACGCGACCCTCGACGTCACCCCCGACAGCGCGCCCGATGCGGTCGACGACACGTCGGACGCGGTGACATTCCCCGACACCCCGACCGACACGAGCGGATGCCCCGCGGGCTTCTCCCGCTGCGGCACGCGCTGCGTGAACCTCGCGACGGACAGCGACAACTGCGGCACCTGCGCCAACGCCTGCGCCGCGGGCCTGGTGTGTGTGGGCGGGTCGTGCGCGTGCACCGCGAGCCTCACGCTCTGCACCGGCGCGTGCGTCGACACGCGCGTGAGCCCGCTCCACTGCGGACGCTGCGGCAACGCGTGTCCCACGGGCGCGGGCTGCGTCGCGGGCGAGTGCCGCTGCACCGTGGGCGCGCTCTGCAACGGGAGCTGCATCGACACGCGCAGCAGCAACGCGAACTGCGGCGCGTGCGGCAACGCGTGCCCCGCGGGCGAACTCTGCACGGCGGGCGCGTGCGTGTGCACCACGGGCCAGACCCGCTGCGGAGCAAGCTGCGTCGACACGCGCTCCAACGCGATGAACTGCGGGTCGTGCGGCAACGCGTGCCCCGCGGGTCAGAGCTGCGTGTCGGGGGCGTGCGTGTGCCCGGCGGGCTCGACGATCTGCGGCACCGAGTGTGTGAACACGCTCAACAACGCGATGCACTGCGGCGGCTGCAACCGCACGTGCAGCTCGATGTGCTCGGGCGGAACGTGCCTGCCCTCGTGCGCATCGGGCGAGACGCTCTGCGGGTCGACGTGCGCGAACCTCCAGCGCAGCCCCTACCACTGCGGTCGCTGCAACAACGCGTGCGGCGGCGCGCGCACTTGCAACTCTGGGATGTGCTCGCCCTGACGCGCGCTTGTGTTCCTGCGGGCGAGGGCCTACGACCCGCGGCGCATGTGCACCCTCGTCGCGATTCGCAACGTGCATCGGGAGTTTCCCCTCGTGATCGCGGCCAACCGCGACGAGCTCACGCATCGACCCAGCGAGGCGCCCGCGGTGCGATGGGACCATCCCCGCATTCGCGCGGGCCGCGACGCCGAGCGCGGCGGAACGTGGATGGGCGTCACCGACGACGGCTTCTTCGTGGGCGTCACCAATCAGCGCGCGTGGGCGCCTGCGCATCCGGGGTTGCGCTCGCGCGGCGAGGTGGTCTTCGACGCGCTCCGTGACAACCGCGCCGAGGCCGTGATCGCGCGGCTGCGGGCCCTCGATCCCACGCAGTACAACTCGTTCAATCTGCTCTTCGGTGACGCGCGCGAGCTCTACGTGGCCTACGTGCGCAGAGACCCCGCGGAGGTGACCATCGAGGCCGTGCCCGACGGCGTGCACGCGCTCGCCAACGACCGCATGGGCTCACCCGATTTTCCGAAGGCCCCGCGCGTCGAGCAGCGCCTCCGCGATCCCGCCCTCGCCGAGCTGCCATGGAACGCCCTCGCGCCGCGCCTCATCGACGCCCTGCGCGACCATGAACTCCCCGACCTCACGGGCCTCGCCGATCCGCCCGAGGGCGCGTGGTTGACGCCCGAACTCACGCGCCAGCTCCAGGCCCTCTGCATCCACGTGCCCGGCTACGGAACGGTCTCCGCCACGCTCCTCGCGCTCCAGCCCGGACGCGTCGCGCACTACGACTACGCCGCGGGCCCGCCCTGCGTGACGCCCTTCACGCCCGTCGCGCCGTGAACACTCACTCTGCGTAGCGCCTTCGCTGCGCGAGCGCCGCGAAGGGAATCTCTCCCCGGATCGCATCGGCCATCTCCCGATGCTTCGCCGCGCGCCCGGCCTCGATGCGTCGCTCCATCTCCGCGTGCATCGCGAGGGCCGTCACGGGCTCGTGCGACCGCCGCAGCGCGTGCTCCACCGTCTGGAACACCGTCACCGCCAGCGCCCGCGTGAAGGCCCCGTCGTCGCCGCCCGCAGCCCTTCCCACGGCGTCGCGCCCGTGCGCCTCGGCCGCGAGCCCGAGCGCGCTCGCGAGGAGCCCGTAGACCCCCGCCTCGGCCTTCACCGCGCTCGTCGAGAGCTGGTTCACGAGCTCGTCGTCGAGGCGCGCGCGCTCGTCGTCTTCGAGCTGCGTGAGCGTGGCGAAGGCCTTGAGCGCCGCGTGCGCCGAGCCCACCGCGTGCGCGAGCTCCAGCGCACCCGAGAGCGCCGTCACGCGCGCCATCTCCGACTGCGCCGCGCGGATCTTCGCCCCGAACTCACGGAGCGCCTTCTGCGTCGCGGGCTCGGCGAGGGCGCGCTCGACCTCCGCGTCGATCCATGGCGCATCTCCCGCGAGGGCCAGCGCACGCAGCCGTTCTCCGTGCGCCTGCACCTCGGATTTCGCCATCGCCCCCACGGCCTCGACGCTCGCCTGCGCGAGCCGCTGCTGCCCGTCGAGGTACCGCGCGCCCGTGCGTCGCACATAGGCTTCGAGCTGTTCCGTGGCCATGGCCGCGGCCTTCGCGTTGCCCGCGCCCCACGTCTCCGCGAGGTACACGGCGCGCGTGGCGAGCGCGTCCTTCTTCGCCACGAGCGCGAGCGACGGACGCATCACGCGCCCCGCCATCACCACCGCGCGCTGCAACGGCGGCTGGAGCGCGCCCGCGAGCGCCATGAGGTCATCGGCGCGCGGACACTGTGCCCACGCGGCTTCGAGGTCATCGCAGTGGCGCTCGGCCCACGCGAGGGCGGCCTCACGGCGCGGCCACTTCGGCTCGTACGTCTCGGCCCAGTCGTTCAGCGCGTCGGCGACCCTTCCCATGGTGCTCCTCGCGCGGCGGTATCCACTGCGGTGACGGCGCACGTCAACGCCCGCGTGCGCCTTGCCCCCCGCGCGCAGAAGGGGGATCTTCGCGCCCTCCCATGGCCGACCAAGACACCTGGATCGATCGGGTCCTCTCCGAGCGCGTGCTCTACCCCGTGCTGGGCATCGCGCTCTCGGCGGTCATCGGCTTCGCGATCGTGCATCGCCCCGACTACGGCGCGGCGCCGCCGCTGAACCTCGCGGTGGTCAACGCCGCGGGCGAGCTCGGGACCGAACGCATCGACCTCGCGTCGCTGCGCGGACACCCCGTCGTCATCGACTTCTGGGCCACGTGGTGCGGCCCGTGTCGCATGATGACCCCGGTGCTCCAGCGCCTCCACGAACGCTTCGGCGCGCGGGGTCTGCGCGTGGTGGGCGTCAACGTCGACGAGAACGGACCCGCCGTGGTGCCGGGCTTCCGCGCGACCTACGGGATCACCTACCCCATCGTGTACGACACGAACGGCGAGGCCTCGCAGCGCTGGGAGGTGACGGGCCTGCCGACGCTGCTGATCCTCGACAAGAACGGCCGCGTTCGCTACCGCCACGCGGGCACCACGAGCGAGGCCGACCTCGCGAGCGCCATCGAGGGGCTGCTCTAGCGGCCTTTCGCGCGGGTCACTTGTTGTAGGGCTCGCCCTTCAAGATCGAGAACCCGCGGTACACCTGCTCGGCGAGAATGAGCCGCGCGAGGCGGTGCGGCAGGGTCATGGGGCCGAGCGAGAGCTTCCATTTCGCGCGGGCGCGCACCGCGGGAGGGAGCCCCTCGGCGCCGCCGATCGCGAACACGGGAACCACCGCGCGTCGCTGCGCGTCGTCGATGCGCTGCGCGAAGGCCTCGCTCGACAGGGCCAGGCCGTCGACCTCCATCGCCACGAGCTCGGCGCGCGCGCCGTGAACGGAGAGCGCCCGTTCGAAGCCCGCGGCGGCTTTGTCGGCGCGCTCCTCACGGATCTCGACCTCTTCGAAGTCCGCATAGCGGCGGATGCGGCCGTAATAGTCTTCGAGGAGCACGCGGAGCTCGGGCTCCTTCACGCGCCCCACGGCGGCGATGACGAGCTTCATGATGGCAGCGGGCGTTTCTCTTCGCGGTCGCGAAGCGGGTCGGAGAACGGGCGCATGACCGATGCGCCCGGAGGGGGTCTTCAGCCCTGCGCGGGCGCGTTCGGGAGCTCGATGGGCACGCGGCGCGCATCCATCCAGAGGCTCTCGAGGTCGCGGTGCTGGCGCTCCTCTTCGAGGAACACGTGCACGAACACGTCGCCGAAATCGACGACGACCCACACGCCCTGGCGCATGCCTTCGGCGTTGAGCGCGCGCACGCCGCGCTCGCGGAGGGCGCCCTCGATGCCGTTCGCGATGGCCTGCACCTGACGGTCGCTGCGGCCCGACATGAGCACGATGAAGTCGGCGTAGTCGACCTTGCCGCACACATCGATGATCTCGATGCGCTCGGCCTTCTTGTCGAGGCCCGCGATGGCGACGGCCTTCGCGAGCTCGCGCGACGCCTCGATGCGACGCTCCTCCGCGGTGAGCTTCTTCGCCGGAGGCGGCGGGAGGCTCGGCTTCGCGGCCTTCTTCACGGCCTTCTCCGAGGGCTTCTCCGCAGGCACGGCGGCCACGGTCTCGACGGTCGCGGCGGTCGTCGCCACGGTCTCGACGGTCGCGGTCTCGACGGCCACGGTCTCCACCGCCTCGACCTTCTTCGCAGCCTTCTTCGCGACGGCCTTCTTGGGCGCCGCGGTCTTCTTCGCGACGGCCTTCTTCGCGGTCGCCGCCTTCTTGGGGGCTGCGGCCTTCTTCGCGGTGGTCTTCTTGGCGGTGCTCGAAGCCTTCGCAGTGGCCTTCTTCGCGGTGGTCTTCTTGGCGGTGCTCGAAGCCTTCGCAGTGGCCTTCTTTGCGGTGGTCTTCTTGGCGGTGCTCGAAGCCTTCGCAGTGGCCTTCTTCGCAGTGGCCTTCTTCGCGGTGGTCTTCTTGGCGGTGCTCGAAGCCTTCGCGGTGGTCTTCTTC
>CAMFHP010000087.1 GCA_945952225.1 uncultured Myxococcaceae bacterium
GGGCGGCGCGCGCTGCGTCGTGACGCTCGTAGCGCTGCACCGCGGTCACCGACACGGCCGTCGCGAGGCCCACGGCCGCGAGCACCTTGGCCACAAGCGCGGCCTTCGCGCCGCCGAGCAGCTTCGACCCGGCGGCCACCTTGGCGCCCGCGGCGACGGGCGCGGCCCCCGCGGAGATCTTCGCGAGGGCGGCCATGTGACGGGCGCGGGCGGCGGCGTCGAGCGCACCGGGCTTTCGAGCGGCCTGGAGCAGCGCGCGGGCCTCGGCCGATGCGTCGCTGCCTGTGGCGCTCCAGCGGACCGGATCACTCATCGACGTCCTCCGTGTGCGTCGCGTGCCTTGTAGCGCGCGAGGGCCTTCTCGAACTGCTTGCGCGCCATGTGGAGGCGCGAATACACCGTGCCGACGGGGACCCCCACGAGGGCCGCGATCTCGTCGCACGACATCTCTTCGATCTCGAACATCACGAACACCGCCCGCTTGTCGACATCGAGCTCGTCGAGCACCGCGTCGAGCCGGGCCTTCGCCTCGCGCCCCGCGGCCGTGTCTTCGGGCGTCGTCGTCGACGCGCCCGGCGCCTCTTCGATCGGATCGTCGCCCACCTGCTCGCGGCGACGCCACGCGCGACGGCGGTAGTCCGACGCGACGCGGATGCACACCCCATAGAGCCAGGTGGTGAGCTTCGAAGAGTGATCGAACGTGTGGATGCGCTGGTGCACCACCACGAAGACCTCTTGAAGCACGTCGTCGAGGTCGGACTGCCGCACGCCGAGGCGTTGCAGCGTGGCCCACACGAAGCCGCCGTGCGCCTCGTAGACCTCGGTGACGCTGGGCGTTCTCGGCGGAGGGCTCGACGTCACGATTGATGGGAGCGTTGCATCCATCCGCTCGGTGCATGGCGGCCGGGGTGACCACCCTTCATCGAAAGCGGACCTCGACCCCGAGCGAGCCCGCGATGCCTGCGCCCCACTGCTGATAGAGGACGTCTCCGCGTGCGCCAAGCACGAAGCGCGGTTGCGTGATGGGCACGGTGAGATCCGCCGACGCCACGACGGACACGGGGCCTGCGAGACGGGCCCGTGCGCGCAGCGAGGCGAGGGCCGCGAGCCACCCGTGGTCGCCCGACGACACGGCCGTTCCCTGGAGCACGTACGCGTGGAGCACGCCGCCCTGCACGCCCGCGCAGAGGCCCGGCACCACGACGCCCTGAAAGGGCTCGGCGCACGCGACGGCCCACGCCGCGGTGAGCCCGAAGGCCACGCCCGGCGCGTCGCCCGACGAGGCCGTCCACACGCCGAGTCCGCCGCCCACGCGGAGCCACGAGAGCGCGCTCGCCTCGACGTGGAGCTGCGGCACCACCGTGACCGCGGGCACGAGCCCCGCCGACACCGCGACGCGCGCACCCACGGTGGCCCCGCGCGACCACGGCACGGGCACCCGCGGCGCAGGCGTCACCACGGGCGGCGGAGGCGGTGGAGGTGGCGGAGGAGGAGGCGGCGGGGGCGGTGGTGGTGGAGGCGGCGGTGGTGGTGGAGGCGTCGGTGGACGCAGCGCGGCCTCGGGGTCGATGGAGAGCGCGACGCTCATGCCCACGGCGGATGCGATGGGCGCGCAGTCGTCGGCCTCGCTGGTGAACTCGCGCACGCCGACGCGCACGCCCGAGGCGTCGCGAACGAGCACCCGCGCGCGCCAGCGTCCATCGATGCGGCGCACGGCGGCGTCGATGGAGGGCGCGCCGTCGACGGTGACGAAGGGATCGCGGCCGATGCGTCGGGCCACGTCGCGTTGGAGCGTGGGTCCGTCGGGGCACGCGTCGGCGCCCTCGTCGCGCACCCACGCGAGACGAAACACGCCGACGGCCTGCGCGGATGCCGGGGCGGGCACCGCGAGGAGCAGCAGCGTCGCGGCGCATCCACACGACCGGATCACGGGCGCGTTGGTACCGCAGGTGAGCGCGTTGCAACAAGACGGACGCGCGGCCGTCACACCGCGCACCCCCATCGGGGCACCGCGGAACGACCGCGCGTCGGACCCATGTCGATTGTGTGAAGCGTCGCCGCGGGAGCTTCCATGGAGGGGTGTTCCGCGCGGCGAAGGCGCCGTCATCCGAAGGGCGGATGGGCGTTGCGCGGTGCGGAAACAACATCGGTCCGTCGGCGACGAGCCCCGTCGCGGGCGGTGAAGGGTGATGCCATGGGTGAGCGCAGCAGACAGCGTCCTGGGACCACGATCGAAGGCCGGTCCGCTCACGGGACGCGCGGGGTGACGCCGTGAGCGCCGCGCCCTTCTTTCTGCTCGAACGCTCGCCGCGCACGGGCCCCCTCGCCGCCGTGGCGCAGCGCATGGTGCCCGCCACCGCGCAGGAACTCGATCGCGCGGCCCTCACCCGCCGCTACGACCGGAAGTTCATCCTCGGCGCGGGCCTCGCGGAGCGCGTGCTGTCGGCCATCACCGACGACTACCGCGTGGTGCTCGCGGGCGACGAGCGCTTCGCCCTCTACGACACGGTCTACTTCGACACGCCCTCGCTCCGGAGCTTTCACGAGCACCGTCGCGGGCGTCGGCCGCGGTTCAAGCTGCGCATCCGCAACTACCTCGACCGCGACCTCTCGATGCTCGAATACAAAGAGAAGACGGCGCGCGGCGACACGCGGAAGCTCCGTTGGGAGCGCGCCTCGCTCGACACCACGCTCGGGGGCGAAGACCTCGCGCGGCTCCGCAAGTCGGTGCCCTCGCTCTTCGCCGAGGGAGACCTCGTGCCCGCGGCGCGCACGGTCTTCTACCGCCTGATGATCCTGAACACCGCGTCGGTGGAGCGCGCCACGCTCGACTTCAACCTCGTGCTCGAACACGGCGGTCAACAGCGCACGCTCGACCACATCGTCGTCGTCGAGGTGAAGGACCTCGGTCGCGGCGCATCGAGCCCCCTCGTGGCCGCGCTGCGCGCCCACCACGCGCGGGCCAACTCGTTCAGCAAGTACTGCCTCGCGATCGCCCAGCTCGGGAACGAGCGCACGAACACCTTCCGCCCGTCGCTCCGCGCGATCGAGGGGGCCCTCTGATGTCTGACGTCCCGCACCTGGTGATCCACACGCTGCGCTCGCTGGCGCCGCGACTCCTGCTCGACCTCGCGTGCGCGTTCGTGCTCGTGCAGGGGATCTACCTCCGGCTCTATCCCCGCCGCGAGTACGCGTTCACGTACTGGCTGCTGAACCTCATCACCTTCGCGGTGGCCTACACGCTCTCGGGTGTGCGCGTCGAGATGGGCCTCTCGCTCGGCCTCTTCGCGGTGTTCGGCATCCTCCGGTACCGCACCGAGGCCATGCGCATCCGCGACCTCACGTACCTCTTCGTGATCATCGGCCTCGCGATTCTCAACGGCGTGGCGCTGAACCGCGAGGCCTTCACCCGCGCGGTGTTCATCGACGCCGCCGTGCTCGGCGTCGTGGCCGCGCTGGAGCTTCGCCGCGTCGACGGCCGCGAAGACACCGTGGTCGTTCGCTACGACCGCCTCGAACTGCTCCAGGCCGAGCAGCGTCCTGCGCTCCTCGCCGACCTCACGCGGCGCCTCGGCGCGCCCTGCGAGCGCGCGGTCATCGAGCACGTCGACCTCATGCACGACAGCGCGGAGCTCGTCGTCACCTACCGCGCGCAGCGCAACACCTGATGCGCGCCACGCACCGACCGGAGGCTTCTCCCATGCGCACCGTTCCTTCTCGTCTGCACCGCACCGCCGCGCGCCTCGGCGTCGCCGCGGCCCTCTCCGTGGCGGCCTGCGGCACCGACGCATCGCCCGCCGCCGACGCGAGCGCCACCGACGTCGCCACCGACCGCGCGACCGGCGACGGCGCCACCGACGCCTCGGTGGGCGACGCCGTCATCGGGACCTTTCAGGTGCAGCTCGTCGCGCCGACCGACGCGGGCGCGGGCTACACCTCGGTGGTGGGCCGCGTGCAGAACGGCGCCACGCCGCAGGCCATCGTGTGGGAGACGGCGGCCACGGGCGGCGACTGCAAGCTCCTCACGCCGCGCGTTCCGTTCTGCACCACGCCCTGCGGCGGCAGCGCGGTCTGCGTCGAGAACGACACCTGCGTGCCGTACCCCACCGCGCAGACCGTGGGCACGGTGCACGTCACGGGCGTTCGCACCGCCGACGGCATGACGGCCTTCGACCTCAACCCCGTGGCCAACACGTACCAGCCCCTCGGCGCGGCGCTCCCCTACCCCGCCTTCGCCGAGGGAGACGCGATCCGCTTCGAAGCTTCTGGAAGCCCCTTCGCAGCGGCCTTCGCGCTCGAGACGCGTGGCATCGCGCCGCTCGCGCTCGCGGGCAGTGCGATCAACCTCCAGTCGGGCCAGGACCTCGCCCTCACCTGGACGGCCCCCGCGGTCGCGGGCTCGCGCATCGCGGTGCGCCTCGACATCAGCCACCACGGCGGCACGCGCGGCAAGATCGAGTGCGACACCGCCGACGACGGGAGCCTCACCATCGAGGCCAACCTCGTCACGCGCCTCGTCGCGCTCGGCGTCGCGGGCTTTCCCACGATCGTCGTCACGCGCAGCAACGTGGGCAGCGCCGCGCTCCCCGCGGGACGCGTGCAGCTCAACGTCAACTCGGTGGTCGAGACCGCCGTCACCATCCCCGGCCTGCGCTCGTGCACGGGCGACTCCGACTGCGACGGCGGCACCTGCCGCGCCGACCTGACCTGCCAGTGAAGGGAGACCACAACACCATGCAGCGCCACCTCCTCTCCGCGTTCGCGCTCTGTCTTGCGACGGCCTCCCTCGGGTGCAGCTCCTCGGTCGGCGGCAGCACCACCACGCCCGACGCGACCGCCAGCGACACGCCCGCGAGCGAGACCGCCGTCACCGACAGCGCCATCACCGACAGCGCCGTCACCGACAGCGCCGTCACGCCCGATGCGTCGGTCACGCCCGATGCGTCCACCGCCGATGCGCGCGTCGATGCGTCGACGACCACCGACGCCGCGGGCCTCGCGCGCTTCAGCTTCTTCGTCACCTCGCTCCGCGCGCTGCAGGAACTCTCGGGCTCGGCCAACGGCTTCGGTGGCGACCTGCGCTACGGCGAGACGGGGGTGGGTGCGGGCCTGCGCGGCGCCGATCGCATCTGCGCGGCCATCGCCGAGCGCAGCATGCCGGGCTCGAGCGCGAAGCAGTGGCGCGCGTTCTTGAGCGCGACCAACGGCGGCGACGGAAACCCCGTGCACGCGATCGATCGCATCGGCAACGGGCCCTGGTACGACCGCCTCGGGCGCCTCCTCGCGAACAACCGCACCGAGCTCCTCGCCGATCGCCCGACCGCGGCGGACCCGGCGATTCGCAATGACTTCCCGAACGAAGACGGCGTGCCGAACCACGCGCCCGATCCCACGCAGGGCCAGGTCGACAACCACGACATGCTCACGGGCTCGAACACCCAGGGGCGGCTCTACAGCAACACCGCGACCTGCCTCGACTGGACGAGCGCCCTCGGCAACCGCACCACCGAAGGACGCCCCCGCGTCGGGCACTCGTGGCCCCGCAGCGGCGGTGGCGGTGGCGGTGGCGGCGGCAGCGGCGCCAACTGGATGTCATCGCTCGACGAGGCGGGCTGCGCGCCGGGCGTGAGCCTCATCGAGATGGGACCGCCCATCCTGAGCATTCCGACCGTCGGCTCCGGCGGCGGCTACGGCGGGTTCTACTGCTTCGCCCTCACGCCCTGAGCACCGCGCAGGAGACCGCACGATGAAGCCCCCCGCCCGCTCTGCCCTCGCGCTCGTGCTCGGGCTCCTCGCCTGCGCCGACGACGCCGCGACGCCCTCCACGTCGACGGTGCAACCGCTGCCCCACGTGACGCTCACCGAGCAGACCTGCGCGATCACCGACAGCACGATGGTGCCCGACTCGCAGCGCACGATGGCCTGCACGGCGGACTTCAACGCCCTCGCCTCGACGCCGCTCGACGCGACGCTCCCCGGCGCGCGCTCGGTGAAGGTGGTCTACGACACGGCGAACGGGGCGCTGTACTTCCAGAACAGCCAGCGCTTCCAGATCCACTACGCATTCGCGTCGACGCACCTCTCGGGCAACGGGCTCCCGGTGGTGCCCGCGCTCAACGAGTTCAACACCACGGAGTACTTCAGCCCGAGCCGTCGGTTCATTCTCGGCGCGGTCACCCACTACGAGGGACCGGGCGTCTGGGCATTGGAGCTCTCGCCCTACGACACGGCGTCCGCGACGATGATCACCACGCTCTACAACGCGGTGAAGGGTGTCGGCTTCTTCGGTCCCGCGCTGACGTTCCACCCCACCTCCGACGCGATCACGGTGACGGCGCGCGCGCTGCCTTCGACGGTGCGCGTGGCCACCACCGACCAGATCTACGCCGCGATCGACTACCAGCCCCTCACGCTCGGCACGGCCATCGGTCGACTGCGCTTCACCACGGCCTCGCAGCTCGCGTCGACGTACCTCTCGTACGAAGACATCGTGGTGCTCGACGAGGCGCCCAACGACATCTCCGTGGTGCAGGGGCTCATCACGCAGACGTTTCAGACGCCGCTCTCGCACGTGAACGTGCTCTCGCAGAACCGCCACACGCCCAACATGGGGCTGCGCGGCGCCATGACGAACCCGCAGCTCCGCGCGCTCGAAGGCCACCTCGTCGAGCTCGTCGCGTCGGCCACACAATGGACGGTGCGCGAGGTCACGGCCACGGAGGCCGAGGCCTGGTGGACGGCGCATCGGCCCACGTCGGTCACGCTCCCGCCCCTCGACTTGACGGCCACGCACGTGATGAACGTCGAAGACATCACCCCCGAGCCCACGGGCACCGCGACGCTGCGCGACTCGATCGCCGCCTCGGTGCGCGCCTACGGAGGCAAGGCCGCGCAGTACGCCGTGCTCGCGCGCACGCCCAACGTGCCGGTGCGTCCCGCGCTCGCGATCCCGGTCTATTTCTACGACCACTTCATGCGCCAGAACGGCCTCTGGGATCGGCTCACGACGCTGCTCGCCGACACGCAGTTCACGGCCGACGCGGCGTACCGCTCGGCGCGGCTCACGGAGTTCCGCGACGCGATCCTTCGGGGCACCGTCGACGAGGGGCTCCAGACCGAGCTGCGCACGCGCATCGCGGAGCATCTGCCGGGCACCGAGGGGCACATCCGCTTTCGCACGAGCACGAACAGCGAAGACCTCGAAGGCTTTCCCTGCGCGGGCTGCTACGAGTCGCACACGGGCAACCCCGAGGAGTGGAACACCGTGCTCGACGCGATCCGCCAGGCGTATGCGAGCACGTGGCTGTTCCGCACCTTCGAGGAGCGGAGCTACTACGGCGTCGACCACCGCTCCGTGGGCATGGCGCTGCTGGTGCACCGCAACTTCCCGAACGAGGAGGCCAACGGCGTCGCGACGACGGCGAACCCCTTCGACGCCTCGGGCCTTGACCCGGCGTTCTACGTGAACGTGCAGTTCGGCGGCGCCGCCGAGGTGGTGCATCCGCCGTCGGGCGTGCAGAGCGACCAGGCGCTCTACTACTTCAACCAGCCGGGGCAGCCCGTGACGTACCTCGCGCACTCGTCGCTGATTCCCGCGGGGCGCAACGTGCTCACGGCCGCGCAGATGTACGAGCTGGGCACCGCGCTGAATGCCATTCACCAGCGCTTCTCGGCGGCGTACGGTCCCGCGGTTGGCAACACGGGCTGGTACGCGATGGACGTCGAATTCAAGTTCGACAACGACCACGGATGGGGAACCCCGCACCTCATCGTCAAGCAGGCCCGCCCGTACCCTGGCCGCGGCAACTGACCGACTCCGCGCGGCGCTCCTCGCGGGCGCGCTCCTCGCCGCGTGCGCCCACCGCGCCGTGCCCCGCGATGCGCTCGCGCAGCTCCTCGCCGCGGTGCCCTCCGGGCCCCGTCTCGCCCACATGACCCGCTCGCCGCTCGCGTGGTACCGCGCGACGCTCACGCTCTTTCAGCGCGACTGGCGCGACCGCACGACAGGCCTCGCCGACACGCAGTTTCCGCTGCGCGACCTGCCCTGGAGCGTGGGCGATGCGCACGTCGAGAACTTCGGCACGCTCCCCTCGCCCGACGGACCGCGCGTCGAGCCCAACGACCTCGATCACGCCGCGCGGCTCCCGTATCACCACGACCTCCGCCGCCTCATGGTGAGCCTCTCGCTCGCGGTGCGACGTTCGAACGACGACGCGCCCGCCGCACGCGCGGCCGCCATCGCCCACGAGCGCGCGATCGTGCGGGCCGCGGCGCTCGGCTACCTCGACGGGCTCACCCGCGACGCCGTGTACACCGCGCCCGCCCTCGATGCGCTCGTGGCGCAGGCCGAGGCGTCCCGTGACGAGGCGCTGCGCACGCTCACGCGCGTGGTCGACGGGCGAAGGGTGCTCGTGCGCGGTGTGGTCGATGCGCGCGAGCCCGAACGCGTGCACGACGAGCTCTCGGCCGACGCGCGCGCGCGGCTCCCGTCGCTCCTCGATGCGGGCCGCACCACGCTCGGTGGAAGCTTCGATCGCTCGTATTTTCAGGTGCTCGACGCGGTGCGCGCGCTCGGACGCGGGGGCATGACCTTCACCGCGGCGCGCGCGCTGGTGCTCCTTCGCGGACCCACCGACGCGCCCGACGACGACGTGCTCGTGGAGCTCAAGGCGCTCACGCAGCCGGGCAGCTCGCTCGAACGCGCGCGCCCCGCGACGGAGCTTCGCGACCGCGTGCTCACCGCCCGCACGATGCTCTGGTCGCGCCCCGACGCCGATCCCCTGTGGGGCGCCTTCGTCGATGGCGCGTGCGCGGTGCAGATGCGCTCCGAGAGCGGCGCCGCGCGGGGGATTCGCGCTTCGAAGTTCGAGGGCGCGCTGGGCACCGTCGACGCGCTCACGGCCCTGGCCCGCGCGCTTGGTGCCATCGTGGGGCGCGCGCACCGACGGTCGCGCTCGCACGACCTCTCCGCGGTGAACGGGTGGGCCGCGGCGCGCGAGTCCTTCGCCGACGAGCACGTCGCGGTGTCGATGCGATACGCCGATCGCGTGCTCGACGATCAGCAGCGGGCGCGCGCGTGGGCGACGTCGGCGCATGGTGTGAGGGCGACGCGGCCCGAGCGAGTGTGCCCGCTCTTCGAGGCCACGGTGACGCGGTGATGACGCGCGGGTGAATTTGGTGAAGCGCGACGGGGGCGCGAACCATAGAGGCACACACGGTCGGCGCTGCGGGCGCGACCCGCAGCCCACTCCCCTCGCGATGCGAGCGAACCGGCGAGAGCCCTGCCATGCACTTCCATCGACGCCGACGGTCGGCGCTGCACCTTCCTCTCGCGCTCGTGGGCGCGCTCGCCGTGTGGAGCGCACCGCGGGAGGCGCGCGCCAACGCCGAGACCGAAGAGGTCTGGACCGAGCTCGGCGTGCGGATCATTCCCCTGCGAAGGCTGCGCGTGACGCTCTCGAACAGCGCGCGCTTCACGCCGATCTACGGGCTCCGTCGCGTGCTGCCCGAGGTCGAAGTGGAGTACCGCGTGTGGGGCCCGCTGCGCCTCGGCGCGGGCTACCGCTACCTCTGGCGACGCAACGCGCGCGATGAGGTGGAGCAGGGCCACATGGTCTACGGCGAGGCGACGGCGCAGTGGCGCTTCGCGCGCAAGTTCGACCTGGAGTTTCGCTCGCGGGTGCAGTGGCGCATGACCGAAGAGAACCAGCGCGGCTGGCTCTACGACGACACGCGCGACATGTGGCGCAACCGGCTCCAGCTCGAATGGAACCTCCCAGCCTCGCTCACCGCGAGCGCGTTCGGCGAGCACTGGACGCGCTTCGACGACGGCTTCGCGCACAACCGCTTCCGCGTCGGCGGCGCCATGGCGATCGACGTGTCGAACTGGCGCTTTCAGCTCTTCTACCAGCGCGACATGCCGAGCGACCTCGACACCCCGAACGTGAACATGGTGGGCGTCAACGCGCGCGTCACCCTCGACCTCACGCGATGAAGGGCGCCGCGCGCATGAGACCCACGACCCTCGCACTCACCTCGCTCCTCGCGCTCGCCGCGCCCGCCACCGCGCACGCGCAGGCCCGCCGCTGGATGCTCCGCACCGAGCTCGGCGCGGGCACGATGCTCCGCGACTTCGACCACGACGGACTCTCCGCCGAGACCCCCGCGCTCACGGCCACCTCACGCGTCGGACTGCGCGTCGTGGGCCCGCTCTCCGCCGAGGTGGGCTTCACCTACGGACAGCTCTTTCGCGAGCACCGCGCGCTCACCCTCGCGGCCTTCACCGCCGGCGTGCGCGTGGCCCCCGACCTCACCGCGCTCGGACGCCCCTGGGCCGACCTCCACGGCGGCGTGTACCTCCCGGGCACCGTCGCGCGCGGCGGGCTCGACGTGGGCGCGGGCTTCGAGTTCCGCGTGGGCGAGCACCTCGCCGTGGGCCCCTTCGCGCGCTTCACGCAGGTGTGGCAGGGCCGCGCGGGCGTGGGCCAGTTCTACATCCCGTACGAACGCCCTGCGACCGCCGAGAGCGAGAGCCTCCAGTGGTGGGTGCTCGGCGTGTCGCTCACCGTCTCCATGCCCCCGAAGCACCCTGTAGCCGCCACGCACCGACCCGACGACCGGAGCGACCGATGACCCTTCGCCTCAAGCCCACCGCCCTCGTGATCGCGCTCGTCGCCGCGTGCGCCTCCTGCGGCGTCGCCGATCCCCTCGCCGACCAGCTCGTGTTCAACGAGGTCGGCGCCACGGGAGACGACTTCGTCGAGCTCTACAACGTCACCGACGCGCCCCTCGCCGTCGGCGGCTACGCCGTCACCGACAGCCGCTCCGACGGGCTCCCGAAGCTCAGTCGCGCGGTGCGCTTTCCTGCGGGCGCGTCGGTGCCCGCACACGGCTATCTCGTGGTGGCCTTCGAGGGATCGTGCCCGTCGGCCGCGACGCCGTACCTCTGCGTGCAGGCCGGTGTGTACGGCCCCGGCGTGTCGCAGAGCCGCGGTGAAGCCCTGCACCTCCTCGACCCCGACGACCAGGTGATCTCGACCGTGCAGTACCCCCGCGAGGCCGCGCCCACGGGCTGGACCTGGGGACGCTTCGCCAACGGCACGGGCAACTGGGAGGTCACCCGTCGCACGCCCGGCACGACCAACCTCGAATAGCCCGCCCCGCCCCTCGCCGACACGCACCGCACCCTTCGAACGCGCGACGCCCCGCGCAGGAGTGTGCGGTCGCTCTGGGATCGACCCTGATGTGTCGCAGGCACCGCCCGATAGGGGGGAGGACGGGGGGTGCGCGACGCGCGGCCGCGAGGGGGATCGCAGCGGCGGGGGTTGCAGGGCGTGGCCAGGCAGAGCGACCGCACACTCCCACGCGGGGCGTTGGCGCGCGATCTTCGTCGGGTTACGCGGCGATGCCGTGGTTCAGTCGCGTCGCGATGCGCGCGAAGGCCTCCCGGGTCTCGGTCATCGACGCGCCCACGCGGGCGAGGTGCGCGGGCAGCAGCGTGGCGATCGTGGTGAGCAGGCCCTCGACGTCGTCGAGGGTCATCGTGTTGCTGAGCGTGAACCGCACGCCCGAGCGGCCCTTCGGCACCGCGGGGAAGCACGCCGCGTTGGTCCAGTAGCCCTTCGCGCGAAGCTCTGCGACGAGCGGACGCGTCGCGGCCTCATCGCCCACCGCGAGGAAGCGCACCGGCGACATGGGCGCGTTCATCATCGTGAGACCGAGGTCGCGGGCGCGTCGATCGGCGAGCTCCATACGCTCGAAGAGGTGGGCCTGCAGGGTCTTGAACTCGTCAGAGAGGTGCACCCGCGCCGAGGCCGCGAGCGAGCCCAGCGTCGGCGGCGTGAGCGGTCCCGAGAAGGTCATGGGCCCGCCGCAGTTGCGCACCACCCGACGGAGCTCGGGGTCGGGGATCAACAGCGCGCCGCCCGTGCACGCGAACGACTTCGCGAACGAGGCCGCCACGATGACCCTCGGGTGGCCCTTCGAGCACTCGAGCGCGTAGCCGCGGCCGTGCTCGCCGAACCAGCCCGTCGCGTGCGCGTCGTCGACGTAGAGGTGCAGGTTGGGGATCTCGTCGAGCAGGGCCATCAGCGCGCGCATGGGCGCGAAGTCGCCGAACATGCTGTAGAGCCCGTCGGCCAGGTACCAGACGCGCTCGTGCTGCCCCGCGAGTTCGAGCGCGCGCGTGCGGATCGCGTCGACGTCGTTGTGCGAGACCACCTCGATGCGCGCGCCCTGGGCGCCCGCGAGGGCCGCCGCCGTCTGCACGCTGTTGTGCACCTGGCGGTCGACGAGGGCCGCGTCGTTGCGGGTCACGAGCACGGGCAGCGCCGCGATGTGGCCGAGCGTCGTGGTCGGCGTGACGACGGGGCGGATGCCGAAGACCTGCTCCAGAAGGTCTTCGACCTCGGTGTAGAGCGTCGGAGAGACGTAGGCGCGCGACGACGAGAACTGCGTGCCGTAGCGGCGCACGGCGTCGATGGCGCCCTCGACCAGCGCCGGGTGGTGCTGGAGGCCCATGTAGCTGCACGAGCCGAAGTTGCGCACCGCGCAGCCCTGCAGGGTGATGAAGCGACCGTCGTAGGTTTCGTCTTCTGTCACCTGCTGGGTGATCCCCATGGCGGCGCCCTGGGCCATGATGAAGTCGACGAGTTCGTGTTCGGGAAGGGTCATGGCGGCTGCTCACTCCTGAATGTGTTGAGCGGGAAAACTTCCGAGGGGCGCGTACGATTTTTTCGCGCGGTGGCACGAACGGTCCGCGCAGTCCGCGGGTGACACCGCGGGCGCGACCGGGGCACGATCGCGCGACGCGCTGTTTTTCACGGACTGCGCGCACCCCCCGATGGCACGCCGACCTCCCTCCGCCTCGACGCGCGGCGCGCCTCCCGCGCCGAAGTACCAGACCCCGAAGCGGGCGCCCCAGGCGCCGAGGCGGTCCTCCGACGACGTGGCACCGGAGTCACCGGAGCACACCCCCGGACCTGCGTCCGACCCGTGGCTCCGACGGCTCGCGCGGGCGCTCGAAACGCCCGTGGCGGGCGCCATCGCGCTCGCCCTGTCACTCGTCATTCGTGGGACCCAGCTCGTCAGCTTCAACCGCAGCCCCTTCGCGCGCGGTCTGATCCTCGACCACGCGGTGTACGACACCTGGGCACTGCGCATCGCCCGCGGGGCGGCCCCCGAGCGCCCGCTCTACTGGGTCGACCCCCTCTACGCGTGGGCCCTCGCCAGCGTGTACGCCACCGTCGGCCACCGGCTGGTCATCGTGCGCGCGCTCCAGGCCGCCCTCGGCGTGGCCACCGTGGCCCTCACGGGCTCCCTCGCCCGACGCATCACGGGACGCGACGCCGTCGCCCACGGCGCCATGTTCGCCGCCGCCCTCTACGGCCCCCTCGTGCACAACGAGATGCAGGTCGAGAAGGCCGCGCTCACCACCCTCCTCGCCACCGCGGCCCTCGCGCTCTTTCTCCGCGACTCGCGCCGCGCGATCACCGCCTCGGGGCTCCTCACGGGCCTCGCCGTCCTCGGCCGCGGAAACCTCCTCCTCGCCATTCCCGCGGGCATCGCCGCGCTGTTCTTCGAAGACCGCCCCGACCGCCGCGACCGCGCGCTGCGCTTCGGACTCGCCGCGTGCGCCGTCGTGGGCGCCCTCACCGTGCGCAACGTCGTTGTGGGCCACGAGCTCGTGGTCACCACCACCATCGGCGGCCCGAGCCTCTACGCCGCCCAGGCCCGCGACAGCGTCGCCGGACACTACGTCGCCCCCTCGTTCGTGCGCCCCGCGAGCGAGTTCGAACACGACGACTTTCACACCGAAGCCGAGCGCCGCGCGGGCCACGCGCTCACCGACGGACAGGTCGACGCCTTCTGGCGCGCGCAGGCCCTCCGCGAGATCGCCGCGTCGCCCGCGAACTTCATCGAGCGCACGGCGCGCAAGCTCCGTCTCTCGTTCCACGACGTCGAAGTCTCCGACAACGACGACCTCGCGCTCACCCGCGAGTTCACCCTTCCGCTGCGCGCCGCGCCGCTCTCGATGGGCCTCGTCGCGCCCCTCGCGCTCGTGGGCGCCTTCGCGTGGTGGTCGCGCTCCCGCGCCGCGCGCGTCACCGTCGGCGCCGTCGCGGTCTACACCCTCTCCCTCGCGATCTTCTACGTGATGGGACGCCTCCGGCTCCCCATGGCCCCAGGCCTCCTGGCGCTCGCCGCATCGGGCGTCGCGTGGATCGTCGCGCGCTGGTCCCACCGAGACCTCCCGGCCCTCGCGCGGGCCTTTGCTGGCGTCGCGCTCGCGTCGCTCCTCTGCCTCGCCGAGCCCGCGTGGCTCGACGACCTCCGCACCGCCAGCGTCGCCGTCGCGTGCAACAACCTCGCGTCACAGGCCCTCGCCGACGGACGCACCGACGACGCGATCACCCTCTACGAACGCGCCATCGCCACGCGGCCCTCGATGGTCGTCGGCGCGATGCGCACGCTCGGTGACGTCTACCTCCGCCTCGGTCGCCTCGACGACGCCGAGCGCGTGATGCGCAGGGTGCTCGCCGAACGCCCCGACAGCCCCGCAGGACGCGCCCGCCTCGACGCCCTCGCCGAGGCCTACCGCAACGCCGGACGCAGCGCCGACGCCGACCGCCTCGCCCGCAGCGCGTCTCCATCCCCCACGCCTTCGGGCAACCGCGCGCCGCAGCCCCGCGCGTGGCTCACGGAGTCGTCGCGCGCGACGCTCGCCGCGGCCCTCAGCACCGCCCCGCCGGGCACCACCGCATACCTCACGGCCACGCAGTACGACCCGCTCGCGGTCACGCGCGCCGACGAGCTCTCGGGCCTCTTCGCACAATCGGGATGGCGCCCCGCGCCCGTGGGACGCACCACGGTCCGCGTGCGTCCGGGCGTGTACCTCTTCGCCGCCGACGAGAGGCCGCCCGCGTACGTGACCGCGCTGCGCGACGCGCTCCAGCGCGCGAACGTGCTCACCACCTACGCCTCGGGATACCGCGCGTACTTCGCCGAACGACTGCGCGAGAACCCTTCGTTCCAGGGCTTTCCCCTCGCGCCCACGCAGCCCTTCGTGCTCGTCGTCGGACGTCAGACCGAGTAGCTACCGCCCGCGCTTCTTCAACGGCGCACTCGCACCGCGCGCGGGCAGCACCTTCGCCCACGCTTCGAGCACACACAGCGCGCCCATTGTCGTCGGCACAGCACCACCCACCCGCGCGCCCATCACCGCCTCGACGCGCTCCCGCGGCGCGCCCATGCGACGCCACGCAGCGCCCGCGAGCGCCGACGCCTCGGCCCGCGCGCCGAGCCGTGACACTTCGAAGTCCACCGCGTCGACGGCCTCGGCCACCGATGAGAACTTCGCCCGCGAGACGCCGTCGAGTACGATCTCCCAGCGCCGTCCGCGCGTCGCGCAGCTTCGAATGAGCGCCTCGGTCACACGCCCCGGCGCGCGCTCGTAGTGGAGCACCAGGCCGTGACGCCCGAGCGACCACCACGCGAGGCGCGAGATGGCCCGCACGTCGGCGTCCACCTGCTGCGACACCGGATCGAAGGCCGCGGCGCGCGCCTGGATCTCCTCCAGCGTGATCGCCCCCGCCTCCACCTCGAACGCGGGATGGTCGAAGGTGATCCCGTCCCACACGCGCTTCGCCTCGCCGACCTCGCGGCCCTGCAGGTCGACGTCGCGCGGCATGCCATAGAGCGACGGGAGCGTGCAGAGGCTCAGCGACGACACGTCGACAAAATCGAGCACGAGGCAGTCGCGCTTCTCGGGATGAAGCCGCGTGCCGCGCCCCACACACTGCGCGTAGAGCCCCTCGTTGCGCGTGGGACGCGCCATCGCCACGCAGCTCACGCCGGGGTCGTCGAAGCCCTCGGTGAGCACCGCCACGTTGGTGAGCACCTGGAGCCTCCCCTCCGCGAAGGCCCGCAGCGTCGCCGCGCGCTCGTCGGAGGGCATCTCGCCGTGCACGATGCCCGCGCGCACGCCGAGGGTCCGCAGCGCGCGTTCGAGGTGCCGCGCGTGGGCCACGGTCACGCAGAACGCGATGGTGCGACGGTCGCGCGCGAGCTCCTGGATCGACCGCGCCACGAGGGCGTTGCGCTCCTCGATGTCGACGGCCTCGGCGAGCTCCTCCTCGGCGAAGTCGGCGCCGCGCGCGGTGATGCGCGTGAGGTCGGCCTGCGTCGCCACGCGGTAGCCCCGCAGCGGCACGAGGTACCCGTCGTCGATCATCTCGGGCAGCGAGCGCGCGTACACGATCGCGTCGAACACCTCGTCGAGGCCCTTGCCGTCGCCGCGTGCGGTCGTCGCCGTGAAGCCCACGAGCGTGCCCTCCCACGCCGCGTCGAAGCACCCGAGCTCGCGCAGCACGCGTCGGTTGTCGTCGGCCGGCGCGTGGTGGCACTCGTCGTAGATCACCAGCCCCGGCGCCCGCGCTCGCATGAGCCGCGCGATGCGCGCCGTTCGAAGGGAACGCACCGAGCACACCACCACCCGCGCCTCGTCGGAGGCGTGGCGCTCGCCCTGCTCGATGTCGACGCGCGCGCTGTCGCCGAGGGCGCGCTGGAGCTTGTCCTTGGCCTGCGAGAGCAGCTCCTCGCGGTGCGCGATCACGAGCACCGGGCGCCGCGCGAGCCGCGCGAGGTGGGCGAAGATCACCGTCTTGCCCGCACCCGTGGGCAGGCACACCAGCATCCGCCGCGTGCCCGCGCGACGCGCCGCGAGCACCGCCTCGATGGCCTCGCGCTGGTACGGACGCAGCGTCGGCGCCTCTCCGCTCATGGGCGCGCGTTGCATACCGTGACCGTTGCACGCGCGGCAACGGCACCGTGCGTCCCATCGTCGCAGCGACCGCACGTCGCAGCCTCCACCGTCGCAGGCCATGCGATGCACGCACCCATGACGCCCTTCACCCTTCGCGGGCTCGCGCTCGCGCTCTGCACCGCGGCCCTCCTCACGGGATGCGGCGACGACACGGCCCCCACCGCCGCCGACGCCACCGCCGACCGCACCGTCACCGACGCCGCCGCCGACACCGCCACCGACCGCAGCACCGACGTGTCCACGGACCTCGGAATCCCCTTCGCGTGCGAGGAGCTCGGCCCGTACTGCCACGAGGTGGCGAAGCTCGATCCGTCGCTCGACGAGTGCCACGAGGGCGGCCACGACGCCGACCCCGCGTGGTGCGCCGCGAACGCGCTGCGCTGCTACCGGCTCTGCACCGACGCACGCAACGCCGCCGCCGACGCGGGCGCCGACGCTGCGAGCGATGCATCCAGCGACGCCGCCCACGACCACTGACGCGCACCGCGGGCCATCGTCTCCCCGAAGTGGAGCGATCCCCTCACCTTCGCGTATCCGTGCGCCCGTGAACCGAAGGATGCTTCTCCCCCTGGGCCTGCTGCTCGCCTCGACCGCCGCGTGCGGTACGGCGCGCGGCAACAACAGCGGTCCCCCTGTCAGCGACGACGTGGTCGATGCGGGCGCCGACACGGCCACCGCCGACACCGGCACCGACACGGCGACCGACACCGCGACCGACGTTGCCTCCGACGCGACGGCCGACGTCTCCACCGACGCCGCCACCGACGTTGCGAGTGACGTCTCCGCCGACGCGGGCGGCGCGTGCCGTGTCACCAGCGAGTGCGGCGCCGGGCTCGTGTGCGACCGCGCGTTCGGCCGCTGCGTCGAGTGCGCCTCCACCGACGACTGCGCCGCGGGACGTGTGTGTGCGGGCTCGCGCTGCGTGGTCTCGTCGGCGTGCACCTCGTCGCGCACGTGTGTGGGCCAGGTCTGCGACACGATGCGCGGGGCCTGCGTCGACTGCCTCGCCGACGCCGACTGTCCGACCACGAGCGTGTGCCGCTCGCAGCTCTGCGTGCCGCGCCGCGAGTGCCGCTCCACGCGCGACTGCAACGACCGCGGGCAGGTGTGCGACACCGCGCGCTCGCTCTGCGTCGACTGCGCCGTCGATGCGGACTGCGACAGCGGACAGTTCTGCGCGAGCGGCGTGTGCCGCCGTCAGGTGTGCACGCCCAACGCGCGACGCTGCGTGAGCGGCACCGAGCTCGCGACCTGCGACGCCCGCGGAAGCGCCACCACCACGGCCTCGTGCGCGGCCTCGGAGAGCTGCACCGACGGCGCCTGTCGCGCGCGAACGTGTGTGCCCGGATCGGCCTCGCCCATGTGTCCCTCGGTCACCGAGCGGAACATCTGCAACACGCTGGGCCTCGGCTACGACCGCGTGTCGTGCCCCGCGGGCCAGTCGTGCGCGGCGGGCGCGTGCGTTCCGCGCGTGTGCACCCCCGGCGCGTTGGAGTGCGCGGGCACCACGGCGCGACGCACCTGCAACGCCGACGGGCTCGACTACACCACCGCGGCGTGTCCGTCGGGGCAGAGCTGTGCGGGCGGCGCGTGCGTTCCGCAGGTGTGTACGCCGGGCACGGCGACGTGTGCGGGATCGTCGATGCGCTCGGTCTGCAACGCCGACGGACTCGGCACCACCGTGAGCGCGTGCGCCGCGATGCAGACCTGCTCCGCCGGCGTGTGCCGCGCGTGGACGTGCACCCCCCGCGCGGCCCGCTGCTCCGACGGACGCACCGTGGAGGTCTGCAACGCCGACGGCCTCGGCGTCACCAACACGCCCTGCCCCTCGACCTCGACGTGTTCGGGCGGCATGTGCAGCGCGTGGGTGTGCGTGCCCGGTGAAGCCTCGTGCCTCTCCGCCGACCAGCGCCGCGCGTGCAACGGCGACGGGCTCGGATACACCACCAGCGCGTGTCCCTCGGGCACCACGTGTTCGGGCGGAACGTGCATGACCCGCGTGTGCACGCCCGCCGCCGCGAGCTGCGCCGACGCCACCACACGACGCACGTGCAACAGCGACGGGCTCGGCTACACCAACACCGCCTGCGCCGCGCGCCAGACCTGCTCCGCGGGCACGTGCACGCCGTGGGTCTGCACCCCGGGCACCGTCGACTGCGCGAACGGAACCACCCGTCGCACCTGCAACAGCGACGGACTCGGCTACACCAACACCGCGTGCGCCGCGCGCCAGACCTGCGCCGCGGGCCTCTGCACCCCGTGGGTCTGCACGCCGGGCGCCGCCGACTGCACCGACGCCACCACGCGACGCACCTGCAACGCCGACGGACTCGGCTACACCAGCGCCGTCTGCGCGGCCCCCGCCAACGCGACGAGCACCTGCGCCGCGGGAACGTGCGGCTTCACCTGCGCCACGGGCTTCGCCAACTGCGACGGCGTGGCCACCAACGGCTGCGAGGTCGACCAGCGCACCGACAGCCGCAACTGCGGCGCCTGCGGACGCGCCTGCACCACGTCGGAGACCTGCTCCGCGGGCGTGTGCCGCATCTCGTGTGCGGCGGGTCAGGTGAACTGCGACGGCACCTGCGTGACCGCGCGCGGGGCCTGCACGTCGGGCATCGGCGCGTGCGCCGCGACGGGCACCTACGTGTGCGGCACCAACGCGACGATCACCGTGGCGTCGGGCAACGGGTCGTCGTGCGCGCTGCTCAACGACCAGACCGTGCGCTGCTTCGGCCGCAACGACTACGGCGAACTCGGCAACGGAACGGTCACGGCCTCGACGACCGCGGTCACCGTCACGGGCCTCACGAACGTCGCAGAGATCAGCGCGGGCAGCGCCTTCATGTGCGCGCGCCGCGGCGACGGCACCGTGTGGTGCTGGGGTCAGAACAACTACGGACAGCTCGGCGACGGCACCCAGAGCCCGCGGCGCACGCCCGTGGCGGTGATGGGCGTGGCGAACGCGCGCTCCGTCGACGCGGGCTCGCAGCACGCGTGCGCGGCGCTCCGTGATGGCACCGTGCGCTGCTGGGGAAGCAACGGCTCCGGCGAGCTTGGCAACGGCACCACGAACGGGTCGGGCAGCGCCACGGCGGTGACCGTGATGGGCATCACCAACGCGGCCTCGGTGGCGGTGGCGTTCTACAACTCGTCGTGCGCGCTGCTGCGCGACGGCACCGTGCGCTGCTGGGGCAGCAACTACAACGGACAGCTCGGCGACGGCACCACCACCGCGCGCTCGACGCCGGTGACCGTTCCCGGTCTCACCAACGTGACGCAGCTCGTGGGCGGCGGAACGCACTACTGCGCGCGGCGCAGCGACGGCACCGTGTGGTGCTGGGGCTACAACAACCGCGGACAGCTCGGCGACGGCACCTCGACGAACCGCACGGCGCCGGTGCTCGTGAGCGGGCTCACCGACGTGGCGCAGGTGACGGCGGGCACGAACTCGACCTGCGCGCGCCGCAACGACAACACCGTGTGGTGCTGGGGCGACGGAGGAACCGGCGAGCTCGGCAACGGCGGCACCGCCTCGTCGGCCTCGCCCCGCGCGGCGCGCATCAGCGACGTGACGTGGATCGACGGCACCACGAACACCTACTGCGTGCGCCACACGACGGGCACGGTGTGGTGCTGGGGCAGCAACTACTACGGTCAGTTCGGCAACGGCATGACCTCGACGGGCGGCATCTCGACGCCCACGCAGTCGTCGCCCATCGGTGACGGACAGCTCTGCGGCGCCGCTCCCCGCGCCCCCGCCGCGGAGACCTGCAACGGCCTCGACGACGACTGCAACGGCGCCGTCGACGACGTGCTCACGATGACCTGCCCGTAGCCTCTCTCCCGCCCTCGCGCCGCGCGATACCGTCGCGGCGATGCCCTTCGCCCTCCGCTATCTCGGTCACCGCCCCGACGCGTCGCTGTCGTACTTCACCGGCGCGTCGGTGACGCTCACCGTCGGCGACACCTTCGTGATCCCCGCGTCGGGCCTCACGCTCGGACGCACCGCGGGCTGCGACGTGCGCGTGGCCTCGTCGCAGGTCGCGCGCAGGCACCTCGTCGTGAGCGAGCGCGAGGGCGCCGTGTGGGTCGAGGATCTCGGCACCCCGAACGGAACCCTGGTGGAGGGTCGACGCGTGACCACGGCGCGCGTGGACGAGGGCGCCGTGGTGACGATCGCGGGCGGCTTCGACTGGCGCGTCGTGCGTGTGCCGTAGCGGCCCCCGCTACACCCGCTTCACGCCCTCGTAGCGCAGCACGAGCACGCGGCCGGTCTCTGTCTGCACCGTACGCTCGTGCACCAGGTGGTAGTCGCGCATCGCGGCGGCGGCCTCGGCGAGCTCCTCGTCGGCCTTCGCGCCCTTGATGAACAGCGCCCGTCCGCCCGCCTTCAGAAAGGGCACGGTGATCGGAATCAGCGTGCTCAACCGGCTCACGGCGCGCGCGGTCACCACGTCGTGGCGTCCCCGCTGCGTGCGCATCACCGACTCGGCGCGCTCGTCGCGCACGTCGACCTTCGAGAGCTTCAGCGCCTTCGCCACGGCCTTCAGAAACGCGGCCTTCTTCTGCGTCGACTCGACCATCACCACGCGCAGGTCGGGGCGCGCGATCGCCACCGGAATCGCAGGCACGCCGCCGCCGCTCCCCACGTCGATCACCGACGCGCCCGCGGCGAGGTCGGCGAGGAGCGGAAGGAGCGTCCACGCGTCGAGGCCGTGGCGCACCCACGCGTCGGCGGGCGTGGTGATCGCCGTGAGGTTCACCAGCTCGTTCATCGCGATGAGGCGCGCGAGGTAGTCGGCGAGGCCCGTGAGCGCCGCGGGAGACACGGTGATTCCCTCGGCGGCGAGGCGCGCGGCGAAGTCGTCGGGCACCGCCAGCGGCGAGGCGTCGGGGAGCGGAAGCGGCGGGCGTTGGGCGGGGGTCTTCACGGCGCGCGGACCCTACCAGAACAGCGCCGCGAAGAGAGAGCGCTCAGACCTTCGCGGCCCGCGCGCGCTGCGTCTGCGCCGCGAGAAAGAGCGCCTCGTGCGTCGCGGGCGAAGGGAGTTCCACCACGCCGCCCGGACCGAACGCAGCCACCGCGTCGCGCAGCGCCTCGCGCGCAGAGATCGCGAGCATGAGCGGCGGCTCGCCCACGGCCTTGCTCCCGTGGATGGTGTTCCGCTGCGCCGCATCGGGGAGCAGCGCCACGCGAAAGTCCATCGGCGCGTCGCTCACCGCGGGGATCTGGTACGTGCTCGCCGAGTGCGTGAGCAGACGCCCCTTCGCGTCCCACAGAAGCTCCTCGCCCGTGAGCCATCCGAGGCCCTGCACGTAGGCCCCTTCGACCTGTCCGCGGTCGAGGCCCGGGTTCAACGAATCGCCCACGTCGTGGATCACATCGGTGCGCAGCACGCGCTTCATGCCCGAGTAGCCATCGAGCTCCACCTCGGTCACCGCCGCACCGAACGCGAAGTAGTGGAACGGCTTTCCCTTCCCCTTCGCCTTGTCGTACCCGATGCCCGGCGTGCGATAGAAGCCCGTCGCCGACAGCGACACCTGCGCGAAGTAGGCCTTCTCGGCCACGGCCTCGTGCGAGAGCGTGGCGCCCTTCCCGTGCCATCCGCGTTCGTCGACGACGAGCGACTCGGGCGCACATCCGAGCGCCTCCGACGCCACCGTTGCGAGGCGCGCGCGCAGGGTCACGCAGGCGTCCTTCACCGCGGCGCCGTTGAGGTCTGCGCCCGCCGAGGCCGCCGTCGCCGAGGTGTTGGGCACCTTGTCGGTCTGCGTCTTCATCACGCGCACCTTCGAGGCGGGCAGACCGAGCTCGCGCATCACGATCCCGAGCATCTTCGTGTGCAGCCCCTGCCCCATCTCGGTGCCGCCGTGGTTCACCTGCACCGAGCCGTCGCGGTACATCACCACGTACGCGCCGGCCTGGTTCAGAAAGGTCGCCGTGAACGAGATGCCGAACTTCACGGGGGTGATCGCGAGGCCTCGCTTCACACGCGGATGGGCGGCGTTCCACGCGTCGACCTCGACGCGACGGCGCGCGAAATCACTCGCGTCGAGGAGCGCGGGCCAGATCGCAGGAATGCGGTTGTCTTCGACGGGCTGGCCGTAGTGCGTGGTGCTCGCCTCGCCGTCGCGCGCATAGAAGTTCGCCGCGCGCACGGCCTCGGGCGCGAGGCCCAGCGTGCGCGCCACGCGGTCGACGATGTCTTCGATCACCACCATGCCCTGCGGTCCGCCGAAGCCGCGAAAGGCCGTGTTCGAAACGGTGTGCGTCTTCGCCACGCGCCCGAAGGCCCGCACGTTCGGGAGCCAGTACGCGTTGTCGAGGTGAAAGAGCGCGCGGTCGCAGATCGACTCCGAGAGGTCGAGCGCCCAGCCGCCGTCGTTCGCGAGCGTCACGTCGAGCGCGAGGATCTTCCCCGCTCCATCAAACCCCACACGCCAGTCGGCGCGGAACGGATGGCGCTTGCCCGTGAGCACCATGTCGAGGTCGCGGTCGAGCATCACGCGCGTGGGGCGTCCGGTCTTCCACGCGACGAGGGCCACGAGCGCGGCCCACGAGTTCCCCTGCGTCTCTTTTCCGCCGAAGCCGCCGCCCATGCGCGGGCTGTCGACCACCACGCGGTTGCGCGGAAGATCGAGCACGTGGGCCACCACCGCCTGCACCTCGCTCGGGTGCTGCGTCGACGAGCTCACGTGCACCGCATCGTCATCGCCGCGCTCGGCCCAGGCCGCGTGCGACTCCAGGTAGAAGTGCTCCTGCCCGCCGATCGTGAGCGAGCCCGCGAGCGTGTGCGGCGCCGTGGCGAGCGCGCCGTCGACGTCACCGCGCACGATGCGATGCCCTTCGGTGTGCCAGCTCCCCGCCGCGATGGCCGCGTCGAGGCCCACGATCGCGGGAAGCACCTCGTACTCGACCTCGACGAGGGCCGCGGCGCGGCGCGCGGTGTCGTAGTCCGTGGCCGCCACGATGGCGACCATGTGCCCGTGGTAGAGCACCTCGTCGGCCGCGAGCAGCGTCTCGTCGTGACGAATCGCGCCCACGTCGTTCATGCCCGGAATGTCGTCGGCGAAGTACACCGCCACCACGCCGGGCACCGCGCGGGCCTTCGATGCGTCCCGTCGCACGATGCGGGCGTGCGCGTGCGGTGACATCACGGGCCAGAGTTCGAGCATGGGCCGCGCGAGGGCCGTGTCTTCGACGTACCGCGCCGCACCCGTCGCGTGACCGAGGGCGCTCTCGTGGCGCAGCGCGCGCGACACGTCGGCTTCGAGGTCGCGGGGCACACGTTCGAAGTCCGCGGGCGCGTCCTGCCCGAGGGTCTCGACGCCGTCGAAGAACTTCTCGAAGAGCGACGTGACGAGCCCGCGCCGAAAGGCCACGCCGCTGCGCACGTCGGCGATGGGCGTGAACTCTCCCGCGAGCACCGCGAGGGCGCCGTCGAGGGTCTCGCGCGTCCACGCCTTCCCTACGAGAAACGCCTCCGTCGCACGGGCGCGGGCGGGCGTCGCGGCCACGCCGCCGAAGCCGAGACGCGCGTGGCGCACCACACCCTGCGCGTCGGTGTCGACCACGAAGGCCCCGGCCACGATGCTGATGTCGAGCTCGCGACGCTTCGAGACCTTGTACGTGTGGAAGCGTCGGGTGAGCCCTTCCGCCGGGCCCTTCGGCACGCGCACCGCGTCGAGCACCTCGTCGGCCGCGAGCGCGGTCTTGCGGTAGCCCACGAAGAAATCCGCGAGGGCCACGGTGCGCGCGCCGTCGACGTTGCGCAGCACCACGTCGGCGTCGAGCGCGAGGAGCACCGGCGCCATGTCGCCGATGGGCGAGGCCGTCACCAGGTTGCCCGCGAGCGTGGCGCGGTTGCGAATCTGCCGCGACGCGAACACGCGAAACATCTTGTCGAGCGCGGGAAGCGCACCACCGAGCGCCTCTTCGATCGCCGTGAGCGGGGCCGCGCCGCCGAGGATCCAGTGCGTCTCCGTCTCGGTGATCGCGCGCAGCGAGGCCACCCGCTCCGTGCTCACGAGCAGCGGCACCTCGCGGAACTTCTTGTTCACCTCGACGCCGATCTCCGTCGCGCCCGCGACGAGCACCGCCTCGGGACGCGCGCGCTTCACCGCGAGCAATTCCTCGATCGTGGTGGGCGCGAGAAAGCGCTCGCCGCCGCGGGCGTAGTCCACCGCGGGCGCCGGGGTCGCGGGTTCGGCGAGGGGCAGGCGAAAGCGCTCGCGCGCGAGCGATCCATCGGCGCGGCAGGCCTCGCGGTGGTCGAGCGCGTCGAGGGCCGCGTCGCGAATGGGGCGGTACCCGGTGCAGCGGCAGAGGTTGCCGCAGAGCTGATCGGCGAGGCGATCACCGCCGGTCACGTCGTCGCGGTGGTAGGCCTCGAACATCGACATCACGAAGCCCGGGGTGCAGTAGCCGCACTGCGATCCGTAGCGTTCGGCCATCGCGCGTTGCACCGGGTGGGCGCCGCCCTCGGCGATGCCCTCGGCGGTGAGCACCTCGCGCCCGGCCACCATGGGGAGCAGCGTGATGCACGACGTGACGGCCCTCCAGGTGCGCCTGCCGTGGGCGTCGGTGTCGAGCAGGGCGACGGTGCACGCGCCGCAATCGCCTTCGGCGCAGCCCTCCTTGGTGCCCGTGGCGCCCTGCGCGCGGAGCCAGTCGAGAAGGCTCCGGTGCGTCGACTCGCCGGAGACACGGACCTCGCGGCCGTTGAGGGTGAACGTGAACGCCTCGCTCATGGTGCGCGGGACTCTACCGATTGGTGACGGTCGCGTGAACGCCGCAGTGATTCCGCCCTTCTCTCGCGACGGGGGCAGGCACCATGCTCCGCGGAACCACCCGTATGCCCATCGACGCGACGAACCCGCTGCTCTCCGACCGCGACGTGGATTTTCTCCTCTACGACGTGCACCGCGCCGACGCCCTCTGCGCGCTCCCCGCCTTCGCGCACCACGACCGCGGAACCTTCGACCTCACGGTGCAGACGCTCCGCCGCCTCGCGCGCACGCTGCTCTTTCCCTCGCTGCGCACGCTCGACGCGACGCCGCCCGCGCTCGACGCCGACGGCACGGTGAAGCTCCACCCCACGATGGCGCGCATCTTCGCGGCCCTCGCCGACGCGGGCGTGCTCTCGGCCACGCGTCCCCTCGACGTGGGCGGCCAGCAGCTCCCGTCGCTCGTGTCGACGGCGGCGAACAGCTACCTCTGCGCGGCGAACGCCTCGGCGGCGGGCCTCGCGATGCTCACCACCGAGGCCGCGCACCTGCTCGAAAGCTTCGGCACCCCGTGGCTCCGCGAGACCTTCATGGCCCCGCTCTACGAGGGACGCTTCACGGGAACCATGTGCCTCACCGAGCCCCACGCGGGATCGAGCCTCGGCGACATCACCACCCGCGCGCGCCCCCTCGCCGACGGAACCTGGCGCCTCACGGGCAGCAAGATCTTCATCTCCGGCGGCGAACACGACCTCACGGAGAACATCGTCCACCTCGTGCTCGCGCGCATCGAGGGCGCCCCCGAGGGCTCGCGCGGCGTGTCGCTGTTCTGCGTGCCGAAGCGTCGCCCCGAGGGCGCGGCGTGGGTCGACAACGACGTGCGCTGCGCGGGCGTGCTCCACAAGATCGGCTGGCGCGCGCTGCCCAGCGTGGCGCTGAATTTCGGCGAGGGCGACGACTGCGTCGCGTGGCTCGTGGGCTCACCGGGACGCGGCCTCGCGCAGATGTTCCAGATGATGAACGCCGCGCGCATCGGCGTCGGTGGGAGCGCCGCCGCCGTGGCCTACGTGGCCTTCCGCGAGTCGGTGCTCTACGCCCAATCGCGCCCGCAGGGACGCGCCCCCGGCGCCCGCGACGCCCAGGGCCCGCAGGTGCCCATCGTGGCCCACGCCGACGTGCGACGGATGCTCCTGCGCCAGAAGGCCATCGCCGAAGGAGCCCTCTCCCTCGTGCTCGCCACCGCGCGCCAGCACGACCTCGCGGAGCACGGCGACGACGACGCGGTGCGCACCCGCGCGCGACGGCTCCTCGACCTGCTCACGCCCGTGGCGAAGACCTTTCCCGCCGAGCGCGGCTTCGAAGCGAACGCCCTCGCGGTGCAGGTGCACGGCGGCTACGGCTACACCTCCGAGTACCTCCCCGAGCTCTGGATGCGCGACCAGAAGCTCAACAGCATCCACGAGGGAACCACGGGCATTCAGGCCCTCGACCTCCTCGGTCGCAAGGTGGTGGCCGGCGGCGGCGAAGCGCTCGCGATCTGGCGCGACGAGCTCGTGGCCACCAGCGCCGACGCGCGCGCCGTAGGCGTGAACCCCGCGTGGTGCGACGCCCTCGACGCCGCCGCCGACGCGGTCTCGGCGCTCACCCTCGAACTCGGCGCCCGCGGACTCTCGGGCGACGTCGACGGCATGCTCGCCCACGCCACCGACTACCTCGACCTCTTCGCCACCGTGTGCGTCGCGTGGCAGTGGCTCGCGCAGGCCGCCGCCGCGCAGCGCCGCCTCGACGACGCGCCCGGTGATGCGTTCTACGAGGGCAAGCTCCTCGCGGCGCAGTATTGGTTCGGTACCGAACTACCGCGCATCGACCACCTCGCGCGGCTCTGTCGCGAGGGCGAAGACTCGTTCGTACGCCTCCGTACCGATCAGCTCTGACTCGGAGCGATCACTCCTCGCGGAGCTGCCACGCGTCGCGGCGCACGCCGTCGTTGTCGAAGCCTCCCACGAGCGTGCCGCGCACGGCCCCGCGGCCCGGAAGCGCCGTCACGAAGCCCCGCGCAGGCGGAAGCTCCTTGGGGTCGAGGTTCGTCCACCGGCCCGCGTCGAGGTCGAGGTGCCAGGTGTCGGCGAGGGTCTCGCCCGCGCGAATGCCTGCGGCGCCCATGGCCAGCACGAGGCCGCGTCCGTCGGCGTCGACGCGCACGAAGGGGTTGCGACGGCCCTGCGGCGCCTCTCCCTCGATGGTCACCTGCGACCACGCGTCGGTCATCGTGTCGAAGCGCCACACGTCGTTGAGAAAGCCCGCGCCCGCCACCGCCGTGCGCGCGCCCATCGTGAGCAGCAGCGTGCGTCCGTCGGGCATCGGCGACCACACGGCGTCGTAGCGTCCGCGCGGGCCCGTGGCGTCGAGGCGCTCCCACGCGCGGGTGCTGGCGTTCCAGCGCGAGACCGTGCCCGAGTAGCCCGTCGAGGAGCTTCCGCCGCCGAAGTGGTAGAGCGCGCCGCGCGCCTGCGACCACGCGAGGTTGCACCCGATGACACCCCCGGGGGTGCTGTCGGTGCTCGCGCGCTCCCAGGTCATCGTGTCGAGGGGCAGGAGCCACGTCTCCGCGGGCGCCTCCGAGGGCGTGCGTCCGCCGATCATCACGACCGTGCGCGACGTGGGGATGTACCCCAGACACCCGCAGTAGCGACGCGGCGGATCGCCCGTCACCGTCACCGCCGTGAACGTGGGCGGATCGACGGTTCCATCGAAGCGCCAGAGGTCGCTCGACGTGGTGCCCGCGCCCGCGTTGGTGAGCGTGGTGCCGCCGAAGACGTAGGCCGTTCCGTCGCCGAGGTCGGCCACCATGTAGCCCCAGCGCGAGGCCGGTCCGGTGCTGAGGTCGATGCCGCGCCACACGAGCCGTCGCGCGGGCGTCGCATCGGTCACCGCATCCGTCGACGCATCGGCGATCGCATCGGCGGATGCGTCAGTGAACGCATCGGGGGACGCATCGGAGGGGGCCGCATCGGCGGCGACCTGGAGCGAGGTGTCGCCGCATCCGGCGACGAGGGCGAGGAGCACGGAGAGTGTGACGGGGCGCATCCCCGGACCTTGAGCAACGCGTGTACCGCCTTGTTTTGCGGGCGATGCGCGCAGCGACCGGGGGAGGCGTTACGAAGCTGACGGGCGCAGGATCGCGCCGAGGTAGGCCAACACCCTCGCCTCGTCGAGGGGCTGCGCGCGATAGCCCACGTACTGATCGGGACGCAGCACGTAGACGCACTCCGTGGGCGCGCCGTAGAGCGCTTCGAGCTCGCCGTCAGGGTCGAGCAGCACGCGCACCGACGCGGGGAGTTCCGCCGGGCGCGTCGTGCGGGGCGTCACCACGAAGGCCTCGACGGACTCGGGGAAGCGCTGCTCCAGCGTGGTGACGAGCGAGGTGAAGCGCGCGTAGCCCTCGGCGCTCGCGGCGCGTCCGTCGAAGAGGAGCACCGTGAAGCGCGACGGATCGAGCAGCGAGAAGAGACCCGGGGTGCCCGTGGCGCCCGCGAGGGTGGTCTTCGCGTCGCGCGCGCGCTGCCCCGCGGCGATGGCGCTGTCGAAGTAGCGCACCGAGGTGACCGTCGGCGTCTCGCCGCCCGCGGCCGTGCCCACGCGCGCCTGGAGCACGCTGGTGTGATCCTCGCGCGAGAGGCTGCTGCCCTCGTAGTTCACCGTGAGCTCCGCGGTCTCGCGCGCCACGCGCTGCTGCACCACCTCGAAGCTCGTGAGCATGCGCGCCACCTGATCGCGCACGCCCCGCAGCGCCGCGCTCTTGATCGACGCCGCCTTCGTCGCCGCGTCGGTGCCGCGCAGCACCGCGCGGCCCACGGCGTGACGCTCCTCGTGGTACGTGTCGAGCAGCTTCGCGCGGGCGTGGCCGCGGTGCACGAGCGCGAGCTTCCACGCGAGGTTGTGGGCGTCTTGAATGCCCGTGTTCATGCCCTGGCCCCCCGCGGGGCTGTGGATGTGCGCGGCGTCGCCCGCGAGGAACACCCGGTCGTCGCGGTAGCTCGCCACCTGCCGACAATGGATGCGAAAGCGCGAGGTCCACCCCGGGTTCGAGAGCGTGGCGCCGCTGCCCGTGCGCTTCGCGAAGAGGGCCTGCACCTCGTCGAGCGTGGGCGGGTCCGTGCGCTCGTCCCCCTCGGGCGCCGTGAGCACCACGCGGGTCACGCGCTCGCGCATCGGAAAGAACGCCGCGATGCCGTCGTCGCCGAAGTACGTGGTGATGCGGTCGTCGCGCGTGTCCCAGTCGATGGTGACGTCCGCGAGCAGAAAGCGCTCCTCGTAGGTGCTCCCTTCGAAGGGCAGGTCGAGCAGCTTGCGCACCGTGCTCCGCGCGCCGTCGCAGCCCACCACCCAGGCCGCGCGCACGGTCTCGGCGCCGTCACTCTTCGCGAGCGTGGCCGTGACCCCCGTGCCGTCCTGACGGAGCGCCGTGAGCTTCAGCCCGCGCTCCACCGCGCCGCCGCGCTTCGTGAGCACCTCGGTGAGCACCGCCTCGGTCTCGCGCTGCGGGAGGCACACCACGAAGGGAAAGGGCGTCTCCAGCTCGGCGAAGTCGACGCGCGCGATCACCGCACCGCCCGACCACAGCGTCGCCCCGTGGAGCTTCTGCCCCCGCGCGATCAGCGCCTCCGCCGCGCCCGACGCGTGGAGCACATCGAGCGTGCGCGCGTGCACCCCCAGCGCCCGCGACCACGGAGACGGAGCCTCCGCCTCGTCGACGAGGCGCACCGTGAGGCCGCGCAGCAGGAGCTCGCTCGCGAGCATGAGCCCCGTGGGCCCCGCGCCCACCACCAGCACATCGACCGTCGTACTCATGGGCCGCGACCTTGGCAGAGAGCGCCCCGCGCTGTCAGCACCGACGACACGTTGCGCGCGCGATGTCAGTCGCCCTACCGTCGCCGCACCATGGGACAGGGAAACCCTCCGCTCGCGGCGGCGCTCGCGCGCCCCACCGTCGGTGTCGCCGACGTGCTCGCCACCCTCGAAGCCATCGGCGCGGCGCTTCCACCCGCCGACGGCGTCGCGCGCTTCAACGCGCTCTACCTCGCCATGACCCGCGCGGTCGACGGCGCGATCCGTGACGCGCGCTTCGAAGACCCGGCGTTCATGGCGCGCTTCGACGCCGTCTTCGCCGACCAGTACTTCGAAGCGCTGCGCCGCGACCTCACGGTCCCCGACACCGTGAGCCGGTCGTGGCGCGCGCTGATCGACCGCCGCGGAGCCCCGGGGGTGCACCCCCTCCAGTTCGCCCTCGCGGGCATGAACGCGCACATCAACTACGACCTCGCGCGCACCCTCGTGATCACGACGCGCGAGCTCGGCGGAACCGTCGCCACGGGCTCACCGCGGCACCGCGATTTTCTCGCCATCAACCGCGTGCTCGCCGAGACCGAGGCCACGGTGAAATCCCAGTTTCTCGACGGCGTGATCGCCACCCTCGACCACGCGCTCGGCCCCCTCGACGACCGCGCCGCGCTCTGGAGCATCGCCCGCGCCCGCGACGCCGCGTGGACCCACGGCGAGGTGCTCTGGATGCTCCGCGACACGCCCCTCGCCACGGCCTACGAGACCACCCTCGACCGCACGGTCTCGCTCGTGGGCGCGGCGCTCCTCGTCTGAGCCTCCCCTCCCCCTCCCCGTCCCGCTTCACCGTGCTTCGTCGAGGCCCAGCTCCGTCGCGCGCTCGCGCAGGAACGTCCCCACCACGCGCGCCATCACGAGCGGGAGAAACACCGCGAGCGTCCACGCGAGCACGCCGGGCAGCACGGGCACGACGCGCAGCGCGTACGAGAGCGCGCGCGACACGTCGAGCACCACCGACTGACCGAGCGCGAGGGCCCACACCGCGCCCACGACGCGGAGGTAGTCGCGCGGCGCGCGCTGCGCCATCGCGAGCACCGCGCGGGGGTCGAGCGATTCGAACCACCCCGGGCCCATCGAGGCCCACGCCAGCGCGCCCGGGAGCCACGCGAGCGCGAAGGTCGCCGTCACGCCGCCGAGGGCGCCGTAGAGCCAGCGAGGGAGGCCCGCTCCCGCGCCGAGCGCGAGCACCATGGGGAACAGCCCCGGCAGCATCGCGAGGCCCGCGCGAAAGGCCGGGAAGAGGTAGTCGTCGAGGTGCGTGAACTCCGTGGGCATGGGCATGCCCTTTCGTCCGCGCGCGACGTGCTGCACCACCGAGAGCGCGTACGTGACGAAGATGCAGACCGAGGCCGCGCCGCCGATCCACGGCAGGTGCGAGAAGAACCACAGCCCCACGCCGAGCCCGATCCACGCATAGGCCCCGTCGTCGACCGCGGGGAAGCGCAGCGCGTCGAGAAAGTGCGCGGGCATCGGGCGGTGCTCGACCACCTCGACCCCCCGGGTCACCCCCTGGCACGTGGGGCACGTGAGCGCACGCTCGCCCGCGAACACACCGAGCTCCACCGGGGTGCAGCGCGAGGCGGGCATTCCGCGCTCGCAGCGGGGGCACCAGCGCATCTCGTCGACGGCCTCTTCGCTCATGGGGAGCGCGAGTGTAGAGCGTGTCGGATCACCCGCGCGAGGGGCCGCTCTCGCGCATCGCGTCGCGCAGGGTGACGGCGCGGCGCACGAAGCCACCGTCGCGGTACGTGTCTGCGTCGAGGCCGGGCCACACGTAGGGCGAGGCGAGGGTGAGCCAGGTTGCGAGGGCTCCATGGCCGCCGCAGATCGCGTCGCCGCCGTCGCCGCCGCGCATCACGCCGCGCTCGCGCACGAACTCCCAGGCGTAGGGGTCGTGGGCGATGGCGAGGCCGAAGGCGTTGGGCGCGCGCAGCGGTGCGAAGTCGACGCTGCCGTAGGGGAGCACGTCGTTGGGACACTGGTTGCCCCAGCGCCAGAGCGTGTCGGTGCCCGCGGCGCAGGCGTACTCCCACTCGTCGTCGGAGAGCAGACGGAGCCCCCCCTCTTCGCGCAGGAGGTCGGTGAGCGCGTCGTGGTCCCAGGCGCCGAGGTAGCCGTCGAGGGGGCGGGGGTGCGTCTCGACGAGGAGCGCGTCGACGGTGACCGTGCGCGCGGGGCGCATCACGGCGCGCAGGTGGTCTTCGAAGCGGGGAAGGCCGTACTCGTCGCGCACGAGGGACCATCCCGCCTTCGCGCGGGCGTCGAGCGTGATGCGCCGCGCGTCGGTGAGCCCGAGCGTGCGAACCCCGCCGGGCACGAGCGCGAAGGTCGCCCCGTCGCGGTGACGGAACAGCGCCACCCCCCGCGAGACCCCGCCCTGCGTGTGGCGCTCCACGCGGTCGAGGGTGAACCCGCGCAACGGCAGGAGCTCGGTGACACGCGCGCATCCCTCGTCGCTGAGACGGTCCCACGCCGCGAGGTCGGAGAGGCTCGGATGCATCGCGCCGCGGACGCTATCAACACAACCGCGCGCGTGTCGCCGACGCGGCGAGGGCGTCTCCGATGACCCCGATGGGCCCGCGGGAAATCTCCGCACCCGGGCGCCCGAGTGCGCGCACACTCGGAACCCTTTGGCGGGTCCAGACGTCGGTGCATCCCGCGCCACGCGACGTCCGCGTTCCGCCGCTCCCGAGGTGTGTCTCCATGCGAAGCCGTGTTGATCTCCGCCGCGCGTCTGGTCCCGTGTCACTTCTCGCAGCGCTCGGGGCCCTCTCGGCCTCGGGCTGCAAGGCCCCGCGCTTCGAGTCCGGGCCCCCCATGGCCCTCAAGCGCGTGGTGGTCTACCGCAACGGCGTCGGGTACTTCGAGCGCCGGGGAACCGTGCGCGAGCGCGAGGTGACCTTCCGCGTGCTCCAGCGCGACGTGAACGACTTTCTCGCCTCGCTCGTGGTGATGGAGCGCGGCGGGAGTTCCGTGCGCGCCGCAGCGTTTCCGTTGCCCGAACCCCTCGCCGACGGCGGCCCTCCCCCCGCCGACGCGCGCCGCACGGTGCGCCTCTCCCTCGACGGCGAAGACCACGACCTCGTGGTGGGCTACACCGTCGAGACCCCCATCTGGCGTCCCTCGTACCGCCTCGTGTTCTCCCGCGCGGGCGCCCACATGCAGGCCTGGGGCATCGTGCAGAACACCTCGGGCGAAGACTGGCGCGACGTGCGCCTCTCGCTCGTGACGGGCGCGCCCGTGTCGTTCCGCTCCGAGCTCGCGCACCCGGTGATTCCGCTGCGCCCGATGGTGACCGACCAGGGGGCCGTCATCGCCGCCGTGCCCCAGAGCGAGACCACGCTCGCGATGACCGACGCGCCCGCGGCGCCCGACACCGCGGCCAACGCCCCGGTGAACCAGCGCGGCGTCTTCGCGGCCCTCGGCGCCGCCGCGGCCCCTGCGGGTGCGGTGTCTCCCTTCGGCGCCATGGACGGCGACGCGATCGGCGACGCGTTCGGCTACGGCGGCCTCGGCGCGACGGGCTCGGGCTGGGGCGGCGGCGGCGCGGGCGAGGGCACGATCGGTCTCGGCAGCGTCGGCGCGATCGGTCACGGATCGGGCTACGGCAGCGGCGCGGGCATGGGCCTCCGCGGACGCGGCCAGGACGGACCCCTCGTGCGCGCGGTGCCCCCCACGGTGCAGGGACCGCTCTCGGCGGAGGCGATCCGTCGTGTGGTGCTCCGCAACCTCGGGCAGGTCACGCACTGCCACGAGCAGGGGCTCGCGACGAACCCCGGGGCCTCGGGGCGCATCGCCGTGCGCTACGTGATCGGCGCGACGGGCGCCGTGATGGGGAGCTCGGTGGCCGAGAGCTCGTACCCCGTGCCCGCCGTCGCCGACTGCATCAGCAACGCGGTGCGACGGTGGCAATTTCCCGCGCCCGACGGCGGCGGCGTGGTGACGGTGACGTACCCGTTCAACCTCGATGCGGGCGGTGGCGCGAGCGCACGCGAGGCCCGCTACGCCATCGCGAACGCCGAGGCCAACCATCGCGCGCGGGAGCAGGCGCAGCCCAGCGCGGCGCCCCGGAGCGTGGCCTCGCTCGCGGCCCTCGCCGAGCAGGGAGGCACCACGCGCTTCGACCTCCCCGATCCCGTCACCGTGCCCAACAACAGCGCCACGATGGTGATGCTCGCCGCGCGGGCGGTGCAGGGCGAGCGGATGTTCCTCTTCGCGCCGGACCCGGGGGTGCCCGAGTCGTCGACGCATCCGTTCCAGGTGGCGCGCTTCACCAACAGCACGGGGGCCACGCTCGAACGGGGCTCCATCGCGATCTTCGAAGACGGCGCGTTCCTGGGCCAGGGGATGCTCGACGCGCTGCCGCCCAACGCGACGACGACCGTGCCCTACGCGCTGCAACGCGCGGTGACCGTGACCCGCAGCGAGACCGACGCGATGGAGGGCGCGCGGCTCGTCTCGCTCCGCCGGGGAGCGCTCACCATCGAGCGCTTCTCGGTGAAGCGCGCGACCTTCTCCGTGCGCAACGGCGACGGCAACGCGGTGCGCGTCATGGCCCGCGAGTCGCTGCGCGGCGCCGAGCTCTACCAGCCCCCCGCGGGCACGGAGAACGCCAACGACGCGGCCCTCGCGCCGGTGAACGTGCCCGCCCACGGAGAGGCCTCGGTGGTGGTCACCACGCGCCGTCCGTTCTCGCAGCCGACCGAGCTCTGGAGCGACGACGCGGGCGAAGCGATCGAGGGATACCTCCGCGACGGACACCCGGCCCCCGACGTGGCGACGGCGCTGCGCGCGGCCCTCGAACTGCGGCGCGCCATCGCCGACCTCAGCGCCGAGCACGGCCGCGTCGAGGAGCAGCGCAACGACCTGCAGCGCAGCACCGAAGAGACCCGGCAGAACCTCTACGCCATCGAGGGCAACGGCCGCGCGTCGGACCTCCGCGCGCAGCTCACCGCCCGCCTCGCCCGCGCCGCCACGGAGATCGAAGGGCTCACCCGTCGCATCGTCGAACTCGACGTGCAGATCGGCGAGCGCCGCGTTCGACTCTCCGAGGCCGTGCGCACGCTCGACGTCGACACCGCCCGGCACTGACCCTCCACCGCCTCGCCGAAGCGCCCTCCACCCCCCTCCCCCCGCGGGTTGTCCGACCGGTCGGACAAATCACGTTTCTCGGGCAAACAAGCTCGATTTCGTCAGGGCACCCCCCACCCAGGTCAGGCGTTCAGTGCACCCCATCGGCGCTGGACGCCTCCCCCGGGGCGGTGGCACCGTCGGCGACGGCCATGGCGCCCGCGGAGGGGCGCGAGGAGGGACCTTTCCGATGGCGAAGAAGAAGCGTGACGACGGCGGCGACGACGCGGCGGCGGCGAAGGCGCTGCGCGTAGCGAAGACTTCGCGCGAGGAGCGCGCGGTGGTGCGACGGGGGGCCGACGAGGTGGACTTTCTCGCGTCGCGGGCCGAGGCGACGCCCATGGCGGCCAACGTGGCGAAGGCCGAACTCCGCGCGCTCCGCGGACGCATCGAGTCGCTCGTGCGCCAGGAGGGGCGCGAGATGCACGAGATCGGCACCGCGCTGAACACCCTCTACATGCGCCACGCCGACGCGGCGCTGGGCTACGACAGCTTCCGAAGGTTTCTGCTCGACGAGTTCGCCGACGACCCGCGGCGCGCGTACGAGGCCATGGCCATCGCGCGGGCGGCGACGGCGAACCTCGCGATGGAGAAGGGCGCGCGCTGGGTGCTCCGCGCGGCGGTGTGGGCGCGGCTCGAAGGGCACGCCGACCTCTCGCGGGCGCTCGGGCTCACCGTCGAAGCGGGCGACGGCTCGCGGGTGGCGCTGCGCGATGCGTCGATCCGTCAGATCGACGAGGCCATCGGGCGGCGGGGGTGGAAGGCCCTCGACGAACCCGCGGGCCGCAAGGTGAAGCGCGCGCGGGAGCGGGTGGGCGAGCTCATCGCGAGCGACCCCGCGGTGGCGGCGCTCACGCCCACGGTGTTCCTCGATCGCGGCGAGGTGGTGGTGCGCACGGTCGCGCGGAGCCCCGACGACGGACGCGCCCTCAAGCGCCTCTGGGCCGCCGTGTGGTCCGCGAAGGGGTGATCGCCCGAGCGCTCCTTCGTGGCCCCCTGATTGCAGCCGCGTCGCCGCCATGAACGCTCCCCACGACCTCCGCGCGCTGTTC
The DNA here is from genome assembly GCA_945952225.1 of uncultured Myxococcaceae bacterium. Lineage (GTDB taxonomy): Bacteria > Myxococcota_A > Polyangia > Polyangiales > CAISKJ01. The sequence goes on from CAMFHP010000087.1 coordinate 36,634, forward strand.
CACCGCCTCGTGCTCCTCGCCTCGACGCTCCCGGTGGCGGCGTGCAGTTCCACGGTGGTCGGCGCGCCCACGACCGACGCCGCGGGCGACGTCGCCGATGCCTCCGACGCCGCCGACGTGCGGGATGTCTCCTGCGCGCCGCGCCAGACCGGCGGCACCGTCACCTGCGGCATCGAGGTCGAGGTGCCGTGCGAGACCGACGAGTCCGCGTTGAGCCGCGCGGGCTTCTGCGTGTCGGTGTGCGCGGGCGCCGACGCAGGCATCTTGTCGGGGTGTTCACTCGCGGGCCGCGGCGCGACGGGCGGGCTCCTCGTGACCTGCATCACCTGTGCGGTCGGACGCCGCCCCGAGGGATTGCGCGCCGACGACCTGCCCGACGGCGGCGACGAGGTGGGCCGACTCTTCGCGCGCATCGCCATGCTCGAAGGCGCGTCGGTGCCCGCGTTCGAACGTCTCGCGCGGGAGATGCAGCGCCTCGGCGCCCCCGACGCCCTCACCATGCGGTGCCTCGACGCGGCCGACGACGAGCGGAGACACACCGTGGCGATGGCGTCGCTGGCGGCACGCTTTGGCGC
>CAMFHP010000088.1 GCA_945952225.1 uncultured Myxococcaceae bacterium
CGCACGGCTACCACGGCGGACACGACCATCACTTCGTGCTCACCACCGACGGCGATGGGCTCGTGCACACGGGCGCCACGCTCGACATCACCGTGGGCGGTGAGAAGCACGAGCACGTGGTGAAGCACGTCGAGGAGGCCTACGACGCCACGCAGACCACGACCGTCGGCGAGGCCGTGACGGAGACCTACAAGGCCAACCAGACGACCTCGGTGACGAAGCACGTCGAGGAGACCTACGGCTCGCACCGGGTCACGGTGCAGAACGCGCAGGTCGAGACCTGCGACAGTCAGCAGACCACGGTGACGACGATGCTCCGCGAGCGCCACGGGTCGCAGCAGACGACGGTCACGAACGCCCTCTCCGAGACCACGCCGCTGTTCTGCTTCACGGTGCGCGACGCGTCGCGGGTGACCAACGGCACGCTGCTGTGGACGGTCGGTCCCGGCACCACGACCATCGAGGCGGGCACGAGCTTCGACATGACGGCGCCGAACTTCAGCCTCCTCGCGCTCGCGCAGGCGGCGCTGGTCACGCCGCAGCGTCAGGAGACGGGTTCGAAGCGCACGCTGCTGACCCCCATCGAGCTGAAGTACGGCGTCGCGAAGGTGGCGCTCACGATGATGTCGGCGTCGGCCGCGGCGGTGAAGCTCGAAGCGTACGGAATCAACTTCGCGACCTACCTGCACAAGCTCGACATCAACGGCGTGAGCATCGGGGCCGCGGCCTACGAGGGGAAGGTCACGGCGTTCAAGAAGATCAACGGGGCGATGAAGATCGTCGTGACCGGCGTGAAGACCATCGTGTGAGGAGCACCGCGTCGATGAAGGTACTCAAGCCCTCGCAGCTCGGGCTGCTCACGAAGGTGTACGAGCACGGCGGCGACTGCGTGTTCGTCGCGACGGTGATGATGTACGTGCCCTTCGAGGCGCCCGCGCGGCTGCTCTCGGAGATCGCCATGTGGCGGTTCATCCCCGAGGCGTTCGGCGCCGAGGCGCCCTTCGACGAGTGCATGCCCAAGGCGCGCGGCGAGGTGCTCGTGACCGCGAGCGCCTGCGCCCCCGAGGCGACGCCCCGCGCCGCCGTGCGCACGCGGGTGTCGGTGCGCAACGTCGACAAGACGCTCCTCGCGGTCGGCGACCGTCGGTGGAGCCACGACGCGATGACCTCCCCCGAGCCCTTCGCGCGCATGCCGCTCAACTGGGCCCGCGCGTTCGGCGGCCCGCGCTTCGCCGCGAACCCCCTCGGCCGCGGCCACGGCGCCGAGGACGGAGACCCCCTCCCCAACGTCGAAGACCCGCGCCGCGCGGTTCGCACGCGCGACGACGCGCCCGAGCCCGCGGGCTACGGCCCCGTCGACCTCACGTGGCCCCAGCGCGCGCGCAAGGTGGGCACCTACGACGCCGCGTGGCTCGCGACGCGATACCCCGGCCTCGCCGACGACCTCGACTGGAGCTACTTCAACGTCGCGCCGCCGGATCAGTGGCTCGACGGATACTTCGCGGGCGACGAGACGCTGCGCTTCGAGGGCATGCACCCGCGGCAGCCCACGCAGTCGCTCACGCTGCCGGGCCTCGTGGCGCGCGTGTTCGTGGTGCGCGACGGCGCCCACGGCGAGGAGGTCGTCGAGGTGCCCACGCGCATCGACACGGTGCACGCGTTCCCCACGGAGGAGCGCGCGGTGATCGTGCACCGGGGGATCGTTCGTGTGGCGAGCGACGACGCCGCGGAGCTCACACGCATCCTCGTGGCCGCGGAGCAGGGCGGCGCGCCGAAGCCCGTGCAGCACTACCTCGACGTGATGGCCGCGCGCCTCGACCGACACACGGGTCACCTCGCGGCGCTGCGCGATGGAGACCTCACGCCGCCGAAGCCCGACGTCGCGCTCACACCGCGGCCCGAGGAGGTCAACGACATGGAGGCCCTCACGCGTCCGCCGGGGCTCCTCGCGCGCAACCTCCGCGAGCGCGCGCGGCGCGAACGGCAGCGCGGACGCGACGAGCTGCAACGGCTCGGGCTCGACCCGGCGGCGTTCTACCCCCCGGGGGATCAGGGGCTCCCCGAGGCGCCGTCGCCGCCGTCGCCCGATGAGCTGGCCGAGCTGGTGCCGAAGCTCCTCGCCGACGCCGAAGCCCTGCGCGCAGAGGCGGAGGCGCAGCGGGTCGATGGCGAGGCGCGGGCGCGGGCCGCGTACGCCGAAGCGGGGATGGACTACGACGTGCTGCGGGCGCAGGCCGAGCGTGAGGCGGGCGGGCCGCCGAAGTTTCGCGCCGAGGCCGAGTGCGCGCGGTTGCGGGCGCTCACCGCGGCGGCCAACGGGGGAGAGGTGCCCCCCGAGGTCGAGGCGCTTCTCACAGACCCGACGATGCGCGAGACCATGGCGCTCCGGGAGCAGTCGGAGCTGAACCTCTACCGCGCGATGGCCCACGTGCTGCCCCCGGCGGCGCCCATGGATCCCGACCGCGCGGCGCAGGTGCGCGCCCTCGTCGCCGCCGCCCACGCCGACGGCCGCGGCCTCGCGGGCCTCGACCTCACGGGCGCCGACCTCTCCGCGATGGACCTCCGCGGCGCCGTCTTCGAGGGATCGTTCCTCGAAGGCGTGCGCTTCGACGGCGCACAGCTCGAAGGCGCCCGCTTCGACGGCGCGGTGGTGGCGCGCGCGGTGTTCCACGGAGCGCGACTCGCGGGGGCGTCGTTCGCGAACGCCAACGCGGGCGCGGCGCGCTTCGACGGCGCCGACTGCACGCGCGCGCTGTTCCTCCACACGGTGCTCGAAAAGAGCGAGCTCGCGGGCGGACGCTTCGTCGAGTGCGACTTCGAGGGCGCGCGGTTCTACGGCACCTCGCTCGCGGGCGCCGACCTCACGGGCGCGAAGCTCCGCGGGCTCTCGCTCCTCGACGCAGAACTCCCGGGAGCGCGCTTCGCGGGCGCCGACCTCACCGAGTGCACGTTCCTGAACGTCACCCTCGACGACGCCGACCTCACGGGCGCGCGCCTCGACGAGGCGACCTTCCTCGGCGTGCGGGCCGACCGCGCACACTTCCGCGAGGCCCACGCGCGCAACCTCCGCGCGGTCGGGGGCGGGAGCTTCGTGGGCGCCAATTTCGTCGACGCCGTGCTCGACGACGCCTCGATGCGCGCGGTGGTGCTCCGCGACGCCGACCTCTCGCGCGCCTCGCTCCGCGGGGCCGACCTCTCGGGCGCGAACCTCACGGGCGCGCGGCTCTTTCGCGCGCGGGCCGAGCGCTCGCGGTGGGTGCGCGCCGATCTCTCCCACGCCGTGATGCTCTCCATCAACCTCATGGACGCGATCCTTCAGAAGGCCCGCATCGAGGGCGCCGACCTGCGCGGCGCCAACCTCCACCGCGCGGACATGGCCCGCATCGAGGGCGGCACGCACCGCACCGACGGGGCCCTGCTCACGCTCACGCGCACGCTCCCGCGGAGGACCGATGAACCGGTCTGAGCTCGAAGCCCTCGTGCGCCAGGGCGAACCCCTCCGCGCGCTCGACCTCCGCGGCGCCGACCTCCGCGAGGCCGCGCTGGGCGGAGCCTTCTTCGAAGCCGTCGACCTCACGGGCGCGCAGCTCGCGGGCGCGCAGCTTGTCGAGTCGACGTTCACGCGCTGCACCTTCGACGACGCCACCCTCGACGGCGCCGACCTTCACCAGGCGAACCTCCACAGCTGCTCGCTCGCGCGGGTGACGGCCCGCGGCGCGCGCCTCGCGATCACGCACGTTCTCGAATGCGCGTGCGACGAGCTCGACCTCCGTGACACGACGCTCACGGCCTCGGTGTTCATGCGCGGATCGCTCGCCAACGCCGACCTGTCGGGCGCGCTCCTCGACCGCTGCGCGCTGCTCGAAACGGGCCTGCGCGGGCTCAACCTCGCGCGCGCGCACCTCAAGCAGACCACCGTCGCGAAGGGAGACTTTCGAGCCGTGGTGCTCGCCGGTGTGACCCTCACGCTCGCGGTGCTCCACGAGTCGCGCTTCGACGGACTCTCGCTGCGCGGGCTCTCGGTGCGACAGTGTCAGTTCGTGAAGAGCGCACTCACGGGCTGCGACCTGCGCGAGGCCCGCCTCGATGGCACCAACTTCAAAGACGCCGACCTCGCGGGCGCACGCCTCGATGGCGCCCACGGCGAGCGCTGCCTCTTCGTCGGGGCCTCCCTCGCGGGCGCGTCGCTCACCGGCGCCACGCTCACGCAGTCCATCGCGCAGGACGCGGACCTCACGGGCGCAGACCTCCGCGGCGCCTCCCTCGCGCAGATGAACTTCGAACGCGCGCGGTGCTCGCAGGCCCGCTTCGACCGCGCCGACCTCACCTACGCCGACTTCTCGCACGCCGACCTCGCAGGCGCGCAGTTCGACGGCGCCACGATGTTCCGCGCGCGGCTCCACGGCGCGACGGGCGCGTCGTCGGTGCCGCTCGCGTTGCGCGCGCTGTGCCTCGGCGACGACCCCGACCTCGCCGCCGCCGAGCGCTGGACCCCTCCCTTCTGACCCCCATCGCACCCCGGAGCCACCCACCGATGCAACCGCACGCACGCCGCATGGCGACCTCGCAGGCCCGACAGTTCGTGGGCCGCGTCACGCACCTCGACGACGCCGCGATCACCGTGAGCACCGACGACGGAGACCTCGACGCGCGCCGCGCCGTGAGCTGCCTCGAAGCCCCGCGCGAGGGAGACCTCGTGCTCCTGGCCACCCTCGACGACGGGCGCGCCTGGGTGCTCGCCGTGCTCGAACGCGAGGGCCCGGGGCGCAGGCTCTCCGTCGACGGAGACGTGGAGCTTCACGTCAAGCAGGGCACGCTGCGCATCACCGCCGACGAGGGGCTGGAGCTCACCACCCCGGGGGTGCTCCGCACGGCGGCCGCCGAGGCGCTGCACCGGGCGCGGCGCGTGGGCGTGGTGGCCGACGCGGCGTCGCTCGTGGGCCGCGTGGTCGAGGCGCAGGTCGAGCGCGCGGTCACCGTGGCCGAGCAGATCGACCGCACGGCGACGCGCATCACCGAGCGGAGCGTGCAGGCGATGCGCTTCGTCGAGGAGCTCGACCAGGTGCGCGCGGGCACCGTCGACTGGGTGGCGTCGAAGCTCATGAACCTCCGGGGCCGCCATGCGCTCGTGACCGCCGAGGAGCTCGCCAAGGTCGACGCGGGACAGATCCACCTCGGGTGACGCAGGAGCCGCCGACGATGTTCGCCAACACGCAGATGATGGGCATGGACCTGGGCTTTCCCGACGTGTGCCTCACGCCGACGCCGGCCCCCGTGCCCATTCCGTACCCCAACATCGCGATGGGCCCCATGGGGGTTCCCGCCGCGTACAACGTGCTGTTCATGTGCACGCCGGCCCACAACCTCTCGACGACGATCCCGCTGTCGAACGGCGACAACGCGGGCGTGGCGCTCGGCGTCGCGTCGGGCATGGTGATGGGTCCCGCGCGTCCGCTCACCGGCGCATTCACGGTGCTCGTCGGAGGCGCGCCCGCCACGCGCCTCACGAGCATGTCGATCCAGAACAGCACCAACTGCCCCGGCGTGCGCCTCGTGCCGAGCCAGGTGAAGGTGCTCCTCCTCGCGCCCTGAGCGCGCCGCGGATGAAGGGTCAGACCACGAACTCGGGCGGCGGCAGCGGGCCCGGAACGGCCGTCGCGCAGCTCCACGTCTTCACGCCGCTCATGTCTTCGCAGAAGCACGACGTGAACCCGCCGCCCGCGAGGTCGTAGCGGCACGAGGCGCCCGCGGTGTCGCACGACGCACCCGACGTGGGCGCCGTCGCAGGACACGGATTGGCGTCGGCCATCACATCCGCAGCCACGTCGGCGCGCGCGTCCGTGTTGCCCGTGTCGGCGACCGCATCGGTGCCCGGCGACACGTCGCGCGGCGCATCGACGGCGCTGTCGGTGGCCGTGTCCGTGGCCGTGTCGGCGACGGCGTCGGTGCGGTCGGCGGCGGCGTCCTGCGCGACGTCGGAGGCCGTGTCGGTGGCCACGTCGGCGCCCGTGTCGGCGGTTCCATCCGCGGACGTGTCGGCGCCCACATCGGCGCTCGCATCGCCCGCGCTGGCGACGTTGTCCGAGCAGCCCGCGGTCGCGACCAGGGCCAGCACGAAGCGAAGGTAGTGGGGAGTCTCCATGGCGCGGATCATACGGGCATCGGGGCCCTGTGCAGCAATTGACGGGACACACCTCCGCGCGCTCCCCTCGGCCTCGCCATGGACCCGCTGCGCACGCTCTCCGCCGCTCCCACGTCGCCCGCCCTCGCGAAGGAGTACGCGCTCCTCGACGCGGGACTCGCCCGCACCGCCGACACCCTCCCCCCGTGGGACCCCTCCCCCTACCCCCCGGAGGCCCTCGCGTCGCTCCAGAGCACCTGGGTCGAGCGCATGAGCGCCGAGCACGGATCGTTTCCCGTGTTCACGGGCCTCGCGTTGCAGCTCTCGGAAGCGGGCGCGGGCTTCGACGCCGAGGCCGTGATGTTGCGCATGGCCGCCGACGAGATCCGCCACGCCGCGCTCTGCGCCGACGTGCTCACCGCGCTCGGTGGAGACCCGTCGTGTGTGGCCCCGCGCGCCGTCGCGCCCCTCGCGCGACACCCCGGGTGCTCGCCCATGGAGCGCGCGCTGCGCAACGTGATCTACACGACCTGCCTGTCGGAGATGGTGGCCGTCGCGCGCTTCGTCGAGGCGCTCGAACACATCGAGTCGCCGTACCTCCGCGCGATGACCCGGAGGCTCCTCGCCGACGAGGTGCTGCACGGACAGTTCGGGTTCCACTGGCTCGACGCGCAGCGGTCGTGGCTCGCGGCCAACCCCGGGGTGTGCGACTCGACGGAGCGCTGGCTGCGCCACGCCCTCGCCGTGATCGAGCTGCGCCTCGCGGGAACCTCCCCCCGCCCCTGGACGCTCACCGACGCCGAGCGCGCCCTCGGGGTGCCCGATCCCGCGAGGGCGCGCGAGGTGTTCCACACGACGCTGGAGGGGGCCGTGCTGCCGGGTCTGGAGCGCTACGGCATCCGCGCCCGACGGGCGTGGGAAGCGCGCTCCCTCGACCCCGTCGGCGAGGCCCTCGCGCAGCTCGCGTGACGGTTGTCCGACCGGTCGGACAAATCACGTTTCTCGGGCAAACAAGGCGAATTTCGTCAGGGCACCCCCCACCCAGGTCGGGCGTTCAGTGCCCCCGAAATCACCCCCTTCGCGGAGGCGTGCGCTCAGTACCCGAAGGCCGCCGCGGCGGGGTTCTCATCGAAGTCGAGCGAGGGGCCGTCGTCGCCGTCTGCACCGCGTGACTCCACGTCGGAACCGCGCGCCATGCGGCACTCCGCGGACTCGGGGTAGCGATCGGTGGAGACCACGCGCACCCAGTCGCCGAGGCGCGTGCGCACCGCACACACCTGCTCTTCGAGGAGCTCGTAGCGCGGCGTCTCGCGCGCGAGGCGGTCTTCGTCCGTCTCCTCGTCACCGGGCTGGAGCACCACGACGGGACGGGGCGGAGGAACGGTCCACTGCACGCGCATCGTGGCGGCAGCGCGGCCCACGGTGGTCTGTCCGCGCGCGATCACCTGGTGGTGCGCGGTGAGCAGTTCGACGGTGAGCAGCCCCGGGGTCGCGCCCGCGTCGATGCGCAGGGAGAGTGCCGGCGGCGGCGTCGTGCGGCGGCGCGGCGCCATGTCGGACATCACCCGATCGCCACCGTAGGGGTCTTCGTCGCGCTCGTCGAAGTCCTCGACGGCGAGGGTCGGCGGCGGCGCGGCGGCGACGGTGTACGCGCGCGTCCACGGCGCGGCGGTGGGCGTTTCGAGCTCGCGGGCTGCCGTGTCGGTGAGCTCCTCGGACGCGGGCGCGCGGTGCTCGAAGCCGCGGGCCACGGGGCCGAACATCACGCGGGGAGCGCCTCCGCGGTCGACGACGAAGAGGCCCAGCGACACACCGCGCGCGCCCACGTACGAGACCGCGCCCTCCCCCGGGGGATGGTGCCAGTCGGTGACAAAATCCGCGGCGTCGACGGTCGAGGCCTGGCCGCCGAAGAGGTCGACGTACCAGCCCGTTTCGAGGGGCTCTCCCTCCGTCGACGGACGCACTTCGACCACCCATCCGAGCAGCCTTCGCTGCGCGTCGGTGAGCGCGTGCCCCGCGAGCTCGTCGCGCGCGATGCGTTCGAACGCGCGCAGCAGCCGCGTCGTGCGCGTCTGCCAGCGTTCGAGGGCCTCGGCGTCGGTCGCGCGAAACTCCAGCGCCGCCGTGGCGATGCGCTCGACCACCCTGCGGAGCGCGCGGTACGTCTCCGGCGCGGGTTCGAGGTACGCGTCGGGAATGCGGCACGAGACTCTCGGCGGCGACGCGCCCTCGGCCGACTCGCTGTGGTGCCCGAGCTGCGCCCACGCGACGACGAGCGAGTTCATGCGCAGGTCGCTCCACGCGGGCGAGCGCATGAACGCGGGGAGCGCGCCGGTCACGGGCTGCGCGTGGCGACGGAGCGCGTCGACCTGGAGGCCCTCCAACGAGCCCGTGTCGGCGAGCGCGGCGAGGTCACGCTCGACGGATTCGTGGGCCGCGCGGAGCGTCGGGTAGCGCGCCTCGTCGGCGGCCGTGAAGCGGGCGGCCGGGGCGTATCCGAGGGCGCGTGCGAGGTCGGCCCCCGAGGGCGCGTCACGACCGGCGATGGCGGGGCTCGCGAGGCGCGCGCCGGGGTCGACGGGGTGCTCTTCGGTGGCGCCGAACACTGTCGCGATGACGGGCAGCGCGCGCACTCCGGGGGCCGTCGGATGCGTCACGAGGGTGCGTTCGAACTGATTGCCCACGGCGGCCTTGAGGCGCGCGAAGGCGTCGGGCGCGCGCAACGACGTGACGGCTGCGGCGGTGCGAATCTCACGGAGCTCGTCGAGCGAGGGATTGACGCGCGGACCTGCGAGGTCGCCGTGCAACGCGGCGAGCGTGCGGAAGGTGTCGAGCGTGTGGGCGCGCTCCATCACGGCGACGAGCGCGAAGGCGTCGAGGGCCTCGCGCGGCGTGTCGTCGGTGACGGGCGTGGGCCCCGGTGCGGAGCTGCGTCCGTCGCGGGAGACGAGGTTGAACTCCGCGGTCGAGAGCCAGCGCGCCACGCGGTACCACGAGGCGCGGCCGTCGGTTCGCGTGTGGGCGCCGTGGGGCACGTAGCGGGAGGGCTCGATCGTGCGGTCGCGTCCCCAGAGCGAGACCGTGCGCGGGGCGCCGCCCTCGCGGAGCATCGTGACGAGCGCGGTGACCTCGTTCGCGAGCGAGGCATCGAGGGGCGCGTCGATGCCTTCGGACTGATCGAGGGAGAGCGCCACGGAGAGGTACACATCGAGGTCGCGCGCGGCGTGTTCGGGGAGCGACGCGCGCATCGCGGGGATCGCAGCGCGCGTGCGGGTGAGCGCAGAGACGACGGTGTCGACGGCGCGGGACTCGGTGTCTTCGACGATGGCTTCGAGGTCGCGCCACACCGCGTGAAAGATCGAGTCGGCGGTGACCAGCAGCGGCGCCTCGCTGCGGTACACGTCGCGGTAGGCCTCGGCGTACGTGGGAAAGGTCACGCGGTCGAGCACGGCGAGGCCGTTGCGTGCGACGGCGTTCCACTCGGCGCGCGTGATGGCGTACACGGCGCCGACGTCGCGCATCGCGGGGGTGATCGCGCGCGACCAGGGGGGTGACGGCGGCGCGGCCTCGGTGCGCGTAGGCGTGACGAGCACCTCGGCGAGGGCCGCGTCGAGGAGCTGGCGGTAGATGTGCGTGGCCGCGAGGCGGTCGCAGAGCGCGCCGTCTTCCGACGCTCCCTCGGCGCAGACGGGGGGCGAGACGGCCTGGCCGTCGGCGGTCACCTCGTCGAAGGCGCCGCGCGGACCGCGCTCGCGACGACGCGGCGCGTACATGCCGGGCGGTGCGAAGGGGGGGAGATAGCCCTCGGTGAGCGCGACGTCGGCGGCGTCGGCGCGCGCGTCGCGGGCGGCATCGGTACGTGCGTCGACCCCAACGTCCGCACGGGGTATGGGCGTGGCCTCGCGCTTCGAGCAGGCGAGCACAAGGGCGGTGGCAAGGAGCAGGGCGGAGAGAACAGAACGCGTGCGTGGTGCTGTGCTGTGCATGGTCAGAATGGGCCTCCATCGCGAAGGCTACGCGAGCGCCGCGCGCGGAGGGAAGAGGGCTGCGCGGGGAATCGTGCGCGCGGGGACCCCCGGGGGGTCAACCCGGGGTCAGCGCGCGGCGCGGGATCACGTTCCGCTGCGGTAGTGGGTCTGGGCCATCGCGTCGGTGATCACCGCGCCCACGCGGAGCTGCGACACGGGCACGTCGCTGTCGCGCGCGGGGGGATAGCCCACCAGGTGCACGCGCACGGTGCCCGCGTCGATCACGCGCAGCACGCGCGACTCCGTCCACCCACCGTGCCAGTTGAGGTGCACGGTCTGCCCGACGGTGAGCGTGGTGGCGTCGGTGACCGCGGTGCCGCCAGGGTCCTCTCCCGTCGATCGGATGCGCTCGCCTGCCGGGACCACGATCGAGGGCCACTGGCCTGCGCGGCGACCCTCGTACACACGCGGCGCTGCGGACGAGGGCGCAGCAGGCGCCGACGAGGGCCCGGTCGAGGACGGCGGCGGAATCGCATCGCACGCCGAGACCCACACCGCGATGACCCCGATTGCAGACGTGACACGCATGGCAGCGACTCCCCTGGTCGACACGACCGTGCTTCTACCAGCGCACGGGCGCGGCCGACTACCGCGAAGGCGCTGCGACGCGGGTCTCACGTGAGGAACGTGCGGCTCGAAGCGCTCCACGCGGAGGCTGCATGTTCGCCCCTCCCCCGGCACGGGTCGACGCGAGCACAGACGCCCCGCGGCCTACGCCGGGCGGCGCACGATCTCGGCGACGGCGTCGGCCACTACGCGCACCGCCGCGCGCGACGCCACGTCGGGGTGGCTCACGAGGAACAGCGGCCGCGCGGGAATCTCCGACACTTCGAAGAGACGCTCCGCGCGGTCTTCGCGCGCGCCCCACGCCTCGGGCAGCACCGCGACGCCCACGCCCGCCCCCATGGCGGCGATCAGCGCGGTCATGCTGCTCGTGCGCAACGCGACGCGAACCCCCGCGCGCGACGCGAGCCAGCGGGCCTCGGGGAGCTGTGCGAGCTCGCCGCCGGGCACTACCACGTCGTGTCCCGAGAGCTCGTGCTCGTCGCGCGGTCGACCCCGACGGCGCGCATAGGACTTCGACGCAAAACACGCGAACGACAGACGGATCAACCGCCGCACACGCAGCGACGCATCGGTCACCGGCGTGACGCGCAACGCGAGGTCGGCCTCGGCCCGCGCGAGGTCGACGGGACGGTTGCCGCCGAGCAGTTCGAGTTCGAGCTCGGGGTGGCGCGCGCGCAGGTCGAGCAGCCCCTCGTGCACGAGAAACGCCGCGAGTGACTCGGTCGTCGCGAGCCGCACGAGGCCGCGCACCGCCCCCTCGTCGCGGGCTGCGCGGCGGAGCGAGGTGGCGCCGTCGTCCATGCGCTCGGCGTGGCGGAGCAGCCGTTCGCCCACCGGAGAGAGCTGTACGCCGTCGCGCCCGCGCAGCAGCAGTCGCGCGCCCATCGCGCGTTCGAGCGCCGCCACACGACGGCTCGCGGTGGAGCGATCGACCCCGGCGGACTTCGCGCCCACGCTCAGACTCCCGGCGCGCGCCACGGCGAGGAACACACGGACGTCATCCCAGTTCATGCGGTTGCTGCATTCTCGCACGGTGCCCTTGCGATCTCGCACGTTTCATCGCCACGCCCCCGATCCCACCCTCGCGTGCATGGGTGAGACGTACCGCGCGGTGATGCTGACGAAGAAGGGTGGCCCCGAGGTGCTGGAGGTGGTGGCGCTTCCACGCGTGGCGCCGGGCGCCGGCGAGGTGCGCGTGACCGTGCGCGCGACGGGCGCGGGCGGCACCGACATCACCATGCGCCGCGGAACGTATCCGTACGCGCCGAAGCTTCCCTTCGTGCCCGGCTACGAGGCCGTGGGCGTCGTCGAGTCGCTGGGCGACGGCGTCACGTCGCTGCGCGTGGGCCAGCGCGTGGCGGCGCTGCTCGTGCACGGAGGCTACGCCGAGGAGCTGGTGCGTCCCGCGTCGGAGTTCGTGTCCGTGCCCGACGGGCTCGACGACGGCGAGGTGGTCGCGCTGATTCTCAACTACGTCACCGCGTGGCAGGCGATCCATCGCTGCGCGGAGGTCACCGCAGGCATGACCGCGCTCGTGAACGGCGCGAACGGCGGCGTGGGCACGGCGCTCGTCGAGCTGCTGCGGCTCGCCGGCGCGCACGTGTATGCCGCGGCCTCGGCGAAGCACCACGACGCCGTGCGCGCGCTCGGGGCGATCGCGATCGAGGGGCGCGCGAGGCCCGTCGACGAGGCGTTGCGCGCGGTGCTGCCCGAAGGGGTCGACGTGTCGTTCGATGGGCTCGGCGGCGCGCACACCGGCGCGTGTCGTCGCGCGACGAGGCGCGGCGGCGTGGTCGTGGGCTACGGCTTCTCGGGCACGATGCGCGACGGTCGATCGAGCACGCTCGCGGTGGCGCAGGGCTTCGTCTCGCTGATGCTCGGGAGCCCGCTCACCGGACGCCGCGGACGCTTCTACGGCATCACGCAGCGCTACCGCGACGACCCGACGTCGTTTCGCGAAGACCTGCCGAAGCTGTTCGCGCTGCTCGCGGAGAAGAAGATCGCGCCGCGCATCGCCGCGCGCCTTCCGCTGCTGGCCGCCCGTGAGGCGCAGGAGCGGCTCGAACGCGGCGGCGTCGAGGGAAAGATCGTGCACCTCGCGGGGGTGTAGCGGGTCCCCGGAGGGTCGCGCCTACTGCGACGGCGGCGCGGGCATGTTCGCGGGGAAGCACACGAGCGCGCGCTCGCGGTCCTGGCGGCACGTGCCCGCGAGCGTGTTGCCGTGGAAGCTCACCGAGCACGAGGCGCCCTCGCTGCGTCCGTTGCAGGCGTCGTAGGCCTCCTGCGGCGGGCGCATGCCGTGGGGCGGACCGCCGTTGCCAGGAGGCTGTCCGTTGCCGGGCTGCGCGTCGGCGCGCGAGGCCGTGAGCGCGAGTCCGACGAAGACCGCGAGGCGCGAGACACCCGAGAGAGCGCGCGTGGGCGTGGTCATGGGCTTCACCGTGTTGAACCTTCCGTCGGGCGAACGACGCGCGGTGCGCGGGCGATTCCCTGCGCAACACTCCGCAACCGTTCGGGGGCGAAGTGAAGGGAGGTCGCGGGCCATGCAACGACGTCCCTCGCAGGCCACTGCAGACGGGTACGATGCGCGTCGCGTGTCGCGCCCCGGGTCGTGCGCCGCAACACGCGAAGGCTGGAGCGGCGATGCAGCGCGGTGGATCGATCCTGCTGGTGGAAGACGACGTCCGCCTCGGCGACCTGCTCGACGAGTACCTGCGCGAGCACGGCTTCGTCATCGCGCGCGCAACCGACGGTCGCGACGCCATCGCGCGCATCACCCGCGATCGGCCCGACGCGGTGGTGCTCGACCTGATGATCCCCACGGTCGACGGCCTCGACGTGCTGCGCGCCGTGCGACCGGTCTACGCGGGCGGCGTGCTGATCCTCACGGCGAACAAGCGCGAGGTCGACCAGGTGGTGGGCCTCGAACTCGGCGCCGACGACTTCGTGACCAAGCCCGTCGATCCGCGCGTGCTCCTCGCGAGGCTCCGCTCGCTGCTGCGCCGCCTCGGAGGCCATGGCGAGGTCGAGCGCCGCGAGCGCATCACCGTGGGAACGCTCACCATCGACCGCGCCGCGCGGGCCGTCGAGGTGTCGGGGCGCGCGGTCGACCTCACGTCCGCCGAGTTCAACCTGCTCTGGGTGCTGGCCCTGCGCGCGGGCGAGGTGGTGACCCGCGACGACCTCTACCGCGAGGGCCTCGGCGCGCGCTACGACGGCCTCGACCGCGGCGTGGACATCCACCTCTCGCGCACGCGCCGCAAGCTCGGCGACGCGGGCTTCGAGGTGAACGACCTCAAGAGCGTACGGGGCGTCGGCTACCAGCTCGCGAGGCGTCTGTGATCCCGCTGCTGCGACGCATCGTGGTGGCGGTGTTCCTCTCGCTGCTCCTTGCGACCGCGGCCGTCGACCTGCTCGTGCGCGCGGCCCTCCGCGACGGGCACCGCAACGACCTCTCCGCCCTCATGGACCGCGGCCTGCGCCGCGGCCTCCACGACCTCGCGGCCATGCCCCCGTCGGCGCGCCCCGAGGCAGTGCGCGCCCTCGCCCGCTCGCTCGATGTGAGCCTCTCGCTCGAACCCGCAGGCGCCCCCGCGCCCATGCTCCCGCATGCGATGCCGCCGTACGCGATGCCGCCGCCCATGCCGCCCCACGCGATGCCGCCGCACGCGATGCCGCCGCCCATGCCCCCACCCGCGATGGCACCGCCCGCGAACGCCATGGATCACGACGGCGCGCGGCCCCTGCCACCGCTGCTGCTGCCTGCGACGGCGCCGCCGACGCGGGTGACGTTGCCCATCGACGCACACACGCGTCTCGTGGTGATGACGCGCCCGCCGACGACCACGTGGACGGTGCCCCCCGTCGCGTTGATCGCGGCGGTGATGGCGCTCGTGGCGCTCACCACGGGACTCGTCGTGGCCGTGCCGCTGACCCGGCGCATCCGCGCGATCGAGCGGGCCGTCGGCGCGCTGGCCGATGGAGATTTCGCGGTGCGCGCCGAGGGTCCACGCGACGACGCGCTGGGCGCCATTGCAGGCGCGCTCGACCACACGGCGGAACGCCTCGACCGGCTGTTCCGCGAGCGCGAGGAGCTGCTCCAGGCGGTGTCGCACGAGCTCGGCACGCCGCTGTCTCGCATGCGCTTCCACCTCGAAGCGCTGCGCCGCGCGGTGCCCGACGACGCCGCGGCCGCGCGGGTGCGCGCGATCGACGACGAGATCCGCGAGCTCGATGAGCTCTCGTCGGAGCTCGTGTCGTGGGCCGAGGCCGACAGCGCGCGTCTCGCGACCACGCAGCTCGACCCCGTTGCCTCGCTCGACACCATGCTCGAACTCGAACGCGAGACCACCGTGCGCCCCCTCGCGTGCGTGCTCGACGCAGCGCCGGACACGCACCTGCGCGCCGAGCGACGCCTCTTCGAACGGGCCGTCGAGAACCTCGTGCGAAACGCCGTCCGCCACGCCTCCTCCGCGGTGACCGTGCGCGTGCGACGCGAGGGCGCGTGGGTGTCGGTGAGCGTCTGCGACGACGGCCCCGGCGTGCCCGAGTCCGAGCGCGAGCGGGTGCTGCTGCCCTTCGTGCGACTCGACCGCGCGCGGTCACGCAGCAGCGGCGGCGCGGGCCTGGGCCTCGCCATCGCGCGCCGCATCGTCGAGCGCCACGGCGGACGCATCGCCGTCGACCGCGCCCCCGAGGGAGGCGCCGCGTTCACCACCTGGTGGCCCGCGGCAGACACCGCCTCCATGCGCCCGCTGCGCGCGTAAACGCCTGTTCGCCGCGTGCTAGCGTCGCGCCCCCGTCATGCGGAAGCTCGCCCTGTTGTTCGCCCTCGGCGCGTGCCACGCGACCGCATCGAGGCTCCCTCCCGAACCGATCACCTCGTCGCCCGTCACGACGACGCCCGTGGTCGAAACCGTCGCGCCGGTCGTGCCGGTCACGCCCGTCGCAGCGCCCGCGCCCGCACCGACCTTCGGGCTCCTCTTCGCGCGTCGATGCACGGGCTATCTGCGCTCCGGCGCGGCCTCTCCCTCGGCGACGCGTGTGCTCGCCTGCGACCAGGTCTACGACGACGACGGACGCTTTCGCGCGACGCCCCGTGAGCCCGTCGCGGCCCTCTTCGACGACGGCGCGGCGCTGGTGTTCGCGCAGCGTTCCCTCGCGCGCATGACCGCCGACGGGAGCCTCGGCGCGCGCGCGAACGCACCCACCGTCGACAGCCAGAACGACCTCGTCGCGCTCGGTCGCGAGGCGCGCACCGCGCTCTGGCTGCGCACGCGGACCGGCGACCTCGTGGAGCTCGACACGACCTCGATGCGCACGCTGCGACGTATTCCTGTGACCGGTGCGGCGAAGGCCATCGCGTACGCCCACGACGGCACGCCCATGGTGGTCCGCGGCGCCGACGACGAGGCGCCCACGCTCGCGCGCTGGGAGGGATCGTCGCTCGTCGAGATCGCGCTCCCGGCGCACACCCGCGAGGTCTCGCTCGCCGACCTCGGAACCGTCGCGCTGGCCATCACCGATCGCACCCATGTCACCGCGCTCTCGCTTCCCGACGGCGCCACACGCCGCGAACACACGCTCGACGTCGGCGACGACGCGACGATCCCCTCGCCCGATGCGCCGCTCGTGAGCCCCTCGCCCGACGGACGCTCCGTGGTGGTGTGCGACGCGCGGGGACTTTCGCTCCAGCGACTCGATGGCGATGGGACGACGGTGGTGGTGCACGACCGCTGCCTCGGCTCGCCGCGCTTCTCCGCCGACGGACGCACGATCGTGACGGGCGCGTTCGACGTGTCGCTGCTGCGCGAGGGCGTGCCTGCTCGCACCCGCACACCGCACGACGCGGTGACCTTCGAGTTGGCCTCCGTGCCCGAAGGATTCGTTCCCTGGACGCGCGTCGACGACCGCGGACAGGACGTGCTCACGCCGCAGGGAAGCTCCCCCGAGAACGAAAGCCACATGGTGCCCGAGGGGTTCGTGCGCGCGTGGCACCACCGCACGGCGGGCGCGAACCTCTGGGTCACGCACCACGACGACGAGGTGTTGCGCCTCGACCGCCCGCTCGATGCGTGGGCCCTCGCAGCGCTCGACGTGTTCGACAGCACGCGCGTCCTGACCCGGGATGTGCGCGCGTGGCGGGGCTCGGACGGTGCGCGCGCGGTCGAAGCGCGGTGGCGTGAGGGCGGATGTGATCCCGCCGACGTGATCGTGCGCATGCAGGAGCACGCAGGCGGCGTGACGGTGGCGCGCATGGAGGTGTGGTCGTCGCGCGCGCTCCGCGAACGCTGGTGGAGCGCGATGGTGATGCCGGTGCTCGGCGCGCGTCCCGCCGATGCGACGACGGTGCAGACGACGCGCGCGGTGACCCGATGATGCGACGACGGACGATGCTCGTGACGATGCTGGCGCTCGCAGTGGCGCCGGGGGTTCACGCGCAGCGACGACGCGCGCCGGTGTTGCGCGCGGTGTTCCACATCGGGGCGGCGACGCGGGCCGACGTGTTGCGCGGGCTCACGAACATGCGCAACGCGCTCGCGGCGCTCGGCGACGATCCCGCAGACTTCGTGCTCGTGGTGCATGGCGCTGCGCTGGCCTACTTCGTTCGAGGCGCCGAGGACCCGGTGACCGACGAACTCGCGGCGGTGATGGCCACGGGACGCGCCTCGTGGCGGGCCTGCGCGCGCACGATGGAAGAACACCACTGGCAACCGCGCGACCTGCTCGCGGGTGGCACGCCGGTGCCCTCGGGCACGCTCGAAGTGCTGCGCCTCCAGCAGCGCGGATATGCCTATTTTCGCCCGTGATCCGCAGGGGAGACCCCGACACGTTCACGGTGCGCGCGCGGGTGATACCGTCGCTCCGCCATGACGATCTCTCGCCGTGACTTTCTGAAGATCACCGGCACCGCCGCGGTGGTGTCTCGCTGCGCCGCGACGGACGCGCCCGTCGGAGAACCCGCGCCCGACGGTGCACCGCCCGACACGGTGGTCATCGGCCCCGACGCCGCCGCCGACGCGATGCCCGTCGACGTGGCGCGCCCCGATGCGATGGACGCTTCGATCGGCCGTGACGCCGCGCCCGATGCCCTCGACGCTGCGGTCGATGTCGCGCGCGATGGCGCCGCCGATGCGCGGGCCGACGCCGCCGTCGACGTGCGCGTCGATGCCACGGTGACGCCCGACGTGGGAACGCCCGATGTCGCGAGGCCCACGTGTCGCGCGCCCGCGGGATCGACCGTGCTGCGCGGCGTGGAGTTCGGCGCCGTGTCGCTCGCGCTCGACAGCTTTCCCATCGGGGTGATGGCGGGCGACATGCTTCCGCGCCGCGCGATGATCTGGACGCGCTACGACGGTCGGCGCCGCGTGATCGCGCGCGTGGTGGAGGTGAACGCCGACGACCAGATCCTCGACCACGTGCTCGATCGTGTCGTGACGCCGACGGCGGGCGGGTTCATCCACCTCGACGTGACGGGGCTCACGCCGTCGCGCATCTACCGCTACGCGTTCTTCGAGCAGGTGGGCGCGCGCCTCGTCGCACGCTCGCGCCTCGGACGCTTTCAGACGCCGCCCGACGACGACCAGAACTGCGGCGTCGTCACCTTCGGCGGAACGTCATGCAGCCACCGCAACGGCGCGCCCCACGCGGTGCTCACGCACGCCGCGAACGCGAAGCTCGATTTCTTCCTCCACTGCGGCGACCACATCTACGCCGACGACCGCGAGCCCGCCGTCACGCTCGACGAGTACCGCGGCAAGTACGCGGACTACTGGCGCATCCAGGGGATGAACGACGTCCACGCATCGACGGGGCTCTACACCACCTGGGACGACCACGAGGTTCGCAACAACTGGAACCCCGAGACGCTCCGCGACGCGCAGGTCGAGGCCGCGACGCGCGCGTTCTTCGAGCACCGCGCATTTCGTCGCAACACCACGGACCCCGACCGCATCTGGCGCCGCTTCCGCTGGGGACGCGCGATCGAGATGTTCATCCTCGATGCGCGCAGCGAGCGGCGTCCCTCGACGCGTCTCACCGACCGCGCGCAGTTCATCTCGCCCGAGCAGTTGAGCTGGCTCCAGACCGCGCTGCGCAACTCCGACGCGCCCTTCAAGTTCATCGTCACGTCGAAGCCCATCACCGACCGACCGGGCACCACGGCGGCGGAGGCCAGCGATTTCTGGGCGGGCTATCCCGCGCAGCGCACGCGCCTGCTGCGCTACCTCGTCGACAACCGCATCGAGGGCGTGTGGTTCCTCTCGGGCGACGTGCACTACGGGTGCATCACCCACATCGACACCGCGGCGAGCCCGTTTCACCGCTTCCGCGAGGTGTACATGGGCCCGTCGGGCAGCGGCGATCCGGGGCTCGTCGACTGCTCCGCCGACGGCCAGAACGAGATCGTCGTGCGACGGCTCAACTACACGCGCTTTCGCGCAGACCCCGGCGCGCGCACGCTCCAGGTGGACTTCATCGGCGTCGGCGGCGACGTGATCTGCGGCCGTCGTTACACGCTGTGATGCGGGTGACGCGATCGCTCAGCGGTCGCGATGGGAGAGGGCCTCGCGCATCGTCGCGAGGTCGAGGTACTGCCCGATGAGCTGCAGGAGCTCGGCTTCGGGCTCTCGCGGAACCCACGACACGAGCGCCGCGCGGGCTACGGAATGTATCGTCGAGGCCTGCCCCAGCGCGCGGATCACCTGCGCGCGCACCGAGGCCTCTGCGGTGCGCGGGAGCGCGTCGACGAGCGCGCGCACCGTGTCGTCGTCGTAGCGGCCGCGCGCGTTTTCGAGGAGCGCGCCGACGACCTCCTGGCGCACGACGCGGTCCTCTTCGCGCGTGAGCCGTGCGGCGAGGAGCGGTTGCGCCGTGTCGCGGTCGAGTCCCCGGAGCGCGTGCGCCGCCGCCGCGCGAACGCCCTGATCGCGGTCGTCGAGGGCCGCGCGAATTTCGGGGAGGAGTTCCGCCGTGCGCGCGTTGCCGGCCGCGTCGAGGCCGCCGCGTCGCACGGCCACGTCTCCGCTCGCCACCGACGCGCGAATCATCGCCCGCGCGGGTTCGGAGACCTCGCGCGGAACCCCATCGCCCGCGAGCGTTCCCGCGGCGCGCAGGGCCACGCCGCGCTCGACCTCTGCCTCCTCGCCGCGTCCCGGTGCGCGGGCTGCGTCGCGGAGCGCGGTGAGCGCCTCGGGGGTGGGCGTGCGCGTCGACGCGAGGGCCAGCATCGCGCGCTGACGGTTCATCGACGAGAGCGCGCGGTCCGCGAGTGCCGCCGCGAGCACCCGTCGCGATGCGGGCGTGTCGGCCTGCTCCAGCGCGAGAAAGAGCAGCGCATCGAGGCGCGCGTCGGTGCGTCCGTCACGGATGCGCGCGAGGAGTTCCGCGGCGGCGCCCTCGTGCCCGAGGAGCCACGCGAGGAGGTACTGAAACGCGCGGTCGTGGGCGGGATCACGGTCGCCGTCGAAGAGCCTCGTCGCCTCGGAGAGCGCGTCGTCGACGGTCACCGAAGCGAGCGCCGCGGCACGCTCCCTCGCCCGTTGCCGCGCATCGGGTTCGGGTTGCGCCTGCGCGGGGGCCTCGGGACGACGCCACCGCATCGCCGCGACCGCGGACGCATCGGGAAGCGCCGCGCCCCCCACGTCGTCGATGCGTTCGAGGCGATACGCGAGGCGCACGTCGAGGTGCACGCCCTCGCTCCGCACACGGTGGAGCGACGTGCCCTGCATCGTGCGGAGCCAGCGTCCTTCGCCATCGAGGACGAAGTGCGCGCGACGCTCCACCTGCTCGACCTGCGCGTCGGGCGCGGTGTTCTCGAAGGGTCCCGCCGACGACTCGACCTCGGTGGCGCGCGGGTCCCACGCGGTGACGCGGTAGTCGGTGAACCACTGGCCGTTGTCGTCGCGGTGTGCGGCGGTCCATCGGTCGCGCGCGCCATCGCCGAGGGCGGTGTCATAGAGGGTGACAAGCCGCGCGATGGCGTCGGCCTGTGCCGCCGTGGCCTCGGCGGGCCAGGCGAACTCGTCGAAGCGGCAGTTGCGCGCGACGCGCAGCGCGAAGGGCACACGCAGCTCGTCGGGGCGGTCGAAGCCGTCGACGGGATCGACGCGCGCGGCCATCACCCATCCGCCTGCGACGGCGGGCGCGCGCACGGCGAGACGCAGCGTGGCGCGGAGGTGTTGCGAGGGTCCCGCGTCGCCTTCGGTGCGCACGACGAGGCGCCACGCGAGGGTGTCGCCCGGCGCGAAGGCGCACGCGAGGTGTCGGGGTCGAGGCGGAGCGGGAGGCGGTGGAGACGATCGGCGGGAGAGGGCCGCAGCGCCCGCGATGACGACGAGCGCTGCGACGAGCGCGCCGATGCGCGCGCGAGAGGTCATGGAGCGAGTCGGAAGTCCGCGAAGGTCCGGTTGAGGAGGTTGAAGCGCTCGGGGTCGGCGCCGAAGGTGAAGAGCGCGAGCTCGCCGCGTCGATCCCAGCGGATGCCGCAGGGGTAGTACACCCGCACGAACACGACCTTCTTCGAACACCACTCGACGCCGCGCGTGTCAACGAACAGCACGATGCGCCCGGAGAGCCCCGTCACGACGAGGTCCCAGTTGATGTTGAGGTTGCCCTGGGCCGCGGGGCGCATGGTCATCGGGTCGTTGCGCACGAGGCCGATGTTCGCGCTGCCCGTGAGGGGCGTGCGGATGTCGATGATCGTGAGCTGCCCCTCGACGCCGCCGCGGGCGATGAGCGCGTCGAGGCTCACGCTCGCCGTCGCGCCGATGGTGACGTAGGGCGTGACGGTGACCGCGATCTGTCCCTCGGTGTCGGCCATCGGAAAGCGCCGCATCTCGATCGCTGCGTCGCGGTACACGCCCGCGTTCACGTTGAGTCCGACGGTGCCCGCCACGCAGCCTTCGAGGCCGACGGGAATGGGCCCGACCTGCACGCGCGCCGACTTGCACTGGCGGCGCATGATGTTCCAGTCGCGGTTGTAGAGCTCACGCGCCTCGGGCACGCGGCGCTCGTAGCCAAGCAGACGGATGCCGAACACGTCGACGTTGAACGTGAGCCCCGTGCGGTCGGCGGCGAAGAGGTCGACGCCCGCGTAGGCCTTGGCCTCGGCGAGGGTGAGGTCGGGCAGGTACTTCGAGTCGAGCGCCGCGCGCGCCGACGTGTCGCTCACCGCGCCACCCACCACGAGGAAGTTCTCGGTGTTGAAGCGCAGGTCGAGGCCGAGCTTGTCGTTGCCGTAGTGGCGCGACCACTCGCGGTTGAAGTCCAGTCGGCTCGCCGAGGTTTGCGCGGCGCCCGCGAGCGCGCGCACGCCGAGGACCGAGAAGCGTCGGCAGTCGTCGGAGCGCGCCGAGCGGGCCGTGGTGCCCTCCTCGCCGGTGCTCAGCGTGGCGCCGTCTTCCCCGCGCTCCTCGAAGGAGGGATCGAGGCACACCTCGATGGTGAAGTCGTCGACGTCGCGCCAGTCGCCGTTGCGCACGAGCGCGAGCACCTCATCGGTCGGAAAGAGATCGAGCTCCTGACGGTTGTCGGCCGCGGGCGTGAGGCGGTCGAAGGTGCGCGTCTCCGTGGGCGGATCCTCGGCGCGCGCGGCCTCGACGCGCAGCGGGCGGAACTCCCCCGCGTGCGATCCCGTGGCCGGCGCGATGCGCACGCGCTCGGTCACCATGCCCGGCAGACGGTCGCTGTCGGCGCCGCCCACGTCGTAGGGGTCGTGGCCCCACGCGCGACGATCGACCTGCACCGAGAGCATCTCGCGGCGCGACTCGGTGCCGACGGTGTTCATCCAGAAGAGGCCCACGTGGCCCTCGGGCGTGACCTGCGCGGCGACGTCGGTGCCGGGCGACGCGCGCACCTGGAGGCGGTGCACACAGCCGTCGAGGGGCGCGCCCATGTCGAGCGAGGAGCGGCACCGCTCGTCGGCGCCCGCGGCCGCGTGCTGGGCCTCGGTGAAGTAGTACGCGCGACCGGCGCTCGCGGGCAGCGCGCGCTGCGTCGGGTCGACCTGCACGATGAAGTTGTACGTGACGCTCTCGGTGCCCGTGGGAAGGCACTCGGGGGGAATCTCTACGGTGGGTTCGAAGAGCTGCTCCTCGCCCGTGCCGTTGAGGTCGAGCTCCAGGGTCTTCACGAAGCACTGGCGCAGCGTCGCGAGGCGCGCGGCGGGCGGCGTGCCCTCGGCGTGCTCGACGAGCGAGAGGTTCACCGTGACCGACTGCGGGGCCGCGAGGGGCGTCGGCGCGCGCGAGGTGATGCCCAGGCGCACGGGCAGTCGGTGACCGACGAACACCGGACGGGACTCGTCGTACGGCACCACGAGGTGCGTGACCGCGATGTCGGAGAACGACGCCGCGGCCGGCGCGACCACACACGTTCCGTTCGAGTCGACGGTGCCCGCGCCGCACGAGGTCGAGTCGCCGCCGCAGCCGAGCGGCGCCGCAGCGAGGAGCATCGCCAGCGCGCCCGCCGCACGGGTCACCCGGTGTCGGGAAGACCCGTCAGAAGACAGGAGAGTTCGCATGCGAGGGACGGAACACCCCGCGCATTGAATGGGTCAAGGACTTTTCATGTTTTGCGTAGAAACGGCCAGAATCGGATGGAATTCGCGCAGATGGCACGCAGGGATTTCCAACGATCGGGGTCTTGCACGCGGCGGGAGAAGGTGCATTGCGACCCCCACAAACGACCGCGGGCCGACCCGACCCGGTGCCTGCTCCGTGGGGAGCGAGGCGCCCGATCGAACGGCCCGCGACGGTGCGCACGTCGACACCGTGCGCGGCCGCCTCACGACGGTCGCGACGGCGTCGGGCACAGCTCACATGTGCGAGATGATCGCGTCGGCGAACTCGCTGCACTTCACCTTCTTCGCGCCGTCCATCATGCGGGCGAAGTCGTAGGTCACGGTCTTGGCGCCGATGGCGCCGTCCATGCCCTTGATGATGAGGTCCGCGGCTTCGTTCCACCCGAGGTGACGGAGCATCATCTCGCCCGACAGGATCACCGACCCGGGGTTCACCTGGTCGAGGTTCGCGTACTTGGGCGCGGTGCCGTGCGTGGCTTCGAAGATCGCGTGGCCCGACACGTAGTTGATGTTGCCGCCGGGGGCGATGCCGATGCCGCCCACCTGCGCCGCGAGCGCGTCGCTGAGGTAGTCGCCGTTGAGGTTCAGCGTGGCGATCACGTCGAACTCCTCGGGGCGCGTGAGCACCTGCTGGAGCGTGATGTCGGCGATGGAGTCCTTGATCATCAGCTTGGACTTCCACTTGCCGCCGCCGTGCGTCTCCCAGAGCTTGAGCGCGGCCTCGACCTCGGCGACGAGCTCGGCCTGCATCTCCGGCGGCGCCATGTCGAAGCCCGGCTCGACCTCCTTGGCGTTTTCGAGCGCCGAGAGGTTCGGGTTCTTCTCCTTGTTGCCGAGGATCCAGCTCTCGCGCTGGGTCACCACCTGATCACGGAAGCCCGACGCGGCGATCGCGTAGCCCCAGTCACGGAAGGCGCCCTCCGTGAACTTCATGATGTTGCCCTTGTGCACGATCGTGACGCTCTTGCGCTTCTGCTCCAGCGCGTACGCGATGGCGCTGCGCACGAGGCGCTCGGTGCCGAGGCGGCTCACGGGCTTGATGCCCAGGCCCACTTCGACGCCCGCGTCGCCCTCGCCGATCTGCTTCGCCCAGTCATTCGAGGCCGCGGCGGACCCGAAGCGGATCTTCTTGAAGTCCTTCGGGAACTCCTTCGCGATGAAGTCGAGGAGCTTCTGCGACTCGGGGGTGCCCGCGAGGTACTCGATGCCCGCGTAGATGTCCTCGGTGTTCTCGCGGAAGATCACCATGTTGACCTTCTCGGGGCCGCGCACCGGCGAGGGCACGCCCGTGAACCACCGCACGGGGCGGAGGCACACGTACAGGTCGAGCAGCTGGCGCAGCGCCACGTTGAGCGAGCGGATGCCCTTGCCCACGGGCGTCGTCAGCGGGCCCTTGATGCCCACGAGGTAGTTCTTGAAGTCTTCGACGGTCTCCTCAGGGAGCCAGTTGTCGAACTGACGCTTGGCCTTCTCGCCCGCGTAGACCTCGTGCCACGAGATCTTCTTCTTGCCGCCGTAGGCCTTCGCGACCGCCGCGTCGAACACCCGCACGCTCGCGCGCCAGATGTCGGGGCCCGTGCCGTCACCCTCGATGAACGGGATGATGGGCTGGTCGGGGACGTTCAGCTTGCCGTCCGCGCCGCGAGTGATCGACTCGCCGTGCGTCGGCAACGGGAATGCTCGTGCCATGTGCAAAACCCTCTTCGTGTGAGTGCTGCTTCGCCCACGAAACACCGTGGGAAACCGTTGCAGGCGGCGGCGCTTGTATCACCACCCCCGCGCGGCCGTCGATGCCTTCTGCAGCCTTCGTGATGGCGCGCCGCGGCGATGCTGTGTAGCGTCCGCGCGCCCTGTGCCCGAAGGCTTCGGGGCCCCATCGCGCATGAGCACCGACGCACCGGCCGACGCCACCGCACCGCAGACCTGGAGCGCGCGCTTCGGGTGGCTCCTCGGCGGACTGCTCGGCACCGTCGCGGGCTTCGCGCTCACCTACCTCTTCGAGACCCGCGTGCTCGTGGGGCGTGTGGCCGACCCTGCGCGCACGGCGGCCCGCGCGTCGAGCGTGCTCGTGGGCGCGCTCTTTCTCGCGGGTGCGCTCGCGGGCCATGCGTTCGGCGCTGCGGGCGGTCCGCGTCGCGCGAAGCTCCTCGCGTCGGCGGCGGGCGTCGCGGTGGCCGTCGCGTTGTGGGCGCTCCTCGTGCTCACGCGCTGATCGTCGGCGACGAGAATCTTCGCCCGGTCGCGTACGTCATCGGCTCCCACCCAACGAGGTCTGACCGCATGAAGAACTGGATCGTTCGATCGCTCGTCGCGGCCGCGCTCACGTGTGCGCCCGCCCTCTCGCAGGCCCAGGTGATGATCACCGTCGCGCCGCCTCCGCCGCAGGCCGAGGTGCCCACCGCGAACAACGCGCCGGGCTCCGTGTGGGTCGCGGGCCACTGGATCTGGAACGGCGCGCAGCACGTCTGGTCGCCGGGTCACTGGGAGGTTCCTCCGCAGCCCGGCGCCGCGTGGGTGCCCGCGCGCTGGCACCGTCGCGGACTGGGCTGGGAGTACGCCCCGGGCCGCTGGCGCGGTCGTCGCGGGTGGATGAGCGCCCCGGTGGTTCCCAACGGCGCGTACTACCCCGGCGCACAGCCCGGCGTGCAACTGCCTGTGCCCACGGTGGGGCAGCAGCCCATGGTGCAGCAGCCCGTGATCGTGCAGCAGCCCCCGCCCGTCGTGGTGCAGCAGCCCGTGATCGTGCAGCAGCCCATGATGCAGCAGCCCGTCGTGGTGCAGCAGCCCGTGTACGCGCCCGGCGGACCGCACTTTCACGGCCACGGTCGCCCCATGGTGGTGCAGCAGCCCGGCGTCGTGGTGGCCCAGCCCGCGCAGCCCAACGTGATCGTCGCGCAGCCCGCGCAGCCCGGCGTGATGGTGCAGCCTCCGCCGCAGCAGGGCGTGGTCATCGGACAGCCCGTGCGCCGCGGCGGCGGGGTGTACATCAACCAGCAGTCGGGCCTGGTGGTGGGACAGCCTCCGCAGGCCGTACCCGTCGGTCAGCCCGGCACCGTCATCGTTCGCTGACCGCGGCGGGTTCGTTCGACACCGACGATCCCCGCCACGACACGCCGAGCGCCGCGCGCGCGCCAGGAACGCCCACGCCCCGATCGAATCCCATGCCGCCTCCGAGGTCGAGCGATAAGCCCGACGGCAGCGCCACGTGCGCGCCGAGGAGCAGTTCGGCGCCCCACTGTCCCTGCGCGAAGGCCGCGCTCGCGGCGCCCTCGGGCACGTCGCGGATGGGGGTCACCACGTAGGCCTCGGGCCCCACGCGCATGCGTCCCTGCCACACGTCGAAGGACACGCCGCCCGTGAAGCGAAGCTCGGTTCCGACGGCCACGTTGAGCGCGTCGATGGGGCGACGGAACATCAGCGACGTGGTGAGCGACCAGCGCACGACGCCCGCCGCACCCGCGAGCACCACACGCGGCGACGCGCGCACGACACCGTCGCCCGTGTTGTTCACGCGGCTCCCGGTGGGAAGCCACACCCACGCGCCGAGGTGCACGCTGAACGGGTCGCGCGACGCGAAGCCCACGAGGCGCACGCGGCCGCCGAGGCGAAGATCGCCCGCGGCCACACCCGACGCGGGCGCGAGCACGATGGTGCCGAGGAGCGCTTCCGAGCCGTCCTGCGCGAGGGAGATCGGGAGCGACACGTCGACGCCCACGCGCCCCGCGAAGCTGGCCGCGGCGTTGAGCTGCGCGACGAGCATCGACGAGAGCACGGCGACGTGGTCGGTGTGCGTGTCGGCGTAGGTCCGTTGCACGCGGAGCGTCGAGGTGCCGAGCTCGAAGGTGAGGCTCGCGGCGGCGTCCCAGCGGCGCGCGTAGCGGGGATGTTCCGCGAGGAGCGAGCGGTCGCCCGCGGGCGCAGGGTCGTAGCGGTCGAGGGCCCATCCGCGCTCGGGTGTGCTCTGCGCGGAGGCCGCGAGGGGCACGGACGCGATCACACACGCGAGCGAGGCGAAGACGGTGCGGAGGCTCACGGTGCGACCGTAACACGCCCCCCGCGGCGGCCGTGTGCGCGACGGCACGCGGCGCTTCCCTCGCGGCGCGGCGAGGGACTAGTGTCCGGCGCATGGCGGTCCCCCACCACGTGCTGATCGAGATCGGGTCGCGATGGAGCTCCTCGCTCGTGCTCGCCGAGGCAGAGCTCGCGCTGCACCGGTGGCGCGAAGACATCGACACCCTCGCACCGTATGGCTGGGGCGACGCCGGCCGCGCGCGCTTCGAAGCCCTCGTCGATCGGCTCCGTGCGCGCCACGACGCGTGGGCCCGCGACGACGCGCCGCCCGCGCCCGACGACGCCCGCGCCACGCGCACGGCCGCGCGCCGATGGCTCGACCGCGCGGTCTCGATCCTCGAAGCGTCGGAGCTCGAACACCCCGCGGTCACCGCTGCGCTCGCGGCGCTTCCGCCGCCCGGAGAGGGCGCCTCCACGTTGCTCGACGCGCTCCGCGGAGCCCTCGACGCGTGCCACCTCCACCGCGCGCACCTCGACGCGACCGCCGCCGACGACACCTTCTTCGCCGAGGGCGCCGCGCGCTGCGCCGCCCTCGCCCGCACGCTCGCCGAACAGCCCGCAGATCCCACCGATCGCCACGAGCTCCTCGAGACCCTCGACGGCGAGGTGTACCTCACGATCCGCGGGCTCAACCGCGCCGCGGCGCGTGCGTTCGCGGGCGATCCGAAGCGTCGCGGCGAGCGCTATGCGTTCCAGTTCCTCGTGACGATCCAGCGCGGAGACTCACAGTCTGCGCCGCGCCGCCGCTCCGAGCCCCCGAGCGCCTGAGCGCGTCCCGTCGGTCCATGCGCATCCTGCACGTCCTCCACAGCATGGCCTTCGGCGGCGCCGAGGTGCTCGTGCACGACTTCCTCCGCGCCACGCGCGACGTCACCTCGCAGTCCGTGGTGTGCCTCGACGGCATCGGCCCGCTGGGCGAATCGCTCCGCGCCCAGGGCGTGCGCGTGACCGCCCTCGACCGACGGCCTGGCCTCGACGTGCGCATGGTGACCGCGCTCCGTGCTGCGATCGTCGCCGCGAAGCCCGACGTGATCTGCGCGCACCAGTACACCCCGTGGTCGTACACCGCGATGGCGCTCCCCCTCGTGCGTCCGCGGCCCGCGCTGGTGTTCCTCGAACACGGTCGGCACTACCCCGACACGCGGCGTCCGAAGCGCGTGCTCGCGAACCGCGCGGCCTTCCTCCACGTCACCGCGCGCGTCGTGGCCGTGTGCGCCTACGTGAAGCGCCTGCTCGTCGAGAACGAGGGAATTCCCGCGTCGCACATCGAGGTCGTCTACAACGGCGTCGACCCGTCGCGCTTCACCACCGACGCGCTCCACGACGGGAGCCGTGATCGTGTGCGCGCCGAGCTCGGGCTCGCTGCGCGGCACCGTGTGGCCATCTGCGTCGCGCGCTTTCACCCCGTGAAGGATCACCCCACGCTCGTGCGCGCCTTCGCCCACGCCGCGCGCCGCGACGACGACGCGCGCCTCGTGCTCGTGGGCGGCGGCGACGACGGTCACCTCCGCGCGCTGGCCCATGAGCTCCGCGTGAACGACCGCGTGCGCTTCACGGGACCGCGCCGTGACATCCCCGCGCTCTACGCCGCGAGCGACGTCTTCGCGATGGCCTCGCTCAGCGAGGGAACGAGCCTCTCGCTCCTCGAATCGATGCTCCTCCAGCGCGCCTCGGCGGTGACCGACGTGGGCGGCAACCCCGAGATCGCGGCGCGCGATGTGACGGCGCTCCTCACGCCCCGCGGCGACCACGAGGCCCTCGGCGCGTCGCTCACGGCGCTCTTCGCGAGCCCCGCACGGCGAGAGGCCATGGGAGAGCGCGGCCGCGCGCGCGTGCTCGAACGCTTCACGCAACGTCGCATGCACGACGGCTGGCTCGGCGCCTTCGACGACGCCGCGCACATGAACCTCGCCGCGCGCTGAGCGCGCATCGCCTCCCTCTCGCACCCCTCTCCGAGGCCACGACCCCGATGTGCGGAATCGCCGGAATCGTCAACCTCCGCGACGCGTCTCCCCCGTCGCGCCCGCTGCTCGAAGCGATGATGCGCGCGCTGCTGCACCGCGGCCCCGACGAGTTCGGGCTCTACCGCGACCGTCACGCGGCGCTCGGGCACACGCGGCTCTCGATCGTCGACCTCGCGTCGGGACAGCAGCCCCTCGCGAACGAAGACGGCACGCTCCACGTGGTGTTCAACGGCGAGATCTTCAACCACGTCGAGCTGCGCGAGGAGCTCGCCGCGTTGGGCCACACGTTCCGCACGCGCAGCGACACCGAGGTGATCGTGCACGCGTGGGAGCAGTGGGGCGAGCGCTGCCTCCCGCGCTTCAACGGCCAGTGGGCCTTCGCGCTGTGGAACTCCCTCGACCGCACCCTCGTGCTCGCCCGCGACCGCGTGGGCGTGCGCCCGCTGCACGTGCACCACGGCGGCGGCCGCGTGCGCTTCGCGAGCGAGGTGAAGGCGCTCTTTCAAGACCCCGAGGTGCGCCGCGCGATCGACCCCGCGGGCCTCGCCGAGACCTTCACGTTCTGGGCGCCCCGCGCGCCGCGCACGCTCTTCGAAGGCGTGCATGAGCTCCCGCCGGGCAGCGTGCGGATCTACCGCGCCGACGGCGCCGTGCACGAGCGCCGCTGGTGGTCGCCGAGCTTCCCGACGGAGCGTGTCACCGCGGGCGATGTCGAGGCCGACGCCGACCGTCTGCTCACGGCCCTTCGCGACGCGACGCGGCTCCGCATGGTGCGCGCGGATGTTCCCGTGGGCGCGTACCTCTCGGGCGGCATCGACAGCGCCGTGGTGGCCTCGCTCGCGCGCGAGGCGGTGCCCGGTCGACTGCACACGTTCTCGCTGCGCTTCGAAGACGCCGAGTTCGACGAGACGCCCTTTCAACGGCTCATGGCCGATCGCCTCGGGAGCACGCACCACGAGATTGTCGCCACGCGCGGAGACATCGCCCGCGCGCTGCCCGACGTGATCTTTCACACCGAACGCGCGCTGCTTCGCACGGGCCCCGCGCCGCTGTTCCTGCTCTCGTCGCTCGTCGCGCGCGAGGGCATGAAGGTGGTGGTGACGGGCGAAGGGTCTGACGAGTTCCTCGGCGGCTACGACCTCTTTCGCGAGGCGCGCGTGCGACGCTTCTGGGCGCGTCACCCCGACTCCACGCTGCGTCCGCGCCTCTTCGATCGGCTCTATCCGTGGCTCGCGCGTTCGCCCGCGGCGTCGCGTGGACTCTCGCTTCGCTTCTGGGCCCGCGGCCTCGACCGCCCCGACGCGCCCACCTTCTCGCACGACCCGCGGTGGACGAGCGCCGCGGCCCTCCAGCGCTTCCTCGCGCCCGACGTGAGCGCTGCCGCGGCGCGCGCGGGGGATCCCGTCGAAGCCCTCGTGCGCACGCTGCCCGATGACTTCGCGCGGTGGCACCCGCTCGGTCGCGCGCAGTACCTCGAGATCGAGACCCTGCTCTCGCCGTACATCCTCTCGTCGCAGGGAGACCGCGTGCTGATGGCCCACTCCGTCGAGGGTCGCTTCCCCTTTCTCGACGCCGACGTGATGGCCCTCGCGAACGCGCTCCCGCCCGACCACAAGCTCTTCGTGCTGCGCGAGAAGTACCTCCTCAAGCGCGCCGCGATGCGCCTCGTGCCCGACGAGATCCTCTCGCGCCCCAAGCAGCCGTACCGCGCGCCCGACGCCGTGTGCTTCGTGGGCCCCGGTGCGCCCGACTACGTCGACGCGATGTTCTCGCCCGACGCACTCCGCGACGCCGGACTCTTCGAGCCCACCCTCGCCCGCAGCCTCTACGAGAAGGTCGCGCGCACGCGCGAGGGCGCGCTGAGCAACGCCGACAACATGGCCTTTCTGGGCATTCTCAGCGCCCAGCTCGTGCACCATCGCCTCGTGCGCGAGGTGCCCGACGCGCGCGACGGACGCCGCGCTCCGACGCTCCGCACGCTGATCGATCGCTGCCCCGAGGCGTAGCGGTCACCCTCCCGCGCCGGGCCGTCGAAACACCTCGTCGGCCCGCGCGAGCAGCGCTGCGCCCTCGGGCGATGCGCCCTCGATCACGCGCACGAACACGGACATCAACGTCGGCTCCCAGCGCGTGAAATCACCGTGCGCGACCGCGCGAATCGCCGACCGATCCGACGCGCGCAGACGGTACGGACCGCCGCCGCACGACCGGCACACCACGCCGCCCGCGGGCGGATCGACGGTGACCAGCGCGCCCTCGGGTGCGGGCGACTGACAGCGCACACAGCGGTCGAGGGCCGGGAGGTGTCCGCCGTGGTCGAGCACCTCCCACACGAAGCGCACGAGCCGCGGCGCCGCGGGCGCGCCCGTCGCGAGGTGCTCGTAGAGCTCACCGAGCAGCAGGAACACGGTGCCGTCGCCCGGTGAAGGGCCCACGGTTTCGCGCACAAATCCCGTGGCTGCGAGGGCTGCGGTCTGGCGCGTGAGGTCGGCGAGGAGCGCGGGCCACGCGCGCTCGATGCGGGCGTCGTCGAGGCGCGTTCCGCGGGCGTTGGCGGTGAGGTTGAAGTGGTGCAGCGCGAGGGGCGTGAGGCCGCCGGCGTAGCGCTGCTTCGAGCGCTGGCCCGAGGGGCACAGCACGTCGAGGCGGTCGCCGTCGTCGAGCAGGAGCTCCGCGCGGAGGTCGTGTTCGCGAAAGGGTCTGCGATCGAGCACGAACCCGCGGGCGCTGCGCGTCGACACGACGGTGGTGTGCGGGTGATGGGTGCTGAGGGCTGCGGAGGCCCTCAGGCGCGGGAGACGGCCTCGACGGAGGACGACTGCGAGAGCTGCTCGGGGCGATCCTGCGTGCGGGGGCGGAGCAGGAACGACATCGCGAGCGTGGCGAGGATGGCGAACACGACGAGCGCGATCGCGAGGCCGAAGCGGCGGCCGCGATCCTGCGGGGGGATCGAGAGGCGCACGGGAACGGGCTGCACGTCGCGGGCGCGGATCTCCATGCCGTAGCGGGCGAGCACGTCTTCGCAGCGGACGCCCACCGAGCGCGCATACGCCCGGAGGAAGCCCTTCGTGAAGGTCTCGCCTGGCAGCTCGTCGAAGCGCCCCGTCTCGATGAGTTCGAGGGTCTTCACGGGGATGCGCGTGGTGTCCGCGATCTCCTCCAGCGCGATGCCGCGCTGTTCCCTCTCACGCCGAAGCCAGGTGCCCATCGTCTCCATCAGAACCTCTGCGCGTCGCGCCTGACGATCGACCCGCGCGCGCTGGTCTGCCGCCCCTCCGTGCGTCCGCCGGGAGTGGGGGACGCAGCGGAGCCGCGGCAGAGGGGGTTGCTACAGAGTGCACGCATCACGGCGCCACCGACCTGCCCAGGTCCGCGCACTCCCGACCTTCGGCACTCGTCGCGTCGAGCGCGATGCAGTGCTGGAGGTCGTCGCGGGCCCGATCGGCCTGGTGCAATTGAATGCGCACCCTCGCCCGTTCAAGCCAGGCGCTCTGGTTGCGGTCGCACCCCGGCTGGGACGCATCCAGAGCATGGTCCAGCGCTTCGAGCGCGTGACCAAAGTCATTGAGGTGGTACCAGGCCTCGCCGAGCCGCGACCAGCCCACACAGAAGCGCGGCTGGATGTTCACCGAGCGCTCCAGCGCCTGGCGCGCGTCGTCGTAGCGGTTCTTGCGAAGCAGGGCCCAGCCGACGTTTCCCCACGCGAGGTGGGGCGTCGAGTAGGTGATCTCTTCGGCGGCCTGTCGGAACAGCCCGAGCGCCTCGTCGGTGCGCGCGGTGTTCATCAGCAGCACGCCGAGGGTGTTGCGCGTCTCGGCGAGGGGCGCCCGCTGGCGTTCGTCTTCGCGAGCCCCAGACTCGTAGAGCGTGATGGCCCGACGCAGCAGCGACTCCGCCCGCTCGTACGACCCCTGCACCAGGAGCTGCGCGCCCAGGTACCGATGGGCGTCGGCGTTCTCGGGATCCAATCGGATCGCGCGCTCCCAGGCGATGATGGCCGCAGCGACGTTGCAACGCCCCTGCGCATCACACTCCTGGAGGTAGCCGAGCCCGTGGTCCACGTCTGCCGCCGACCGGGCCCGCGCCTCCTCGCTCACCCCGGTGCAGGACCATCCCGCAACGCCGAGCGCGAAGAGCAGACCCAGGGTCGTGCCCGAGATGGAGCGCGTGAGCCGCACGGCATGAAGAAGTCGTTGGTTCACGAACGCATCCAGAGCACGTTGACCCGTGGGAGATATCCGAGGCCGCGTTCGCGGGTCAACCCGAAATTTGACAGGGTCCCGACCGAAGCGGGCCGCGTGTGGATCACGGAAACCGCTTGATTACAAGCGTTTCGGGCGATTCCACTGAACAACCGACACCATGGTGTTCGCGTCGCGGTCATGGCGACCGTGGTGGCCAGACTGCAATGATCCGGGCGGCGTAACGCTGCGGCGGCGCAACGGGAGGGGCGCGTCGACGGGTCACGCGGGCGGCGATGCGCCCGAAGGCCACGCGGGCCTCGGTGCGCCCGGGGGGTCAGGCGCGGACCTGTTCCTTCATGCCGAGGAGCGTGAAGAGGCGGCGCAGGGCGTCGAGGTCGTCGATGGCGACCTTCTCGTCGACGATGCGGATGTAGTGGCCCTCACGGAGCTGAATCACCGTGCGCTTCACGGTCTCGACGTCGAGGCCCGCGCGGGCCGAGAGCTCCAGCGGGGTGACGGACACCTGCGCGCTGCCCGTGGTGCGACCCGCGTCGGTGGCCAGACGGAGCAGGGCGTTGACCACCTTCGACTGGTGGTCGCGGAGGAGCATGTTCTCGATCTGGTCTTCCGCGTCGCGGAGCCTTCGTACGAGCTGCTGCACGAGCCGCGTCGCCACCGCGGTGCTGCCCGAGAGGAGCATGTTGAAGGTCTCGGGATCGAGCGCGAGCACCACCACGTCGGAGAGGGCCACGGCGCTCGACGTCCGCTGCGTTCCGGGGAGCAGCGCGCCCTCGCCGAAGAGGTCTCCCTGCCGAAGGATCTGCAACGACCGCTCGACGGTTCGGACGCGCTTCACGATCCGCACGCGCCCCTCTTGCAGCATGAAGACTTCGCGGGCGGTGTCGCCCTCACGAAAGATCACGTCGCCGTTGTTGTAACGGCGACCGAAGTGCTCCAGAAGCCGGTCGCGCTCCGCCGCGGAGATCTCGGTCATGGGTGGCGGCCTTTCTACACGACCCGCGGGTGGTGCCAGAAGGGCACATTTCGAGACGAAAGTTGTTGACGCGCGAATCTCGCTGAGTAGAGTCGCGCTCCCCGTTGCCGATGTAGCTCAGTTGGTTAGAGCAGGGGAATCATAATCCCAAGGTCGTCAGTTCAACTCTGACCGTCGGCACCACTGAAAGCCCTTCCCCGGAAGGGCTTTCGCGTTTCGAAGGGCCTCGTGCCAGATCCCCCGAGTGCGCCGAATGGCGGTTGGAAGCGCCCTTTCGTGCATTGTTTCTGTGCCACGGGCGTGACAGTCCGCGCGGCGGTCGCCAGAACGTGTGGGCGACGACAAACCCCGCTCGGATAGGCATTTCGCGAAACGCCCCCGGCGCCCCCGCAGGCGTGCTCCGTTGCACGAATCGGGGCTCGCGAGCACCTCGTCGCAAGGGGCTCCGAACGACGCTGGGCACCGCGGACACCTTCGTCGCGTGGATCGACCGCGACGGGCATCGGCACCCCGTCACCGCGGTGTCGTGGAACCTCCTCGGCGCCGAGCTCCGCGCCGACGGCTCCGCGACGCGCTTCGAGTACGACAGCAGCGCGCGTGTCACGGCGGTGATCGGGCCCGGCGGCGCAACGAGCCGCGACGCATACGACACCCGCGACCGCCTCGTCGACGTCGCGCACGACAGCGGACGCGCGCTGACCTACGTCTTCGACGAGCGCGGCCTGCTGCGTGAGACGCGCCGCCGCCGGTGGCCTGGCACCACGGCGAAGACCACGAGCTCCCGCTCGGTCGCACGCTCGCCGACGGCACGCGCCACGCGTTCGAGTACGACCCGCAGGGCCGCGTGCGCCGCGCGAGCTCGGGCTGGGATGACGACACCCAGCGGTGGCGCGACGACGTGGTGCAACAGCACCTCGTCGACGGACGACGCCTCGAGGACCGCCACACCGAACACGGTGGTGTGGTTCACCGCTACGACGCGTCCGACGCGCTGGTCGAGAGCGTCGCGCTCGACACGTTCCACACCGCGTGGACGGCACTGTCGGGCGGCGGCGCGCGCATGACCGACCCCGCGGGCCACGTGCACGTGCTGCTGCGCGACCGCGTCGGACAGGTGCTGCACCACCACGACAACGGCGTGCGCGAGCTCTCGCAGTACGCCCCCGGCGGCCGCCTCGTGGCCCGGTGCCTGTGGCATGAGCGCGCGAACGAAGCGCCGCGCGTGCTGTGGCAGGGCGCGTACGTGTGGAGCGCCGAGGGCGACCTGCTGGCGTCCCGCGAGCGTGACCGCGGACGCGTCGAGTACGAGGTCGACGCCGACCATGTGCTGCGCGCCGAGCGCTTCGAAGACGGACGCATCGTGGAGCACCCGCGCGACGCCGAGGGCAACCTGCTCTCGCGGCCCGGCGCGCGACACCTCACGTACGCCGCGGGCAACCTGCTGGTCGGCGTCGACGACGAGCGATGGGCGTACGACGCGCTGGGCGCACTGGCCCTGCGCGAGCTCGGCGACGCGAGCGTGCGCTACGAGCACGACGCGCTCGGGCGTCGGGTGTCGGTCATCGTGAGCGACGGCCGTCCGTCATGGACCTGCCGCTACGACGCGCTGGGCCGCCGCGTGTCGTCGTGGTGTGGCGACGCGCAGACGACCTTCGTGTGGGACGGCGAGCGCCTCGCCGCCGAGCGTCGCCTCGACGGCCTCACCCGCGTGTACGTCTACGCGGGCCACGACGCGCTCGTGCCGTGGGCTTCGACGACGACCGCAGCGCGGTGGGCGGCGGACGCGACTCGTACACCGTGCACGGCGATGCGCTGGGGCACCCGCGGCTCATCTGCGACGCGCGCGGCGAGGTCGTGTGGACCGCGACGCCCGTCGAGGCGTGGGGCACCGCGATGGTCACCGACCACGCGGGCCTGCGCTACCAGGGACGCTGGCCGGGGCACTGGTGGGACGACGAGATCGGCCTCCAGTACAACCGCTTCCGCTGGTACGACGTGCGGACGGGGCGCTACATCGAGAGCGACCCATTGGGGACGGCGGGCGGCGTCAATCTCTACGCATACGTCGACAACCCCACGAGCGCTGTCGACCTGCTCGGGTTGACGGGGAAAGGCTGCGGGCCGAGGCCCAGGCTGAGCAAACAATCGCTGGACCTCGAACCAGGTCAAGAACAAGTAGCGCGCCCTCTCACACCCGAGCGGGAGGAAGGCTCATGGACACCCACCATTGAGCGCATCGTGACGGATGGACTTTATGTCGCGAAAGACCCTGAGACCAGCCCTTTCAACGTGGGCATCGTGAGCGCGCTCACCAGACATGACATGTCC